>JBEIGI010000029.1:0-59906 GCA_040381975.1 Pirellula sp.
AGGCTGTTGTTAGCCGACGAGCGCAAGCGTCGGGCGATTAACTCGTTGCGAGCAAATTTTCAAGTAAACACCGATTGATTAAACAAGCGTTCATGTCGAGCGTGGTTTGGATCCCATGCGATCGCCGAAGGCTGTTGTTAGCCGACGAGCGCAAGCGTCGGGCGATTAACTCGTTGCGAGCAAATTTTCCAGTAAGCTCCGATTGATTAAACAAGCGTTCATGTCGAGCGTGGATTGGATCCCATGAGCTCGCCGAAGGCTGTTGTTAGCCGACGAGCGCAAGCGTCGGGCGATTAACTCGTTGCGAGCGAACGTTTCAATAAACAACGATTGATTAAACACGTGTTGATGTCGAGCGTGGTTTGGATCCCATGCGCTCACATACCGATTTCGATGCCGTGTAGAGTCACTGCCCGACGCTGGCGCCAGTCGGCTAACACGGCTTCGCTTATCCCGAAATCAACTAGCCAGGCGAGCATCGACCGCCGACGGCGGTGGCGTGGGGGTTGGACCGCATTGACGGCATTGACGGCGGACCTTGTTGACGAGATTGACCAAATTCACGTTTTGAGGTTGTTGGTTCAAATCGGACCGTACTCTTAGGCTAGTCGATGATTAACGGTTCAGTCCCGATTTTTTCTTTTAGCAGATATTTTAGCATCGCAAGATTTGATCCGGCCCGAGGGCTCGAAACCAGTAGCATCGATGTCTAGCTTAATCTGGATTTGTCACATTGGTTCAATCGGCTAGGTCTGTGCTAGATTTGCGACCGGATTGACGACGTATCGAAAGGAACCGCAAACCAGTCGACAGCAGCGTCACAAAAGCCAGACCAAGCAGTGATATTTGTAGGACATATCGGACGCGCTCCGCTGTTAGGATTTGCTCTTCCCAGGCGCGTATCTGTTGCAACTGGGATTGGTTGATTACCATCCTTAAATGGACTTGAAAAAGTTGACCTGTGGGGGATTCATGAGAGTCAACGATCTCTTCCTCTTTATCTACATATTCTTTGAGGATGTATTCTTTTGTAAGCTTTTCCAGTTTGTCCACGGGGACTTTTTCTAGCACAAAGTTGTCGATCACCTGCATGGTCTCAGAGGGTAATACTAAATCCAGTTCCTTACGGCATTCCTCGATCGTCGCTTGCTTGGAGCTTTCAAATGGAACTTGAATGTAATCCTCTTGGATGATGCGCTGATCGATGCGGAATGAATCCCGACGAGCAATCCTTGGCGTGGTGGGTGAATGAGAATGTTGTACTGGTCTTGTAGCATTATGATCTAGTGAATCGGAATTGTCGTGCCGGTAGAAACCGGGTGGACTGATGATCGTCGTGGCTATGGTCAATACAATCAAAAAAATGGCGAAAGCGACATTTGCTTTGACAAAGAAAATCCAGCCATTGAAAAGGAGTGTTCCAATTTTCGTCATCAATCGGTCGATGCTCATTTTTCCGAAATGGATGATAGAGTTTTCATCGGTTCAACCCAAGGGGATGACAATTGCACTACGACGCTTACAGCGCAGGCAAGCAAAATCGCCCAAGGCATCGGAAAGTAAAACACGCAATAAATGAGGTTTGTGATCAGAAATACCCAGACGATGGGGATGAATCCGAAGTAGTTTTTCCTTAGAGCATCCGATAGCTTCCACCATCGGATGGACCACATCATGACTGCGAAATAGGCCAAGTGTGCCTTGAGTAGGGGGGATCCGTTGGCCCGATAAAAACCTTTCCAGGAGGAGTTAAACCGATATTCGATGAGCTCGGTTTTGATCTTGTTGGTCGCCGGGTCGATCGTAGTATTCGAATGGGTAACAAGAGGGATGATTTGACCTGATATTTTTTCCCATGGAATCATCAGGTACTCGCTGAGTTGAAAGCTTGCCAGGCCTAGTAAGATTCCGGTAGCCATTAGGACAAAACGAAAAATGATGGGGAATTCTGTTCTGGTCTCCCATCGCCGGGTCAGGAAGATCACTGTCGAACTGGTCAATGCGGTCATGACTCCTAACCAAGCGATAGCACCAAGCCAGTCCTCGTTGGAGAACTCGGTGTTGGACAACATCAGATACCCACCTAGGACGGTACCTAGCATGCAGATGAACCCTGTGAACATCGTGGCTCGAGTGGCAGTATCAATTTTGGAAAGAGTGCATTGCTGTCTGAGTTCTTGGCGTTGCAATTCTCGGAGTTGAAGTGCTTGCTGCTGACCTGGAAGCATCTCAATTTGAGGAAGTGTTTTTAGTCTCAGATCTATGGCCAGTCTTTCTCTACTTTGATTGAAAAACTTTCCAATTCTTCCTCCAATCGTTGTCGAGTTGGGCTTGATCCCAGTACTCGATGAGGGTTTGGGAACGCTAGAAACGATCGCGTATCCGCCTGCGTCAAGGCAGTAACCCAAGTCAGCTAGCATGTGCCGCCCATCTCGATAACGGCTGGTAGGGTTTTTTGTCAGAGCCTTTTGCACAATCGGCGAGAAAGCCTTGGGTATCCTCGATAGGTCAGGATCGGCAGTCATGTGCTTGATGAGAACTTCCCCAGCGCTTTGACCTTCGAAGGGCACGTTGCCAGTGAGCATTTCGAACAAGATGATTCCGAGCGAGTAGAAATCGATCTCTTTGCCGTACTCGCCTTTGGCGATTTCCGGGGCCATGTAATGCAAGGTTCCAATCGTTTCGGTCTGGCCTCCGCGTCGCGAAGCACTGATGAACTTAGCCAATCCGTAATCACCTATTTTCGCCATACCATTTTCGATAAAAATATTGGCTGGTTTAAGATCTCTGTGAACGATTCCCGAATCGTGCAGATGGATACATCCAGCTAAAATTTGAACGAATAACGGAATAGCCTCTTGGATTGGCATCCCCTCGTTAGCGTGATCCAATACTTCCCGTAGCGTTTGGCCATGGATGAGCTCCATGATGATCCAGCCTCGGCCCGCTCGGTCGTACCGAATATCATAAATCCCAACGAGGTTTGGGTGACGCAAGTTCAAGCACTGCTTTACTCCACGGATTTCGACGTCCAGACTCTTCTGAATGTGCTTGAGAGCAACCTCTTTACCCGAATCGCTTTCCGCAAAATAGACTTCGCCAAACCCACCAATCCCAAGCCCTCGCTTGATGGTGTAACCGTCAAGCGGTTTGTCGCCATGGACGTACTGGTAAAGCATGGATTTACCCGAAATAATTCAAGTCTTTTTATCGGTTTTGCCGCGAAGATTCATCGGCCTCTGACCGGCTCGCCCGTCGTCATTATAAGCCTAAAATCGCTCTTTGGTGGGATTCGTATCTTGAAAAAGATTCAGACTTCTGCGGAGTCTGTCTGCACTCGCAAAGCGGCATTGCGCTACGTCCTATGTATCGACCGCCAACGGCAGTCGACAATCCCTAGATCACAGGCTCTTGGGCAACTGGGGCTTGGCCCAAGCTCGTCGAGAAGTAACCGAGCAAGCCGCCGGCGATCGCGCTGGTCAAATGGCCGTCCCATGACACCTGCTCGCCCACACTCGGCAGAACACCCGATAGCAACGTGCCACCATAAAGAAAGCCGACCAAAAGGGCCGCAAGCGCCGGCCCGAATCGGCCTTGGCGAAACCCCGCAGCCATCAAATAAGCAATCAGTCCATAAATCAATCCGCTTGCCCCAACATGCACCGCGGGCCTACCAAAAATCCATAGCAGCAATCCGCCTAACAAGACGATCTGCATGACAATGAGCCAACCCTGTTTTTGGGTCACCAGCAGAATCGCAAGCAGGATCATCAGGGGCAGAAAATTACTGAGCAAATGGCTCAGATCCCCATGCAAAAACGGTGAGAATAGGATCCCCCAAAGCCCCCCCAGTTCGCGTGGGATGATCCCCCAACGCCTCAAATCGATAGGCAAAATCCAATCGGCTATGAAGACCAGCCAAAGCAACGCTCCAAAGGAGCCAATCCTTGCACTTGAAAGCTTGAGTTTCTCAATCGTTGACTCTGCCATGATGAATCGATTATCCGAGCAGTCGCAAGGCCCTTGTTCCCTTATACACCCCAGGCTCACCTCGAAACAAAAGCTCCATGTTCCCTGAGAGGCCCCTGCATGCTACTTCCGCAGCTTGGCTTGCAAGTTGCTCAGTCGAGATAATGTCACCTACTTCAAGTTGCTCAAGCTCCGAGCGTTGGATCGTAGATCTCGCTAGGATCGCATGGAGCACTACGGGCTGATCACTCCCAAAGACGAGTCGACCGAATTGCCGCTTGACTAGCGACTCGGGGATTAGCCACTGGCCTTGCCACTGCGGCCCGGGTACTTCCTTCGTATGCGAAACACCCAGGCTGATTCGAAACGTAATGCCTATCGAGTTTTGTCGCTTGAATTCATCGACAAGTTGTAACGAAGCTCTTGGAGATGTTTGAGGCGTTTCAATTTGCCAAGCATCCAAGCATGGGTAAGCGAGTTCTTCGAGTGCATAGCTAGCGACCTTTGAATCGATAGAACTCAAGGTTCGGCTAGGCGAAAATTCGCCAGGACACAGAGGTTCGTTGGCTTTGGCTCCCAAGAGCCGATCGATGCATTGGTATACAAAAATCGACGGGATCCTCAATATCCAAGGATCGCTCGAATCTGGAACATCGAGCTTGTAATCGAGCATCGTTGCATCCTGGGACTGCGTATGCCCAGATTCTCCGCCAAGTGCATCGACTGGCATGATATCGATTTGAGCGATGTCGATCTGAGCGATGTCGATTTTAAGTGGGGATCCTAGTAAGTTCGAGAGTCGCTTGGAGGCCGTCGCGGCCCAGGCTCGATAGATTCCCTCGATGGGGGGTTGGAGTCTGGAATACCAACGCTCTAAATTCGACGAAGTCATCGATACATCCTTGTACTTGGTTCAACTGTCGCGAAGGTGTCCGTCCCCAGTGACAATGTATTTGTAGGTTGTCAGTTCGGTCAATCCACAAGGTCCCCTTGCATGGAGCTTGTCGGTGCTGATTCCGATCTCAGCCCCAAGACCAAACTGACCACCATCGTTAAAACGAGTCGAAGCGTTGATCATGACCACCGCAGAGTCGACCCGGGATGCAAATCGCCGAGCGGTTTGAATGTCCTTGGTCATGATCGCGTCGGTATGTTTCGAGCCGTAAGTGTTGATGTGCAAGATCGCTTCATCCACACCCGCGACCACCTTGACGCTCATAATTGGGCCTAGATACTCGGTGGCCCAATCCTCTTGCGTCGCTTCTCGGATCCCAGGCAAGATACTCAAGGCTGTTTGGTCCCCACGCAGTTCGATCGCGTAGGGCGCAAGTGCCAGGGCTAAGCTTGGGAGGAAGTCCTTGGCGATCGGAGCATCGACCAGTAGCGATTCGGCCGCATTGCAAACTCCCATCCTTTGAGCTTTCGCATTGACGACCACCTGTTTGGCTTGTTCTAAATCCGCCGCACGGTCGACATACACGTGGCAATTGCCATCGAAATGCTTTAGCACGGGCATAGTCGCTTCGGCTGTCACGCGTCTGACAAGTGACTCACCCCCACGCGGAATCACTAGATCGATCTGCTTGGACAATTTCAAAAGCTCACCGACCGCTTGGCGATTGGGTGTCGAGACCAACTGGAGCGAATTTTTAGGAATACCGACTCGATCGGCTGTGGCTTGCAGGACATCGACAATGGCCTTCGAGGAATGGTAAGCTTCCTTGCCCCCTCGAAGAATCATCGCATTGCCGCTTTTGATGGCGATTGCAGCCGCGTCGGCAGTGACGTTCGGCCTGGATTCGTAGATGAATAAGATCACTCCGATCGGAACTCGGATCTTTTGGATTTGAAGGCCGTTAGGGCGGGTCGATCCTCCGATGCACTCACCGACCGGGTCGGGCAAGGCGGCGATGTCGCGGAGTCCTTGGGCGATCGATGCGAGCCGTTTTGGATCGAGCCGAAGTCGGTCGACGGTTGCCTCCGAGAGGCCTTCGCTGGCTGCCTTCTGAAGGTCTTGGGCATTGGCTTTGAGGATCGATTCTTGGGATTCCTCAATACCCATTGCAGACTCGATGAGCCAACGGTTTTTGATCGCCGAAGAGAGCACTTGCAATTCAAGTGCGGCGGCCTTGGCTCGGTTGGCCATTTCCAGGCACTCGATGCTTAGATTCGAATCCATCAGTCGGCTTGAAATCCCGTAGAAAAGGGCTCGTTGGGCAAGAAAAAAGTCAACTGAAGTATGGAAAAAGCCTTATCAGGGGTCAATGGGAATTCACCCAAGCAGTCTTCCATGTTGCCTAGATGCAACATGGGGCGTGTTGCAAAAAAACAACGGATGTGGAATTTTTCCACCATCCGGAAGAGCTTAACACCACAGGCAGGAGAAAATTGCGAGGCGTCCCAAAAGGATTTTCGACGGTTTTCCCAGGAAAAATCGTTGATTTCAGATCGCTCCCGTGCGAACAATGGCTCGATGGCACGCCGGTCGCTTACCGAGCATTCAGCCAATGACAGCCCACCGATCAGGCCCCTCAGCCGGTCGCCTTGGCGTCCATCATGATTCACCTCACAGAGTCCGCGCAAGTAGTCTTCCTTATGCCAAAACGAGCCACCCGCCAGTCCCAAAGCGATCAGCCCCTTGCCTCCGACGAGGCATATTTCGAGGAGGATCGGGATTTGATCGAAGCGATCCCCGGAGGAATGGAATTCGAGAATGATGAATCCGAAGGTTTGGCAAACCAAGCTGCACCTACCGATGAGGATCTGCTTGAGGATGATCTTGAGGATTACTTTGTCGAGGACGAAGGGGTTGTTGATGCGACCGAAGACCCGGTTCGAATGTATCTGATGCAGATGGGGGAGATCCCTTTGCTGACACGTCAGGAGGAGGTCACCGCAGCGCGGCACATCGAGCGAACTAGGTTCTTTTATCGCAACTGGATGCTCTCGACGGATTTCATGTTGCAAGGTGCGACGAAACTGCTCGAACAAGTCAGGGACGGTCGTCTGAGACTTGATCGGACGATCGAAGTGAGTGTGACCAACGCATCCGAGAAGATTGCCATCATGCGGAGGATTGGTCCGAACATCAAGACCCTGCGGCATCTTCTGCAACGCAACTACAGCGACTTTCACATGGCCATCAGTCGCCGCTTGCCGATGACCGAGCGCCGGGCCGCTTGGAAACGGCTTGTGGTTCGCCGCAACAAAGCGGTGCGATTGATCGAAGAGATGAATCTTCGAACCAATCGGCTCGAACCGATGTTTCAAAAACTCAGAACCATCGAACACCAGATGCAAACGCTCAAAGCCCGCTTGGCCGAGGCCAAGCGAACGGGGTTTGTCGAAGGCACGACGGTCGAGCAGATGCTCAGAGAGCTTCGCTATCTGATGCGTATCACCTATGAAACACCGGCAACCTTGCAACGAAGAGTCCAGCGTGTTGGCAACTATCGCTGCGCCTACGATGCGGCCAAGCGGGATCTCTCGGCAGGTAACCTCAGGCTGGTCGTTTCGATCGCGAAAAAGTATCGCAACCGCGGATTGAGCTTCCTGGATTTGATCCAAGAAGGCAACACAGGATTGATGCGAGCTGTTGATAAGTTTGAGTACGCAAGAGGCTTTAAATTTTCCACCTATGCTACATGGTGGATTCGGCAAGCCATCACTCGAGCGATCGCCGATCAGAGCAGAACGATCCGCGTGCCGATCCACATGATCGACACGATGAGCAAAGTGCGACAGATCACGCGTGATCTTTATCAAGAGCTAGGTCGAGCACCTTCGGTCGAAGAGACAGCCAAGAAAGCTGGCATGAGCATGGAGGATGCCCAGGTCGTGATCAAGATGGCTCGTCAGCCCTTGTCGCTCGACCAACCCGTTGGGGATCAAGACGATAGTTTCTTCGGGGAATTCGTCGAAGACTACCGAGACAACGATCCTCTCTACGAAACAAATCAATCAACGCTCAAGGAGCAGATCCAAGATGCCATGCAAACGCTCAACTACCGTGAGCGAGAGATTCTCAAGCTTCGTTACGGACTAGCCGACGGTTATGCTTATACCCTCGAAGAAGTTGGACGGATCTTTCAAGTGACCCGAGAGAGAGTCCGTCAAATCGAAAGCAAAGCGGTCAAGAAGTTGCAGCATCCGCATCGAAGCAAATCGCTGGTGAGTTTCCTCGATGGAGCTGAACTTCCTGAAGTCTTCGATCCACTGCTTGGGGACAATTAAGATCACTGGCCGCGGGTAAAGGGCTGAGTCCAAGCTTGCTGCTTTTGCTCCTTCCAGACCGGATCCTGCGGTGCGATACTCGAGGTGATCACGGCCCGAACGATCGTTTCACCTTCTTTGAGGGTGTACGAACTGCTTAGCTCCTGAGTGGCCAATGCTGGCCGACCGATGTCTTCGGGCTGGGCATCGAGGGTGGTTACTAGGTACTCGGTCCAATAGCTGACCCCTTCTTGAGGATCGATTTGAACCGAGAGTGTTTTGGTTGCAGGATCCCACTGCACGTCCTTGAGGTTCGTACCGCTTGAAGCGTAAAAGTCGCCTGCTTTCATGGCTCGAATCAGGTGTTCGGGCGTAAGGAATTTCGAGCGGACCATGACCCATCCTCGTCCTGGCCTGCTTCCCTCTTTGCCGAAATACTCGTGGCTATCATCGGTGCCGACTCCGTAGAGAACCGAGCCACCGAGTTTGTTGACTCGAAGGTGGTTGGCAAGATCCCACATTCTCTCGATGCCTGGATTCTTTTCATTTCCAAGATGGTTCACACCCGGGTGTCCGTTGTAGACCTCGAAGAATCGCTCGGACATCACGGCCGCGAGGTCTTCGAAGGTGATCCCATATTTGTAATTGGGATGATTCAGGTGGGGTAGTATTTCGCGACCTTTCGCTTTTTCGACTTCCAGCACCGCTCGCAAATTGTTCTCCATGGCTTCGCGAACGGTTTTGCCCCCCAAGGGCTTGATCACCTCGTCGAGGTTCGTTGCGTTCATGTGGACCGGGTGGCCTTCGGCACTATCGGTGATCTCTTCGGCGGGGATCAAGATAAAGTGACCGTTTTGTTCGAGCAAATAGCGATACTCATCGAAGGGTTTGATTCGGACTTGGTATTTCTCAGTACCGGGTTCACCTCGGGTTTCGACCCAGGCCTTTCCAAAGCGCCCGAGGTATCGATCCATGCCTTGGCCATGGCTGCGTTTTTGTACGTCTTGGACGTTCATCCATTTGATGCCTTGCTGCAATACGTTGTGATCGGAGATTGCCAGAAAGTGGTAACCATTTTGCAAGTACCAATCGGAGATCACTTCGGGGAAATCGTTTCCATCGCTCCAGAGCGAGTGGGTATGGAGGTTCCCTTTCCACCAGCGAGGCTCTGGATCGGTATCTCTTTGTTGGGTTTGCGGTGCAAATCCACTGGCCATCGGAAGGAACTGAGCCAGACAGAACAAGGCCATGAAGGTTGGGGCAAGGCAAGTAAGTTGCGTTTTGGAGAGGGCTTTTTGCATGGCGATACGACTCAGTGAGGGATTGGAGGAAGTATTATCGGTAAGGACACAATTCGCTGGCATTTATCGTACTCGTGCTCGTACTCAATGAAATGGTACTCGTACGCGAAAAGAAGTGTTGGGACTCCGGTGCTTCGAGTACGAGGACGATAAAAACCAGTAGCGTATACGACTAGCCACTAAAGTACGTGATGGGCCGAATTTAAAGACATCCACAAGCCCCGTTCTTCCTATAAACCCGAATGGCATTGAATGAGTGTAAGCGGAATTGCGAGAGTACTCTGGTGAGTCATGGAATGTCCGCGAATTCGGATAGATTTCACCGGACGGCTTGCGCCGTTCCGCTTTTAAATCAACGCCATTCGGTATAAATCCCGCGGATTTACGAAAGAATGAGCGGCCCAATTAACCGTCGTTGTTTTGGTTTTGATTCGGTTGTAGAATACGATTCAAAGTGCATTTCAGCAGATAGGCGGACTACACTGCCATCTGCGTCGGACCTCTACAACGGTTGCCGTCGTTTGGCTTTTATCATGCGAATTGCTCGGGTTGCTGCTCTGACAACCTTATCCTTTGTGCTCAGTGGGTTCCTGCCACTGTTTGCACAAGAGGCTTTGTCGCCGCAGGCTTCTGTCCGAGAGCCAACGGCCGAGCAGATCGAAGCTTGGGTCAAGGGTCTCGACGATGAACGTTTCGCGGTACGTGAAACGGCCGAGCGTCAGTTGGCTGGCAATCTCTCCTTGATTTTGCCCAAACTGATTGAAATCGCCAAGGCTGACCAAACCAAATCCCCTTGTGGGCTGCTCCAGTTTCTCGGCTTCGTTGCCCAAGATGCATGGAGCCAGCAAGGCAAATTGGCATACGAGTGCCTTGGTCATATCGCCAAAGAGCGAACCACACAGCGGGCAATACTGGCTCAAAAAATGATTCAAAGCATCTCGGTTTCGATGCGAGAGCAGGCCCTCGAGCGACTCGAGCGTGTTGGGGTTCTCTGCAAGGATAGAGAACTTTCCGTTTTGACCCAGGTCAGGCCCGTCAAAAATGCGCTCGTCATCGATGAGGAGTTTCACGGTACTCAAGAAGACCTTGAAATGTTGCCATGGCTCTTTGATATCCAATTCGTGAAACTCGAGGGCCCAGCGATCACCCCTGAAATGCTCCAGACTGTCGTCAAGCTACCCCAACTTCGGAGTCTGCAAATCGTTGAAACGAACTTGACGAGCAAGGATCTGCGTCCCTTGCTGGTTGCCTCCGACATGGACTTACTTGAAATCCTCTATTCGCCGGTGGACGATCAGTGCATCGAGATACTCCAAGACGTTCCTATCTTTGGAGATCTGCAGCTTTTTGGCACCGAGCTGAGTGCCAAAGGCGCCACCGAACTTGTGGCACGAATTGAGACAGCCAACGTTTTCGTGGGGCGAGGTGGTTTCCTCGGAATAACCTGCGAGCCGAGTTCTTTGGTCATCCAGCAATCGATCAAGGACGGACCTGCCTACAAAGCTGGAATCAAAATGAACGACAAGCTCCGTAAGATCAATGGAGTGCCGATCTATAATTTCGAAGACCTCAGAAAACAGCTCGCTAAATCTGCAGCCGGTGAATCGGTCGTCGTCGAGTACGATCGACCGATTTGGTCGTTGCGTCCGATCGACCAAGACCCCGAAAATAAGAATCGCAATCCCGTGCGAGGTCTGCGACAACAACTCGACGGCTACGAAACACACACCATCGATGTGGTCTTGGAAAAGCGTCCATCGAAAATGGAACCCTAGTCAGTCTTGAATGCCCAAAAGCAAACCAAAAAAGATCCAGGCGACTGTGTCTGACCCTAAGGGTTTGAGTCAGATTGCCAAGCTGGCCGTCGAGTGGTTCTCGAAGCATCGGCGAGATTTACCCTGGCGCAAAACCAAAGATGCTTATCGCATCTGGATCAGCGAGTGCATGTTGCAACAGACCCAAGTTGCAACAGTGATCCCTTACTATGACCGTTTTCTCAAACGATTCCCCGATGTCGGTGCACTTGCTGCTGCCGAGCTCGATGAGGTTTATCAGCTTTGGGCAGGATTGGGTTACTATCGACGAGCCAGACAGCTTCACAGCGCTGCGATCCGGGTTGTCGAGTCGGGCCAAGCCCCCTTCCCCACCGATCGCGATGCGATTGCAAAACTACCGGGTGTCGGTCGATACACCGCCAATGCGATTGCATCGTTTGCTTACGATCAACCCTTTGGGATCGTTGAGGCCAACACGCAGCGGCTCTATGCGCGTCTGATGCTCTGCAAGGAGCCTTTGAGTCAAACAGCCGCACAGACCAAGCTTTGGGATTTCTCCCAATCGCTTGTAGAAGCATGGCCCGTTTCACCTGGACTGCTCAATGCATCGCTGATGGAAATCGGAGCTTTGATTTGCAAACCCAAGGATCCGCAATGCCATGCGTGCCCGCTTCAAAGCCATTGCCAAGCTCACCAAACTGGGCAGACATCGAGCATTCCGACGCCAAAACCCAAAAAGGTCATCACGGATCTCTGCGAGATCGGTCTGCTCGTGCGAAACTCGAAACGACAGTGGCTCTTGAGACGTCGAAGTAGCACCGAGCGATGGTCCGGGCTATGGGACTTTCCACGCTACGACTGCACGAACCACGAAAGTGAAACCCAAGCTATCGAGCATGCATTGAAGGAGTTTCATCGAATCTATGGCAAGTCCCTGTCGATTCAGCGCGAGTGCTTATCGGTCAAGCATAGTGTGACTCGCTATAGGATCTTGCTGCGATGTTTCGAGGCGAGTCTTGAAACGGCTCGAACCCTAAGCGCCCGGAGCAAACTGGCTCAGGACGAGCAGTTCGATTGGTATCAGATCGATGAGCTCGAAAGCTTGGCGCTGAGCTCTTCTGCTCGCAAAGTAGCCGACTGGTTAACAAGACATTACCAATCGTGAAATTTTTGTCGTATTTTTGGCAACCAAAAGTTTTTTCCGCAGTCTTACAAGTAGAGGAAACTGCATCGCTAGCAAACGCGCATGGCGATGCGGTCTGTTTGGCACTGGATTTGCTTGCTAAAGAAGTAGCTTCGATGTCCAAGATGCCAAATTGGACAGCAATGCCCAAGTAGCGAAACTGAGACAACCAAAAGGAGAGACCGCCATGAACCGACTTCCAAGCGATCAAGTGCCATCTGAGGGCAACTCTCAAAAAGTGTTGCTGACGGGTTCGGTTTTGGTATCGAGTCCTTGGGTACGCGATCCGAACTTTGCCAACAGCGTATGCTTAATCGTTGAGCATTCGGACAACGGCACTGTAGGTGTCTTGCTCAACCGACCGATGGTTATGGATCCCAAGCCTCTATTAAATTTCCTGTTTGAGGGAGAGGTTGTGGGTGCGGCAAGTGGGATGGCTCACTTCAATTTTGGCGGACCGAACAATGGTCCGATCCTTGCGATCCACAACGAATCGGCCCTGGCCGAGGGTGGCAACGATCACGGCGTTTATTTGTCGGCACAAGTAGAAACCCTTAGGCAGTTGGCCCAAAGTTCGCCTGAGCATCTGCGTTGGTTCATTGGCCATGCGACTTGGGGCAAGTCGCAGCTTGAGCAAGAGATCGTCTCTGAGAATTGGCTTTTGCTCCCTGCGGTTCCTCAAATCGTTTTCGAGCAAGAGGAGTCGATGTGGAAGCGGGCTTTGGAGTTCTATGGCGATTCGGTGCTGGCGGGCTTTCCTGGGGTGAAAAAAGTCCCGTCTCAGGCGACTTTGAACTAGTTTTGATGACAAACCCGATCGGAACTTCTTGGTGGAAATGCTCTCTGTAGCGGTTTTTTCTTCTGCTAAGGGTCCCTCTTTGGCCGAATAACATCTTGAAAGTGGGATTTTTTGTGCCGAAGGAACTTTACCGGTTTTACCGTCTCTAAAGTCTTTAGGCATTGGAATTTGATTCTTGAGGATGCTGGCTGATCGCAAACCCCCCCTTGTCCGGATAGGTGTCGATTGGACGAATCGAGCCGAAAATAGGGATGGTAGCGAATAGTTGGTTGAAATCGGGGGTCGACCCAACTACTTTCAAAGGTCGCGTGGGAGTTGGCTGAACGTTGAGCCAAATTTTCCCTGGAGCACGTCACTTTATTGCATATGGTGGAAGTTTCGATGAGCGCTTCGCAAAATCGCAGAGTTCGGGAACGTCAGGGTCGCAAATCATCCAAGAAGAGTTTTTTGAGCCGCATGTTGCGGCTCGAGTCGCTCGAGCGCCGAGAGCTGATGGCTTCGGACTTCGCTCCATTCCATAATTACTTGGCCTCAACGGACGTTGACGGGGATTTCAAAATTTCCCCGCTTGATGCCTTGATGGTCATCAACCAACTCAACACCACCGGTTCTGGCTCGCTGGCAGGGCGGTCAGCGCCTCAAACTCGTAGCGGGTTGGTCGATGCCGATGCCGACAACAACCTGTCGCCACTGGACGCTTTGCTGGTGATCAATTCGATCAACCGTGGCGAAGGTGTTGGGGAATTGGCAGAGGTCAAGTACGAGTTCTATGCTCTGAATGACAACGGAACACTGGGTGCCAATCTCGATCCGAACCCCAACGATTTCATCTATGAAGCGAACGTTTCGACCGGTCAAAAGTTCGTCGTCCGAACATTGATGGCCGACCTTCGCGGAAATCCATCCGGGGTCTTTAGTGCTTATCACGATTTGAACTTTACCAACCGCGATGGCTCGTCGGCTGAAAAGATGCAGCTTCAGTGGTCTGAGTACAACGCGCTGAAGCTTCGTCAAAGCGATCCTAACGGTACGATTGGCGGTAGTTTCAGGCTCGCTTATGGTTCCGAGACGACAGCGTTGATTCCGATTGCAACCACCTCGCCGCGACCCGGTGTGACGATCCCCAGCAAGCCACTTACAGCAGACAACATTAGGTCTGCCTTGGAAGCACTGCCAGGCATCGGCGTTGGCAATGTTGTCGTCAACGTCAACGAGATCGATCCAGACCCAGGCTTCAACTTTGATATCTTCTTCCGCAATGCCAAGGCACGGGTCGATATGCCCAATGCCACGATTGCCGAGAACAATCTTACGGCGACTTTGGGTGTAATCAATCCAACGATCACCTCGCAGGATAATCCTTCGCCGAGTCAAACCGTTGTGGCTCGGGCAGCGATGAATTACAAGCCGATTCCGACTCAATTCCCGCTCTATGTCAATGGTCCTAACGGTGTGCTCGACGAGTCGGCTGCTGCCAGCGGCAAGCGAACGGTAAAGAACCTCGGTAGCTTCTCGAACTCCAGCGCTCCGGTTCCAAGTGCCTCGGCATCGAACCTCTTTGGAATTGTCGATACTGCGTTCCGCGCTGGAGCCTCGGGCACGATCGATCTTGCGGCGACGATCTCTCAGCTACCGGCTCCCGGTAGTGGATCTGGCGAAAACCTTGGTATCGCTCTGTACAACGCCCAAGGTGTTTACTTGACGGCAAGCCAAGTCATTTTGCCCACGGCGGTGATCAATGTTCAAGACCGACTCACTGCGGTCAATGATGTGTTTACGATCAACGAGGATGCACCTGTCAACACATACAATGTGGTTGCAAACGACATCGACCGTTTCGGTAGCTCCAGAGGGATCATTTCGGTCACTCAGCCTGCCGCAGGTGGTACGGTTTCTTTCGACGGTACCGGAACAGCACAAACGATCCGCTTCACTCCAGAGGCGAATTTTAATGGCCCAGTGACCTTCACCTACACGATTCGCAACAACCTCAACGATGTTGCCACCGGAACGGTGACGATGAACATCAACGCAGTCAACGACGCTCCAGTGGTGGTCAATACTGCCTTTGGCGTCACAGAGGATCCAGCTTCACCGCTGCTGATCGCACCCTTGGATGTCTTTGCCCCAGGTCCTGCCAATGAGTCGTCGCAGCTAATTACTCTCTCGATCGTCACTCCGCCACCGGCAGCCCAAGGGACTGCAGTGATCAATGCATCGGGTGTGCTTGAGTTCACACCAGCGGCGAACTTCAATGGCACGGTGACTATGGTTGTGCGAGGAACCGATGACGGCTCTCCTGCTCAGTCGACCAACGCAACGTTGACCATCACCGTCACACCAGTCAACGATGCTCCAGTGGTTGTGCAGACGAGCTTCAGCGTAGCAGAAGACTCGACCTCGGGTGTGGTGATTCTCCCAACGCAAATATTCGCACCAGGCCCATCGAATGAGTCGGCTCAGACAGTGACGCTCTCGCTTGTGACTACGCCTTTGGCTTCTGAAGGTGTCGCGACGATTCTGCAGAACGGATCGCTCAGGTTCATCCCAGCGGCGAACTTCTTCGGTCCTGTGAGCTTCATCGTTCGCGGAACGGACAATGGCTCTCCGGCCCTTTCTACCGACGCGAATTTGACCATCAACGTCACCCCGGTCAACGATGGACCAATTGCAGTGGACGACACTGGTAGCAGTGCACGATTCAACGTCATCGGCCTGACAGGAACGCCGACACCATTGGATGTCATGCGAAACGACAGCCCAGGGCCTAACGAATCGAGCATCGATTCGATCAGGATCCTTTCGGTCACCTCGACGACTCTTGGGGGGACTGTGTCGCTCAATGCCGATCGAACCCGAGTCATCTACACGCCACCTGCAGGTGCTGTCAACACAACCGATTTCTTCAGTTACACGATTGAAGACAACGCTGGTCTAACCAGCACAGCACGAACAGAAGTCTTTATTCTGCCTCCGACATTCCCCTTCGCGGTCGATGATCAGTTTTCAACCACTGAAAAGTCGGAAAACACAAGCTACCCGATCAACGTGACTGCCAACGATTTTGTCAACGATGGCTTTGTCAGCCGGTTGCTCTCGATCGTTCAGCAACCAGAGTCGGGTAAAGGCACTGCGACCGTTGTAGGCACCGACACTCCGGATGATCCAACCGATGAC
This sequence comes from Pirellula sp., assembly GCA_040381975.1. Lineage (GTDB taxonomy): Bacteria > Planctomycetota > Planctomycetia > Pirellulales > Pirellulaceae > JBKCUI01. The sequence goes on from JBEIGI010000029.1 coordinate 16,417, forward strand.
CGCGTCGTCTACACCGCTCCAGCATTCGTCAACGGTGGACCGATCCTGGTCGTCTATCAAATGACCGATTCAAAGCCAGGCAGTGTTCCAGTCAATGCAACGCTGACGATCCAAATCTCGGAAGTCAACAATCCTCCCGAACCGTTTGGCAAGAACACTTCGGTCAACGAAGATGCGACACTCGATCTCGATGGTCAAGCCTTCACTGCTGACATCAGCCGTGGTCCCTTCGAGGATAACCAAACCCTGACGATCACCAGTGTGCAGTTGCTTACCGCCGGTGCAGGAACCGTATCGCTGGTCAACGGTAGCATCCGGTTTGTCCCTTCATCAAACTTCAACGGTGTTGCCGAGGTCCTCTACACGGTTCGTGACAATGGTACCACGGCTGGGGTTGCGGATCCCAAGAGCGCCAGTGCAACACTGACGATTTCGGTCTCGGCGGTTAACGACGCTCCGATCACCGTGCCCAAGACGTTGCCAACCCCTCCGACGGTATACCTCGAAGGAAACGTCACGACGATTCCAATCGCCGATGTAATCGCAGGTGATAGGCCTGGACCGGATAACGAGTCGGCTCAGTCTGTATCCTTCGTTGGAATCATCGGATCGATCACGACGGCCAAGGGTGGTACGATCACACAGCAAGGTAGCAACCTGATCTACACTCCACCTGTGTTCTTCAATAGCTTGGTCGATGGACAGGATTCCTTCACCTACAGCATTGTCGATAACGGTACCCCAGCACTGACTGCTACAGGTACAGTCAACCTGTACGTCAGTGAAGTCAACAATCCACCGGTTGCGGACGATCTGAGTCGGGATGTCTTCGCCGGAGTCAACACAGTCATCGATTTGTCGGCAGCCCTTGATGCGATGAACAAGGGTGCACCGAACGAGTCGGGTCAGAAGCTCACGATCACCGATCTACTCTTCGATCCCGCATCGATTCCAGGAACGCTAACGCTCAATCCTAACGGAACGTCGATCACTTACTTCGCCCCACTTGGAACGAACGAATCGTTCACCTTCCAATATCGCATCGTCGACAACGGAACGACCGCTGGTAACCCTGATCCCCTGGCGGATGTAGGGAACTTTACTATCAAGGTTAATCCGTTCCAACCCAGTTCGATCAAGGGCTTGGTCTTCGTCGATGACAACTTCAACGGAGTCTACGACAACAACGCGGCCGGTTTGGTTGAACTACCAGTCGGTGGAGTCGAAGTGACCCTCAGTTATGCAGATCCTACGAATCCATCGAACACCATCCGGATGACCGAGATGACCGATGCCGATGGATCGTATGACTTCGAACTCTTGCCTCCAGGAACCTATACGGTCAGCTATGTGAATCCTGTTGCGATGATTGAGGATGGTTCCGCGGTCCGCTCGAAGACCTTTACGATCACTCCTCCGGGTGGACAGAACCTCGTCCAGCAGTTTGCTGTCCTTGGTATCAATCCTTCCTACGGGTCGGCCATCGAGTACTTCGCATCGAGTTTGTACCTCAAGGATTCGACGCTTCGTTCACGCGGCATGTATGCAATGGTCAACACCACCAGCGGATACAGCGAATGGACATCGCGTAAGGACGGTTTCGAAGGAGATCGGTTCCATGAAGTTGTTCTGAGTGCCGATGGCAAGAATGCTTACTTGACTGCAGTCCGAGGAAACGGCCAAGTCTTCACAGCGGTCTTGACCGAGAAGAGGAACTTCATCCGCATCCCCGCAGGCAATGGATTCCAATACGTTCGAATCCTGGCAAGCTCGTCGGATCTAGTGTGGAGTCCGGTCGATATCAATAATCCGCAAATCACTGCTCCGGGCTATCTCGATGCAGTTGACATGTACTTCGTTCAAGAAGATTGGAAAAACTAGTCCTTAGGCTAGTCGTTTCCTAAAAAGGTTCAAAAAACCATCAGAAAGGCCTCGCAACCGCGAGGCCTTTCTGCATTGGTAGCAACCTAGCCGCTTATAAGCTATGATTTACTCCTCGCTGCCCGTCCCGCCTCCGACCCCCCAGAAGAATTGCCCTTCATGAGCTTGCGACCAACGAGCTAGCTCTGTTTGGTACTGGCAAGTACGACACCATTCTCTGAATAGATCTAATTGGTAAATGAGCACATCGAATTCACAATCGTCTAATCATCTAGATTCAAAGCAACCGAGCTCGACGACGATCTGGTTGATTCTGATCATGGCCTCGATCGGCTTTGCTTTTGATATTTATGAACTCTTGATGCTGCCACTGATCATCAAGCCGGCGATTGCGGCCCTGAGCGCACCGCTGGTGGATCAAATGGTCAGTGCTGGGACTCCCAAGCCAGATGCGATGGCCCTTTGGGCACCGGGCGGAGATAATTATGTCCTGTGGGCGAGAACCTTGTTCTTTATCCCGGCGGTCATCGGAGGAATCTTCGGACTCTTGGGTGGTTATCTGACGGACCTGTTTGGTCGCCGCGCTGTTTTGACTTTTTCGATTTTGCTCTACGCTTTTTCCGCTTTGGCGGCGGGCTTTGCGACGGATTTGTATTGGCTGTTGTTCTTCCGTTGCCTTGTGTTCATCGGTGTTTGCGTCGAGTTCGTTGCTGCGGTGGCTTGGCTTGCAGAACTTTTTGATGATCCAAAGAAAAAAGAAAAAGCGCTCGGTTATACGCAAGCCTTCTCGTCGATCGGAGGATTGCTTGTCGGAAGTGCCGCAGTGTTAGCAACCTGGTTGGCTCAAAAGGAACTTCTCCCTGCGATCTATGGTAAGCACGAGGCCTGGAGGTATACGCTCATCTCGGGAGTGATCCCAGCCCTACCCCTGATTTTGATTCGCCCGTTTTTACCTGAGTCTCCCAAGTGGCGAGAAAAGAAAGAGTCTGGAATGCTCAGGCGTCCTAGTATTACAGAGTTGTTCTCCCCAAGTTTGGCTCGCACGACAATCATCACCACGCTCCTCTTTGCTGCCAGCTATGGAATTGCATTCGGGGCGATTCAGCAACTGCCACAAATTCTCTCAGGTCATTCGCTCATCGTGAAAGATGCTGAAGCCAAAGGCAAGCAGATGATTGCCGACAAGGAGGCCGAAACAGGCAAGGTGCTCCCCGAAGGTCAAAAGAAATCAATTATCGGTAATTATCGCGATGAGGAAATCGCCAAAGTCACGATCTTTCAAGAAGTCGGCGGATTGGTTGGACGTGTGATCCTGGCCTACCTGGCGCTGGTGATCGTTAGCAGGCAGTCCTTGCTGCGATTCTTCTTAATTCCTGCGACGATCTTTGTTCCGTTGCTTTTTTATTGGATCAGCACTTCTTACAAATCAGAAGATTCGCTTGTTTGGATCAAGGCTGGAATTTTCTTAGCCGGACTGTTTACCGTTGCCCAATTCAGTTTTTGGGGAAATTACATCCCTCGAGTCTTCCCGCTTCACTTGCGAGGAACGGGCGAGAGTTTCGCCGCGAATATCGGCGGTCGGATATTAGGAACCCTTGCAGCCTTTTTGACGATTACGTTTTCGGCTTCCAAGCCACCGGATCCAGGTAAGATCGCACTGGCAGGTGCGGCTGTCGCCGGGGCCTACGCTCTGATCGGACTAGTGCTCAGTTGGATGCTTCCGGAGCCTGGGGCTGAAATAGAGAACGAATGATGAGTTTTGAACTCCAACTGGCTTGTGAATGACCGGCTATGCCATCGACCTCGTTTGCCAATCAGCTCTTCTCGGCTATCGAGCGTTCTCGAACCCTCGAGCAATTGCTCCAGGAACCGGTAGCTTGGATGCTTGCCAATGGTGCTTGGTCGACCATTTGGGTGATGAGTCCCTCGAAGGGTGCCTGGAAAAAACTCCTTGCCGTCGGCAAACCGATCACCCGATCACCCGATCCTGCGAAACTTTCTGATTGCCTCGATAGTCGACGGGTTCAGCACTGCGAGGATTGGACTCTCCATTCGCTTCCTGTTGGCAACGATTTGATTTTTTGTTTAGCGAATCCAAACAGTCACGCCACTTCGGGTGAATCTCAAGAACTATTCCGAGAACAACTCGGGCTCCTTGGACATTGCGTCGAGTTGTGGAATCAGCAGCTTGGCAAAACGCGCGATGTCGTTCGACTCAATCAAATCCTCGAAGTCTCGGCCAATTGGCATGCTCATCAAGATTTGGATCGACTTTTGCAAGACATCGCGCAAGCGGCAACTCGATTGCTCCGAAGTGATCGAGCGAGTATTTTTTTATGGGATAAGCAGACTCGGGAACTGGTCGGACATCCGGCACTTGGGATGGAAGGTAAGCCCCTTCGGATCGCTGATGACAAGGGGGTTGCAGGAGCTGTGCTCAAAAGCCAGCAACCCCGGCGATGGGATCGCTCGGATCCCACCGACGAGGTCGATCGACGTGTCGATACCAGCAGTGGATATCGTACCGACTCTCTGCTGGCGGTTCCTCTGGTGGATCTCAAAGGCAAACCGATGGGTGTCTTCGAGGTCATCAATCACCTCGACGGTCGATTCGATCAGCAAGACGAGAACGAGCTGATAGAGTTGGCTAGGCATGCCTCGGCGGCTTTAGCCAATACACAAACCATGCAGAGGTTGATCCAGACTCGCGATCGACTGACTCAAGACGCAGCGCAGCAGGTTCAGCTCATCGGCTCATCGCCGGAAATGACCAGTCTAAAGTCAACGATTTCAAGGGTTGGAGACACCGATCTTGCTGTCTTGCTCCTGGGCGAGAACGGTACGGGGAAAGAAGTCGTATCGAGGCAGATTCACTATCAAAGCAAACGGCGTTTTGAACCTTTCATCGCGGTGAATTGTGCCGCAATCACCGAAACGCTCTTAGAGAGCGAACTCTTCGGGCATGAAAAAGGTGCCTTTACCGACGCGCACGAAACCCGATCGGGCAAGTTCGAGTTGGCCTCTGGCGGTACCTTGTTCCTCGATGAAATCGGGGATATGAGTTTGGCAGGTCAAGCCAAATTGCTTCGAGTGCTCGAAGAGAAGGTGGTTGTGCGTGTCGGTGGTTCGACAGCGATCCCTGTGAACGTTCGGGTCATCGCTGCGACGAATCAAAACCTTGTCGAATTGGTTCGCCAAAAGAAATTCCGCGAAGACCTCTATTTCCGGCTTACCGTCGTGACGATGAACCTTCCTCCTCTGAGGCAGCGTGGGGAAGACGTTCTGCAGCTTGCTGATTTCTTTTTGACTCTGTTTTGCAATAAGATTGGGCGAGACAAGCCCGTACTTAGCTCTTCGGCAAAAAAACGTCTAGCCAACCACGATTGGCCAGGAAACGTCCGCGAGCTAAGAAACATCATCGAAAGGATTGCTTATCTGACCACAGGGGATCTGATCGATGATACCCAAATCGACTTTGTCCGATCCCCAAGAGCCGATGATTTAAACTCGTCGGACTTGATCGATTTGTCAAAGCCACTGGCTGAAGCCACAGATGACTTCCAAGTGCGGTACATCGAGCAGCAGATCAAAGCATGCAATAAAAACATGACTCTGGCTGCGGAACGCATGGGGATGCAAAGATCGAATCTCTACCGGAAAATGAAACAGCTCGGGATGAATCATCACGAACAAGATCCAGGCCCTGGAGTCTAGGGCTGGTTCATTCTCCTGCGAAATCGACTATGCTATCGGCTCTGCCCAAATGAGCGACTCAATTTTATTCAATCCAATGCTAAGTCCATTCACACGAAGTCTCGTTTTGTCCCTGTTTTCCGTAGGGCTCATGATCACCCCTTCCACCGCTTGGGCTGACGATCCAATCAAGGTGCAAGGCGAGTACATTAAGAGTGGCCGGGGGATCCAGGTGGCCGCTTTGGCTGAGGAGAAATACCGAGTCACGACCTATCAAGGTGGCTTGCCTGGAGAAGGTTGGGACAAAGGGCCCGTTCAGGTGCTCGAAGTCGATGACGATGAGCTCGAAGATCTTCTCGATGGTGCGATGTCGGTCGATCGCATTAGTCCGACGCTTGGTTCCAAACCACCTAGTTCAGCAATCGTTCTTTTCGATGGCACCCAGGCGAGTATCGACGAGCATTGGGCAAATGGGACGAAACTCTTCGAAGACAATCTGCTCCTTGCAGGTTGCACGACGAAGAAGAGCTTTCGTGACTATCGGCTCCACCTTGAGTTTCGAACTCCATTCGTTCCGCAGGCGCTCGGGCAAGGCCGAGGCAATAGCGGCGTGTATCATCAGGGACGATACGAGACCCAAGTCCTCGACTCGTTCGGGTTTGACAATGAGGGGAACACTTGCGGTGCGATCTACGGTGTCAAGCCAGCCGACTTCAACGCTTGCCTTCCCCCGATGCGCTGGCAAACCTACGACGTGGAGTTCATCGCTGCACGATGGGATGCCCAAGGCAAGAAGATCTCCGATGCTCAGCTTACGGTTTGGCTCAATGGGTACCCGATCCATCGCGACCAGAAAGTACCTGGTTCAACCACGGCGGCCCCTGTTGGAGAGAATCCCAGCGATGGCCCGCTGTATCTTCAAGATCACGGCAATCCGGTGACTTACCGAAACATTTGGTTGGTACCATTCGATGCCGAGCAAGTCGCCAAACGGCCTAGAGTTGCTGGTTATGAACGTATCGCTGCAACGGGCAGCAGTTTCGCCGACCGAGAACTCGGTGGTCGGATTCTCATCAGTGAACTCGGGTGCACGAGTTGCCATGCCCCAGGGAAATTCGCTCAGGTCTTTGAACAAAAAAGTGCGCCGGTTCTCGAGCAAATCGGAAGTCGGGTTCGTTCGGGTTACATCGGTTCGATGCTCCTCGATGTGCATTCGAGCAAGATTGGCACGACCATGCCCGATTTGCTCCATGGACTTAGCCAGCCACAAAAGGTGCAAATGGCTCAGCGACTAGGTGCTTATTTGGAATCCACCGGCAAGAGCCGCAAGCACACGCGATCCGATGCACAAGCCGCCCAAAGAGGCAAGCAACTTTACGAAAAAGTCGGTTGCACGATCTGCCACGCAAACGCCGACGGTACTCGATTGACGGCTACGAGTGTGCCTCTGCCGAATCTATCGAAAAAATATTCATTCGATGGGCTTGCGCTGTTTCTCAAGCAACCCCATGATGCTCGCCCCGCAGGACGAATGCCAAGTATGCACCTGGATGACAATGAAGCTCGCGATTTGGCTCATTATTTACTCAAAGAGATCGATCCCTCCGATGCCCAACCTAATACCAAATACGCTGTCTATGAAGGTGGGTGGAATAAGTTGCCAGACTTCGAAACGCTCAAGCCTATTGCAGTTGGAACTTGCGAAGGTTTCGATCTATCGGTAGCAGGTCGTACCAATAATTTCGCCGTGCGATTTGAGTCCTATGTTGTGCTCGACCAGGCGGCGAAAGTTCGGTTTCATTTGGGATCGGATGATGGAAGTAGGTTGCTCGTCGACGACAAAGTCATTGTCGATGTCGATGGGATCCATCCCCATCAAACCAAGTCTGCCGAGACCGAGTTGTCTGCCGGTCCTCATCGACTCGTTGTCGAGTACTTCCAAGGGGGAGGCGAATGGACGGTCGATTTGCAATGGGAAAGTTCGCAACTGGTCAAGCAACCTATCGACGGTTGGTTGCAACTCGAGGCCAATCAACCCCGCAAGAACACCACGGAGGAGCAAACCGATCCGGCTTGGATCTCCGAAGGCAAGGTTCTATTCCAGTCTTTGGGATGCGTTCAGTGCCATGCGATGAAGGAAACCGACAAAGCCGAGTCGAAGCTCTCGAAGGCACCAGCGATCGATATGCTCAATACCAGCGCAGGCTGTTTGGCGAATGAAATCCCCGCAGGGCTTCCCGATTACCGGTTGACCTCGTTGCAAAAAGAAGCGATCGTCGTTGCTTTGGGGATAGACCCAGCCAAAGAGTTTTCGCACGAGGATCATTCCAAGTACACGCTTGCGAAACTCAACTGCATCGCTTGCCACGAGCGCAACTCATGGGGGGGGCCTGAGTCTGACAAACTCGACCTGTTTACCTCGACGATTCCCGAGATGGGTGACGAAGGCCGATTGCCTCCGAGGTTAACCGGCGTAGGAGACAAACTCACCGATGCGTATCTTGATCGAGTTCTCGCTGAAGGTGCTCGACATCGACCCTACATGCAGGTGCGTATGCCTCGATACGGTTCGGCCACAAAAGGCTTAGCCGAGCATTGGAAGCAGACCGATCGGCCAGCCCAGGATCATGTTGCCCAAGGCCCTGATGAAGCGGAGATTCGAACGCTCGCCTCTGGGAGATTGTTGGCCGGTAACAAAGGTCTCTCGTGCGCTCAGTGCCATACCTTTGGAAACCAACGCGCCATCGGCATCCAGGCCATCAATATGCTCACGATGACCGAGCGACTTCGACCAGAATGGTTCCGGCGTTACATGCTAGAACCTACGAAGTATCGGCCAGGGACTCGAATGCCAGCGAGTTTTCCAGAGGGTGTCAGTGTTCTAAAGACGGTCTATGAAGGGAACGCGGATCATCAGATAGCTGCGCTTTGGAAGTATTTGTCCCAAGGCACCCAAGCTGCAATCCCTGAGGGCTTGCAGCGAGACCAGATCGCCCTGGAGCCCCAGGATCGACCGATCCTCTATCGAAACTTTCTCGAAGGGCTCTCGGCGCGTGGAATCGCTGTAGGTTATCCCGGAGGATTGAATATCGCTTGGGACGCCCAAACGATGAATATGGCTAAACTTTGGCAAGGTCAGTTCATCGATGCTTCGATGCACTGGAGAGATCGCGGGGTCGGAAGGCAAAAGCCGCTTGGCGATTTGGTTCTCAATTACGAAAACCGCCCTGCAGTCGCATGGCTTAAAGATCCTTCGGATGCTTGGCCAGATACAAAACAAGTCTCCGAGACCTACAAGTTCCTAGGTTATAGAACCGACAAGTCTGGGCATCCGACGTTCCGTTACAAACTAGGTGAGACGATCGTTGGAGATCGAGCCGAGCTGAGCATCGGACCTAAAGATTCACCTGGGCTTAAGCGAACCTTGAGTATCCAAGCAGGCAAGGACGACCGGGCTGGAGGTCTATGGGTGCGATTGGCAGAAGGTTCCAAAATCACTGCCGATGGTAAGAACACTTGGAACGTCGACGACAAGTATCAAGTGACACTGCCCGAATCGATCGCAACGACCGCGCAGGTGCGAGAGTCGGCTGGGAAGAAAGAGCTGATTGTTCCGATCGATAAGCTACCATCGCAAGCCTCAGGTTCTATGGAGCTTGAGTATTACCTTCGTTGGTAACAACCGACGGGATCAGAAACGAAAATCTTTTATGAACAACAAAATAATGCGACATCAATTTTTAACAACATCGATGCTCTTAGGTTCTTGCTTGACGATGGGCTTGCGTGATGCAAGTGGCCAGGAGTCGACGAAGAAAAAGGATTTCAAGGAGTCCGATTACTACGCGATACGTTCGTACGAGATTCCTGAGGGGGTCGAGTTAGAGGCGACCTCGTTCCAGAGGATGCCCGATGGAAAGCTTGCGGTCGCTTCACGCAGAGGTGAGATTTGGATGATCGCCGATCCCTTGGGGAGCGATTTTTCGGCCAAGCAGTTTAGTCGCTATGCGCATGGCCTGCACGAGCCTATAGGCATGGATTATCGCGATGGCTGGCTGTATGTCACACAGCGCCCTGATGTATCGCGATTGAAGGATACCGATGGGGATGGTCAGGCCGATGAGTTTGAAGTCGTCGCTGACGGTTGGCAGATCACTGGGGATTACCATGAATACGCGTTTGGCTCCAAGTTTGACAAGGAGGGGAATATTTGGGTCGTGTTGTGTTTGACAGGATCCTTTGGCAGCGACGCGCTGTATCGGGGCTGGGCTGTTCGCGCCACTGCAGATGGCAAGACGATTCCAACGACCAGCGGTATTCGATCCCCTGGTGGTATCGGGATGAATGCGCTAGGCGATGTCTTCTATACCGACAACCAGGGACCTTGGAATGGAACCTGTGCACTAAAGCATTTGAGTCCTAAGAAGTTTGTAGGGCATCCGGGTGGATTTAAGTGGTATGACCAGGCTCAAGCTTATATGGGCAAAAAGCCAACCGAGCCTAAGGATGGGAGTCGCTTTGTGGTCGAAGCCGACAGGATCCCTGAGTACGAGCCACCTGCAGTCTTGTTCCCTTATGGCAAGATGGGGCAATCGGCAGCCGGGATCGCTTGCGATACCACCGGGGGCAAGTTCGGACCGTTTGCCAATCAGATATTCGTCGGTGATCAAACCTTTAGCACGGTCATGCGATGCTACTTGGAGAAAGTTCAGGGGCACTATCAAGGTGCTTGTTTTCCGTTCCGAGAGGGGCTCGATTGCGGGGTTGTTGGATTGGAGATGCAGCCCAATGGGATGATGTTTGTCGGAGGAACCAATCGCGGTTGGGGTTCACGAGGAAGCAAGTCGTTCTGTGTTCAACGCTTGGACTGGACCGGTCAGACGCCCTTCGAAATTTTAGAGATGAAGGCCCGTAAGCAAGGCTTTGAATTGGTCTTTACAAAGCCTGTCGATAGGAAGTCTGCCGAAGATGTAACTTCCTACGACATCAAGACATTCACTTACATCTATCAGGGGGCTTATGGAAGCCCTGAAGTGGACGCTACAACACCGACGATCAAATCGGCCAAGGTTTCAGCCGACGGATTGAAGGTCGAGTTGATCATCGATGGGCTCCAAAGAGGCCATGTGCATCACTTGGTTTCCAAGGGGGTGCGTTCGGCCGAAGGCTCCGTGCCTTTGCTTCATGCGGATGCTTACTACACACTGAATTACCTAGCAGAGTGAACTGCGCTGTGGCCACCACTCCGGCTTCACGCCGGTGGGGCCATGAATTGCAGCTACAAAAAAAGAAACGATATGATCGCAACCAACCGCTCTACTTTCCGCCGCTTGACGGGAAATAGAGCGGTTGGTGGCAGTGTATGCATCCATGCACCTAAGAGCCTGATTGTAGCTGTAAGTTACGCCTCCACTGGCGTAAAGCCAGTGGTAGGATCGACGCCCTATCAGGATTCCCAATTTCATAGTTATTCAATAAATAGAAGGTTCAACATGCATAGGCTATCAACATTCTTATTGTGGATCTTGTTCGTCTTTGGTTTTGCACCGAAATGGTCCTTAGCGCAGACATGGATCGATAAGCTTGAGCATAAGGTTGTCGACAACCAAGGGGTCAAGATTCACTATGTGAAAGCTGGGACTGGGCCGCTTGTCGTTTTCGTGCATGGGTTTCCTGACTATTGGTATTCATGGCGTCATCAGTTGCAAGGACTGCAGGATGAGTCGACGGTCGTGGCGCTCGATACGCGAGGCTACAACCTCAGCGACAAGCCTGAATCTGAAGAGCAATACGATATGCCGCTACTTGTCTCGGATGTCCTAGCAGTGATCAAGAACGAAGGGCAATCCAAGGCGACTTTGGTCGGCCATGATTGGGGAGGAGTGATCTGTTGGTCGGCCGCTGCGGCCCATCCGGAAGTCGTCGAGAATCTTGTGATTGTCAATCTACCCCACTTGGCGTGCTTGGCTCGCGAGCTTCAGGCCGAGAATTCCGCGCAGCATAAAGCTTCACAATACGCCAGGAGTTTTCAGAATAAGGAATCCCACAAGTTTCTCAATGCGGAGATTCTTGCAAACATCGTACCGACACAGTCTCCCGAGGATCGCCAGCGGTACAAGGAGGCCTTTGAAAAATCATCGATGAGCGGATTGATGAGTTACTATCGACGAAATTATCCTAAGGAGCCATATCAGATCCCCCAGATTCCTAAAATGCAAATGCCCGTTTTGCAGTTTCATGGTCTAGCCGATAAAGCATTACTGGCTCCAGCCCTGAACAACACTTGGGAGCATCTAGCCAAAGACTGGACGCTCGTGACACTACCAGGAACAGATCATTGGGCACATGTTCAACAACCCAATAAAGTGACTCAGACCATGCGATGGTGGCTCAGGATGCAAAGGCAAGCAAAAGATTAGTGGTTAGTGGTTTTACTGCCGGTCGAAGTACGCTTCACGAACCTCGGATTCCAGGGTGAGCGTATCGGCAAGGGCCGCTCGAAAACGATCTTGATTGAGCCAGTACAGCAAGCATGGTTCGGTGGCCCAGACGCTTGCGTTTCTCGGTTGGCCCGACAAGAGTGCCATCTCTCCAAAAAAATCCCCTTCGCCAAGCACGACGACCTCTTGTTCGGGGTGTCCTCGGCGAACCGATACTCGGCCTTGGCGAATCAAGTAGAAGCGATCGCCTGCGTCACCTTCGCGGATGATTTGTTCTCCAGCAGCGACGCTTTCGATTTTGAATTCGTCGGCAACGCGTGTGAGTGTTCGCGGGGTGACTTGTTCAAACACTCGGCAACGTGCAAGCATCTGAGTGATGATCGCAGCTTCTTTGACCAGTGCATCGGAGCGGATCGAACCGTCGACAAGCGTTAGGATTCGGTCTGCGACATCGAGGATCCGATTGTCGTGAGTTACGATCACGATCGTGGTTTGTTTTTCACGAGCGAGTTTTTGGAGTAGTTCGACGACCGTACGTCCACTTTGTTCATCCAATGCCGCTGTCGGTTCGTCGGCTAGGACCAGTTTGGGTTCATGGACGAGTCCTCTGGCGATGGCAACGCGTTGCTTTTGTCCACCGGAGAGTTGTTTGGGACGGTGGTGCATCCGGTTTTCGAGTCCCACGGCTCTGAGAATCGCTTCGGCTTTTCCCAGTTGCTCTCCGGCAGAGAGTTGGCTTTGGCACAGTTCGAGAGCCATCCGGACATTTTGCGTGGCTGTCAGGGATTCAAAAAGATTATGAGCTTGGAAGATAAAACCCACCTGACGTCGAAACTCTTGCATGGCTCGAGGAGTGGCTCCAACGAGAGATTGACCTAGCACCTCGAGGTTTCCCTCCTGGACGCTTCGTAGGGCACCAAGAAGCGTCAGTAGGGTTGTCTTTCCTGAGCCGCTCGGCCCGGTCATGATCAGGATTTCCCCGGGGTAGACTGACAAATCGTTGTTAAAGAGAACCTGTTTGCGAAGTTCGCCAGTTCCGAAATAGTGGCTCAGCCCCCGAGCCTGGATCGACGGGGTTTGACCCAGAGAAATTTTCGATCGGGTCGTCGGGTCAAATTGTGTCGCCCGCTCGTCGGTGCGAGGGATCATTGCGTTTTGGCATCCATCGTTTGGAATTTCTTTGGTAATCTTTTTCCTGGAACCTCTCGCTGGTCCATGTCTCGAATTACCCTAGAAAAAGAATGATAATCGGACATTTTATAAAAAAATCATCGCAAGCGAAGTTGCCTTTGTTTTTCAGGGGTTTCCCTGCTTTGGTGATCGCTTTTGGATTGATCGGAGCTAGTTTCCAAGCGGTTTACTCGCAAACTCCAACTCCATCTGCCAAAGAGAACAAAGCGGTCTTGGGTGATAAATCCCCCAAAGGAAGCATTGTCGCCCAAGGGCGATTGCAACCGACCAAAGGGGTCTTGAGGCTTTCGGCCCTTCCGGGCGATCGTGTCGAAAAGGTGATCGCTCAGGCCGGCTCGATGGTGTCCCAAGGCGAACCACTGATTGTTTTCGAGAGTGCAAAACTCAAGCAACTCGAACTGGAAATCGCAAAGCTGAAACTCGCAGATGCTGCTCTGCTTTACCAAAGTTCACTCCGGGAGGCTCGGCTAGGTATCGATACAGCCGAGTTGAAACTTCGCTCTGCCGAACAAATGCAAAAACAAGCTCAATCGAATCTGGAGCTTGTAGGCCGACAGACTCAAATCCTCAATGGACTCGACGAGCAAATCAAGACACTTGAATCGATTCGCAGCAATCCTCGCTTGCGAGGTGCCGTCGGGAGTATGGAAATCGAGGCCCTTCAAAGCCAAAAGATCCATGCCCAGTCCGAGTATGATCGAAGCTTGTTGGGTGCAACCCAAGCCACCCAGACAGCAGCCGATCTCGTAGCTCAAGCACAGTCGGTGGTCCAAAGTGCCAAGCAAGCCGAAGAGGAACTTAAGGCCAACCCAGGTTATCGCTCCTTAGAAAAACAAATCGAGCTATTAGAAATGCAACTTGAGCAGTCCACGCTACTTGCTCCATCAGCCGGGACGATCCTCCAGGTCAATGCCTTGCCAGGTGAGCGCACGGCAGCAAGTCCACTCATTGAGATGGCCGATCTGACGCAATTGTCATGCGTTGCAGAGGTGCACGAAGCGGATGTCGGTCTAGTGCGCATCGGCCAAGTTGCACAGATGCAGTCGGCATCGCTGTCCAAGTCGATTCGGGGCAAAGTCACCCGCATCGACCGCGTTGTCGGTGCCCCTCAGATCCGCTCACCCAACCCGCTTGCCCGCTCGGACTTTCGGTCGATCGCCGTTTGGATCCAGATCGATCCAGAGGATATCCCGTTGGCGTCCGAGAGGATCCAGTTGCAAGTCGAAGTGTCGATCAGCCCGTGATCGGGGCTTTGGCATTGACCAAGACCAAGGCGATCCAAAAGCTAACAAGCAGCAGCAACCAAACAATATCGAGAAAGTGCCAGTAGAGGGTGCAGACCTTTAATCCGATGTTTCGCTCGTGGTCGTAACGGTTGGCCAGTGCATTTCTTGCTGTCCACCACAGGCCGATCGCTCCTCCGACGACGTGGGCGGCGTGTAAAAACACCAAGATAAATGTGTATCCGTAAGCGCTTTCATTGCGAGTCGGAGCATCGGCAAGCCCATCGAGCAGGCGTTTCATCCCGTCAGATTGGATAAATAGAAAGCCGATCCCCATGATGCATGCTCCAATTGCCATCTGCTTGACCCTGAGCAAACGGTCCCGTTTAGCGGCCCTGTAGGCCAATTCCAAGCAAACCGAGACTCCCGCTAGAAACAGGGTCGAGGGAATAAAGCTCCATGGAAGCGTCATCCGCTGGGTGATGGCATGGTCGGACTGGACTCGCATCGCGATGTAGATCACGTACAAGAGGATGCTCGAAACGAAGAAAACCGCAAGCGACCCGATAAATAACCAAATTCCTTGCGTGGCTCGGGCATCGGAGGGCAAAACCCCATTTCTGCCCAAAGAAGGGTTCGGGTTGTCATAATCGTTTGAGGATTCAGGATAGTTGGTCAAGGTGAAGTTCTCGGTAAGGTAGTTGATGTGCCTTTGGGCTCCTGACAGTGTAGCAACGAGGGAAATCGGCAGCATTCCAGAAAAGCTGGGAGATGTAGGGGATTTGACGAGCGTGAGGCCCCAAATGCTGGCATATCAGTGAGAATCGTTTTCAAAGTTTAGGCCCGATTTTTCGATACGCTTTACCTAAACCGACTCAATTCGACACGCTGGCAGTTCCGATACTACCAGCACATACCGATGTAGTGCGTTATGGTACCAAGGGGGCCAAACGCTGGAACTTCGAGGAACGGGTGGGAAATCGACTATGTCAATTTTGCAACGAACTTTGCGAACGTTTGTACTCACGGCGGCCGCCATGGCTGGACAGCTGGGGTTTGCCGACAGTGGCTACCACCCGTTCTCTGAGCCCGTGGACTTTGATCCTGATTGGCAGCTCTTTGCACCGATGCAGCTCCAAGACGTTGAGGATCTGTCTCCTCGGCAGCGGGCTCCATACGGATTGTACTTGACCTACGACCGGATCTATACCGGCATGACCCGACCCGAGGTCAATGGTCAGAGCTATCTGATGGATTCGACCTGGGGCAACCGCTGGGATTTTGGTTGGATGAACCGGAAGGAAAGCGGCTGGTCGTTTTCTTATCAAGTCGTCACGGGACCGAACGTCTACCACGGCTACGAGCAGTTGCGACCCAACGGCTTTACAGATTCCGAGATCGATGATGATTCAGACGTTCCGTTCTTCAGGCCAACGCCTTTTGATAACGATCCATACACTTTGGAACGAACCTACGATGTCGTTCAGAGCATCAATGTTGGTAACTACTCGAGTTTCGAAGCCAATAAAACTTGGCGTATGGAGCCTTACCGCTATGGTGGCATGCTCGAACCGCTAATCGGCTTGCGATATGTTAAATTCGTAGACACCGCTCGCAGCGACGACTACCGAACCTTCCAAGCAGAAGATCCATTTGACCCGACGGAAATCCTCGGCCTTGGCGAAGTCTACACCAATGACTTGGTTCAATCCAGAAACGACATGATCCTCGGACAACTCGGTTTCCGATACTTCCGCAACATCCGCCGCTGGACGCTCTCGTCGGACTTCAAAGTCTTCGCTGGACACACGTTTCAAACCCAAGAGATCACTCGCTACGTCACTACCACGGTCTATCCGGACGACGTAGCTGTTGGCGACGAACCGATCTCCGACGGTGACCACAGGGGAACATCGTTCTTCTCAACAAGAAACAATGAAACTCCAGTAGGATTTGACCTGCGAACCGAGGCAGCCTTCAGTGCCACCAAGCACATCGATCTGCGGGTCGGCTTCCAAATGATTTACTTCGGCCAAGGCATCTGGCGCGGGGCGACTTTGAATCAAGGGAACAACCTGGATACCAATCAGCAACTGGTCATGCCCGGCGTGACATTCGGTTTCGCTATCAACCGTTAAAACTTGGGGCATGATTCCGCAGCCGACACGTTGGCTAGCAAAGGATCTGTCTCTTGGAATCAAAACACAGAGCGAGTCCCCTAAGTGGCTCGCTCTGTGCATTTAATGCTTGCATTAAATGCGACTTGGCATTGAGCCCAGCGACCGGAAATTGGTACATACTCTCATTGCGCTCCGAGGCTTTGGATCGCAAGGTTTGAACACCAGCAGGCTCAAAGTGCCTGGAACGAGGAAGCTAGGATGTTATCCAAGAAAAAACAGCGGTGCGAGCAGGCTTTTGAGATTCCGTTAATGCCATCGATCTTGGCAGGAACGGCTCTGTGTTGCTTGTTCTACTTTGTGATTCTTTTGCCACCCTTGCGTCATCCTTTGGTGATCCGCTATGCCCTATGCCATTGGGTGGCCGTCGCGTCGGCATGGCTGTTCTTTACCGCCACGGTCTATCTTTTCCAAAAGCTACTAGCGCTCTTTAGCCAGAGACGTTTCGCGAACCAACTCGAACCGGTCTTAGAGCAGTGGGTCGACCATCGCTCCGAATGGGACTTGGATCCTTCGATCGACGGTTACCGCCGTGCGACCTCCCTGGAGTCCTTGTGGAGACTTCAAAAGAAGCATTTAGTTCAGTCTTGGTTTGGACTGAGACTAGCTCGTTTGCTCAGCCGACAGGTCGAACGTCGTTCGATCGCACGTTTGGATGAGGACATCCAAGAGTTTGCTGAGCGAGACGCCGACTCGCAGCATTCGAGCTATGCGATGGTTCGAATCAACTGCTGGGCCATGCCGATGTTAGGGTTCCTTGGAACCGTTATCGGTATCAGCGATACTCTCGGCCAGATGGATGCCCAAGCTCTTGCTAGCGGATCCCAAGAAGCGATGAACGGACTCACGAGCGGTCTGTATGTGGCTTTCGATACCACTGCCGTTGGACTAGTACTGACCATGGTCGCGATGTTCATTCAGTTTTTTGTGCAACGAGCAGAGCAGTCCTTCCTGGCCTCGATCGATCAAAGTGCCGCTTCGGCCATGCACCGCTGCCTGTCCGATCAGGAGCATTCCGATACACGCGATGTCGAAGCATCCCTGAAGCTCATCGCCAATCGCCTCATCGAGTCGACGCAGCGGCTCGTCCAGCAGCAATCCCAACTGTGGCAAGAATCGATCTCCCAAGTCCACAGCGAGTGGGCTAACGCCAGTGCTAGGGCCACCGAGACATCGCTCGGCACAGTCCAGCGAGCTTTGGCAAGCACTCTGGCCGAGCACCGCGACTCGATGCGAGAATGCCTCACTCAATTGACTGTCTTGCAAAACGAAGGTGCTCAGCAAATCGATGGCCGTTTCCAGCAATGGCAAACGACCCTCTCGGAACAGTCTCGGCTTGCCTTAAGGCAACAACAAGAGGTCACTAGAAACGCCGAACTGCTGCAAAAGCTCCTCGACTCGACCCAACTGGTTCAGGCCATGCAACAACCGATCCAAGCTACCTTGGAACGCATGACTCAGTTCGATCGCTTCCAAGAGGCAGCGTTGAGCTTGACTGAAGCGGTCATGGTCTTGAGCTCTCAGCTCGAGCGCTCCGGTCACGTGTCGCGGCAGGCGGTTCGTCGAAGAGCTGCCCGGGATCTGCAAGTCGATGATTCAGCCGACGAGCCTGAAGCATCCAGCGACCAGATTGCTCAGGCTGTCGTATTGAAGTTGGATTCACCATCAACGAGAAAAGCTGGATGAGCAAACGATCGCGTGGCAACGATTATGCCCCATCGACTTTCCCGTTCCTTGCAGTACTGCTGTGCGTCATCGGTGCGCTGATTCTCTTGCTGGTCATCAGTGTCACGAATTCAAGAGCCTCAGCGAAAAATGAAGTTCAAGAGGAGCTCAGTCAAGCGATCGAGCAGGCCAAAGAAAATTCCGATTATCTGGTTTCGATTTCCGAGGAACTCCAGGCCAGGCGCCAGCAAGTCAAAAAGCAAATCGAATCGCGTCGCAGCGAACTTGCACGAACCGAAGACCATATCACGAGGCTCGAAAAAGAGCTCGAAGATTCTATAGCTCGTCTTCGGAGCCTCGAAGCGACATCCAGTACACCAGAAAATTCGCTCGACAATTTATCGCAAATCGAGCAATTGAAAGCTCGTATCGAAGAAGAAAAGCGAAAACTCTCCGAGAAGATCGAGCGACAGAAAGACCAAACGCCAGCCTTTTCGATCATCCCCTACGATGGAGCCAATCGGACCACGCGACGCCCGGTCTATCTCGAATGCACACAACAGGGTGTCGTGATTCAGCCCGAAGGCATACTCATCACGATGGAGGATCTAGGGCCACCTCACGGGCCTGGAAATCCACTCGATGCGACGCTTCGTGTCCTGAGAACAGCTTATCAAGCCCGCGACAATGTCTATGGGATTACCATCCCCCCCTACCCTCTTTTGCTCGTACGTCCCGATGGCATCCATAGCTATGCCCTAGCTCGCTCGGCGATGTCCGGTTGGGATGATCAATTCGGCTACGAACTGATCGATGCACAAATGGAACTGGCATTTCCCGAAGGGATCCCCGATCTGAAAAACGAACTGACGAAAACTTTGGCTGTCGCCAAAGATCGACAGCGTGCCCTGGTTGCTGCTTTGCCTGCTCGCTTCAGTCGAAACCCCTACGCGAGCTCATCCGAGGATACTTGGGATTCCATCGACTCCCAATCCAGAGGCCAATCCTCCAGTGGTCAATCACAAGAGCGATCGGGTAAATCACCCCAAGGCTCAGCCGATAGCCGCCGATGGGAAATGGTTCAGCAACTTCCTCCTGGGATCTCCGATTTGAATTCTCTAGCCAGCGATCCACAATCACCCGGTTCGAATCAAGTCGCAATGTCAGGTGGTAGCGATGGGCCAGTTGGCCAAAGCAGCAATGAAGATGCTCCAATGAGCGGTACTTCGACTTCGAAACTTCAGGGCACTCAGAGCCAAGGGAGTACCGTGGCCACAAGCTCCTCGGGGCCTAGTGCATCGAGTCGTTTCTCATCCTCAAGTAGTGGCTCGTCTCAAGGGGCTGCTTCTGCTGCCGGCCAAACGGCCCAAGAAGCTGAACTCGAGCAGGCTATTAAAGAAGAGGGGCTCAAGTCCAAAGGACAGTCAAGCTCGAAGAAAGGTTCTGGCCAGAGCAAGACGGCAAGCAGCGACAGCGAACTAAAGCCCATCAGCGTCTCGGCCGGTAAAGATTGGGCCACGACGCGTATGGATAACAAGTCGACACCCGTCTCAAGACCTATCCGCATCATCGCACTTCAAGACCGCTGGCTCATGTGCCGCGAAGGCCAAGACTTCAAGTACGATTCTGAGATACTCCTTGAGCTGGGACCACAAGCAGCCTCCGAGCAGCTTCAGGAAGCGATCCGCGATAGGGTCGAATCCTGGGGGCTCTCACTGCCGGGTGGCTACTGGGTTCCGTCATTGACCGTACAAACGGCTGCCGATGCCGATCAAAGCCTCGCACGATTGCAAAGACTCCTTGAGGGGAGTGGAGTGGTCATACGCACAGAACCACTTGTGGTGCCTCCAACACGCGGAAATACCAAGAGGTAGCACTCCATGGCAAAACGCAACGAAGATGAGCTTGCAGTCGGCGAAGACTCCTTCATGGACACGATCGCAAACCTTGTGGGCATCATGATCATTCTGGTCGTGATCGTGGGTGCAAAAGGTTACGCTGCTGCACGAACGTCGGCAAGAGAGCAGGCTCATAATCAAATCGAGCAGCTCAAGTCTCCGGCGAGCCAAGCTGAGAATCTCGACCGAGATCTCGATGAGCAAATCGAACAGCTTGAAAAATACCAACTCGAAACAGCTTATCGAAACGCCGAACGAATGACGCTGGTCGATCGAAAAACGCTCATCGATCAACAGATTCGCAAGCGACTCGAACAGCTCGATCAGCAAGCCCAACAAGCCTTCGAGGCCCAAGCCCAGGCCAAGGCTCTAGAGCGGGATCTTGAAAAGCTCATTAGCTCGCAAGGTGAGTTGCCCGAGGTTCAAAAACCGGTTGTTGCCTTGCAGCATCTCCCGACGCCGATGGCCAAAACAGTCTTTGGAAAGGAGCTCCATGTGATGCTCCGTGACCATCAATTGACTGTCATTCCGTGGGATACTCTGGTCGAACAACTCAAAAGCAGTGCACGCGCGACGGCCTCGAGGAATTCGCAGCGGGACAAGTTCGAAGATGTGCTCGGGCCCATCGATGGGTTTCTCATGAGGTATCGACTGATCTCGAAAAGCGGACTCATGAGTGATGGTCGCGTTGCTGCTATGGGGAAAATGGTAGAGCTCGAACGATTCGAGCTTGAACCTACACGCGATGTGATTCGCGAGTCGATCCAAGATAGTTTGGGGGCACAAGGCCGTTTGCGATCCGAGCTGGACTCATCGAGATCGAGCCACACGACCGTAACCGTCTGGGTCTATCCAGAAAGCTTTGCCGAATTTCGTCAGCTCAAAGAACTTCTCTACAAGGAAGGTTACTTGTGTGCCGCACGACCACTACCGAGAGATATGCGCATCGGTGCATCCCCTCAAGGCTCCAGCAGCACCGCCCAGTAACGATCGAGTTGAGGCAAAAAGTGGAGAGTAGAAAATACGCAGTCGGCTAACGGCCACGGGTCAGAGCCCCGTGCTACTCTCACTTCAAACTTCAAACCTCCATCAACTTGGCTCCCCTTCGCCCCCGGGCTTTGACGGGGGAGAAGGGGACGGGGGATGAGGGGGCAAGCGCGCTGGAGGATTACCAAACAACTCCGATTTATGAGGTGGCTTGGGTCGAACTAGCTCAAAGCAAATATTCGCTATAAGCTAATCGGCTGCCCGACGCTGGCGATAGTCGGCGAACGGCCACGGGTCAGAGCCCCGTGCTACTTCTCAATTCTCAATTCTCAATTCTCAATTCACGTGTCCGTTATCGCAATTCTTTTGAAGTTGCTTTTTCGAGTTGCTGCAACTCTTTTTGATCGGACTGAGTCAGCGGCGATTTCCTAAGAGCCGCAAGATCGATTGTCGGCAGCAATTCATTAGCAAGTTGGGTTTGAGAGGATTTCAAGTAAGCTTGATACAGGTGGAACCGAACCGAGGGCGAATCGTTCTTGGCAAGCAAGGCGCTGAGGATACTGATAGCTTCTTCGTACCTGCCGAGTCTCAAAAGCACGTAGGCTTTGGAGTCCATCAAGGTGGCTTTCGTGCCAACTAATTCAATGGCTCGATTGATCAGCGGTAATGCTTCTTGGGAGTTGGTAGGGCTATCAGCAAGGAGCATCGCGAGATTATTCAAGGCGATCACATCGTTAGGACGATCTTGGACGATTCGCCGAAATGTTTCGATCGCTTGCGATTCATTCCCTTTCCAAATCCACAGGTCCGCTAAAGATTGTTGGATCTTTCGGTCGTCGTTTTGCGATGCGCTGTAGTCTACCAATTGCTTCTGCGCTGCAGCGATCAAGTTCTCGTCGGTGTCTCCTTTTCGAATCAGGAGCGACAGAAGAACAGCAGACTTTCCGGTCGCCTCCGTCTTGAGTCGATCCATCATGAAGCGTACGGCATTGTTTCGAGTGGTTTGGTCATCGGTGAGCAAGATCGACCGGATGTAGTTGACCCCAGCGCGTTTGTCGAGATTGTAGGCTTGTTTCAAAAGTTTCCTGCTCTCTTCTTGCTCGCCGACAATCTCTAAGGCTTGGCCGGCTTGCACAAGATAGCTTGCCAGCCTTGCAGTGGCATTCCCACTGGTTTCTGATTGCCGTTTTTCCTCAATCCAAGCAAGAATCGTTTTCTTTGCGGCTTGTTGGTTGCCCTCGATCTTCGAGATCCTTGCTCTTAGAAGAATGGCAGGAAAAGTCTCAGGGGCAATCGCGTCGAGTTTCTGAGATTCCTCAACGGCATCAAAAAAGCGTTTTTGCCGGATCAGATAATCTGCATACGTATAGATGTACTCCGGCTTTGGCGAGGGGCCTGATGCGACAGTCTTCAGCATCCGTCCTGCGGCGTCACGTGTTTGTAAGACATCGAGTTCAAGCCCTTGAGTTTGCTCTAGCAACTTTGCACTTCGCATGTATAGCGAGGCGAGCTGGAATTGGTCATCGTCGGTTCTGACTCCAGGGAGTTCCACGACACGCTCCATGAGTGCCTGAGCTTTCTGAAGGTTCGCCAAATCATTTTTTTGACTCAGCAGCATGACCTGTAGTCGAATGTCTTCTGGAGAATTGGATCGTTCACTGGGGGATAGCAATTGCGCAACTAGCTCCCAGTCCTCGTCGAGGCTTCTATTTGCCAGAAGAGTAGCAAGTCGTCTGCGGGTTGCGGGATCTTGAGGAAATCGTTGGGTCGTCTCCTGAAGGTTTTTGATAGCTTCTTCGAGCCGACCATCTTGAACCAGCAGTCCAGTGATTCTAGTTCGCAAATCGAGTTCGTTAACGCCTAGCGAAATAGCCTTTCGATAGTCTTCGATCGCTTGCTGCAGTTTGCCAAAGGCTTCATGGATTTGTCCGATAGCAATCAGTTGAGTCCCTGGATCGATTTGTTTGTTCTGCTGGATCTGTTCGAGGATAGCCTGTTGGCCTCGAGCGTTTTGCGTGGCTTGGTAAAAGTTAAATCGTGCCATGGCGACTCGAAGATCAGGTGGATTTGAAAGATCTGCTGCTTGATCGAAAGCCGTTTCGGCCTTTTTGATCGCCTCGGATCTTACCTCTTGGGCTTGCTCTCTAGACTGCAGTTCCAGGATCTGAGCCAGCCAGATCCAAGACATAGGGTCTTTGGGTCGAATCCTGGTTCCTTCCTGGGCCGCAAGTAATTGATCGTCGGGCTTTTCGCTAGCCATCTGCAAGGAAATGGCCGACAGGGAGCGAGACTCGTAAGTTCGATTTCCAAGCCGATCCAAGGCAACACGAGCATCCGATAGCAAACCTTGCTGATAAAGCAGATTGACCAAGCGTTCGTAAGTGTCGATATCCTTGTTTCCATATTGAATGGCATAGTTGTACTCGCGGATTGCTCGAACTCTATTCTTTTGCCTTTCCGCGATCAGTCCTGCCAGCAGATGGGTCTCAGGCCACTCAGGACGCTTGCGATCGAGGTAACCTGCAAGATCCAGAAGTTCGATCGAGTTGAGTTTTTCCATGTCAGTGGTCTCTGCCAAAAGTCTTCTTCCTTTGACATATCTCCACTCGGTCCCCTCAGGGCCTTCGTAGTCTTTGAGCAACTCTTCGAGCGCCTTGAGTTCTTCGAGTCGAGCTTCAATGCGTTTGGCTTGCAAGGATGGGTCCTTGAGTTCCTGTTGCGTGAAGACAAGCGGTCGCTTCAGCGTACTCCAAGCCAAATTCCGAGCGCTAAACCACCCTGCTTGATTCATCTGACGAACTTCCTGGATCGCTTCAGAAATCGGAAGACGGAGTAATCCCAAACGTTTAATGGCATCTTGGACGTTGCGGTTTTCAGGCTGTTTTTTCAGTTGTTCTTCAAGGATCTCTCTAGCCAGTGGTTCGTTACCTAGCATGGAGAAAAACTCAGCCTTATCGAGTCCGGACGTCATTGCATTGTCCTTCTCACTGAGTGATCGGTTGACTAGGTCAAGATACGATTTTTGCTGCCAAGCCTTCCAGCGAATAATCGCAACTTTTAATATGTCCTTAGCAAAGTTCTCTCGAACGACCATTTCCCAAAGTTGATCGGATGCGGCTTGGATTCCGCTCAAGCGGGAGCCCTCTGGGGCTCTCATGACACTCGCATCGAGTTGCATGACTTCCAGCAACCAGATTTGCCTCAATGCATCTGGGTTCAGCGCAACGAGTCTCTTGGTCTCAGCAATGCCTTTGTCGAAGGTAAACCAATAGCTGGGGTCTTGGCCATTTTGGCGTTGAATCTCTAGTATGACGTCGCAGATTTGAATCCAATCGAACGCTTCTTTGGGTTCTACAAGCAGAAACTGCTTGTAGGCTTCGGTATATCGCGCCGCAGAAAACCAGGCACTCGCAGCACTTATTCGATACTGCTTGTAATTTGGAGAGGCCAAAACAGCTTGCTCGTAAGCTACTGCGGCTCGATCGTGCTGGCCGATTTGGCGATAGCAATCTCCAAGTGCCGAATATGCCGCTGCTTGATTGACCGTATCGAGCTTCTTACCCGAGGCGATAATGTCAATCATGGTTTTCGTAGCAATTTGAAAATCGCCTGTTGCAAGATGGTATCTAGCCCAACGCTCTTTACCCTGCCTAGTAAAAGTAGCTTGCTCAAACCGATTCAAATAGGAGATTTCTGCTCGGAGTGTCTGATCCATCGCCTCAAGAGCATCCTTGGACTGCTCAAGACGATTCAAATCGATCAAGGTATTGGTGATCCGGAAGTCCAGTTCACTTACCCGTTCGGTGCATACTCGCTTTCCGTCGACCCAAGTCTCGATGGCTTTATCTGGATCACCCAACAGACCATGGGTCTCGCCGATGTTGAGATAGGTTTGGGTCTCGAACGGATTTAACTTGCGAGAGGCTTCAAAAAGCTCAAGCGATCGTCTCAAGTACTGAATACGAATCGGCTCACTTGAGACACCATTGAACCGCTTGGCACGTTCCAAATAGAGCTTACCAGCCACCAAGAGAACCTTCGGGTTTTCGTTCCCTAATTGAACTGCCCTTTCTATGTCTTCCTGAGACAAACCGAATTTGTTATCCCGAGAGCTGATCTCATATCTCAACAGCCATGAAAACGGATCGTTTGGCCGGGATTTTACCAATCGTTCAACGATCGACTGGGCTCTGGTTTTAAGCGTTTCTCCAGAGTCTCCAGCTAGAAACGAACCAGATAATCTTGCGGAGTCTCCGAGACACAAATCAACCAACATGCCAGCGATTTCAAAATCTTCTGGAATCTCAACGTGCGTTTTGACCAGTAAATCTACTGGAGGCATGCTCACAAGCGTCGCAAACCAATTCGGTAGATCTGCCGATTCACCTGAAGCGATCTCATAGCCGCGACCATCGAGCCACAGTCGAACCTTGCAGATCGTGTAATACCTCTGCAATTCCAGATCCACTTGAGGCCCAACAAGGCGACTGATTTGGTCGATCGCATCCTCGAATCGCCCCAACTGGCCCAGACGCTTGACGAGTCTACGACGGATGACAGGTATCTGTGCCTCACGCTTCAAATCAGCTTGGCAAATACCCAAGGCTCCAAGATTCAACTGAACAGCGTTTTGGACTTGCCTTAAATCATCCCCTGCGGTGATGTCGGAACACATCGCGAGTTGGAGTTTTCTGTCCAAATCCTCCGGCTTGAGCCTCGATAGAATAGCCAGTTTGACCGATGCGTCCTCGTAATTTTCCTCAGCTAGAAGATCATCAACCTGACTCTCTAACCTTTCAAGCGTTCGTTGCTGTTGCCGAATCTGCAGAGAAAACACGCCCCCGACTACGATCAACAGAGCCAGGACAGTCCATCCTAAAAGGCTGTAGTTGAGTCGTGTTAATTGGTTCTTGCGCATTGAAAAGTACTGGTGCGTCGTACTTTGTTACGGGGCTTCGCCACGAGTACTCTTCCCCTTCCTCCTCCAGTAAAAACAACTCGCTCCGACTGCAGACCACAAAACCACTGATGCCGGTTCCGGAAGAAGATAATCGAGTTCCGAGGATCCTTCAAAAAACTTATTAGGGGAAAGATTCGTGATTCGGACTCCATAGGTAATCGAGTAGGTAACCGACCCGTCTATACTTTTCGGTTCTACGCTTCCCATGTTAATCGTAAATTCATTGGGAGGATCTTGAGTATCAAATGGGTCAAAACTTGGAGATGCTACCTGAACAAAATTGTTGGGGCCATCCTCGTTGGCAAAACCATTGGTGTAAAAATCGTCAGCGTGATCCTGACGGTAGGAACCCACAAAGGTATAATCCAAACCACTGCCTTGGTCTGTCCTATTACCACCAGAAAATGAAAAGGTAGTTGGTTGTTCTATCCCATTATTTCCTCTAAATGTCGCGAGGAAAGTCAGGTTGGCCGAGGCACCTGACTTATTTGTGGCATTGAAATTGATGTTCAAAACCTGATTGATACGCCCGTCAATGTCCTGTAAATTGGAGTACACCCCGAAGATAGAGCTGAAGTCCCAGCGACCATTGAATTGTTCCTCTACAGCCCGGTGATCAATATCCATAAACGAATTCGTAGGGTCTAAGTCGTATGGATCTTCGTTGTCAACAATCGTCAATTCCTTGATTCCATCACTGATGTAAACCAACAATTCCGCCTTGAGGGTGGCTGAAGACAGTCCAAAGGCAAAACAGCAAAGCAACGCTAACAACAGTCTTTTCGTGAGGATCCATCCTCTTGTCTTGATGCCTCCGTGCAATCCTCTTGCCATTGACAGGCAAAAGGACTCACGTCTTTCTGTCATTCTTTCACCGTTTCTCCAGTTAGTAAGGTTGAACTCAATCTCGGTAGGTATCGCGATCATGCTTTTCTCGAAATCGATAGTCGCGAAAAGGAACGTCGCAAGCCTTGTACTGCATGCCCTGGGGCGACCAGTATATCATCCTCAACAGACGGAACCGTCAAAAAGATACCGTCATTCTTGAGATTTCCTCCCACAAAGATGGGCTGGAATTCCCGAGACTTTTCGAAGCTGAAGTTCGATTCAAAACGTCCCCCACACTCGACCGACACGAGAACCTCGTCCAGTTTGCTTGCTGCCGGACTCGCAAGGCTCGTTGCAGCACCAGGCAAAACCCAATTGATGTATGGACTCAGGTCGATTTCTTGAGAAGTTTCGACAAGTTTTCCACCTGCTGTGGTCTGCGTGGTGCGGGTCGACGTTGCATGCACAAGTTTGACCGACTTAGACAGCGACACGGCCGTTGTCTGACCAAAACTGACCTGACGGTTTCCTGACCAAGACAGCGAGCGATTCGTCAATCCCGCTACCGGCGAAGCATTCGCGGCGCGATCCGCACCTGAAGTTGGGTCAGCAACGTTGGTAAAGGGTTGGTTGAGCAACCCCACGGTTTCGGTGAACCAAATCGTACCGTTGTTGGTTCCCGCGATCGGACTCGCCAGCGTATAAGTTCCAGCAGCCAAACTGTAACCCATGTCCGATGCGCGAATCTCGACGTTTCCACCCGTTGTACTTGTCGCGGTCGAAACCAAAGAAATGTCCGCCATCGTACCGCTCGTCAACGGCTTGCTCCTGGCATCGACCTGAATTCGGGTGAAGCGGCCAACGGCCCCACTCCAACCGATTCGACCCACCGTCAAGTCCGCATCGTCCCGGTTGGGTGTGACAAACACTCCAGTGGCCAACTCAATCGTTGGGTAAATTCCGTTCGTTGCCCTAACGTTATCCACAACAACCACATCAAATCCGGTCGCATTGGTTTGATAACTATCGTTGATCTGAACAACAAACTTCGATGTCCTTTCGTAATTGACCGTTATCAGGGTCGAATTCGAAAGATTCCCATCGAAGTCCCGAACAACGTAGCTTTGTGGCGTTGGATCTCCGGTAAAGGTTGACAATGGGGTAAATGAAACGGCATAGGTCGCCGGATCGATCGACCAAGTTCCTTCTCCAGGGACGACCAGAGTCTGACCATTATTACTTACAAACCGTAGCGTCGAACCATCTGGAGTGTCCCCAAAACTGTCGTTGGCGAGAACTGGGATTGTCACGACGGTATTAAGTGGGGCTGGAACGTTGAAGTCAGGCCTTGTCACTACCGGGAAGTCCACGTCGATTGTCGCCGTTCTCTTCGAGAAATTGGTTCGGTCGGTTGGACGAATTGCATAGGTGATCGGACTTGGATCCGCATAGTAGGTCGTTAACCTCGTGTAAGTCACATTTCCGTTAACAACGTTCCAGGTTCCTTGTCCAGCTACAACCAATTGAGAATCCACGACATTCGGGGTGGACGGATCCAAGTCGATTTCATCGCTGATCGTCACCCCGTTCACTGCTTGGTCGTTTGACCGAACCTGAATCGTGACTGTTGGGGTCACCGACGACGACACGCGGTCGTTGACGGCCCAAAGTCGATCGTCCTCCAATTGACCTGTCGATGTCGTTGGATCGGTTGCTCCCCAAGCACCCGTATAGAGCCCACCGGTACCATCGTCGAGGATCTCGCCTGTACCCCGAGCAATTCGACCTGCCAGCGTTGTTGCTTTGAGTACAAATTTCTCGGATCCCTCATACGGATCGTCCATCTCGCTAGTGATGCTGACTCGAACAAAAACTTCGCCTGTTGCTCCTCCAGAAGACAATATGGGGCGATTACCGGTGCTACCGTTCCACGTGTACGTCGTCCAAGCGGTTTTGTCCGTCGAGTACTGGAAGGTAAAGCCACCGAAGGTTGCAGCGACTCCCGAGCTAGGTGCTTCGAGTTCAAGGTCCAGCACTGCGCCAGCAGGCCCGGTAACCTTAAACATATGGAACGTAGAGCCTTCGTTGACAGGGGCGTAAGGCACGACCATCAGCCCCCGGTCATCGTCTAGGTTTGCGGTGCTTTCATTCGGTGAACCATTGGTAAGATTCGGACCAAACTTCTTGCCCGTCCCATTATCGATAATCGTCGAAGTATCGATATCGCTCCTGACCGAATTGACCACCGATGTGGCTGTTAATGTGAACGTCTCGGCACCTTCGTAGGTGTCGTCTTGTTCGCTGACGATCGAAACTCGAACATGCACCATGCCCGTTCCGGTACCGATGGCACCAGGAACCGCCGGAATATTCGACCCTCCATCATACACGGTCCAATCTGCTGCACTGGTGGTAGACACCAATGCGTATTCAATTCGAGGATTTACTAAGCCCGTCGATACATTCGAAACGGCTAATTGCAAGGAATCGCCAGAGGAACCCTCAACGGTAAAGAACGCATAGTCTGAACCTTCGTTGACCGGAGTGATTGCAGTGACGTTTACAAGCACGTCGTTGTCAGCGGTGTAACTAGACTTGGGCGTTGCATCATCGTTGTATTCGACACCTCTGCCGTTATCCAAGATGGTCGATGTATCCCTGCTGCTTGTCGAATCCGTCATCGAAGCGCTCAATCCGAACGACTCCGGTCCTTCGTAAACCGAGTCATTGCCAGTCGGAACGCTGACATAGAACTTGTCGAGAGTACTGATGTTCACCGACCCAGAAGGAGCGGCCATGACTACCTTGGTCGATCCACTCAAGTAGTACACATTGACCTTGGTGTTGTCCCAAGTGTTCGTGCTGTTGAACACAGAGGTGTAATCACCTGATTGCGTGGAATTGGAATTATTGTCGAGCGACAATGCGATCGTATCGGTCGTAAGGGCATCGAAGCTCACCGTAAAGATCGCAGGCGTTCCTTCGGAAACATCCGAAAGACCCTTGACCAGCAATCCACCTTTAACCTGATGGTTCAAGGTGCTTGTGTTCGAAGAATAGTTCGATGACGGAGAAAGTGAACCAGAAAGATTCACATTACCACCCGTCGTCGGCGTCACATTCTCGATGAGTCGAACGGTGATCTGAGGTGCCGCTCCAACGTAGTTGTTTGCAGGGACAAATCGCAACCGATCCGCCGACTTGAGCGTCAAGGAAGCTGCCGAAGAGATAGAACCATCCAGAGGCGTCCAAGCCCCGCCAGCCGCAGGTTGGTACTCCCAAGTTCCCTTCGTCGCATCGTGGGTCAGATCCGTAATGGCCACGCCTGTGAGCGTGTTCGGGTTCGGTTGGTCAAGCGGATCGCTGTACAAGGAGCCGAACAAGCTAGATACGGTCACCCCATCTAGGTTCGGAGTGTTCTTGAAGGCCGTCGCCAACGTTGCATTGCCGGTAGCAAGCGGTTGATCGTTCACCGGCGTGACATTGATCGTGACGGTGTAATTTGGCGTCGATAAATCGACCCCATTGTTCGAAGTACCACCGTTGTCTTTGACCTTGAAGCCAATCTTAGCGTAGTCGTCTCCATTGGTGTTGGCAGTTGGCGAGAAAACTAGGTTCCCAAGACTTGCAACAGGAATCTCTTGACCAATAACCACCGCCACATTCGATAGCGTCAGTGAGCCAACGGATGGCAGAGAAGTGATCACAACCGATTGAAGCGAATTGCCGCTTGGT
Source organism: Pirellula sp. (assembly GCA_040381975.1). GTDB lineage: Bacteria > Planctomycetota > Planctomycetia > Pirellulales > Pirellulaceae > JBKCUI01. The sequence continues at coordinate 47,095 of JBEIGI010000029.1, forward strand.
GCATCGACTGCATCGGCAAACGGGAACACACCGCTACTGAAGGTGTAGTTCGTATCTTCATTGGTCCTCACACTAAAGTTTGCACTCGTGGGAGCATCGTTCACCGCTGTAATGTTGATCGTCACGGTGTAGGTTGCAGACGAAGTATCAATGTCTTGGCCACCTCCGTTGACAACACCACCATCATCCCGGACCTTGAAGCCGATACCGGCAACGTTTAGTCCGTTGACGTTGGACGCAGGCTGGTATGTGAGCTTACCGTCCTGGATATCGCGAATACTTATACTTGCGTTGGTTTGCACAGCCTGACCGTTAAGCCAAAGTGTTCCCGATCCAGGTAGTGCTGCGACGATAATCTTGACGAAGTTGTTTGGATTTGGACTGTCGGATAGGTCCGCATAGCTCGTGTCAAAACCGAAATCCGCTTTTGCGAGCGTATAGATGGTGTCTTCGAGTACCGTTACCGACTGGTTGGCACTCGTCGGTCGGTCATTGACAGAGGTTACTGTCGTACCAAGAGTCAGCAGACCCGAAGAAATCGAGGTCGATCCACCGTTGGAACTGACGTTGAGCAAGCCGGTGGTCAAGGATCCAAAGCTGCTTTCGATCAAACGAGCTACAAGAGCAGGAACCGCTCCGCAATTTGACGAGTTGTAATCTGTAGCGGGTTTGAATCGCAATAGATCTGAATTCTTGAGTGCCAGTGCCGAGACATCATTGGCAGGATCAATCGCTGAAATCGTTGTCCAGGTTGATCCACCGTTGGTACTGTACTGCCATAGGCCCTTGGAGGTGTCGGGAACGTAGGAACGAATGGCAATTCCCACCAGGGTGTTCGCCGCCGATCCACCGAGAATATTATCGACTACGTCGCTGAAGGTTGTTGTAAAGAGCGATGCTACCGTGGCTCCGGTCGGTTCGCCGGTATCTTCCAAAACCGCAGCGAGTGTCGCAATGCCGTTGGCCACGGGAGCATCATTGACCGCAGTCACCAAGTGAGACAACACCACCGTCGAAGCGGAGTATTGCGTCGTTCCACCCGTGGTGCCTAAATTCACTCCCGTCGCAAAGTTCACCGAACCACTACTGCTATCGATCAAGACAGCGGTGATCGTCGGTGCCGAACCGTTGAAGTTTGCCGCTGGGACAAACCGCAGTGAGGATCCTTCAGGGATCACGGTGGCAGCCGACGAGCTACTAACGCTCGCCAGGGTGTTCCAACCTGATCCATTGTTGTATTGCCAAACGCCCCTGCTCGTCGATGCGGTATATGCTGCGACAGCAATGCCCGCAAGTGTATTCCTGTTGTCCGAACCGCCGTTGGCGGTTTGGTTGTCGACTGCATCGCTAAAGTTGTTTGCGAACAAGCTCGACACTAGAGCCCCCGGAGGAGTTGTTCCAGTCGTAGTCGTATCGTCTTCGTTGATCGGCGCAAGAGTTGCCGTTCCACTTGCCACAGGTGCATCGTTGACCGCGGTGACCGTGTGCGAAAGCGTTACGGTTCCCTGGGAAATGGTGGTGGTACCACCATTGGTCGAAACGTTCATCGTTGCTGCTGTCGTAACACTCCGTGGACTTTCAAAAAGTCGAACCGTCAGAGTCGGCGCAGAACCATTAAAGTTCCCCGCAGGCAGGAACCGTAAATAATCGCTCGACTTGAAGGTCAAAGAGGATGCATCAGAGACCGAGGCGGTGATCGACGTCCAAGTCGTTCCGTCGCTTGAGTACTGCCATTCACCCTTCGATGTGTTTCTGGTGTATCCAGTTAATGCGATCCCCACCAACGTGTTCGCAGTTGAACCGCCAGCAACCCCGTCTGCAAGATCGCTGAAGTTTCCGCCGAACAAACTCGATACCGTGTCCCCTGCGGGCGATGCAGTATCTTCCGCAATTGGAGCTAGTGTGGCACTGCCCGTAGCGACCGGCGCATCGTTGACTGGCTTGATCCCAATATCGACGCTATCAGAATCCTGCTGCCATTGGGTGCCGTTGCCGGGGGTGTTGTCTGTAGTAATCACCAAGGTTGCGTAGGTGTGCTTATCGGCAGCTTGCAGACTATTTGCATTCGCAGGAGGAGCAAACGTCAAACCGTTCAACGCAGTGTTGATATCCGAGGCTGAACCTGTCAAGGTAATCGAACTGGATCCATTGCCCGAGACGATCAATCCGCTAGGCTGAGAACCAAGGGTCAATGTCCCCTTGTTTGCAGGGATCGATACAACCGTTCGGAGAGTCTTGATCGTATTGGTTCCGTCTCCCTCAAAACTTACTGTGATCGCTTTGTCCCCTGTAAAGACCAAGGTCGTATCTTCATCGATGACTTGTTCAATCGGAACAGATTGGTTTGGACCTCGGAAGTCAAATAGATCAATGGAGAAGGTGTATTCAGCGGAAGTGTCTTGGCCACCGTTTGCCGTACCGCCATCGTCGCGGACTCGGAATGTAAAGGTTGTCGAAGGCCGTGCAGGTACGTCGGAGTCACCAGGCATGTAAGCGAATTTACCTGCCATGATGTCTGCGAAAGTGACTTCATACTGTCCACCGGTAAGAGAAATAGGAACCCAGTTCGGCGACGAAACGGTACCGCTGTCGTATTGCAACTGACCTCGGCTCGTAAGCGATGTGACGATCACTGACAGTCTGTTATTCTCGTCAATATCTGAGAATCCAAACGGGCTATCTTCGAATTTCATTCGCTCCCGTTGGTGCGCGATCGAGGATCCGTTTGTCGCTCCCGTCGGAGCATCATTGACCGAAATCACCGAATGGCTCAGTACGACAGTCCCTGCCGAGTACTGGGTCGTACCACCACTTGTGGTGATGTTCGTACCGGTTGCAAAGCTCACTGCACCAGAACTGTTGTCGATCAGCAAAGCGGTGATCGTTGGAGCAGATCCATTGAAGTTTGCCGCAGGTAGGAATCGCAAGCTATGGCCCGTCGGTAGAATCGTCGCAGCAGACTGACCAGTGACACTCGCAAGGGTATTCCAAGTCGTCCCATCTGCGGAGTATTGCCATGTTCCCTTGGTTGCATCGGCGGTGTAGGAGGTAATAGCAATACCGGCCAGTGTGTTGGCTGAGGAACCACCGGCAACAGCGTCGGTCGAGTCGCTGAAGTTGCTAGTAAAGAGGCTCGTTACCGTAGCACCTGAAGGATTGGTATTGTCTTCGTTGATAGCAACTAGGGTTGCAGAACCAGTAGCAACAGGAGCATCGTTAACAGCCGTAACATTGTGGCTCAAGGCAACAGTCTCTGCCGAGTACTGGGTCGTACCACCAATGCTGGTGATGTTCGTGCCGGTTGCAAAGTTCACTGCACCAGAACTGTTGTCGATCAGCAGAGCGGTGATCGTTGGAGCAGCTCCATTGAAGTTCGCTGCAGGTACAAATCTCAAGCGATGTGCGGAGGGAAGCACCGTCGCTGCCGACTGACCGGTGACACTAGCCAGGGTCGTCCAAGTCGTCCCGTTTGCAGAATACTGCCAAATTCCCTTCGTCGCATCGGCGGTGTAGGAGGTAATGGCAATACCGGCTAACGTGTTGGCAGACGAGCCGCCCGTCACAGCATCGACCGAGTCGTTGAAGTTCCCGGTAAAGAGGCTCGTAACGGTCGCTCCCGGAGGCGAAGCGGTGTCTTCGTTAATCGCATCAAGCGTTGCCGAACCACTTGCAACAGGTGCATCGTTAACGGCCGTAACGCTGTGGCTAAGGACCACGCTCGTTGCCGAATACTGTGTCGTTCCACCAATCGTGGTGATGTTCGCGCCGGTTGCAACATTCACCGAACCAGCGCTACTGTCGATCAGCAAAGCGGTGATCGTCGGAGCAGGCCCATTGAAGTTCGCCACAGGTAGGAATCGCAGGCTATGGCCCGTCGGCACGATCGTCGCGGACGACTGACCTGTGACACTCGCAAGTGTCGTCCAAGTCGTCCCATTCGCAGAGTATTGCCAAGTTCCCTTGGTTGCATCGGCAGTGTAGGAGGTAATCGCAATACCGGCTAATGTGTTGGCTGAGGAACCACCGGTGACCTGATCGGTCGAGTCGCTGAAGTTGCCGCTGAACAAACTCGTTACGGTCGCTCCCGGAGGCGATGCAGTGTCTTCGGCGATCGCTGACAGCGAAGGCGCCGATCCAATAACCACAGGGGCATCGTTGACGGCCGTGACGTTGAGCGTTACGGTCGAAGCCGGACTCGACGAAGCCGCACCATCAGAAACGGTGAATCGGAACGTTGCGTAGTTCAGACCGTTGGCGTTGGCCACAGGTCGTAGTCTTAGGAATCCAGAATTCAAGCTGGCAGAGGTGATGACTTGATTAAGGGTCACTGCAACCCAAGACGTGCCGTTGAAGAATTCCAGCGTTCCGGCAGAGGCTAGGCCGGTGATCGTGATTGAGGATAGCGGTGTCGATTCAGGATCCGAATAAACGGACGTGAAATCTGAGAGTTGAGCAACCCAGGAGACGTCTTCGAGTGTTGTCACCGTGAAATTCGAAGCCGTCGGAGCGTCATTGACGGCGGTGATTGCGATCGTCGATTGAGCGATGTTGCTATCGATCTCTCCGTCATTGACATAGATTTGAATCACGCGCGAAGTAGTGCTCGGGTTGTTGGAGCTGTTGTTGTATCTAATCGCCTCAATGGCCGTTTCGTAAGAGGCCAACGCGGCTGTTCCGCTGAGGGTCAAAACACCCGTAGCGGCGTCGTAACTGGAGGCTGTGATCCCCGCAGGCAAGGAACCCGAAATCGAGAGCGTTTCGGCCGAACCATCCAAAGGATTCGTCAAGACGATTCTGGCACCTTCAATGATGGTGTCATCGGGATCGGCGATGCTCACATCCGTGTCGGAAATCGCCACGGCGTTGGCCCCGGTATCATTCCCGGCAACCTCGGTGAAAGTCGTCGAGAAGGAACTGCTACCATCGCTGGCGGCAGTCGTGGTGTTGATCGTCGGCGTCGTCGGATTCGATCCGGTCGACGATCCCGTTATCGTAAATGCATTGAGAGTTCCCGCTGAGCCGGTCAACGTTACCACGCTGGATGTCGGTGCTGTTGGCCAAGTCACACCCTTATTGCGAAGTGAATCTCTCAAGGCTACCCCGTTGTTACCAACAACGTTCCGTAGGGCCGTATGCACCGCCGATGCGGTAGTACTACCGCTTACAACCGTGTGACTGTAAGTAACTCCATCAACCACCAAATTCACCGCGTTACCAGCGGAATAGCTAGACGCATAAGTCACCGTCGTGGTCTGTGCCACTCGGGGTAGGGTCGAGTTGTCTAGATCGATCCAAGGTGCATCGTTTGCGACTTGAACCGTCACGGCAGAAGTCGCAGTATTGCTGGTCGTAGTACCCGAGACCACAGCGAACCTAAGGTTGCGAACACCTGCGGTCGGATTGTGTCCGAGGACTTGGTACCGCATCGCGGCGATCAACGCGCTGGCCTCAGGCAACGTAAAGGTTCCGGTTGTTTTCGTGAAGGTGAAGATGTTGTCCCCGCCAGACGTGGTGCGGGTGTTGTTTAGCGAAATTCCGCTAAAAGTGAACGCTTGAGCAGTCTCCGTTGTGGTGTTCATCGCCACCGACGCTCCAACGCCCCGGCCTCCAGCGACCGATAGAATCTCGTTAGCACCATCAAGGATCTGAGTCGAGGCGATCCTGACACTGATCGAGTTGATCGAGGTAACGCCCGCTCCAGAAATCAAAACAGGAGTGCCCCCATCGCTCGTGATCAACTCTACCGGAGCCGATTTCTCAACGTAGGTTTCCGAAGAGTTTAGTTGCAATGCACTCGTCACATCCAAGTCCAAAATCGGAGCCGCCGTCCCGACGCTGACCACATCCGAACTGGTGTCAGACGAAGTGTCTTTGTCGACATACACGGCACTCAGAACCGATTCGTTAGCGACCGTGATGCCATTGGTGCCACTTGCGATCGTCACCCGGAACACACCGGTGTTGGCTCCCGTTTCCGTGAGTGTAAAGCTGGCACCATTGACCGTCGCGGTGACGGTTTGTACCGTCGCAGCATTGGTGTTTTCGTCCAAATCGGTGACTTGGAGATAAGCCGTCGTCGTACCTGCAGGATAAACCGCAGTTGCATCTGCACCGGCGAGCGTTACCCACTGGGTGATCGATTGAGTCCCGACGTCTTGCGCAGTGACCGTGAACGTTCCAAATGCAGTGGCGATGGCCAGAGGAGTCGGTTCGTTCCCTTCGGTCGCGATCACATCGATCGTGTAGGGGCCAGGGAAGTTCCCGGTGGCCCAGACGTATTCGAAGATCTTGAAGGCATCCCCGGCAGTGTCGACCGAAGTGGTAATGGTCGTTAGGGCCAGATCGTCGAGGGAGGTTGATCCATCTGGGCCGGTGATCCTAAGCCCCAGCGAGGCGATGTCGTAATCCCCAAATGGATCGCTCACTCGCGTGCGAATGTAAACGGTCGAACCAGCATCGACTGCCGATATCAAAGTGCCATCGTTGCTCGCGTTCGCATCGTTGACAAAAGGGCTATCGAAGAATCCGACCAACTGAGTCCCAGCGTTGTTGGGCGCGACGTCTTCGAGTGCAATCACCGTCGATGTTGGCAATTCAATGCGAGAATTGGCCGAACCACTGCCATACCTCACTCTAAATGATGATCCACTCTTGTTATTCGAAACGAGCATGCTTAACCTACTTCCCTGCGAAAGGTTGGCGTTGTTCGCAAGGGTGCCTGTCCAGGTCAAGGTGCCAGCAATTGCATCATAAATAGGATCCGCAAGAGCTACGAGATTGACCCCATCTGAGCTAAGGGTCGCGGTAATTTCAGCCAACGATCCAGTCAGTCCCGTAGCTTCGCTGATGTGAGCAACGATTCGTATTTGACCGCCACCTAGGATCGTAAAGGTTCCAGCCAAGGGAACCTCTTGTGTAAAGGTAGCTGTTACTGCTGGAGAGCTTGCGGGGGCGTAGGTGATCTGGTACTCAAAATCTTTATCGTTTTGCGGACCGGCGTTTTCAAAAGCATTCCCTGTCGGTAATCCTGTAAGGTTAGTCGATGATCCAGACCAATAAGATTTACCGAAGGAGCCAGTTGAGGAAACCCTGATAAAGTATTGAGTTCCAAAGTTCAGGGTCGCGTCGTTCAATCGAGTCAAGGTTACCGAGGTTCGGTTAGATGCGTTGTCGGAGGCGAAGCCTGCATTATCGAACCTGGGGAATGTTTCCGCAGTTCCAGTCCATCGAAATAGAACCGTACCGCCGGAAACGGCTGTCGCAATCTCGGCTGTGATAGGATGGCTTCTTACATCGCTACTGTTTCCATCCCTAACAATCGCAAGCAAAAGCGCACTTGGTACGTACGAGCCAGTACCGGTTATCGTGAAACTCTGGGACGCTGTGTTCCCAGATTTTATCTCATACACATAGCCGCTCCCATTTGCATTACCCGTCGTCACAGACCCGCCAGATCCGCCCGAACTAGGTACAATTGCAGGGGTTTGTAAAGTCGTTGCGTTGCTGGTTTGTATGTTCCGCGTCAAATCTGGTATCGCATCGGCATCCGCAGTGGTATCGGCAGCCAAGTAAAGAATCTTGGTCTTGGCCGGCAAAGCCACCGTCGCAGTCGCTACGTTGGCGTTCCCAGGACTGGCCCCTCCTGGAACCCCCGGCACGAACGGATTGTCAAACGTCGCGCCGTAAACAGGATCGGTGTACGACGCTTGGATGGTATCGCCACGGTTGACCAACAGTCGTGTTGCGATCGATGGATCGCTGCTGTTGGTCGTCGTTGTGATCGAACCGGTGAAGACACCGGTGTTGGCTCCGGTCTCAGTCAATGTAACGGTTCGAGAGGTATTCGTGTTGCTGTTGAGCACCTCGACCGTGAGGGTCTCTACACTGCCAGCCACGAGGTTTGCATCCGCGTCAGCAACCCTCAAGTACAAGACTGCATCTTCATCGATCGAGCCGACCGAGGATGAATAGGCTGCGTTGGTGATCTGAATCAGACCGTCGGCAGTCGTCAGACCTACTTGCGTGACGGTTTGCAAGTTCTTGGTCACCGGAGAGCCAGTTCCAGGGGTCGCTGTGAGCGCAAGGTTGCTGGTGACTCGACCCGATGCAGCCGCAAGCTGTGAAACCAGTCCTGCGTCCCCAGAATTCAACAAAATATCGAACTGGATCTGGGCGCGGAAACCACTTTGCAACCCTTGGGTTCCAGCCGTGTTCGGGTCGGTATCGAGACTCAAATTATTGAAAGGATAGGAGCCTGAATCAGGGATCGTCGACGTCGAGCCGACTTGGTTCCCATCGCGGTCAAAGACCGCCAAAGTCGAAGAATTGACGACGTACCGCGATCGAAGATCGGGGCTGAGTGCATCGACAATCTGGATGTTTGACAAATCCAGCAGCGCTCGGTTCGAGACGTTGATTGTGTAGCGAATGCGTTCCCCAATTTCGACGTTTCCGTCGTTGTCACCGGCAGCTTCTGCAGCCGACTTGGTAACCACAAAGTCTGGGAATGGGGTGGCGGAATACCCTAGATCCAAAAACGGATTGCCTGGCTGCGCCGACGATGGGTCTTGTCCCCAGGCTCCGGCAAGCACGGTTCCGTCGGCTGTGAAAACAGTCAAGCCGGTCTGATCTCGATCTGGATCAAAGACTCGGTAGCTCTCAAGCGCCTTGAGCGAATAAGCAACATTATACTTTTCACCGTTCGGGGCAGTCAGCGGCGCGCTATTGGTTCCGTTGTAGTTGATGTAGATCGTTGTATCGTTTGGCGCTGTGACCCAAGCTGGACTACCATTGGCCGTGATCGTCCCGGTTTCGCTCGTTCCAGGTGCCCATCCCAAAACCCACTTGGTCGTCAAGTTTGTTCCAGGGATCAGACTGTAGCTCCAGTCATGCGCTTGATTGCTCGTTGCATCGGAATCGATTGCGCTGACGGCATAGAACTTCTGTCCGCCGGTCGTGTAGAACTTGGCACCCGTATTGCCCGTCGGCATGGTGACAAATGAGGTGCCGTTGGCCGGAACCGTAACGCTCAGCCCACGCGTTGTGCGAGTGTCATAAAGCACGGTGATTGCAGAAGCGTTGGGGTTGTACAGGAAGATCGATGCGGGGTCAGCCGATCGGGTGCTACCTACTGGAGCAAAATAAGTCGAATCCCATTGCCCTGTGGCCGGAAGAGAGAACCATCGATTCTCAAACGACGAACCGACATCACCGGTGATCATGTACACGCCAATGGGTTTTCGGGCCCCGGCCCCTAAAGAATCCTCCGCGACGACTTGAGCACCCTGCAGCGCTCCGGCGACGGTGTAGGTCTCCCCACGATTGAGTGTCACTGTCGTTTCAAAAACCCCGTTGGCATCCTTGTCGATTCGAACACGAGTGTTGTTTGAATAAGCGACGATGTGCAAAGAGGAGTATTCAAAGAGGCGATTCGATGGACTATCGGTTGCTGCAGTCACTGTGTTTTGACCTACAGGTGCCCTGAAGCTCGTGCCCGCAGCGCTGGTATCGATCACGTTGACGGCTCCAGCCAAAACGCTACCGGGGTTGGCGGCCCAAGCAGCGCGAACGACGCTCACGGGTGCCGTGGAGCTGATCAAGTCCCGACCGTCGGCGTAGTAGGTGTTGGTTTCACCTGCATCGGTGGTGTTCCCGTTGCCGTTGAGGTCGTAGTTACCAAGCGTTCCAACTTTGGTCAGATCCACGAGGTTCCTGAAAATAAAGGTCTGACCGGCATTAAGGGTAATGGTTCTAGATGTCGACCCTGGGGTAGTGGTGACCGAGTCGTATCCGTCTTCCCAGTGATCGTAATAGACAGTTGTGCCGTCGGTTGTCGCGGTGATCGAGACGATCGACCAAATAGTCGTTCCAACCGAGGAGTTGATCGCGCGCAGAGAATCGTATACATCGCGCTCTCGCATGGGTACGAAATGCTGCTGAACAACACTACCCGAGGAGGCTTCGGCAAGAACCGACGAGCCATCAATGGTGGCGATGAAATGGTCGTCTTGAGTTTGCGCAAGCGACACATCGTTGCTCGTCTGCAAGGCCAACTGAGCAAAGACATAACCTTCGTCACCTGCGGTGTCGAACGGTCCATTCAAACGATAATCGATCGCGTGGCCGACTTCCTCGAGAACCACTTCGAGCACTTGGTTCTGACTTGGGTTACTCGCGAGCCAATCGCCATTGAGATAGATCTGTTCAAGACCCGATGCATCGGCCGCCGTGTACGCAGCACGTTTGCCTTGTAGGTCCGAGGCGTTCCTTACCGCCAAGTCTACGGAGAAGTTTCCTGCGCGGATCTCGGATACCAAATCAGAGAGGTTCGAGAAACCTGCAGGGTTTTGGCCAACGCCAAAGACACTGGTTGCAATCGATTCGAATCGACCGGAAGCCACAAGAGTTTTAAGAACTTCGTCGGCTTGAGCGACAGCGGTATGTGCTTTGGCCAAAATAGCATCGCCTTGGTTCGACCCAGGCACCATCGTGCCGACTTCGGCAGCGACAGGTTGTTGACTAAATGTCGGATCGAGGCCCAAATCGGCGGCCATCAGAGCCCGGAGTTCGAGTTGCTCGGCCATGACAAAGCGGCGACGAAATTCGCGTGCTGCCGATCGCTTGGCCCGCTCCTTGGCCGATACTCGCAAAACACCACCCTTGTGGATGTTTTCGGATCCCCTACCGATCAGACCCGATAGGGTCTGCAACCAACCCATTCGGCCGCTGAGGACTGGTCGAATCGATTCGTAAATCGAGGATCGAAACAGGCTCCTGAAGAGCATGGCCTTGAAGGAACTTGCAGCCTGGAGAACACGACGCGAAAGGGACGAGCGGTTTGGTGTCTTAGTCATTTTCAACTTTTTGGATGTCTGGAAAAAAAAGCACAACGAAACAACTGCTTCTTAGCGTTGCGGCCTTGGAAGTAGGGATAACGCCAGACCTAGAGTACTACCCTAGATCCGTTGGAGCCTTGTGTTCGTGACCGCGTGTGGGACGGTGTTCGTAACAAGGCTTGGTTGTGTGTTGGAAACTTCTCGGCTGGAAGTTTTGCAATCGCCCGACCGGCTGCGTCGAAACGAATGCTTGAAACCGCTAGAGTGCGGAAGACCAAACCTGTGGCAGACCCTTCGGAATCACGAATTCCTGTGTGTCAAGAAATTCGCGTGTTTTTTCGAAGAGCGGTGCGTCCCCGGGTAGGTACAACCGTCACAATGGAGGTAAGCGTGGAGAGTCTAGCGAGCGACGGAGTGAAAGCAATCCTAAAAAGCCCAAAACATGACATAATCCGCCATGCTACAAAGCGATACAAAAGTTTTTGGTAATCTTGGGCTTGTTTTTAGGTGCACGTTTTTTCAGAGATGATATCTAATTTTGGTGGGTGTTACAAAAGATTACAAATAAAGCTCGCAACGTAGATGATTTCTCCGAAATCATCTACGGGCGCTTGGAGTGCGGCTGATTTGGATTGGGGTGGTCTAGGGCGCTGGGAGCTGATTTCGGAGAAATCAGCGACCTTCTGTTGGATGTGGCAACACCGTAGATGATTTCTCCGAAATCATCTACGGGCGCTTGAAGTGCGGCTAATTTGGATTGGGGTGGTTTGGGGCGCTGGGAGCTGATTTCGGAGAAAACAGCGATTCTGTTGGATGTGGCAACAACGTAGATGATTTCTCCGAAATCATCTACGGGCGCTTGGAGTGCGGCTGACTTGGTTTGGTGTGGTCTGGTGCGCTGGGAGCTGATTTCGGAGAAATCAGCGGCTCTGGTTTAAAATGCTTGACGCGTTGTCTAGACCGAAGGCCTTTGACCTCTAGTATTACCGATCTCTTACAAAATCTGGTTTACTTGTTGGGATCCGAGTATGGATGCGATGATTGGAGAACCATTTGATCCAAAAGCCGAGTTTTTCATCGAAGAGAGAATGAAACCCCATTGGTCACAAGCCGGTGCGATTGTGTTCGCAACGTTTCGGACCCGCGATTCCATTCCTGTGCAAGTCTTGAATCGTTGGGAACGCGAGAAGAAAGACTGGGTACTTCGAGCCGTGGCTCGGGTATATAAAGAAGATAATGATCTCGTGGGTTTGAACCTACAGGCGTTACACTGGTCAAGAACACTTCTCCTGCTTCCTCTTTGCGAAAGACAGCAATTCAACAGGTTCTTCAATGCTCAGCACGAATCCACACTCGACGATTGTCTCGGTGCCTGTTTACTTAAACACCCAGAGATCTCGCGAGTTGTCGCCGATTCCTTGATGTTCTTTGATCGCGAACGCTATTGCATGGGCGATTTCGTGATCATGCCGAATCACGTTCATCTGTTAGTCTCTTTTGGTTCACCTGAAGCGATGAGGGTTCAATTTGCGTCTTGGTTACGATACACCGCTAGACGGATTAACGAGATCACTAATTCAAGTGGTCACTTTTGGCAACAGGAGCCTTTTGATCATCTGGTTCGCAGTGTCGATCAGTATCATTACTTACGGAAATATATCGAGGATAATCCAAAAAAGCGTGTCTTCGACCGGGCGAATTTTTTTATAGAAGATATCCGGACTAGGTGACACTGTTTTTTGGACAACGTAGATGATTTCTCCGAAATCATCTACGGGCGCTTGGAGTGCAGCTGAATTGGATTGGCGTGGTCTGGTGCGCTGGGGGCTGATTTCGGAGAAATCAGCGGGTGCGCCTTCGAAGGCGTTTAATCAGTTGGGTGCAAGTCCCGACCAGGGTAACGTTACCGCCCTGTATCCGACAGTGGTAACTGCGTTTCCGTGAGGAAAGGTGGAGAGCAACCTGAGGAGAAATTCC
>JBEIGI010000030.1:0-57762 GCA_040381975.1 Pirellula sp.
CCTCGACGCGATCCGACCAAGCTATCCTCTGGAGATCCTCAAGAAGAGTTCGTCAGCCTTCGAACCAAACCTGATCCAGGCCAATATTTCGCCACTTGCCCAAGCCCCCGGTTGGAATGCTCTTGCGAATATGCCGGCAGTATTCAAACTTGAAATCCAATTGCTGGAACCCTCTGCAACGATTCCGTTTCCTGCCCCGGAACTTGTTCCTTACGATCCCCAACCCTATCGCGAAGTGATCTTTTTGATTCACGGGATTCGAGACCGTGCACGATGGCAGTCGCTCGTCAAGCGAGTCTTAGAAGAGATCGATGGTGTGATTGTCATCCCCATACGATATGGATACTTCGATGTATTCCGTTTTTGGATGCCGTTATGGACGCGCGGTAAACCTATCCACTACATCCAACAGCAGATTCAAATCGCGAAAAACAACTACCGAGTCGACAAATACTCGGTCATCGCGCATAGTTTCGGAACCTATGCGATCTCACAAGTTCTCGAAGAAACCAAAGACCTTGTGCTCGAAAAGCTCGTTCTATGCGGTTGCATCATCCCCAACAGTCACCCTTGGGAACACCTAATCGGTCGCATCAAGCATAAGGTCATCAACGATTATGGAACCCGAGATATTTGGCCCTTCTGGGCTCGGAAACTCAGTTGGGGATTCGGAGAGACCGGACGATACGGCTTTGGGCGATCGGATGTCGAAGACCGTGCCCACGATCATGGCCACAGCGACTACTTCGACGAGTCCTTTATTCGCAACTACTGGAAACCAATCTTTGAAAAAGATCGAATCGTCAAATCGGATTGGGAAGAAAAAGCACCCAGGCCTTCGATGCTCATCGAAATCATGGGCAAGATTCCAATGAAAAGCCTTTTAGCAGTAATCTTGTTCGCTACAGTTATCGCTCTATACCGACTGGTGCAATGATCGTTACAACTCGCAAGCCCGAATCGTTGAGGTGATCAACGCGTCGACCTCCGACTCGGTGTTGTAGAAATAGAAAGAGGCCCGAGCGCTTACTCCTAAACCAAACCGTTCGTGCAAAGGCATGGCGCAGTGGTGACCGACTCGAATCGCAACTCCCGATGCATTCAGGTACTGCCCGATCTGATCGGAGTGAATTCCCTGCACAACAAACGATACTATACCTGTCTTACTCCCAATCGATGGACCCAAAACTCGTAAACCCTTGATCGTTGAAAGCCCTTCGATGGCTCGCTGTGCCAGTTTTCTTTCATGATCCAAGATAGCCTGGCTACCGACCCTGGTGAGGTACTCCAAAGCCGGCTTCAGGGCGATGGCCTCGACAATCGGACCTGTGCCGGCCTCGAAGCGATGCGGGAGATCGGCGGACGTAAAGCCCGACTTGCTTACCGATTTGATCATGTTCCCGCCACCTAAAAACGGTGGCATCGATTCGAGAATCTCCCGTTTACCGTAGAGCACCCCGATTCCGGTTGGCCCGAGCATTTTGTGGCCGCTAAAGACCACCCAATCTGCATCCCACTCGGTTGGCGAAACCGAGCCGTGTGGGACACTCTGTGCAGCGTCGACAAGAACTTTCGCACCCACACAATGGGCCGCATCGACGATCTTTCGTACTGGATTGATTGTTCCAAGCACATTCGAAACGGCTGTCACAGCCACCAACTTGGTCCTAGCCCCTAAGAACTGATCGAGCGAATTGATATCCAACTGATAATCATCACCGACAGCCAACCATCGGATCACTGCGCCCGTGCGCTCAGCCAACTGCTGCCAAGGAACAATGTTCGAGTGATGCTCCATCTCGGTCAAGACGATCTCGTCGCCCGGCTTTAGGTTTGCATCACCCCAACTGCGAGCAACAAGGTTGATCGATGCAGTGGTTCCTGCAGTGAAGATCACCTGAGAAGACGACTCGGCTTGCAACCAGCTAGCCAAAGCTTCTCGGGACTCTTCCATCGCTGCGGTGGTCTCTGCGGCGAGCTGGTGTCCGCTGCGATGCACGTTGGCATAATGAGTGCGGTACACTCGGCTCATGCAGTCGATTACCGAGGTTGGCCTTTGCGAAGATGCCGCATTGTCTAAATAAACCCATGGCTTGCCACAAGGAAGCTTCTCGGAGAGGATTGGAAAATCATCTCGACAGGTTTCAATCGGAATCGAAGGTAGCGCAACGCGATACCCTTTAACCAACGTGGGCATCGCCTCTAACGGAGCGTTGGCAAGCGAAGCTCCTTTGGCGATGGCCAAAATCCGCTGCACCATCGAATGCAAGCCATTGCTCCGCATCGGTGTCAAAAAAGACTTGAGCTTGATCTCATCAAAAAACGAATCGACCGAGAAAGCAAGAATATCTGAAGCTTTTCGACCCGAATACGCTGCCAGCAAAATAGCAACCAATCCGCGAACCATCGGAGCATCGCTCGATCCTCGAAAATCAATCTTGTCTCCATTGAGACGCGGGACCAGCCAAACCATGCTCTGGCAACCCAGTACTCGAAACTCCTCGGTCTGATACTCCTTGGGCAAATCAGGCAGAGTTTGACCTAGCTCGATCAAATAGGCGAGTCGCTCTTCGGGTGACTCAAGCTCCGTCACTTCTTCGCGGATATCGTCGATGCTGATCCGCGTGCTCGTTGGGCTCATCGTTAAAATATCCCAAGCTGATCTCGGGCATCCTCGGTCATTTTCTCGGGTGTCCATGGTGGATCCATCACCACCTTGATATCGACTGCTCCGACTCCTGGGATCTCTTCGATGACTTGCCGGCTGTTGGCGACAAGTTGCGGGCCTGCTGGACACATCGGACTGGTCATGGTCATCTCGACATTGACATTCAGCTTGCCCTCTTCACCAGGAACAATGTCGACCAAATAGATCAGACCCAAATCGACAATATTCACAAAGAGCTCGGGGTCAATCACCCGCTTGAGCTCCTCTCGAACCTTGTCCTCAGTGATCGCAACTGTCGATTCGCTTTGACTCGGTTGAACTCCTGTCGGTTCTGCATTTTCGGACATTGTTATCCTCTTTCGTAATAATCGATTCTAGCGAACTCTATTCGCTGAGCGCCACGTAGATTTTTCCCGATTCGATTTTCACCGTATGACTTGGCGTGTCTTCGGTTGCTGGCATGCACATCGCCTTGCCGGTTTTGACATCGAACTTGGCACCATGCCTTGGGCAGACCAAGCAATTGCCATCGAGCGGACCATCGCCGAGTGTGCCTCCGTCGTGGGTGCACATATCCTCGATGCAATGAACTTGGCCGTCGATTTCGACAAGTACGACGAAGCGGTCATCGACTTCGAACGACTGCGGTTGGTTTGGGCGTATTTGATCTCTGGGGCAAACGTAATAGAACTGCGACATCGTTAAGAATTCTTTCACTCGTACTGGCGAACTTGGCGAGCAATCGCCGCTCCGAGTGCGTCGCGGACGCTCTCGATGGTAATGCGGTCAAAGATTTGCTGGAAGAATCCGGTGACGATCATTCGAATCGCTTCGGAACGCGTGAAACCTCGGGACTGTGCGTAGAAAATCAATTCTTCGTCGACTCGCCCGCTGGTGCTACCGTGAGTGCATCGCACGTCGTCGGCATTGATCTCAAGACCTGGGATCGAGTCGGCACGAGCTGTATCGCTGAGCAAAAGGTTATCGTTGCGCTGATAACCATCGGTCTTTTGAGCTCCCTTACTGACTTTGATCATCCCACGCCAAACCGTACGCGATCGATCCTGCAAAACACTTTTGTACAAAAAGTCACTCGTGCAGTGGGGTGCCTTATGGTGCTGCAGAGTGTTGTAAACCAAGTGCTGTCGGTCTTGTGTGAACATCACACCATTGACTTGGCTACGCGCGCCGGGTTCTACGAGTTCGACGCGTTGATCGACCTGCGCAAATTTTGCACCAATTGCAGCGACGGTCCATTGCAACTGTGCATCTCGACCTACCGAGGCTCTTTGATGAGCAAAGTGCCAACTCCCTTTGCCCCAGTCCTGCAAATTCACATACCGCAGATGGCTGTTGCCATGCTGGATCAGTTCAACACCGCCGCAGTGCAACCCGCGAGCCTCGACACTGGGACTTGCCGACTCAAACAGGACTGTTGCCTCGGCACCTTCTTCGAGCACAATCAGAGTATGCGAAAGATCGACCTGACCATCCCCCATTGCAGCATGAAGGTGAATTGGCCGTTCAACTCGCACATTGCGAGGAACATAGACAAAGAACCCGTCGCTCCACATCGCAGTTTGCAAGGCAGCAAAGCGATCGCTCTTGGGACAAATCAAGCTATGCAGGTACTTTTCAACCAATTCCGAATGGTCTCGAGCGCATCGCGACAAAGATCCCACAACCACTCCTCGGGCGGCAAGAGCTTCATCGAGCGACTCTGAAACGACGACCCCATTGACGCTTCGGCAACTTGCCGAAACATCGACACCTTCGAGCAATCGGACAGGCGTCTCTTGGTCGATTTGGGTGTTCTCTTCCACATTCGGAGCGAACTTGCTGAGCTTGAGCCCTCGGATATCCGATCGCATCCAATTCTCATCGCGAGGATTGGGCCAATCGAGACCTTGGAAAACCTCCCAAGCTTCTTTGCGTTTGACCGATAACCAAGTCGGATCGATTCTCTTTTCGAGCAATCGATCGAATGCACTTTGGCCGAAGGTTTCGGCCGAATCCAGCCGATCGGTAAGTGTCGATGTTGTCATAGCGATTACCCCACCGATCCTTCCATCTGAAGTTGGATCAAACGATTCATTTCGACGGCGTATTCCATTGGCAGTTCCTTGACCAACGGTTCGATAAATCCATTGACGATCATCGTGCTGGCCTCGGCTTCGGAAAGCCCTCGGCTCATGAGGTAAAAGAGTTGCTCTTCACCGATTCGAGATACGCTTGCCTCGTGACCGATGCTCACATCCTGATCGAGAATTTCGATATAGGGATAGGTGTCGCTTTGGCTCTTGGAGTCCAAGATAAGCGCGTCGCAAACGACATTCGACTTGGACTTGCGAGCATCCTTTTCCACACGAACGAGTCCTCGGTAGCTGGCTCGACCACCATTCTTGGAGATCGACTTGCTGATGATTTGACCGGTCGTGTGAGGTGCTGCGTGAACGAGTTTGGCACCGGCATCCTGGTGCTGACCTGCAGAAGCAAACGCGATCGACAAAATCTCTCCGCGCGCTCCTGGTTCGAGCATGTAGACTGCCGGATACTTCATCGTCAATTTGCTACCGAGGTTTCCGTCGACCCATTCCATGGTGGCATCGGCGTAAGCGACGGCTCGCTTGGTGACCAAGTTATAAATATTGTTGGCCCAGTTTTGGATTGTCGTATAGCGGCAACGACTACCCCGTTTGCAGATGATTTCAACAACCGCAGAGTGAAGCGATTCCGAAGAGTACATCGGTGCGGTGCAGCCTTCCACATAGTGAATGCTGGCACCCTCATCGACGATGATCAGCGTTCTCTCGAATTGACCCATGTTCTCGGCATTGATGCGGAAGTAAGCTTGCAGAGGAAAGTCGATCTTCACCCCTTTGGGGACGTAGATGAACGATCCGCCGGACCAAACCGCAGAGTTCAATGCAGCGAACTTGTTGTCATTCGGGGGAATGATGGTTCCGAAATATTCACGCAGAAGATCCGGATGCTCCCTCACCGCAGTATCGGTGTCGGTGAAGATCACACCTTGCTTGACGAGGTCTTCTTTGAGCGAGCCGTAGACGACTTCGCTTTCAAATTGAGCTTTAACCCCGGCCAAGAATTTCTTTTCGGCTTCGGGGATACCAAGCTTGTCGAAGGTGTCTTTGATTTCCTGCGGGACATCTTCCCATGTTCGACCTTGTTTGTCGGTCGGCTTGAGATAGTAGAAAATGTCTTGAAAATCGATGTCGATGCTGCCGCCCCACTTAGGCATCGGCTTGGAATTGAATATTTCGAGCGACTTGAGGCGGAATTCTCGCATCCAAGCCGGCTCATTTTTCATTTCCGAGATTTGCTCGACGATCTGAGCATCAAGACCTCTACGGGCCTTGAAGACGGCTTTGCTCTCGGTGCGAAAATCGTACTTGTTGATCTCGCCAATCGTTTCGTTAGTCGATGTATCTGTAGACATATAAGTTGCTATTTCTGCATGGTTGGAGTTTGGGCACTAGACGGCCAGAGGCTCTTCTTTGGCGAGCATCTGCTGGTTGGCCGCTTCGGCATCAGGATAGGTTTTACGGATTCGATCGTATCCGTGGTCATGCAATTCGCGAGCGAGCTCGGCACCACCAGTCTCGACGATCCGGCCACCGAGCATCACATGCGTAAACTGGGGAGGATTGTGCTCCAAAAGCTTGTCGTGGTGAGTGATGATCAGTAGACCCATCTTGTCACGGCCGATCTCGGCGATCGAAGCACTCGCGAGACGGACCGCATCGGCATCAAGGCCACTGTCGGTCTCGTCGAGAATCGAAAATTTGGGCGATAGCATCGCCATCGTCAAAATCTCCGCTCGCTTCATCTCACCACCGGAGAATCCGTCATTGACATAACGACGAGCAAACTCTGGATCCATCTTGAGTTGCTCCATCTTGCCCTTGAGCTCTTTGCGGAACTCACGCATCGGGATCAAATCCTCTCCCTCTTTGCGGTCAGGTCGACGGACATTGGTCGCCGCGTGTCGCAGGAAGTCGGCCATCTTGACCCCAGGAATTGCCACCGGTCGCTGAAAGGCCATGAAGATCCCAGCGCGGGATCGCTCGTCGGCTTCCAGCTCCGTCAAGTTCACATCGTCGAGCCAAATCGATCCTTCGGTGATCTGATAATTCGGATGGCCGGCGATCGCCAAACCAAGCGTGCTCTTGCCAGATCCGTTTGGGCCCATCAGCGCGTGCGTTTCACCGAACTTGATCACCAAATTCACGCCGCGCAGAATCGGCTTGTCATTGACCGAGACATGCAAGTTTTCAATTCGAAGTAGATGGCTCATTCCAGTTGCTTCTAAGTTTCTTAAAGGTTTGAGGTTTGGGGAATTTGTTTCTGAGTAGGCTTGAATTGGCAAGATCCATGACCATCGAGTTTGCAACAACTCAACTCTAGCGGTTGGCCAATGGCCTCGCTTAAAACTTGTTGCTCCAAATGGCACAAGCTGCGGTCGGTATCGCGGCTTGTCAGATCTGGATAAGGGCATGCATGCACGGAAAGGATCGGGAGTCCTTCGACACTAACAAAGGAAGCTGGAATTCGCCTCGCGGCCATCAGGCCAGCAAGCGACTTCATCCGATCCTCGATACTTCCTTCGGGTAGCAGATCTCGGAACGCACGTCCCATTCGCTTCGAAACTCGCTCGATGAGCTTGGCCTTGGTCCCGCTTTCCTCAAGCAGCATAATCTCGCTCCAAAGAGCTACAGCAAGATCCGTATAAGTCACACCAACTTGTCTCCATCCAAGATCGGTTAGGAAATAGGAGAAGGTCGGTCGACCACGCCCTACAGAATTCTTGCGTCTCTCGACATACCCAGCGTTTTCAAGCCGATCGAGCCTTTGACGGACTGCCGTCGCAGTTACCTCGAGCTTCTCGGTTAGCTCGACGACCGTAAGCCCTTCCTGGCGGCGCAGTAGATCCAGAACCAACTGGTCGACTGGCCGTGTGGGAACCTGGTTGTTTGTAGGTGCTAAGTCCATGTTTTTAAAGATCTTACGTCAATTCAAGGCGCCTGCGATTTCCTCGACGACGCTTAGGAGTATAGGCAAGAAGTCAATTTTGACAAGCTTCATTGCGAAAAACCAAGAAGGTAGAGCCCTCTGGGTTTCGCGAGGGAAAAGACTCGGTGAATTGGTTTTGGAAACTGGGCAAGCTTGCGAAAAATGGACAAGCCTGGGAAGAGAGAGCAGATCAGTCTTGATGCGATCGACGTTTTTTTCGTACCGTCAACGTCCAAACGAACCATCACTCAACGATCCCAGCGCCATCAAGGAAGATGCAATGGTCGATTTGAATCGTAGACTTCAAGCTCACCGACAGGTTATTCCCTATCGCTTCGTGGTAGCGATCGCCTTCATGGCAAGCTTACACATAGCAATCTTTCAAATGGCCAGTCTGAGCCTTGCGCAGGAACCTCGTAAGCCATCTTGGATGCCTTTTCCGATGGGTCGCGCGTCGAGCAATTTCACACCTGCCAATTCAACTCCGCCCAACCCAACTCCACCGGTTCAAGCAGGAGGGAATGTTGCCCAGCCCAGCACAGCCCCGAGCGATCCGAGTCGACCGCAGCCTTGGTTGATGTGGTCTGATCCTTTGGCACCGAATTCTCTGCAACCTGGCGATTGTTACTTTCGTCGCACCATGGAACTGCCTGAAGTCGAGCGTTGTTTTGTCGACATCGATTGCCAAACCAAAATCGATGTTTACTTCAACGGTCAAAGAGTGAGACCAACCAAGCCCGGCGCTGGCAAGCAACGCATCGAGTTGCAGTCGGCAGTGCGAGCAGGTCAGAACCTACTAGCATTGTCCGTACAAGCTCCTGGAGCAAGCACGCCAGGAGTGCGCGTCGAGTTCTACTTCAAACCCAAGCAGGGCAACTGGCGAATGGTAGTTTCCGATGGCGATTGGAAAGCTTCCAAGGGAGCGCCTCGCAATTGGCAGACACTGGGCTTTAACGATGGCTCATGGTCCGAAGCGGTCGATCTGAATCAAGGATCCAACGCGCTAACGAATGCTACGAGTATTGCACAAGGGAATCAGGCCAACGAGGACAAAGCCGGTGGTGGCCAAGGTTCTGAGTCGATGCCGCTTGTGGCTCAGCAAGTAGGCAATCGTAAGAACCCTCTTGAGGAACGCTTCACGATCGTACCTGGTTTCGCGATCGAGGAAGTAGCAGATACGAAGATCGGGTCTCTTATAGGAATGACCTTCAACGAATTCGGTCACATCATCGCTTCGGTTGAAGGTGGCGGTTTGATCCTGATGTACGACACCAATAAAGATGGTGTTCCAGACACGAGCAAGCCTTACTGCGATCTCGTTGAGAACGTTCAGGGTATCTTGGCACTTAACGGTGATGTCTATGTCACAGGGGAAGGCCCCGACGGATCGGGGTTCTACCGTTTGATCGATGCAGATCGAAACGGCGAACTGGAAAAGTGCGAAACGTTAGCCAAGTTCAAGGGAACACCAGGCGAACACGGTGCCCATCAGATCGCTTTTGGTCCCGATGGTTGTCTCTATCTGTCGATCGGAAACCACGCTGCTTTGGCAGAAACGCCAGCCGGCTACCAACCTTTGATGAATCCTTATGAAGGGGATTTGATTCGACCACGATTTGAGGATCCAGGTGGGCACGCCATGGGGATCAAGGCACCCGGTGGAACCGTGGTTCGATACGACCTTAGTCAACGAACCATGAGCGTTGTGGCCGGTGGGTTTCGGAACGCATACGACATCTCGTTCCATCCCAACGGATCGATGTTCTTACACGATAGCGACATGGAAGCCGATATCGGATCGGCTTGGCACCGAGCCACGGGGCTTTTCAAAGTCGTCGAGGGTGGGGAGTTCGGTTGGAGAAGCGGTTGGGCGAATTGGCCTGAGTACTACCCTGATCGCCTCGGTTCCCTAGCTAGCACTGGTCGTGGATCGCCCACTGGGATCACCATTTACAATCACTTTGCGTTCCCAGCCCGCTACCACCGCGCTATCTTTACAGCAGACTGGTCCGAAGGTCGAATCGTGGCCGTGCAAGTCGACATGCTCGATCGTGGCAAAGTTCGCGCCGAAGACTTCGTGGTTGGTACACCGATGAACGTTACCGATGTCGAAGTCGGCCCCGATGGAGCGTTGTACTTTTGCTGCGGCGGACGGGGCACCGAAGGTGGTATCTACCGAGTACGTTGGCAAGGCAAGATACCCGATGCAGTCCGCAATCTAGGTGATGGTATCGCCAAAGCGATTCGGCAACCTCAACTCTATTCGGCTTATGCTCGGCAAGCCGTTGCGATCATCAAACGTGAGATTGGCGAAGCTTGGGATGAACAAGTCCTCGGGGTCGCCTTCAGCGAAGAAAACCCAGCCCGATATCGCACCCAAGCTCTGGATTTGATGCAACTGCTGGGTCCTGTTCCAACTCCAGAGATCTTGGTCGAGTTGTCCAAGACAACGAACGATCAAGTTCGTTCGAAAACCGTTCGCTTGATGGGGCAATGCGCAAGCGACACGGCAGTTCTAGCTCGACTTCGAGAGCTGCTTGCCGACGAATCGGCCGAAGTCAGACTGGCTTGTTGCGAATCATTGATTCGCAGTGGACAACCTTGTGAACCCACCGAAATTCGCCCCCTGCTGCTGAGTGATTCTCGGGAAGAGCGATTCCTCGGGCGTCGTCTTCTGATGAATATCCCAACAAACCAGTGGCGTAAATTTTTGACCGATAGCAACAGCAAGGTCGTCATTCAATCTGCCCTGGCCCTGGTTCATCGGGATCGAGATCCAACCACTTGCGCGCAAGTAATGGATCACTTGATGCGAGTCTCGAAAGGCTTTGTCAGCGACGCAGACTTTTTAGACCTTCTGCGAACGATGCAAGTAGCACTGCACGTCAGTGGAGCCAAGGGAGTAGACTATCCGGAAGTCGGAGCATTTGTGTCCCAGGAGTTCCCAACCGGAAACTCGACGATCAACGGCGAACTGATTCGATTGGCCACATTTGCCCAAGTCGATTTGGTTTCCGAAGCGGTAGCTTACCTTAAAACCGATGCGACGATGGCCGATCGAATGCTCATCGCCATGCATCTGCCGATGATGCCCCACGAATGGACATCCTCAGAGCGGATGGCCACGTTACAGTTCCTCGAAGGAACCTTGGGCGATCAGACCGGTGGTTCGTATGCTCTGTATGTGATGAAAACGTCCGAGTCGCTTTCGAAGTTTCTTACCGAACGCGAAGCCCTTCAAATTCTCGATCTGGGCGAACGTTATCCGAACGCTGCAATGGCCGCACTGTATAAACTACCAGAGCAACTCGATGCCGATCAGATCGAGAAGCTCAAGAAGCTCGATACTGCGATCGATCAAGGTGGTCTAGAGACCGATGTGTTCAAGCGGCTCAAGACAGGTATAACCGCAATTCTCTCGATGCAAAGCGACGAAGCGGCCATGGAACATTTGCGCGAACGATGGCGCAAGAGTCCTGATCGCCGCGCAACGATCGCTCTTGCAATGTCCCAAAAACCAAGCGAAGCCAACTGGGATTATCTTGTTCGCTCCATGGGTGTACTCGATCTTTTTGCTGTAGCGGATGTATGCAACTGCCTACTTCAAATCGATGCAGCGACCGAGGATGCCGAAGCGGTACGTCAAGCGATTCTTCAAGGATGTAAACTTGTCGAAGCTGGACAAGACCCAGCGCCGGTGATCAAACTTTTGGAATATTGGACCGCCACGAGCACCGCAAGCTTGCTTGAAGAGCCCGTCATCGATCCTGAAAACAATGAGCAAGAAGTGAACATCGGCTCGAGTGTTACAGAGGCGTCCAAGGAAACGCTAACACCCATCGCCGCTTGGCAACGTTGGTATGCCACCAAATATCCCGATGCACCACCGGCGGTTCTTGCAAGCGAAACAGCCGACCCACGATGGTCTCTCGCATTTATCGAACAGTTCCTCAACGGAGAACAAGGCCGCCAAGGGTCTCAGGATCGAGGCCAACAGGTGTATGCCAAAGCCCGCTGCAATGCTTGCCATAAGATGAATGGAATAGGGGGTGGCTACGGGCCGGATCTAAGCAGTATCAACCGACGCTTCACCCGGATCGAAACGCTCGAATCGATCCTATTCCCATCACATGTCATCAGCGATCAGTACGCGACCAAGAAAGTGCTGACCAAAGACGGTGAAGTCTACACCGGGATTCTGGTCAAGACTCCCAAGGGTCTTGCCGTACGGGTCAACGAGAACAAGGAATTCATGATTGCTGAGGATCAAATCCAGGAAGTGCAAGGCAGCAAAACTTCGGTGATGCCTGCGGGACTTCTCGATAACCTGACACCTTCAGAAATCCGAGATCTGCTGGTCTATCTAGGGTATGTCCCTGCTGAGAAAATGGCACAAGAGAAACCAGCATCTTTGCGTCGATAATTGCCAAGCAACGATTAGGAGCGGATCGGTATCGCCCAATGCCCTTCGCTCCGATAGCTTCGACCAAGCAAGTCGTTGGCTTGGCTATCGTTGGTGATCGTCTGGGTCTTAGGATCAAAGTCCAGTTGTTTGCCAGTTCTTACTGCAATATTGGCCAAATGGATCAGGGCTGTGGATTCATGTCCAATTTGAATGTCCGCTGATGGCGTTGACCCCTCGGAGATCGCAGTCAAGAAATCAGCTTGATGACTCGACGGGAGTTCTACTATTTCTTTGGGGGCAGGTGATTCGATTAGCTTGTTGTTTTCTGACCAGAGCATCAGCTTGCCTCGTTTGCTAACCATCAGTTGCCCTTTGGTTCCGTAGAACTCCACTCCGCTATCGCAGTTGTAAGGATAGTTCGTCGACCAAATTCGCATCTCGAACATCAACTGCCGACGATGTCCGACTTGACCATCCCCAGGCCATTCAAAGGTGCATGTTGCATGGTCGGGAAACTGCTGATCGTCGTCGAAATAATACTTGCCACCTAGAGCCGAGACGGTACTTGGGAATCCCTCGACCCCCAGACCCCAACGGGCGATATCGATCTCGTGGGCACCGTCATTACCGATGTCACCGGTACCAAAGTTATGCCACCAATGCCATGAATAGTGGAAGCGGTTGGATTGGTAAGGCAGATACTCCGCAGGTCCGATCCAGGAGTCGTAGTCCACATGCTCAGGGGCTTGGCTCGGTGCAGATTTACCGATATTGCTACGGCGTTGGATGTTCCAAGCTTTGGCCATGAGCACATCGCCGATCGCTCCTTCTTTGATCATCTGGATGGCATTGACGATTTGGCGATTAGAGCGACTCTGAGTGCCATGCTGAACGACAACGTTGTTCTTCCTCGCCGCTTGCACCAACATCGCACCTTCGATGAAATTATGGCTACAGGGTTTCTCGACGTAAACATGCTTGCCAGCATTGCAGGCAAGGATCGAGGCTGGCGCATGCCAATGGTCGGGTGTCGCAACAACAACAGCCTGAACTTCTTTATCATCGAAGATTCTACGCATATCGGTAGTGGATTTGGCTCCGGTTGCTTTTTCAAATTCGGCAAGTCGCTTTTGGTCAGGATCGCAGACCCAAGCGATATGAGCGATCTTCGAGAACTCATCGCGATGGGAACCGGCCCGTCCTCCGCATCCGATGAGAGCAACTTTGATTTTCGAGGGATCGGCTGCTGTGACAAACCTACAACCTGCCGCGATCGCAAGTGAGGCACCAGCAAGAAAGGATCTGCGATCAGTGGATATCATGGCAGGTTGTCTTTTTGAAAAGCTCTTTCTTCAGGAACTATTGTGGCTAGAAGTATACGCTACTGGCCTTGATCGTACTCGAAAAGCAACGTTGGTACACAGGGGCTTCGAGTACGAGTACGAAGAAATCCTATGTGATGCTTGAAGTTACGTTTTACCCACAACAATTCCTCAATCGCCGAATCAAGGGGTCGAGGAGGCATGAGCGGTCTTCCAGTGGCTTGCTAATTGAGACTTCCACTGACTGTAAGCCTCGGCGAGTGATTCAGATGGATCGAGTTTGTGTTGTTTTTGGATCTGATCTGCTTTACGCAATAATTCGCTAGATGTTACTGGATGAGAATGCTCGTTCCACCAGCGATCCAGTGAGTTCGCTGCCATCAATGCACAAGCATTACCAATAAGCAAAACGCAGCCGATTCGGTAGAGCTTAGACAGAATCTCGTTACCCGACTGCCGACGGAGAACCTCCGATACAACTCGCCCGCGGAGAGTATCTGAGGGAGCGACGAAGTCTCCGGAGCGACGAATCCTATTTTCCAGATCAAAGAGTTTCTCAGAGTCCATAGTGCACCTGTGGATCGAGTTGGCTTGTCACTTGGTTTCCGAGCAACTCAGAAAGCTTGGCCAGTGCGTAGCGATATCGGCTAGCGGCTGTCGCTGGGGGAATGCTCAAGGTTTGGGCGATCTGATGGAATGTGAATTCCTCCCAAATCTTCAGCACGACCACTTCGGCTTGTTCGGTAGGTAGTTGCCTGATTGCCTTCCAAATCTGCTGCATCGATTCTTGAGACTCGATAGCATCCACTTTTTGGGGTGCTCGAATCAGATCCGACAGGCAATCCCTTATTTTGCCGGCGGCCAAAAGCCAGCGTTTCTTGCGTCTCAAGATCAGCAGCGCATCATTGCGAACGACTTGAAGGAGAAATGCCCAAGGGTTTTTCGCTTGGAGAAGTACATCGACATCCGAAACGACCTTCAGCAGTGCACAAGCCACCGCGTCTTCGGCATCATGTTGATTTCGGGTGATGGTGGCAGCAAACCGTACCAAGCGGACGCTTGTTAGGTCGTAGAGGCCTGCGACGGCCGCGATTCCATGCACGGCGATGGTATCGACCTGTCTTCGAACGGCTTCGGAAAATTCTTGAGGATTCACCATGACTCTATAAGGATGCGCGATTCAGAGTGGTTTATCTAGTTGGACAGGAAAAAAAACTCTAATTATCTGGGTGCCAGGCACTGCTCAACCCCTGCTTGCAGGTTCGTTGCCATAACCTGATAATCCTGGCGTCGTTTCCCCTTGTGCCACGGATGGTTTTTTCTAGAGGCTGCCAGGATGAGCATTCCCGATGTTCAAACGTACTCTGAGCTCAAATCGATCGCTAAGTCGATCCTCAAGGGTGAAAGACGGGTCGAATCGATGAGCTCGGCTGATCTTTTCCACGAAGCTTATTGCCGCCTGAACGAATACCTTTGCAATCCAGCAAACCAGATCCAGGACATCAAGGCTCTGTTTGCTCAAACCATGCGAAGGGTCATCATCGACCATGCTCGGAAACGCACACGTCAAGATCGTAGGCTCCCAAGGATCGAACTTAACCTTGATGAACACCCCGATCACAAGGATTTGGAAAACAACCTGGATCGAGCCGAAAGCCTTGTCTTCTTAGATCAAGCCTTGAACAAGCTCGCGTTAGACCATCCCACCCATGCAAAAGTTGTCGAGCTTAAATTCTTCGGTGGACTAACAATCCCTCAATGCGCCCTGGAATTGAAACTCTCCGAACCGACGATCGAAAGATATTGGGCCTTCGCCAGAAAATGGCTGGCCCGCGAAGTCCGAAACATTGCGGGCCTGTAGAGTTTCTGCGACTTAGAAAATCTAGTCGATTAAACCTGGGCTTTAACAAGTTTCAGAAGGACGCTTGGATCTCACACGCTTGACCAAGAACGCCAATCCCGAAAGTCCAAAAATGGCCATCGAAGTCGGCTCGGGAACGACTCCGCCTCCGCCTCCGCCACCGCTACCAGTATTGAATATGCCAAACTCACCCACGGCAAAACCAGAAGCCCCAGCAGGAGTGTCTTCAGATGTTATCTTAATGGAAGTCAAATCCTCACCCGCGTCGGAGTGAAGACCAACATAGACTGCACCCGTACTACCGCTTGCAGATAAGGATCTTGACGTGATCCCTGGATAGTCGAGCGTAATTGACACAATCCCTAAAACAGCAGGTTGAACGTAAAAGTAAAAGGCCTTAGTCGAAGCAGGTAGCGTTAACGTTAACGATCTTGTATTGATCGAATCAGATGTATGCCAGACATTTCCCGTGTAGCCGTGCGACCACGAACCAAAATAAGGAGGTGAAGCCTGAGCAGGGGATGCACTCGGATCAAAAGCAGCGGTTTCGTAAACACCCTGATTGAAGCCTACACTTGGAGAACTTGAGGTTGAGGTGACTAGAGCAAACCGCGGGTTTGTGCGAGCCAATGGTGACATCGTAAAACCACCAAGAGTTGACTCAGGTGCATTTGTGTTACCAATCGTCATTACCACAGCAGCATCTAGGCGGTAACTCCCAAACGATACAAACAACCACGCTAGAGTCAGCAACCCAACAGCCCTGATCGAGTTTCCAGTAATCTTCATGACTCTCTAAATCCATTTTCGAGCGAGACAAATTCGAGCGAATCCATTCCGGGGATCCTTCCCTCAATAGATCTGGCGACAATACAGGGTAAATCCCCTCAAGGAAAATAGCGAATTGGGGGATTTTTCCAGATTTCCCTAATTCCCTCTCTGCCGCAAAACACCCAAGTTCCTACACCGTGCAAATCTTCACCGCCTGAGCCAGACTCTCGACGGTATCTCCCGTGGGAAGAAACTCATGAGCCACGTAGCCATCAAAACCACTGTCGGCAATCGCCTTGGCGATCGGCGGGTAGTAGATCTCCTGCGTTTGATCGATCTCGTGACGACCAGGATTCCCCCCCGTATGGTAATGCCCAAAGTACTTATGATTGCTCTGAATCGAACGAATGATATCCCCCTCCATGATCTGCATGTGGTAGATGTCATAGAGCAACTTGAAATGGTCGCTTGCGACCTCTTTGCAAAGCTCGATTCCCCAAGCCGACAGATCGCACATGTAGTCGGGATGGTCGACTCGGCTATTGAGGAGCTCCATATTCAAGATCACCTTCTTCTTCTCCGCCACAGAAACAATCTTGCGAAGCGCCTCTGCACAATTCTTCAAACCCGTCTTGCGATCAATACCCCTAGCGTTTCCCGAAAAGCAGATGACGTTTCGAAACTTAGCTCCCGAAGCGGCCTCGATCGAATCATTGATGGTCTTGAGCGCCTCGTCCCAGTACTTCGGATCGCATAACCCATCGGTCAGTTTGTGCGAGGTGACCATCGTGCAGACCAAGCCATGCTTCTTGAGGGTCTCAAAGTCCTTTGGACCAAGCAGATCGATCCCCACAAGCCCCATCTTCTTAGCATGAACGCATAGCTCATCAAGCGATAGATTCTTATCGTAACACCATTTGCAAAGCGACTGATTCAGCCGCCCTTCTTTTGCGTTGGCGGGCTTGTCGTCAATTGCTTTCTGCGACGCGACAGCTTTAGCTCCTGCCCCCGAAACTCCTGCAGCCAGAGCCCCAAGCCCAATAGCTGTCTTGCCAAAACCTCGCCTCGAAAACGATCCTACTGTACCGCGATCTCTCATCAGATGATCTCCTAAAAATGGCTCTTAAGGAATTATTGTGGGTGAAACGTCAGTTCGAGCATCGCATCGGATTTCCTCGTACTCGTACTCAGCGAAGCGGTACTCAGTGCAACGGTACTCGTACTCGATGGCTGTTTGAACTGCTGCGTAGCTGATGGTTGATCGAAGCGGTTCGCTGTAATTTGCTGACGAATGGGCTGAATCGCCGTACTAGACCGCTTCGAGTACGATGAAAGCCAGTAGCATACACTCCTAGCCACAATAATTCCTAAAAGAACCCTAAAAATTTATGTAGCCTGTCCTATGAGTCCTATTTCAACGGCACCTTGATAATCTGCTCATCGTTTCGAACATAGATCGAACCGTTGGCAAACGCCGGTGCACACCAAACCACATCGCGACCAAAGGCATTGTTCGTTGGCTCGATGATTTTGGTTCTCGCTAGCTCTTGATAGCCATCCGGATTGATCTTGGCGATTATCAGCTCACCAGACTCATTAAACAAAAAGAATCGATCGCCGCTTTTAACCATAAACGCAGTGCCGCTTCCTTGAGGCCGATCGCTAATAGGTTTGCTGGTTTCCCAGCGTCGGTTCCCTGTCGCGATATCAAATGCCATCAGCTCGCCGCTTTGATCGCAACCATAAACAATATCCCCGATGACCATCGGTTGTACGTTCACTGGCGACATGAACTTCTTGGCCTGGTTTCTCCAAACCTCCTTGGCCTTCGGCTCGTTGCTTGCCAGTTCGATCAGTAGATTTCGATTTGAATAACCACCTATAAAAAGATAGTTGCCGCTGCGAACCGGACTCATGATGATCGAGCCATTGTCGGCTAGATAGGGGACCGACCAATAAAGCTTCCCATTCTCAGGGTTCACCGAATTGACGGCCTCAGGGTTGACCAAAATCAACTGACGAACTCCCCCTGCTTGGATGATCGTCGGAGGCGAATAGCCAGTCTCTTTGGCTGTCCCAAACCGCCAAACTTCCTGTCCTGTCTTCTTGTTGAGAGCCACTGCTTGAGAACCTTCTCCACCGGCGAGTGTAATGAGATTCTCGCCATCGATCAGCGGATGGGCGGCATAACCCCACAGTGGTGACTCGGTCTTGTAAATCGATTTGAGCTTCTTCGACCAAACGACTTTACCCGTGGCCGCCTCAAAGCAAAACAGATCCCCTTCAGCGCCCAGGGTATAGAGTCTATCTCCATCGACGATCGGCGTGCAGCGTGGTCCGGCAGGATAGGAGATCGCATAGGTCACCGGATACTCATGCGTCCAAAGCACCTTGCCACTAGCATCGTCGATACAGTGCACACGCTCGGTGCCATCAAACGCTTTGCGGCCAAAGTTGTCCACCTTGGCATCAGCCCTCGTGACCATATCGGTCACATAGACACGGTTCGAAACGACCGCCGGACCGGAATATCCCCCCGCGATCTTGGTGCTCCAAAGTGCCTTGAGCCCCCCGTCGGGAAACGAGCTTGGTACGGTTTGAGGATTCCACTGGTTGTCGCGACTTGGCCCCATCCAACCGGGCCAATCCTCGGCTTTTACAAGGCTCGATGCGACGCACAAAAAGATGAGATTCGCAATCAATATCGACTTTCGCATGGTTCTTTCCGAAACAATAACGAGGGCAAATTGGAGAGGGATAATTCTGACCGATTATAACCAGTTTCGGAGTTTCTCTTGGATTCCCCGTTGGATCGGGACGTTAAATCTTCGTAGAATTTCAACTCTGTGCCTTTCAAGTCGTGTAAGGGGTCCCGGTAATGAAACTTTCGAAAGCCAACGGCCAAACCTATCGCAATCTTACTTGTGCGATTGGAACAGTCACCCTTTTGCTCGTTCCCTTCTTGGCTCGTGCCGATATCATCGAACTCAAAGACGGCGGAGTCATCTACGGCAAAGTCCTCAACCCACAATCGGGTCAGATGGTACAAATCGAAGCAGAAGACGGCACGCTCATCGAAGTCGATCGCAGGATTGCCCGGATTCGAATCTCCTTGGACCGCGATAAAAAATACGCCGAAGAAATCCTTCAAAAAGACGACTCCCTCGAAGAACATCGTGCGATCGTCGAAAAGTGCGCCAACGAACAGATGAACAACATCGCCAACGCGCACCGCGAACGGATCACGGAACTCGATCCAGCCGACCGCGCAAATTGGGAAGCTCTCCGATACTATCCCGACGAAGCCACCGGAAAATGGCTTCGTCGCGATGTCGTCATGTACCGCAGGGGTAAAATCAAAGGGGACAAAAGCCGGACATGGTACACCTGGCAAGAAAAAGCACTGCTGGACTTCGACGAAAAAATCAAAATCCAAAAACGAGATCTAGAACGCGAATTCGACGGAAAACTCAAAACATTCTTCAACGGTGTCCCAAGACTCCAAGCTGAAGCACAAGCTTATCTCGATACCGTAAACAATCCACTGCTCCTAAGTCGCATCGTGAAGCTTATCCGCGAAGGCGATGCAGCCGAAAAGCAAATCGGCTGGCAACTGATCAAACAACTTCCGATCCGCTCGACGACCCCCGCCTTGGTCTCCATCGCCCTCGAAGAATCCAACATGGGAGTTGTAGGTGAAGCTCTCGATCAAATTCAAACCGGTGACGAGTGGGTCAAAGAATCTGCTCTGACAGCCTTTGCCTCTAAACTCGGCAACACGACGACTCGTGACCGAGCCGCCTATTGCATGAGCCCCCTGGTCGACAAACGCTACATAAGCATCTTGATCAACCACTTGCTCTCGACCCAGGAAGTCCGGCCAGCTGGCAACCCAGGTGGCCTCAATGCAGGCGTCGGAAACGGAAACATCGGACTCGGTGGAGGTGCAACTCCAGCACAACGGCGCCTTGTCCAACATAAAGAAGTCCTGAACACACTATCGAGACTCACCGGCGAGAATTTCGGCTACAACATGGATCAGTGGCGGGTCTGGTTCGCCCAAAAACATGCTGTCCAAAATCTCGATCTGCGAAGAGACGAATATTGATCTCCTGGATCCACAAGCGACTTTCTCTTGCACATCTGTGTCTTTGAATTCCTTTGCTCAAGTGGCGCCTACCGCGACACCGGCCCATCGGGACCTTACGCACCACTCTTAGACGAAGGTGCCGCGATGCTCTTGTCCCTCGCCAGCGACCTTGCTAGCTGCAAACACAATGTATCGATCGCTCTTGAACCCTCGATCCATGAAGCTTGGAAAAAGGACAATTCCAAATCCTCAGCACTGAAACTTCTGAATGTCCATCCGATCGCATCGAACAATAACCCGAGTATCGAGCAACTCGCTAGGCAATGGACCAAAGCCTACAACAACTCCGATTGCGCCATGGTCATCGCCCCGGAACTCGACGGACTTCTGCCGGGGATTATCCAAGCGATGAGAGTGCAAGGCTGCCGGATCATCGCTCCAGAAGATCCCTTCATCCTGTGCGCTTCAGACAAGTGGGAGACATACCAAGCCTGGTTGTTTTATAAACAACTCACTGCGCCGACGCAGCTCGCGACCCAGTGGCTTAAAGATCCAGATTCCCTCGATTCTCATCCCTTCGAGTCCCAAGGATGGGTGCTCAAACGTAGACTCACAACTGGTTCGACCGATATGCAAAGGTTCACGTCGAAGGTCGAACTATCCAAACATCTCTCCTGCATACAAAATCTCGAAAACTGGATCGTCCAACCGTGGCTATGCGGGAAACCTGCAAGCCTCGCCGTAGTGGGTGCATCCGATTCCACAGGTAGCTCGTTGCAAGTCCTCGGGCCAACCGAGCAACTTTTCGACTCGAAAACCTTAGGCTACATCGGTGGCCAAGGTCCTCTTGATGCCGACCCGACAAGGCTCGAAGCCTTCGCAAGAAACCTTCTCGATGCAATCCCTAGCAAACACGCAGGTTGGGTTGGAATCGATTTTCTCATTCAATCCAATGATCTCTGGATTCCCCTTGAAATCAACGCCCGCTTGACATCAAGCTACCTCGGCTACCGAATGCGTTATGGCCAAAATCTTGCAAACGCAATCCTCGGTTTACCCTTACCCACGCCCCCACCTTTAGACCTGCTAAATCCAAAGAGTTTTCGCTTTTCGGTGCGCGATTTTCATGGATAATACGATGCCAATCGATGCGATTTAAGACCCTGCACGACTCCCGCCCACCCTCACTCATGAACCCATTATCAATGACCCTACCAAACCTAAGATCGATCGCGCAAGCTACCCACGGGGCTATCCTTGTGACCATATGCCTGTGCTTCATTAGCCTCATAAGCCTCACACCCACATTTGCGCAAAACATCGATTTTCGAAAACAGATCCAACCGATTCTCTCGGAACATTGCTGGCAGTGCCACGGAGTTGACGAGTCAACCCGTGAAGGCAACCTGCGATTAGACCTTCGCGAATCAGCAATCGCTGGCGGCGAATCTTCCAAATTAGCGATCGTTGCTGGAAAAGTTTCCGAAAGCGAAATGATTCGCCGAATCCTATCGGATGATCCCGACCATGTGATGCCTCCCCCAAGCTTGCAAAAGCCTCTGAGCAAAGAACAAATCGAATTGCTCCAGGGCTGGATCGACCAAGGTGCTCAGTACGACAAACACTGGGCCTTTATCCCACCCTCGCGAAGCCAAGTTGACCTGAGCCAACCTGTACACGGTCGCAAGGTCAATCATGCGATTGATTGGCTCGTGGCCGACACGCTCCACAAAAAAGGTTGGCCAAGTACAGCCCAAGCCAAGCCCTGGGAGTTGTGCCGTCGTGTCTATCTGGATTTGATCGGAATACCACCAACCCCACAGCAGATCGAAGCGTTTCAAGCCGAAGGCCTTGCCGCTACGGTTGAGAAACTCTTGGCCGATGATCGCTTTGCCGAAAAATGGGCGCGACCATGGCTCGATGTGGCTCGATACTCGGATACCAACGGCTACGAAAAGGACTTGCAACGCGACCAATGGGCTTGGCGAGACTGGGTACTCGATGCAATAGCCAAGGATATGCCCTACGATCAATTCATCATCGAACAGATTGCCGGCGATCTTCTCCCTAACCCGACCCAGGAACAGATCATCGCGACAGGCTTTTTGCGCAATAGCATGATCAACGAAGAAGGTGCTATCGTGCCTGAGCAGTTCCGCATGGTCGAAATGTTCGATCGGATCGATTGCATCGGAAAAGGTATCTTAGGAATGTCCCTGCAGTGCGCGCAGTGCCATACCCACAAATTCGATCCGATCACCCATGACGAATACTACGGCATGTTCGCTTTTCTCAATAACACCTTCGAGTCCCGATCCTGGGTCTACACGCCTGAACAACTCACGCTGATCAAAGAAATCCGCGATGGAGTCGCTTTGGCTCTCTCGCGGTACAAAGAAGCCCATACGGATTGGGAAACGAATTTCCAAGCTTGGAAACAGCAAGTCCTTGCATCGAGGCCCAAATGGCGAGCCCTGCGAGCTGAGTTGCTCGAGACGATCAGTGGTTTGAATCATCCTGTCCAAGAATCAGACGACTCAATCTTGATGGTAGGTCACAGCAGCAACGATATTTTCATGATCGCACCAGCAACTCTACCTGTGATCACAGGGATTCAATTCGAAGTCCTTACCCATGGCGAGCTCCCATTCAGGGGCCCGGGGCGCAGCAATGTCGGGATGTTCGATTTGCGCGAGATCGAACTCTTTGTTCAAAAACCTGGTAGCTCTGAATGGGAGAAACAAAAGTTCTCTGCAGCATCAGCCGACTTTAGCAACCCCGAAGAAAAGTCTGCCGATGGCAAGAATTCCTCCGGCCCTGTGGCCAACTTGATCGATGGCAAGGATGAAACCGTTTGGAAGTCCGATCGAGGATTGGGGCGTCGCAATCAATCTTCGGTGGTTGTCCTCCAACTGGAAAAACCGATCGAGAACCTCCAAGACCACAAGTTGAAAATCGTTTGGAGACAAGGGGAAATGATCGGATGCTGTCGCATCAGCGTTACCGACACGCCAATACCTAGCGCTCCTGCGATCGATCATGATGCCATCTTGTCGATGATCGAATCCTCCGAAATTTCCCAGAAGGCTTTTCAAGCTTGGATGACCACTCGAGAAGATGCCAAAGATCAGAGTCTTGCCATTGAGAATCATTGGAAGCGGTTCCCAAATGCGAAGACAAGCGTACTGCATATAAGCGAGCGGGATGCACGTAAAGCACGAGTGACTTACACGCTCAAGCGTGGGAATTGGGATCAACCTGATCGACCAACCGAGCCGCAGCTACTTGGAAGTTTTCATCCACCTGTGCAAACCCCCGAGCCAGCTCGATTGCGGTTGGCCCGTTGGTTGGTCGATAAGCAAAATCCGCTCACTTCGCGCGTTGCAGTCAATCGTGTCTGGCAGGAGATCTTTGGCCAAGGTCTTGTCGAGACCTCCGAGGACTTTGGCACACGGGCACCGGTACCTGAGTACCAAGGGATCCTCGATACTTTGGCAGTCGAGTTTATGGATTCGAATTGGAGTCTTAAGAAACTCGTTCGCTCGATTGTGTTGAGCGATACCTACCAACGGAGCTCGCATGCGACCAATATGATGCTGGAGCTAGATCCCAAGAACCGGTGGCTCACCCGAGGCCCAAGGTTCCGCTGCGATGCCGAGACAGTACGAGACATGGTACTGAGCATTTCGGGGTTGATGCATCACAAGCTAGGAGGTCCAAGTGTGATCCCACCGGTTCCCCAGAATGTGCTCGATTACAACTATGTGTATCCGGGGTATTGGAAAGCAGCCGAAGGCCCAGAGCGCTATCGACGGGCACTTTACATGTTTCGCAAGCGTTCGATGCCCGATCCGGTGCTCAGTAGTTTCGATGCACCCAACGGCGATGCAGCTTGTGCGCGTCGCATCCGATCCAACACACCCCTTGCGGCATTGACAGGCTTGAATGAGCCGATTTTCGTCGAAGCGGCCAATGGCTTTGCGATGAGGATCCTACGGGAGTCACCTGCGTCGGATGTCGAAAGGATCGAGAAAGCTTACAAGCTTGCGACCTCTAGGAGTGCAAGCGATGAGGAAAAGAAGCAGTTGATCCAGTTCTTAGAGCAGCAGCGCAAAAGGCTCGCCGATGGCTGGCTCAATCCTCGCGAGATTCTCACTGGGGATCCTGGTAAGCTCAAGGAGTTGCCAGAGGGTACCACGCCCCAAGACGCAGCAGCTTGGACCCTGGCTGCCAGAGTCCTTTTAAACCTCGATGAAACCCTGAGCAAGCAGTAGCAGACTTTTTTGGGAGACTCGTTATGGATAAGTTCTTCGCTTGTATCGTTCTTGCTCTCGGACTGGCGCTGAGCTCGGTAGTTCCTACTACGGTTGCTCAAGAAGCACTTGTCGCGATTGATAAACACGATGGTAAACCGGCTGATATGAGTCAGCCGGTGCAAGTGTTCATCTTGTTGGGGCAATCCAATATGGTCGGCTTGGGCAAGGTCAAAGGGGGAGATATCTCATTGGAGCATGCTGTTCGAGAGAATAAAAAGTATCCGTATCTGATCGACGAACTTGGTAATTGGATACAACGCAACGATGTACGTTTTGTTCGCTACATGTCAGGCAAAGGGCCACTGAACAATGAATGGATGAGCGTCCAAGGAAACACGATTGGACCAGAACTTGGAATCGGTCATCCGCTAGGGAATGCCATCGAAGCACCGGTAATGATCCTCAAATGTTGCATAGGCAATCGGGCACTTGGATGGGATCTGTTGCCACCGGGGACTGCCAGACGGCAGTATATTGCCAAAGACAAATCGGGAGTCGAAAAGAAACTCGTCTATGCAGGCTACAAAGACAAGCCAGAGTTTTGGGAGATGGATCCAGAGAAAGGTCTTCAGACCGAGCCTGCCCCCTGGCTAGACAAAGCGGGTAAGCCCATTGACTGGTATGCTGGTAAGCAATGGGACACCGATATCGGCGATGCAAAAAAAGTGCTTGCAGATTTCGAGAAACACTACCCTGGGGCAAAAGGCTACGAAGTTGCAGGTTTCTTTTTTTGGCAAGGCGAACGCGATGCGGGGAACGCAGGACATGCAGCCCATTACGAGGAGAATCTCGTGGCATTTATTAAGGCACTGCGTAAGGAATTCAATGCACCGAAAGCCAAGTTCGTTTGCGCGACGTTGGGTGAAGCGGTCAAGGGGGCTAGTGGTGGTCCGACCGGAGCGGTGCTTGAAGCTCATCTTTCAGTCGACGGGGATTCGGGTAAGTACCCTGAGTTCAAGGGAAATGTCGCTACGGTATATACCCATCCGATGGCACAAGGGGGCAGTGGCAACGGCCATTATGGTGGCAAAGCCGAAGTCTACATGGACGTTGGTCAAGCCATGGGGCAAGCAATGTTGGGTTTGCTCAAAGAATCGAAGTAACAATCATTGTCTGAAGAAAAGACCGGAATGGGGTTCTTCAACAAATAAAAATCCTTCTAATGACAGGGCCTGGCACGGCATTTCCCAATAAATAGGTCATTGACGATCAAACTGCTTGGCTGGAGCAATTACTATCAATAGCTTGCGAATACTTCATAGCCTGGACTCCCATCAGATGGCGGTATCTCGTCGCCAGGAGTTGGATATTGAAAGCGATGTTGCGGCAAACCTGGGACGCTCTGCAGTAAACGCAGCTCGAAGTGGGTTCTATCTCGATGCGTTGGGCCGACGAGTCGATTGGGGGCAAGCCGTACAAGCTTCTTGCGCTGCAAAGGTTAGTATCCGACCCGATGACCCGTTACCAATATCAACCGGGGTTAGCATTGCCGAGACTCGGGTGCAAGTCACCAACGAAACAACCCTTGGTGCTGCCTTCAGATTCGTCTCGGACGGACTGCGGCCTCTAGCGTTAAATTTTGCCAACGGAATTGCCCCAGGTGGTGGATTTCTCGCTGGGGCTAAAGCTCAGGAAGAGGTTCTTTGCCGGTCCAGCGCTTTGTTCCTGACCTTGATCGACGACCCGATGTATGATGAACACCGCCAGCGCTGGCGACCAGATTCCACCGATTGGGTGATCTATTCGCCGGATGTTCCAGTTTTCCGATCCGAAGAAGGGATTCCGCTTGAGTCGCCTTGGTTACTGAGCTTTTTAACCTGCGCTGCACCTTATGCCCCAGAAATAGGGCAACCTGAGGCTGGTGAACTGCTCAAACAACGCATTGCACGAGTGCTAGCAGTGGCCCGTTCCTATCGTTACACAGCATTGGTTCTGGGTGCATGGGGTTGCGGATCCTTCGGCAACGACACAAGGCGTACAGCAAATGATTTCCGCAAGGCTTTGGAAGGTGAGTTCGCCGGAGCTTTTTCAGACGTTGTGTTCGCCATAAGCGATTGGTCTCCAGAAAGGCGTTTTCTGGGCCCCTTTCGAGATGCGTTTGTTTGATCCGGCGCCGAGCATTCACCATCCCAGATTCAAACCAAACAGGGTGACAAAAAACGGGGGACAGACCCTGTGGTGATGCCAGGATCCACTCTCTAGCCGCCCAGCGGCTCGCCGAGTTCTCGAACACCTTTTTCCAGAATGTTCTGCAGCGCCGCAGGGTGACATTGCAGGCTTTAGGGTGTTGAAAAGTCATAGCTCTGAGAGTCTAGACTCCCAGAGCCATTAAAGTTGGTTTAATAAAGGGATAAAAGATTATGTATCTTGAATGCCGATTTCTTTTGACCATAACCCTTTGATACTTGAAATTCGCCGCTCTACCGTTCGTAACGCGCAGCCTTCGATAGCGGAGATCTCAAGATTGCTATAGCCCTCGAGTCTTAAGCAGACAATACGACGCGCTTGCTCGTCAGGGAGCAAGCTCAAAAGCCGACCTAGCTCTTCTTTGGCTTGAGCGATTACAGATGGACTATCTTTCTCTAGGGCCTTGGTATCCAAGGGGTTGAATTGTTGTGAATCATCGACAGGGCAATGATTGGGTTCATATTCGCTAACAAAACGGCGTTCTTTGCGGAACTGATCGATCGCCTTTCGTTTAGTCATCAAAGCCAACAACTGCCAAAGATCCTCTCGATCAGCGATCCCTTGCTTAAACCCATCTTTCTGAACCTGATGGCAAAATTCAGCAAACGCGCTGATAGCCACATCCTCTTCATTCACCGCTCCGCGGTTGCTGTTACCAAGCTGTTTTCTTGCTAACCCATGTAGTCGACGCCAGTACCTTTCCCAAAGCAAGATTTCAGCGTCGACAATGCCACCATCGCTGCGTTCGACCGTGATGGACACCAAGGCCCACGACGCTTGATCAGGCTCCGATGTCAGCGTTTATCAGCGGTTTAAGAAATCAAACCGCTAATGGACGCTTATCAACGCTAATGGACAATCACATGGTCTACTTTCAACTCTCTCAAATCTACTCTCTAGCCGTGAAGCGGCTCGGGGTTCTTGGTCGGAACCCGCGCTCCGATCGGCACCGATCCGATGGGGATCTGTAGTTGCGTTCGCGTTGACTCATTGTGGCAGATGAGCCTCGCGAGTATGTGGCTCTAAGGGCTGGTAAGCGAAGTGATTCCGTTTTTTAATCCACGACTGGATGATTGGGCTACCCACTTTGTTTGGAACGACGTTTGTAAGCCGACGGCTCCCTAAAGGAGAGGACAAACAAAAGTACCATTACCCAGGGCAACCCCGGAAGGATCGTTTTCCAGGGGAATTCGATCTGCCACGACTTTGTTGTCGGATTTCGCGATAGAGCTGTCGAGTTTCATGAGGCGTAAGTGGTCGCTTCGATGTAGCGAAGAGATTACCTCCGTAGGTTCGGACGCAGTCCTGCTGCGTCAATTGGGAAATATTGCGTTCCAACCAAACATCCCAACGATCATACCGGACGTTTTCAGTGCTCCTTAAATGTACCTCCCACCAGACATTGTCTCGCTTCAGATATTTAACACACGTATCTTTTGGAATGGGATCTGCCCAAGTCATAATTCGTCGCATCGATTTAGCGAAAAGATTGGCATATCCGTAGTTTTCGATGGAATACCTCTCCGACGATTGGGAGATATTGTGTCCCGTCCAAACATCCAACCAACAATCATGCCGGACATTTTCAGTGCTGCTTAAATGTACCTCCCACCAATATCTGCCTCGCTTTAGATATTTAACACACGTATCTTTTGGAATGGGATCTGCCGGAGGATGACACCTATTGGCTTGTACTACTTTTAAAATCCCCGAATTGGGGCAAACGTACATATCATCTTTTCCGAGCTTATGTCTGTACCATTCCCCCTTTTTAATGTAAACGGTCGCCTTATCTTCAACCTCCACATGGAGGTGAACGTATTCATAGATATGAGCTAGAACGTGTGCTTGCACGGCATTGTCAAACGACACGTGTTCGCACAATTCCTGGTGGACCTTATTCCATGGTCGGCCAATATTCGATCGTAGAAAACGGCGCATCGGCCCCAGATGCTCATTGAGATATCTGCCTCGTCCTTTCCACCGACCAAGCATAAGCTCACGCCGCGGCAACTCATCAAGTGGCACCGACTGTAGGGACTTGCGATAACCTTTCTTGCGAGAAGGACGCCTGGAAAAAATCCTAGGTCTTTCCACGATTACTTTGGCCATGTCGGAACGCATTACGGATGCCTCATCGTGCTAAAGAGTGAAAATTGAGTTGGCGTAAGGTTTAAGTAGCAAGTGTTAAGAAAGCAATGATTGGGCTTATGCCCTATCGATCCATGCTTTCTAGAAAAGGGACTGGCTGTGCCATAAAGACACGGCCAGTCGTGTTTTGGTTCATCGGCAAGTGGAATCTAAGTGCCCTGCGGATGCACGACCTGACAACGCAGTCAGCGGTTCGGAAAAAAGACCGCTAATGGACACTGATGAACGCTAATGGACAATCACATGGTCTACTTTCAACTCTCTACCGGAAGTCCCTCGAGGGGACTTGCAGGGGGCCAAGCGAGTCGGTTAAGTCTTCGATGAAGCTGGCTACCACATGGATGACCCCCTCGCGACTCTCAAGTGTGCCATGCACAAGCCAAGCATTGGACTGTTTGCAAATCAAATAGTGGGCTTCCCATACTTTGGGACGCACCACAATGTTGATGCTGCCGGTCTCGTCCTCCATGGTCACAAACGTGATCCCCTTGGCCGTTCCAGGTCGTTGCCGCAAGACGATCAAGCCTGCAACACGCACGAGCCGACCATGATTGATTGAACCCAGATCCCGCGCTGTTCGGACTTGGAGCTCTGCAAGTCGCTTGCGATGGAACTCTACCGGATGACCGCGCAGCGATAAGCCTGTGGTGGCATAGTCGGCTGCGACCTCTTCGGATGGCTCCATCGGAATAAGCGCATCTGGGATCGGATCATCGACATCAACACCTGCGGCCTCAAGCAGTGGAAGTGATTTGTAGGTACGGTCTTGTCCGAGAGCTTGCCAGTAAGCGGCTCGTCGATTGCCTGAGAGCGAAGCCATCGCACCGCTGTCGGCCAGGATCGCAAGAACACTTTGGCCAAG
This sequence comes from Pirellula sp., assembly GCA_040381975.1. GTDB lineage: Bacteria > Planctomycetota > Planctomycetia > Pirellulales > Pirellulaceae > JBKCUI01. Next base: position 29,665 of record JBEIGI010000030.1, read on the forward strand.
CCTGCACCGCCGCACCAGTTGGCTCTGGTCTTTGAAGGGGCCATGACCCATTCGCTCTGCTGCGATCATGAGTCCATCGTCTTGATGGAGTCCTCGAATCATGCACAGACCGAGTCGAATTCGGTGGAGACCTGCGCTTTGCGATTCCAGCGTGCATTCCCATTGGCTTGCATTGAGATCCACCGGTGCGATTTCGACGTTGTGCCGCTGGGCATCGGCAATGAGTTGCGCAGGGGTATAGAATCCCAGTGGTTGGCTATTGAGCATCGCGCAGCAAAAGACATCTGGGTGATGATGTTTGATCCAACAAGATGCATAAACGAGCAACGCGAAACTTGCTGCGTGCGATTCAGGGAACCCGTACTCGCCAAAGCCTCGGATCTGATGAAATACCGTTTCAGCGAACTCTTCTTTGAGTCCATTGAGTTGCATGCCTTCGAGGAGCTTTTTCTTGAACTGATCGATCACCCCGGGACGTCGCCAAGCGGCCATGGCTCGTCGTAACTGGTCGGCTTCGCCGGGTGTAAAGCCTGCGGCAACAACGGCAAGCCGCATGGCTTGTTCTTGGAAGATCGGTACACCCATGGTCTTGCGTAAGACTTGGGCGATGGCTTCGCTCGGATAGGGTGGTTGCTTGCCAGAGCGTCTTGCGGCTAGGTAAGGGTGCACCATGTTGCCTTGGATTGGCCCTGGCCTGACGATGGCGACCTCGATGACCAGATCATAGAAGCAGCGTGGGCGGAGCCGTGGCAGCATGCTCATTTGAGCGCGGCTCTCGATTTGAAAAACGCCAACGGTATCGGCTTTACAAATCATGTCGTAGACGCTGGGATCCTCGGCTGGGATGGTCGCTAGGCTCAGGGACTTTCCGCAATGCTCCGACAGCAAATCGAGGCTGCGGTGGATCGCCGAGAGCATGCCTAGGGCAAGGCAATCGACTTTGAGGATCCCGAGTTCGTCCAAGTCGTCCTTGTCCCATTGAATGATCGTGCGGCCGGTCATCGAAGCGTTCTCAATGGGACACAGCTCGCACAAGTTGCCCTGGGTCATGACCATGCCGCCTGTGTGTTGCGACAGATGGCGAGGGAATCCGAGGATAGACTCGACGAGGTACAAAAATCGTTTCCCTTGTTCGGACTCCGGTTCGATTCCGACATCGCTGCATCGCTTCGCAAGGTTCTCGATGCCACTGCGTCCATCGATGATCTTCGAGAGGCTATCGATCCGATCGTTGGTAAAGCCGAGCGCTTTGGCGCACTCGCGGGTGGCCGAACGGATGCGGTAGGTCGTAACGGCTGCAGTCATGCCGGCTCGATGCCGACCGTATTTTTCGTAGACGTACTGGATGACTTCTTCGCGGCGCTGATGTTCGAAGTCGATATCGATATCGGGAGCTTCGTTGCGTTCGCGGCTGATGAAGCGTTCGAAGAGCAGATCGTATCGGCTCGGATCGACGCTCGTGACACCTAGGCAGTAGCAGACCGCCGAGTTGGCGGCAGATCCCCGGCCTTGGCACAGAATATCCCTCGATCGTGCAAAGCGAACCAGATCCCATACGGTCAGAAAGTAGGGTTCGTAGTGAAGGTCTTCGATGAGTTTTATCTCGTGGCGGAGCATCTCCACGACGCGCAGGGGGACACCTTTGGGGTAGCGGTTTTGCGCACCTTCCCAAGTCAGCTTTTTAAGATAGTCGATAGGACGCATGCCCTCAGGGGACCATTCGGTCGGGTACTCGTAGCGGAGCGAGTCAAGGCTAAAGTCGATGCGCCTACTGATGGCTAGTGTGTTCGCGACGGCTTGGGGCACTTGGCGATAGAGTTGCTCGATTTGTTCGAGTGTTCGGAGAGATCGCTGGGCATTGGTAGGTCGAAAGCGTGCAACTTGATCGATCGTCGTTCCGGTGGCAATGGCTTGAAGGCAATCGTGAAGGATCATGCGCTGGGGTTGGTGGTAGAGAGCACCGCCAGCAGCGACCAATTCAACGCGGGATTGATGACTGAGCTGAGCGAGCATCTGCAACTTGGCTTGGTCGTTGGCCTGCAGATGCAAGTGACTTATCAGGTACCCTCGATCCTGAAAAAGTTCGCCGAACTGGTTTATCCAAGCGAGCCAATTGGAGGACTGCTGTGGATCGAAGGCGTGACCGACAGAGCACCAAGGTTGCGAGGGGATCGGAGGGATTTGCAATGGGGAGGAATAGTCCAGGTTGGCTAGATCGTCGGCTGGATCGACGTTTTGGTTGAAGTTTGGTTCGTCGGGGTCTTGCGCATCGACTTGGCCGAAGTCCAAGATGCGTGAGGCCAGGTTGCCGGAGTCCAGAGTGGGTAGTTGGGGGATCAAGCCGGCCAGCAGGTGCTTGGAGCAAGCGGCGATATCGTGCCAGGAGAGTTGCGAGTGGCCCTTGGGGGCACGCAATCGCCCGATGCTCAGGAGTCTGCAAAGATCGCCATAGCCTTGGCGGTCCGTAGGCCACAGGACGACCGGTGGGCCATCGATGGGGTTGATTTCACACCCCACAATAAAACGCAAGTCGTGATCTTTGGCGGCCGTATGGGCTCGGACGATGCCCGCAAGGGTGTCTCGGTCGCTGATCGCAAGTCCTGAGTAGCCTAAGAGTTTGGCTTGTTGGACAAGTTCGTGGGCGTGCGAGGCACCTTCAAGGAACGAGAAGTTCGATTTGCAGTGGAGTTCGACGTAGGGTGCCATGGGGCTTCAATCTACCGAAGTTCCTCAAATTGGAATACCGACCGGGGGGCTTTGCGGCAAATTCACAGATGGCTGTTGTTTTTCTGGGGATTTGGAGGTTACAATTGCATCAGGTGCTGCGAAACGCATCGCAGCGTGCGTATCCGTGCAAAAGGCTTCCGATTCTAGGCAACCTGGAAGTTTTTTTGCCTGGCTCGTTTCGAAAGGAGGTGATTAGTGAATTCTTGTTCTACTAGCCAAAGGGGTGGGGCGTCTTAAGTATGCCGGCGGGCTGCCTAAGACAAGCAGCTCCTTCCCCAGCTTGTGGATGAAATGTCACCATTTCACCAAAACAGGCTAAACTTGACGGTAACGAGCCCGGATCCTTGCGAAAGCACAGGATCCGGGTTTTTTTGTTTGGGATTCGCCCCCCATGAAATGTAAATAAACAGATGTTTCGGAAAGCTTGAGTCTCAACATGCAGGATTATTTGGTAGCCCTTTTGGTCGGGATCGTCGAAGGACTTACGGAGTTTTTGCCTGTCAGTTCAACGGCACATATCGTCTTGACCCAAGCTCTCTTGGGGATGCGTTTGGACGATTCCTTCTGGAAGATGTTCACAGTGGTCATACAACTCGGAGCGATCCTCTCTGTGGTGGTTTACTTTTGGCAAAGACTCGCCGATTTCGTCAGTTCTTTTTTTGCTAATATTCGCACAGAAGAAACAGGGGATTCCGATACCCCGACCATCCGATGGCACCAACATCCGCTTGCTCTTGTTGTGATCAGTTTTGTCGTAACAGCCATTCCATGCTTCTTGATGGATAAGTTCATCGGTGAGAATCTTGAAAAACCACTGTACATCGGCTTGGCGATGCTCATCGGTGGCATTGCCATGCTCTGGATCGATCGGGTGTATTCGCCCAAAGCCAAGACCGACACGATGGAGCAAATGACGATGAAACAAGCCATTGTCATTGGGGCGATGCAGATCTTAGCCGCAGTTTTTCCCGGTACGAGCCGTTCGATGGCGACGATTGCCGGTGGGCAGCTTATGGGTTTGTCGCGTCCGGCAGCTTTAGAGTTCAGCTTCTTTCTTTCGATCCCAGTGATGCTTGCTGCAAGTGGATTCAAACTGTTGCAGTTCATCATCAAGAGTCCTGTTGAGGTCCAAGCCCAGCAATGGATCACGCTAGCAATTGGATTTGTAACAAGTTTTCTCGTCGCCTTGGCGGTGATTGCATGGTTCATGCAATGGGTCCGCACCAAGGGTTTCGCTCCATTTGCGATCTATCGGATGGTAGTCGGAGCCGCAGTGATTTGGTGGGCCATTCGATAGATTCTCTCGCTGTTGATCATGGATGAAATCGACACAGCAACTTGCAATAAAAAAATCGTGAAAAAATTTCGAACCATTTTCGGGTAAGTTTTTCACTTCTTTCCTAAAATCGGAATCGTGTTGCTCGCTGGCCAGCGCAAGACGTTCGGGATCATCTTCTCGGATCGCAGCACTTAGGACAATTTTCCGATAAAACCTAAGGAGGGATGCTGATGAGAACCATCAGTTTGCGCTGGCTTCGTCGACTGTTCGGTAAGCAGAAACAGTCGCCTAACAAGTTTTCTAAAAAGCGAAATCAATTTAGGAAATTGATCCTCGAAGACCTTGAACCTCGAAAGCTGATGACCTCAGCTCCTTGGTTGCTTCCCCCGGTTCTACCCCAAGGACCGAGCACTTTTCCCGGGCAATCTCCCCTTGCAGGTGCCCCAATTCCGAATCTCCCGTGGATCCCCGTAGAGAATAACTTTTTTGGGCCCCGTGAGATCGTGTGGATCTCCGAGTTTCAACCGACCGTCGAGTCCGGACCTGCTGGGTATTTCCGTATCGAAAGATCCAATCCACTGCCACCGTTGCAAGTCACCTTCAATATTCTGGCCGACTCGACGGCTCAAAAAAATATTGATTACCAAGAACCCAAATCGATCGTTGGATTCGAACCTGGAGTCTCTTATGTCGATGTGCCGATTCTCGCGATCGATGACACGATTGCAGAAGGGGCCGAATCGGTCCGAGTCGTCCTTTGGGACACCTCGCGCGTCGGTACGTGGGTCCCAGCCCATATCACTTCAATCCTGATTTCCGACAATGATTTTGATTCCAACACGACAAGTGTCGAGCTTTTACCCCCTACAGACGGCGAAGAGGGTTTTCGCGATGGACGCCTTCGCGCTCGACGAACAGGCCCCCTCTCGGAACCCCTTGCTTTACCCTTTGAATTGACGCTCCAAGAGGGGCTAATTGTCGGTCAAGACTTTCATATCGATCCAAAACGCTGGTCTCCCAAAACCAATCTGGGCCAGTTTCTATTTCCTGCCGGAGAAACGCTTTCGTCGGTGATCGTTACGGTGATTGATGACTCCGAAGCCGAGAAGACAGAGTGGATGGATGTCCAGATCCTACCAAGCCCACTTGGCCAATACGGAATTGCAGGTAAGCCAAACCAAACTCTGAAAATATCGGATAACGATGCTAAGTCCTCCGCTCGAAAGAATCAGCCTCGGATCACCCAAGTCGCACTGGTCAATGACACGGGCATATCGTCGTCCGATCGCATCACTTGGGACGAGCGAATCGAGGTACTCGTCGAGGGCAATCTATCGACCGGGTTTCTCAAGACCGAATTCGACACGAACGGAGACTTTATCCCCGATGCTGTTGAAACGATCGAAAAAACACCAGCGAGATTTCAAGTGGATCCCGGAGCACTCGATCCTGATGCCGCGAGTTTTATAGGACTCCGTAGCCTTCGCTACCGATCCTTGTGGTACTCGAAGGATCAAACGGTAATCGACCAATCTCCTTGGAACTCATTTGATTACCAAGTCATCGAGGATTCGAATCGAGGTCTACTACGGCTTGATGATCTACGGCTAAGAATCGATACAGGCAATCCGGATGATCGGACGACGAGCGATCCGACTTGCATGGTTTCGATCCTTGGGGAGTATCCCCTCTCGGATTCGGGCCAATCCAGGATTCGGATCGAATGGGATCATACTCAAGACGGCATCGCCGATGCCTCAGAAGTATTGGCTTTCAACCAGCGCACCGCCCTATACGATCCGCGCACGATCGATCCAAATTTCGCACGCATACCGGGCCCAAGAACTCTTCGTGTTCGGATCGTCGAGGGCCAAACCGGCAAACCTTTAGTCCCATGGCAAAGCCTTGAATTTACCATCGCTAGTCCTCCGCAGGTTCCATGGATCGTTACCGGAGTTGCCCATAGCAATTCTCCTGATAGTCCACGCCAATGGACTCTTCGAGGTGCCGTATCGAATCCATCGCTACCCGAAGGTACTAAGAGCAGTTGGTTGGATCCCATCGCATCGCAATTGTCGATCCAAATCGATACCGATAAAGACGATCAACCCAATGCAACGATCCCTGTAACAACAAACCTTGATTTCGAACATGTCTTGGAAAATCTCAGTCCTGGCAATTACACGATCAAGCTTCGCGTACAGCTATGGTCCAACGAGGCCAATGCATTCGTCCCAGGAAACTGGGTTCAGTACGATTTCGAAGTTCTCTCATCGGAACCGCCACCGATACCTATTCCACGCTTGCGCAGCGACACCGGTACATCGAGCAACGATCGGATCACGAGCGATCCGACCCTCTTGATCGAAGTGGGAACCAGCGGACCTCGATTGTGGCTCAGCGAGCTAAAGATCGATACAGGCTCTAAAACCCATTTCATCCCGGTCAGAAAATCGACCAGCGACAACGCTACAACGATCCTGTTTTTTGACGAAGCGATATCGCCCGGGTTGCAAAAGTATAGGATTCGCTCGATAGATATTGATCCTGCAACGAACTCGCGGTCCTCAAGCGACTGGATTGATTTTCAATGGACTTACAATCCGCAGACCGATCCATCGATGACGCTGGCTCTGCTAAACGACGATGGCATTTCAAGCATCGATCGGATCACTTCGATACCTACGGTAGTGGGTCGCTTGATCTCAAAGACCGATACAGTTCCATTCGAGTTATCCCAAATTCAAATCGATTGGAATTCCGACCAAACCGCAGACGACTGGACCATTCCACTCCAAGATGGCAGCTTTACGATTCGACCTGATAGGGTACCGCTAGGACCACGCCGCATTGCAGCTCGTATCCTGTGGACCGATCCCTATCGAAATGTCCAACTTGTCGGCAATTGGAACTACCTCGATTTCGAATTGGTGGCACCGAGCGAGCAAACCGGTGAAATCAGCAACCTGCGTTTGCTCTTTGATACAGGAAGAAGCGACGTCGATCGAATCAGTAGCTTATCGACAATCACAGGTACGGTTGCCAACCCTCGCCCGGAGACTCAAGTTCAAGTCGACCGAAATCGCGATGGCATTGTTGATGAGGAAGTAGCTATCGACTCTTTAGGACGTTTTCGATACTCACCCACGGGCTTGCAACACGGTACTCATCTATTCCATTTCCGAACGATCGGACTGAATGATCAGCAGAATGCATTGAGTGTCAGCCCATGGCAAGCTTTCGATTTCACTTACGTTTCTTCAACTCTCGAACCGCTGGAGATTGAATCGCTTGAACTTGTCAACGACTCCGGCATCCCTCAAGATCAAAGAAGCGAGCAAACTGCTATTCGAGGCCGGTTGACGAGTCTTTCTGGGATCGGGAACTCGGTCGTTCTGGTCGATTTGGATTTCGATCGGCAAGCCGATGAAACCATCACGGTCACGAACGATGGACGTTTCGTCTACAAACCGCAATTGATGTCGGCAGGCCAAGTCAGCGTCGCATTCCAACCGCTTCGGATCGGGCCTCTGCAGATCGAAGACAATACGCCCGATCGTTGGTACAGCTTTACCTTTGTATACGAAGAACAACCCGATACCCCTCCTGAGCTCGACGAACTTCGTCACAACGTAAATAGCGATACCTTAACCAACGAGATAAGTGGAAAAATTCGTTCGCAGAGCGACATCGATGGGATGACCATCGAGATCGACACCAACGGAGATTCGCAACCCGATCGAATCACCAAGGCGACTCGTTATGCCGATTTTTCACTGAAGCTCGATGACCTTGCACCAGGCGACTACACCTATCGGTTCCGAGCCTCTGCGCCGAGCGATTCAGCGGTCTCGATGCTGGTAGGATCCTGGCAGAGCATCTCATTTAAGATTGCCAATCCGAGCCTCCAGCGAGCAAAAATCACCGAGATCCGCTTACGTACCGATGATGGTCATCGAGATGATGATCCTGGACCCTCGGATCCCTCTGAACATGATCTCAGTATAAACCAAGCCCTAGCGAAACTTACAAGTGATCGTCAGGCAAGTGCCACTGAAAATGAACTTCGAAGTCAGGAATCCTTCGCTTCGCGATCCCTTGCGATGCGTCAAGCGAACTCGGATTATTGGACTCAAACGACCGCCGCGACGATCGATCTGCAGGAGGCCCAAACCCAAGCCCTAACTAAACTCCGTCAGCATTTGCAGTCGAGCAATACCGCCGAAGTTGACTTGCCTCTTCCCGACGAGCTAGCAATCTCATGGCCTTCGGACACCCTACCAAATTTGCCACTCTTGATTTCCGATTGGTTGCCCGCCGATGAGTTCATGCCCCAGCCGCCGGTCTTGCCCCTAGAGCAATCGGTCGACCTTACCGTACCGATAGTCATTTGGAGTTCGAACCTCAACCAAGCCTTCGGCAATGAGGATCCGAGCGGGATCGGGGTCGATCTTTCGAAGGATCATGAGTTTCAGACTCGACTTGATCAGTTGCGCAAAGAACTGATCGCAGAGCAGCGCTTTGTTGGTCAACGTGCAAGCATGGCCAGTCAGCGAGCTCGGGCACTCTACGAGATTGCAATCAACGAAGCTCAGGCAGCTTACCGCGAGGAGATGTCAAAGGTCGATTTGGATTTGAAAAAAATATCGACCGAGGATTACTCGGATATCTATCAGCAATTTGCTCAATCGTCACAGAGTGCTCTAGCAAAATCTCAATGCGATCGCAGGGGGATCGAAGATCGATACCGTGGTATTTTCCAGGGACTTTCCGATGCCCAAGAAGCGCAAGTTCGAACGGCGAAGCGAAACAGGGACGCGATCTTTGACGCAGCCAATCGCGAGCTAAGGAGCATTCTTGATGCGAGTTCAAGACCCTCAGCCCAAGCGATCAAGGCGGCCTTGCTCAGACACGCCCGTCAAACATACGATGCACAACATACCTACGATCAAACAACCCTGGACATCCTGTCGGCGTTTCTCAAGGAGTCCTATAAGCTACAGCGCGATCAATCGCGTGAGCTAGCAACCGTTGCGCTCGAATACAACTTATTGATAGCTCAAATCGATCATGTTCGGGAAGAGGCTCTCGCGGAAAAGAAACGCCAGCAAAGTTTGCTTCGTGCCTCGACGGCAGATCGTTTCGATGCAGCTGTGGAGCTCGCGCATCACCAACTCCAACGGAGGATCGCTCAAGCTCACGCCGATTTAGACAAGGCCTTGATTCTTGCCGAGAAAGACCGGCGAGTAGGTAACGAATCGGCACTTCGGCAATACGATTTCTCCGTCGCATCGGCAGTTTGTCTAACGCTAGCCCAAAGGAATTCTAACTTAGGAAGCCCTGAGTCCTTTGCAGAGCTTCAGAAAGCCCAGCAGCGACGGGATCTCCTTCGAGCTTGGGAACCTTCGCAAGCGGATCGAAGCCTGCAAGCCGCCGAACTTTGGAAAGAGAGTGCTTTAGCGAAAATTACAGCAGAGCATCATAAGCAACTAGCAGAACTCGATAATGAGTACGCACTCAAAAACCATCGACTCAAAGCGACCCTTGAATTCCGTAATGAACATGCTCTATTGGTACACTCGCACGCAATCGAACTTGCCAATAATCGACTCGAATTGGTTCGAGCAAACAAGCAGTCCGAATACACCCAGCAACTTGAATCTCGACTCAATGGAATCGACTATCTGCAGGGCGAATCCGCCATCACCCAAGAGTCCTATCAGAAGTACCTCAGCGCCATGGTCTACACACCACCGGTACTCGAATACCTCACCGGTGACTGGATTTGGATCGACAACACGTTCGTCGCAAGCGTCTGGGGGTCGGGCATAGTCCCGGCGGTAACCGGATTCCAGATTACTCGTGGTCAATCGATCGCTATGGCCCAACTGTTGCATCAGTTCGAGACCAAACGCATTTCCATCGACCAAGGTTTCTACAATCAACGAGATTCCCTCGAAGATGCTTGGGTCAAGTGCGTCGAGAGTCTTACTGAAAGATCCAAGGCCAATGAGTTTCAATTGCATCAGCAGTATCATTTAACAGTCGCTAACGCAGATCATAGCGATGCTATCGCTCAGGTGGATCGCGAAGGTCATTACGATTTGGCTATGGCTCGTACGGCTAAGGAGCTCGAATGCAAATCCAACGAACTGGATCTGCGGATCGAGCGCCTGCAAGCGACTGCTTGGCTGGAATACCAACGATCTATCCAACAGATCGAAGTCAATCGAATCATTACCCACTGGGATCGCTACCTTCGAGCCGTCCAGAAATGGTACGATGCCGAAGCTAGTCCTTGGACCGATGCGGTTAACTCTCAAGCGATTGCGACTAGGAATCTGAGCGTTCGAAAGCTTCAAATCGAATTAGAGCGAGCTCGCGAGCAATCCAATCGCTCTAACTTTGACCGTTTGGAGTCTCTTGAGGTACGATTGCAGAGCGATTCACAAGCGGCATCCAGTGAACTGGAATTTACGCAGGATAAGATTGAAGCCAGAAAGGAACTAAGCAGGGCATTGGCCGCTGCCAAGCTTCGTTTCGCAACCCAAACCGCTGGAGTCAGTCAACTCACCTCTTTTGGTTTGAATCTTGCCAGACCGGATGTGCCTTCACCAAAGTTACTACCTCTAAAACTCGAAACGGCCAATACGACCGCTTTTGCCGATACCCAATTGGCACAAGCTCAGCTCACAGCAAGTACAAGCAGAGCAGAAGCCAAGTACAGCCATTCGTTGAGTCTTAATCAATTAGGAGACGATTACTTTGCGGGACTGCTCGATTGGGATCAGTACACTCAGCGGCTTGCTCTGATCGATCGAATTTACTATGACAGGCAGCAAATGATCGAAGCGGAGCTCGTAGAAACCAGTCGAAACATCGACAGCGAGTTGCGAGCCAAGCGTGCCGAAGTCGTTCGAATGCTCAGCATCGAGCAAGAGCTCGCCAAACCCATCGAAGCTCAGTGGAGTTGGTTAGAAGACGTACCTAGACTCACAAGACGCAGTCAGGCTCATACGGAGTTAGCAACCGCGACTCAGGTCGCACAGGATCTGTATGCTCGCAGGATGGCCGATTTGATCGTCGCTCACCAAGAGGATATCTCATCGAACCAGAGCCGTCGTGATATCGATCTAAGCCGAATTCACTACGATACAATTCAGAGCGATAATCTATCGTCCGAGAGTGATCGGATCGCATTGCTTGATGCCCAGGGGACTTACCGACTGCAGCAATTGCAATCCCGATCTGATTACGAAAAGAGGATGCTGCAAAAGCAGGCTTCGGATCTCGAAAAGATCTATCGCAAACTCGATCCAAACACGCGAGTGCTCATCCAAGAGCAGGCTCAAGCGATCCTTTTGCAACAATCGAGCTCACGCGAAGCTCTAGCGTGGAAGGAGTTGTCCGATTCGGTTGCCGGTCGTGCCGATCAATCTGAAATCATGCGACGCAATCGTCAAACGGTCGATCAAATCCATCAAACCCAAATGCAGGTCGAGAAAGAAACGTCGCGTCTGAACAAAATTGCCACGGTCGATCGAGCTCGATTTGAGGTTCAGTGGATGGTAGCTACGCAAAAAGCGATCAACGCATTTCAAAAAACCGAAGTCCTGGTTCAATCGAGTTATGACCAAAGATCACAAGGTGCCCTCGATGAACTCAATCGTCAGTTGCTCGAGCAGCGAACTCAAAGAGCTGAGCGAATCGGCGAGATTTGGAAGTCCTACTACCTGAGAATACACCCGGATTCGGGGGTGATCTCGGCATCGCTTCGCAGAGAATTGGATAACTGGCTCGGCTTACGGATCCAACTCGAACCGCTCACGGCTGCCGCTTGGCGATTGCAACCTGCTTTCGACAACGGTCTTATGAATTTCGGCAAAGAGTCGGCCAATGACTCTCTATTGAAAGGGATTCAGGAGGTACGTGCCCTTGAGGCGACCCATCGGACTGAATCCCAAGTTGGTTTCGTGACTGCGATCGGTCAGGCAAAGACGAAACGCATTGAGGAAACTTGGGACTCAAATATGCAACGGGTCCAATCCACCACCGATGCCGACAGAATCCGCGCAGAGCAACTTCATACGTCTTTGATGACTCAGAAAAACGCAAGCCAAGTCTTGCAGGTTCAATCCAACAACAGCAAAGACCAGTTGGAGTTGGCACAAGCCCAAGAGGATCAGGCTCAAGGGATCAATTCCATCGATCAAGCAAACCGAATCGAGAAGCAATACCAGTTGCGACTAAGGCAAGCCTCGATCGATTACCAAAAAACATGGGCTCGCGCGCAAGGTCTGTACTTTGTTGGGACCGCACGAGGCAAAGCGGATCAACTGCAACAAGCAAGCAGTGAGGATCCGCGATCGACAATCCTAGCAGCGCATGCGGATGGCTACGCCAAGTGGATTCAGCAGGTCGCGTCGGATTACGTCGACTGGGTCGTTGCCAGAGAGGATGCTCAGTTCAATCATTCGCATCGAATGATGATTCTCGATCAGGAGAGGCAAGTAGAAAACAAGGTTACCGAGAACAACTTTGCGATCGAAAACGAAAATCATCAACGTAAAGTCCAACGAGATAAGGCGGATATCGCATTTGAGTACTCGATGCAGGATCTTCAAGACCAGTACGACTCGATTCAACTCCAGCGACAATTCGACTTAGAGCACCAATTGGTGGTTTTGTCCAGAGAGTCCAAGTTCTTGCAGGCAGTCGAGCACGCTGAGAACACCGCCCAGTTGATGAAGCTCAGGAGATACACGGGTTTCGAACAAGCTCGCGAGAAAGGTCTGCTTGTGGCGGAAGCCAAGTGCGCACAAGCCCTCGGCGATTCCTTCTCGCTAAAGACCTGGAAGGAACGCACAGGAAAATTATCCGCTGAGGTCGCGCTCGAAGATCAAAAGAGATCTCAGCGTCAGAATATCGATTTGATTCGACTCGATGCTCAGTTGGAGCGTACGCTCTCGCAGTTGGATCGCACGCGGACAGATGGGATTGCTCAAACTCGTTTCGAGTACCTTATTGATGCAATCGCTTCGAGTGGCGATTTGGCTTTGGAACAGAACAGTGCAGACAGCAGATGGCGGACCGCGACTGCAACCGCGAGGATCGACGCTCGAAAACAACTGCGGCAAGCATTCCATGGAACTTGGTCGGAGTTCATGGTCGCGATCGCTGAGCACGAGCTAGAGAACCTTGAAAACTGGAATGAAGTCCAAGAGCGATTGATCCATCGCAGGGCACAAGCCGACAGCCTCTACACCACGACGATTGCTCAAGCGCAACTCGATGCCGCACGAGCGATTTCGCTGGCCGATAGTTCTATGAGGAACTCGCAAAGCCAACAGAATCTCGAATCGCTCGAGCACCGTAGTGATGCCCAAGTTGACTTTTTGTCGGGCATCTATGTTGCTACAAATCAGTATATCGATGAGTTCACCACGTTGGAGCGTACCTATACAGATCGAGTCGCAACAACCGAACTGATCTTCAGAAAAGATTTCGATTACTCGACGTATCAAGCCCGTTTGCAGGAGGCGAAAAAGGCATATGAAGTCGGCTTAAACTCCACGCGCATGCAGTGGAATCAAAAGCGGTTTGAAGCTGTGGCCGACTTAAGACGCGCAAAGGCTGATATCCAAAAGAGCGATCGAATGGGTCTGATCGCTAGGGAATCCGTCCAAGCCACACAAGTCCGGGACTCACGTAAGGAACTCAATATCAAAGAGGCAAATGCTTACCGTCTCTCTGATCAAACTTGGGCCTCAGTCGAAAAAGAATTCGCTTTACAGACAACTGCCATTGAATCCGACATGGCCATGGACCTCGATTGCCAACTTGAGAGTTCCTGGAGCGAGTTCTATCTGGACATTGCACGAGCCAAAAACGAGTCCATCCGCAGCAAAGCGTTGGCGATCGAGTCGAGGACTCTAAAGCAAAGCCAACAGCAGGCCGATCATGAAATACGGCAAGGGAGTATCGAGTGGGCTTTCGATTCCGGAGAGTGGCTCGCTAGCGATCTCGCCAGGCAGACGGTCGCTCAGCTCGATTGGGCTTTGGAGAAAATCAGTGTTCAAGTGCTACGAGGCTTAGCACTAGCGAGTCCGTCGAGCGATGTGCCTGTGGCGATACCAACTCCCGATGCGATCGATCATCCTCAATCGCCGAGAATGGATCGTCGTTACGATCTGGTTTATGTTCCGAATGCCTGGAGTCCTTTCGGGGATCCGTTCTCGTGGCAGGACACCGGTTTTCTGGCATGGATTCGCTCGCCACAGGAGCAGTTCGCTAAGTCCTTTTGGGGGATAGAAAGCCTATCGTATTCTGCCGAGCGAAGCGCACAAAAAGAACCGTCTGAGGTTGTAAGCATCGCGGATGGAGTGTTGATTACCTCGGATCAAGTCGATGGAATGGCCGATGCGATCGTGACTCCTACGCAAGCGATGGTTCCCAAATCCCCATTGACCATCGATGCATTAGCGAATGTCGACCATGAGCAATTGGTAGGGGTGGTGGATTGGTTGGAGCTCAAAGGGCGCATCTCTTCGGCCGCAGAGCGACCTGATTACTCAGAATTGACGCTCGACCGGAGTCCTGTTTGGAATCCAGTTGAATTACCGAAGAAGGACTTCGAGCCGCAGAGAGAATCTCAAGCTCGTTTCTTTGTCAACGATCAAACACAATGGAAGGAATTTCTTAGGTATGCCAATGAAACCTACGGAGCTGTCCACAGAGCCGCTGCGAAACCCGAATTGCAAGCTTGGTTGAGCAAGTACCGAAAGCATATCCAAGGGGGATTCGATCAGACTCGATCCGAATTGATTTCCAAGCATGAGTCTTCGAGGATTTCGGAACGCTATGACAAAGTATTTGAAGAGCGGGGCGTGGTGTATTGGAAGTACACCATTGGAATCGAGCCGAGTCGGATCGAAGGTCCACCGAGGATGCGGACGGCAAAGACAGCGATTGGCAAACTCGATTCCCACGGCTGGGTGTATCTGCCTTCAGGCCAACGCGTACTCTACAGTGCTCTTCGTAAGTGGGCTGATCAATTGGTCTTGGCCAACTCCGATCAAGCAAGCAGTTTGATCGATGGATTGATTTCGCCGTTTTCGATCGATCCTGGTTCCAAGCAGTATGGAATCTTTATCGGTGGTACCGGTATGCACATGTTCGGTGTCGGGAATGTCGAACGGCTCTACAATCTCTATCAAGGAACCAAGTTCTATTATGGAGGAGTTGGCAATCCGATCGAATACGATTCGATCTGGAACGCTTATGCCGACAACGGCTGCGGCTATGGTTGGACGGCAATCCTCGATCGGATCGAAGCGGATATCATCGCCAATTACCGAGGCCACCAAAAGGTGCATATCTTCGGATGGAGCCGAGGGGCCGCGATGGGAATTGAATTTGTCGGTAGGATGGCCCGGTATGGCATTGAAGTTGAATTTCTAGGTCTCTTCGATCCAGTTTATTCGTACGTTCTTCCTGGTCAAAGTTCGGCTCTGGTGCATTGGACCCCAGGCGGTCGGGCAGGAAACTATGTGGCTGCACTTCCAAATACCAATATCGAAGCCATTGGCACCATCTATGCTGCCAACGAAGACCGCAGCTTCTTTCCCGCGACACGCCTCTATCCCAATGGTCTGACGCGGCTCAAGATGATGAAGTCTCCCGGTGCGCATGGGGAGATCGGCGGGCACTTCCTTAGCAACCTGATTCTTCAGAGACTCAATCTGCGGGCCATGGTGGAACTGGCACACCAGGAGGGCGGTGTGGTTTTTGACTTCCAAGGGATCGAACACGACATTGTAGGCATTTTCGCTTCTCCATTGACCAGAAAAATGCAACTTGAATCGATCGGCAAGCCTGTCACACTCAGTGAAGGGCTAACCAAAGGACGAGTGGCACTTGGAATTGAAAATTGGAGACCTATGAGCGACGAACAATACTATCGAGCTCTGATCGATTGTACGGCTAGCCAATGGAAACCTGGTGGCATGGGATTCCAAAAAGACAATTACTCAGGCCTGATCGCTTACAGCCTTGAGTTGCGTTGGAACGTTGGAGAGATCCGGCAGACACCCTACACACATTATCGGCGGAACCTGCAATGGTGCGCGCTGGAACTCTGGGACTTGGAGTTTCTCCACGATGACACAGGGAACTATGAAATTACCGAGTCGCACAAGGAATCCATACGGGAGCTGTATAGGCTCAAGATCGACCCAAAGACAGGTGATTGGAAACGATCATGAGTCTTTGCGGTGCTCGGTGGTTCACACCACCGGCAGAGGGTCTGCCAGTCCTCCGGGCTTCAAATAGCCAGAGAACCCCTAAGCCCCCCATTCTGCCCTTTTTACCGTTAGGGACATCATAACCGGAAGCAGATTTTTGGATTCTTTCCGAGCGTTTGAGAATATACTAAAGTCCGTGTTGACCGCCTTGTCTAGCATGGCATCTGATATATCGATGACTCGCGCAAGCCTTTTCGGAAACCCGATTTCATGAAATCCCTAAAGCAACCCTCACGTCTGGCCCTCCAAGCAGCCCTGGCCTTGGCCATCTCACCCATGATCCAGGCCCAGTATGCCCACGCTCAATGCTGTTTCGGATGCAAATCTCCAGCACCGTATCCAGTCGGTACCCCCTACCCGGTTGCAAATCCATCCCAAGCAGCCGGTTATTCGGCCGGTCGACCAACAATCCCCGTTGTTCCTATCACACCCTCCAACGGTGCAATGACCAGTTACTACGGTAACTATGGGATGATGCCACCCAACCCGGGCACCGTATTGCCTAATGGCTTTCCGCAAACGGTTACCTCCGCGATGCCAACGGCTGCCTACGATACCCAATGGCAACGCACGCCGGTGACTTATTACCGCCCAGTAACCCAGTACGATCCAAACTACGGAACCACCGTCACGTCGCTCCAACCTTGCACTTCCTATCAGTATCAAGCCCAACGCGTTCCGCTCGTCGCGCCAACTCCTCTGGGAGGAGCGTATGCCCAAGCCTCCAACCAGTGGCCTGCGATCAACCAACCTGGCTACTATCCATCGGGAGCTTCGAACGTCTATGCAATGAGCCCTGCTCCTCTTGCTAGCCCAGCGCCCACGGTAGCAACACCGTCGTTGCCGGTCTATCCTCAGGTCCAGTACCTGCCAACCACCGGGACAATCCCGGCAAGTGCCACGAGTTTGCCTCAGGCGAATATTACAGCCAATACAAACAACGGACTTTCCAGTGGACTCTCCAGTGCCGTCTACTACGGAAACCCAGCGACCGTTCCAATGGCCGCTCCAGCGGCAACTTCCATGGGCTCCGGACAAGTCTCTTGTCCGGGTGGAGTTTGCCCGCCGAACCTAACACCACCAAACATCCCAGGTGCAGCCTCTGTGACTCCCATGGGGCCAGTGACCTACATGCCGGCTCAACCCGGCTTGGTGCCATCTGGCATAACTCAGGCCAACGCAACGGCCCCAGCCACCAGCAGCGGACTTGTTCTGCCACCGAGCAGCGGTGCAACACTCGATCCGGCATCGATTGCACCTACCCTGCCTCCACCACCAATGAGCCCTTCGACTCCCACGGCACCGTCAACTCCAAACACTTCGTTGATGCCCAGTACCTCATCGGCTGGTCTTTGGAGCGACCGAGACGAGCGGGTTTCCAAGATGGTTCCGATGAACCGACTCCCGATCGTTCCGATCGATCGACCCAGCACCAACCTAGCACCAACGTATCCGACGAGCCGCTCGGTTTCGAACGATCCAGCAGCAATCGCCAGTCCCTTCCCAGGCTCGGCATCCAAAGCGACTTTGTCTCCACCGAGCCTCTTGCCTGGCACTTCGAAAACGAACCAACCTTTGGCCAAGCCTTTGGTGGCTCCAGAGGGATTCGACGGAAAACCTCATTGGAATCCGAAGCTGCTCCCTCCTCCCCCTGCATCGGTCGAGGATAAAGTAGCCCTGCAAAGAACCACTTCGGTGAAATGACTTTCTGGCAAACCCGTGCTTTACGAGGTCCCAACAGGTGGTCGTGCCGAAGCGTTCTGGAACTCTATCTTTCTCCAGACATCGCTTTCCGTAGCGTTCCACATTCGAGCCGTGTCGCGAGAATCTTAAATGATTTCCTCGACGCGGGTCGCTATACCACCACACACCCGCAAAGCGTGCCCACGGCGCGAAGTGTCGTCGAAGATCTCTTGAGCCCCAAGAGTTCATCGACGCACTTTGCGGAGGTTTGGCTCAAGGTCGCTCAGTGGATGTCAGCCATGTCGGGGGTACCGGTCCATTCACTCAGTCCGGCCGAGTCGCTTGCCTCCGATGAGGACTGCGAATGTCAATGGGTACTCCCCTTGGAGATGGAAGAGGAGTTGCTGTCTTTCAAATGCTTTACCCTTGCTCATGAACTGATCGAAGCTTGCCAGCGAGGGGAGCAATACCCGATCGCGTCGAAGTTTCGCGAACTGTTCGACTATGCGGACGATGTCCGTTTGGGGCCTAGTTCTAGGGCTATTCTCGATGCAGCAATCGCTCGCGGCATCCCTTATCATCGCTTGACGAGCGGCTCGCTTTGCCAACTCGGTGAAGGCAAATACCAGCGACGAATATGGACCGCAGAGACCGATGCAACCAGCGCGATCGCCGAATCGATCGCAAGCGATAAAGATTTAACCAAGCGGCTGCTTCGCAACGTCGGTGTGCCAGTACCTCTAGGCAGGTTGGTCAGCAGTCCTCAGGACGCTTGGACCGCCGCGCAAGAAGTAGGTCTGCCGGTGGTTGTTAAACCTAAGGATGCGAATCACCAGCGCGGAATCTCGATCGAGCTCACTGAGCAAAGTGAGATCATGAAGGCTTACGCTTGGGCGATCGAAGATGGACAAACCAGCGAGGTGATGGTGGAGCAGTTCGCACGAGGGCAACACCATCGATTGCTTGTCGTCGGCCATCGCATGGTTGCAGCCAGTCGCGGGCATTTAGAAACGGTCACAGGCGATGGCCAATCGACGATCGAGCAATTGGTGCATGTTTTGAATCAGGACCCAAAGCGAGGGGAGGCTTATACCGATCCACTGGGTGTATTGAAACTCGACGCTGCAGCGAAAATAGAGCTCGCCAAACAGGGTTTGTCGATCGATTCTGTGCCCGCGAAAGATCGAGTTGTCTTAGTGCGTCGAACTGGGGATTTAACGACCGACTGCACCGATGAAGTGCATCCGTTGACGGCTGCCCAAGCCGTCTTGGCCGCCCAAGTGGTAGGGCTCGATATCGCCGGCTTGGATATTCTCGCTGAAAACATTTCTGAACCCTTAGCACCCCAGCGTGGAGCAGTCGTCGAGGTCAACGCTGGCCCGTCTCTTTCGTGCCATGTCGTTCCTATGTTCGGTAAACCGCAGCCTGTCGGAGATGCGGTGATCGATATGCTCTTTCCGTCGAATAGAAACACTCGCATCGCCATCGATGGTCTGCTGGTCGCAAGCCGCGATGATTCGTACACGGAACAGATCGAGAGTTGGATCGAGCAGCAGAAATCGAAAGACCTATTTTCAGGAGTGGTCCTGACCGACTCGATCCGTCTTCGAGATCAAACGATCCAACTCGAGGAATACAGTTCCCGATCGCGAGCACTCGCGGTGATTGGCAACCCTCAAGTCCAATCGCTACTGGTCGTTTTGGTCCCGATGGATCTGCTCAATCATGGGCTCCCGGTCGACAGACTCGATCACTTGATGCATACTCGTGGTGCGATCGAGAGCATCAGTGCCTCGGGAACTCAAGAAGTGTTTAAGGTTTTGAGAAACGGCATGTCGGAACAAGCAAGACCCGATTGGTTGCATGCAATCTAAAGGCGCACTACCTCATGGTAAGTTCTGCGAAAAAAGAGCCTCGGCGCTGGACCATGGGCTTGGCCATCTGGTTTATCCTCTCGTTACTGATCTCCCTGCCTGCCTGGGGTGCGATGTTTGTCCATCGCAACTGGAACGATAATAGCTATTTCGAAATGGCCAACCACACTCTTTGGCATTTCGCTGTGGCGATGGTCTGTGTGTCGGTTCTGGATGTTGTACTCCGATGGTGGCATCGATGGCGGGCTCCTGTCGTGTCGAGACTATTGCATGGCGCACTCTTACTAACTCCGACGATTTATCTGTCTAGTATCGCTCAGCCGTGGACCGCTTTGCCGATTGCAGGAATCACCCAATCAAAGCAACCCAATCGAACGCTGTCGATCGCAGCTTGGAACGTCTTTATCCAAAACCATCAGTACGATACGATCAAGAAAACCATTGAGAGTCTCGATGCCGATATCGTGTTGCTGATCGAAGTGACTCCCGAACATCGCAAAGGACTTGAAAGTCTCGCGAAGTCCTACCCGTATTCCCTCTGGGCACCTAGGAACAACACCCAAGGCTTGGCGATCCTGAGCCGAGTCCCTGGAACGAAGTCTAGGGAACTGGTCATGGGCTCATCGCAAATGCTTGCTCTCGATGCACGGATCCCCGCTGGCGAATATTCCAACGTTCCGATTAGGCTTTTAGGAGTTCACACTGCGTCTCCCAACGAGCACGGTCGATTTCGAGTGCGCGATCAGCAATTATCCGACATCGCCAACTGGGTCAAGCAGTCCGATGGGGAGTCGATTGTCCTTGGGGATATGAATATCACCCCCTGGAGCGAGGCGTTCAAAGAACTCCTATCGAACACAAATCTAGTCGATTCGAGGCGATACCGGGGGTACTTTGCGACATGGCCCTGTGGGCTTGGGATCGTAGGTATCCCGATCGACCACGCCTTGGTATCCCCAGGTCTGAAGATCATCGATCGCCAGTGCGGTTTCCCAACACTCGATTCGGATCATCAATGGATTCGAATGACCATCGATGGGACTAAGGTGGGTCATAGCCCCCAGGTGTCCCCGGATGGCAACGGCATATCCGCCAAAGACCCTTGAGCAAGCCTCGCATCGGACCATGCTTTTGGATCGCTTCGATCATGTATTGCGAGCAACTCGGTGAGAAGCGGCAGTTGCTCCCGAGCAATGGACTGATTCCACGCTGGTAAAATCGAACGATGCCGATGAGCATCCCTTCGAGTAGTCGTTTCATGGCGATGACTCTCTGGAAGTGGGTCGGATGTCTAAGCCACGAGGCCCTTGGTGACCAGCATAAAGACGTCTTCGAGCGTTGGATCTTTGTCGCTAAAGGATCGCATCTTGACTCCGTTGTCGACGAGTCTCTTCATCAGATTAGCAAGGCCTTGGTCGTCGGTTTCGAATTCCGCAGTCACGCGGTCGCCATCGATCTCGATCCCACGCATCGTCGGATCGCTTCGCACAATCGATACTCCAGCATCCTGGTTATCGACGAATCGAATTTCTACGATTCGATTGCGGCGCATCTGGCGATAGACCGAGTCGATCGGTCCGTGCATGAGCAACTGTCCACGTTCGATGATCCCGATCGAGGTGCAGCAGTCAGCCAATTCCGAAAGGATGTGGCTAGAGATCATGATCGTCTTGCCCATCTTTCGAAGTTCTTTCAAGAGGGCTTTGACCTCGATCCGAGCGCGAGGATCCAGACCGCTCGTCGGCTCATCGAGAATCAGAACCGGAGGATCGTGCACGAGCGTCTTTGCAAGGCATAGCCGTTGCTTCATACCTCGCGAGAGCCCGTTGACGAAATCGTCTCGCTTGTGCGTCAGATCCAAGAGCTCAAGCACATCGCCGATGACCTTCTTCCGCTGAGTCCGCCCGATCTTATAAGCCACTGCGAAAAAATCGAGAAACTCCCAGACCTTCATGCCGTCGTACACACCAAAGTCATCGGGCATGTAGCCGATGCTCCTACGGACATCCATCGGTTGCTTGTTAACGCTAAACCCGTTGACAGTGCCGTCCCCGCGAGTGCTCTTGAGCAACGTCGCAAGAAAACGAATCGAGGTGCTTTTACCAGCGCCGTTTGGACCGATGAATCCAAAAAGCTCTCCGGCCTCGATCTTCATATTGACCGAACCGACGGCGGTGAATTCGCCGTAGTCCTTACCAAAGTTCGTTAACTCGATCATATCGGCCTAGCGGCTCAGTGGCGCGGATTAAAGTTTGATCTAAGGTTTGCTAGATGGGAGGCTTTAGTGTACTCCAAACCGAGCCTCTACGGCAAACGAACTCACGACCCTGACTGTGCCATCTTTCGAAATTCTTCTTCGGTTAGGATCGTAATACCCAACTCCTTGGCCTTTTGCAGCTTGCTCCCAGCAGCCTCGCCCGCGACCAAAAAATGGGTGTTCTTCGAGACACTCCCGGATGCCTTGCCTCCGAGTTTAGTGATTAGCCGCTCGATTTCATCGCGCGAATAGTACACGAGTGTGCCGGTGACAACCAATGTTTTATTGGCAAACACACCGCTATGGTCGACCGAATCTTCCTGCGAAGTGCTCAGCGACACCCCCGCGTTACCTAGTT
The DNA here is from genome assembly GCA_040381975.1 of Pirellula sp. Lineage (GTDB taxonomy): Bacteria > Planctomycetota > Planctomycetia > Pirellulales > Pirellulaceae > JBKCUI01. The sequence continues at coordinate 52,145 of JBEIGI010000030.1, forward strand.
GCTCGAAAACTTGCGTCCCTTCCTCACTGCGACAAAAATCAAAGACACTTTTGGCGATGATCGGGCCAATCTCTTCGGTGTCGGCAAGCTCCTCTTGGGTGGCTTTCATCAAGTTCTCGGCCGAACCAAAACGACGCGCCAGAACCATCGCAACCCGCTGCCCAACATGCCTGATGGTGATCGCGTTGAGAACCCGCGATAAACCTCGCTCCTTGCTTGCCTGGATCCCTTGCAAAAGATTCTCCGCTGATTTCTTTCCCATACGCTCTAAACCCATGAGCTTATCGAGCGTCAATCCATACAAATCAGCATAGGAGTTTACAAGCTGTGCATCGACGAGTTGATTGACTAGCTTTTCACCGAGACCCTCGATATCCATGCAATCGCGCGATGCGAAGTACCTTAGCCGCTGCCGCCACTGCGCCGGACACTGATTCGAAACGCAACGGATGTAAACCCCCGAAGCATCCCTGACCAACTTTTCGCCACATTCAGGACACTGCTCGGGAAACTCAAACTCCGGCAACTCTCGCTCCCGCCGATGCTTCTCAACTCGGACAATGTGCGGGATGATCTTGCCGGCTTTCTCGACAACCACCCAATCATCGACCCGAACATCTTTGCGCCTGATCTCATCGAGATTATGGAGCGATGCGCGAGAAACGGTGGTTCCTGCCAATTGCACCGGCTCGAGCTCAGCCACGGGTGTGATTGTGCCAGTCTTTCCTACCTGGGTCTTGATCGCCAAGAGTTTCGTAACAGCCTCGTATTTTTCGATCTTGTAGGCGATGACCCAGCGTGGGGATTTGCTGGTCGAGCCGAGCGATTCGCGCTGCTCGAGCGAGTTGACTTTGACGACCAGTCCATCAACTTCAAAATCCAACTCATGGAGATTTTCGACGAGTCGATTGCAATGCGCCACGACCTCTTCGGTGCTTCGAAAAGACTGCACTAAAGGGGTAATCGGAATGCCTAACTCTCGAACACTTTCGAGAAACTCCATGTGCGTACGAACTTGCAAACCTTCGCAAAAGCCCATTCCGTGACACAGGAACCTCAGTTTCCGTTTGGCGCATAGCTTGGGATCGAGCAACCGGATCGAGCCAGCCGTCACATTGCGAGGATTCTTGAACTCGGCCTCACCCGAACTTGCGCGTTGCTCGTTAAGCTCCACCAGATCCGAGTTGGTCATGTAGACCTCTCCTCGAACTTCGAGGGTTTTTGGGATGTGCTTGCCAAGGAGTTGTAGTGGCAGCCCTCGAATGGTTCTGGCGTTGTGGGTCACATCGTCGCCAACCTCGCCGTTTCCTCGCGTGACTGCGGCCACCAACGAGCCTTGTTCATAGCGGATCGAGGCTGCCACGCCATCAACTTTCAATTCGACGACCCACTCGACCGGTTCACCGGACAAGAGTTTTTCAACGCGGCCAAGAAAGTCTCGCAATTCTCCTTCGGTATAGGTGTTGTCGATCGACAGCATCGGAATGCGATGCGCAACTTGCGCAAGTCCTTCGACGACCTGATCACCGATTTTGCGAGTCGGGCTATCGTCCGTGATCAGACTTGGGAATCGGGTTTCCCACTGAGTGAGTTCCTTCAGGAGTTGATCGTACTGCAGATCAGAGATGACTGGTTCGGCGACAACGTAGTAGAGGTGGTCGTGTTGGCGGATCTGCTGGCGTAGCTCAGTAATCCTTGCACTTGCCTGTTGAAGGTCGACAAGTGGATCATCGGGCTTGTGCATGCCAACTTCCTTATGCTTCGGTGTCGATTTACAGCGAGATCCGTTTACCTGTCTTTGCAGACTTGTAGATGGCATTGATCAGTTCGACGCTTCGGCGGCCTTCGGTTCCATCGATCCTCGAGGGGAGCCCAGCTTGGATTGCTTTGGCGAAGTCTTTGAAGAGTTCGCGATGGGCTACGTGCCCGATGGCAGCCGGATCGGATGCACCGCCACCGGTGGTGTTGGACTTCATCTCCGAGAGGATCTTTTCGTCCTGCTTGGTGGACTTGGCAAAGTTCCATCGCACGAGGGCTTCTTCTTCAAGCACCGCCATGCCGTGCGAGCCGGCGATCTCAATACGCTTGAGCGTGCCCGGATAGGCGGCGGTGGTAGCGACGATCGTACCGAGGGCTCCGGATTGAAACTCCAGTGTCGCCACTGCGGTGTCTTCGACCTCGATTCTCTCGTGTGCTCTTAGTGCCGTCATCGCGCTGACGGCTCGCACTGGACCCATGAGCCACAGCAGCAGATCCACGCTATGGATCGCTTGATTCATCAGTGCCCCACCGCCATCAAGGGCCCAGGTCCCTCTCCATTTGCCACTATCGTAATACTGCTGCGTTCGGAACCATTTCACAATCGCGTCGGCCACCGAGATCGAACCGAATCGGCCTTGCTCAACCGCACCCTTCATCAGGATTGCTGAGCGGTGAAAGCGCGAAGGGAAGATCGTTCCGAGATAGACGTCGTTTTTATCGCACTCGGCGATCAACTGATCGCAGCGTTTGGTGGTGATCTCGAGTGGTTTTTCGACCAAGACATGTTTGCCGGCTCGGGCCGCTGTAATACCTGGTTCAAGATGTGCACCGCTGGGGGTGCAGATCGTCACGATGTCGATCGAGGGATCTTTGAGCATCGCATGAAGATCATCGTAGGGGAGTCCACCGAACTCCGAGCAAAAAGCCTCAGCCTTGGATTTGTCGCGTCCGTAGCAGGCGATGAGCCGTGATCCTTTGATTTCGCTAATCGCTCGCGCATGGAATTTGGCAATCATGCCACATCCGATGATTCCCCAGCCCAACATGATGTTTGCCTTTCTAAATGTCGGTAAGGACACGGTTGAGCGAACCGCTTTGCCGCCCTTGGATATCTATCGTAACATACCGAAACCCCAATTCAGTTGCCTTCGAAACAATCCTTGATCGCATCGGTTCGGACAATGCCAACGGGAGTTGATCCAAATGGATTTCCAACCTGAGCAATTCGTCGGCATGGAGTCGGGCTCGTACGTCGCTCAAGCCTTCGGAATGAAGCCATTTTTCCATGGCTTCGATGCGTCCTAATCGTCCGATCGTGACAACTTGGCCGTAGGCAATGCGGCTTGCAAGACAAGGGCTTGCAGGTTTGTCAGCGACCTGCAGGTTCCATAATTTTGCGATGCTTCGGACGTTCTCTTTGGTGTAATACAGATCTGCGAGCGGAGCTTGCACATTCCAATTCGCAGCGGCTTGGAGTCCGGGTCGATAATCGCCAAGATCCTCGGCGTTGGTTCCCGAGAGAATCGTTTCGAAGTCGTGCTCCTGAGCCCACTTGCTAATGGCCTCGTAGAGCGTTGACTTGCAATGAAAACATCGATCAGGGCCGTTGGCGACGTAATCGGGGTTTTCGATTTCACGTGTGGGAAACATCACATGCTCGATCCCGATGAACTGAGCTACTTTTTGCGCATCGAGTTGATCGGCCTCGGGCATCGCGGCACCGAGACTGGTCCAAGCCACCGCGCTAGGGCCCAGAGCGCGATAAGCGGCAGCGGCTACCACCGCGCTGTCGACACCACCGGAGAAAGCAACGACGACCTTGTAATAGGAGGTTCGAATGTGCTCAACGAGCGACTTGGCCAACTGCATCGCATCTGCAGGTTCGCTGCTCATCGTTGTTACCGTTTGCGTTGCGTGACGATCTGACGATAGTAATCGATCGTGCGCTTTATGCCTTCCTCAAGCCCCACGACTGGTTCATATCCTAACATTTTGCGAGCTTGGGTGATATCGGCTAAGCTTTCGCGGACATCGCCGACGCGTGGTGGAAGATGAACGGGTGTGATTTCTTTCCCAAGGAGTTTGGCTAGCAGTTCGAGCAGTTGCAGCAAAGTTGTCTGCCTGCCGTCGGCAACATTGAAGATTCGTCCCCCTACGTTGGGAACCTCGCTAGCGAGCAAGTTTCCACGCACTACGTTCGCTACATAGGTAAAATCGCGAGACTGGAGTCCGTCTCCGTAGATCGTGGGTTGCTGGCCACTGAGGATGCTACTGACAAAGAGCGGGATTACGGCCGAGTAAGGACTGTTTGGATCTTGGCGAGGCCCGAAGACATTGAAGTATCGGATTCCAACAGTTTCGAGACCGAAGCTATGAAAGTAGCTTTGGCAGTAGTATTCACCGGCGAGTTTTGCGGCGGCATAGGGGGAGAGGGTTTGAGGCAAGTCGGTTTCGCGCTTCGATGATGTCGGTGTGTCGCCGTAAGCACTGCTGCTTGCAGCATACACAAAGCGTTTGACCTTGGCCTTGACGCTCCAGTGCAGCATATTGAGCGTGCCGGTGACACAAGCGTGGTTGGTGTCAAGAGGTCGTTCGAGGGACAGCGGCACGCTGGCCAAGGCGGCTTGGTGGAAGACTCGCTCGATGCCGTCTAATGCCGTTTGTACGGCTTGCGCGTCGTTGATATCGCCTTCGACGAACTCGACCTGATCGGCAACTTCATCGATATTGTGACGATGGCCGGTGCAGAGATTGTCAAGAATCCGAACCTGATGGCCAGCATCGAGCAACCCTCGAACGATATGCGATCCGATAAAACCACATCCACCGGTAACAAGACAACGAGCCATCGACGACCTCACAAAATTCTGGACGCGGTTTACTGATGGCCGATAGTATAATTCCCTCCAATTTATAGGGAAGATCAACCGGCTGGTCCAAGTGGAGAATCGGCTATGGTGTACAAAAAGCTACCCAAGGCAAATCGGCGTGAGCACCGATTCGTCAGTATCCAGTAGCGAACACCATCCTTGAAAAACCGCTTCATGCACAACGTAATGGCGATGCCCTTTTGGTAGGAACAAGGGCGAGTTGCCGGCCCAAGGGGTCCAAACTTCGTTGGTCGCATGGAGCCAGCAATGATAATGCCCGTTGAATTGCGCTAAACATGGATGGACTTCGAATGATTTTCCAAACTCGGGATCTTCCCAAGGCAAGGGGCTCAGGTGGTAGACCATGCTGTCGGTTGCATCCCAAGCGGGATTGACGTGGGAGAACAAATAATCTCCGTGGCGATGACGAGCCTTGAGTGTGGCAAAAAACTCGATGACGTCCTGCCCATACTTATCAAAGGACTCATGATCCGGTTCGATGGCCAGACCTAGATCATGATTGCCAAAGACGCCGGCGGTTTTGATCTGCCGCAAAATTCCGACTGTTTCGCGGATTTCTCTTCCGGTTTCGAACAGATCGCCTAGCAGAATGAACTGATCAACGCCACGACTTGTTAGTACGTCGATGGCTTTGAGCAAGTACTCATTGGATTCGTGGATATCGGAGAGTATTCCAAGTTTCATGATCATCTAACCCAATACGTTACTTACCGGTGTTTCACACCACCGGCATCGTTTATACCAGCCCGTCGGGCTTTAAACAGCCAAGAGTGTCTCTAAACCAAAAACAGCTCCAAGCAAAAAACAGCTCTGATCAAAAGTGCTGGCTTTCAGGCCCCGAAGGGCCGACACAACCTCTGCCGGGGTCGAAGGCCCCGGAGTTATGGCCCAACTTCAATCGCATCAGGCCCGAAGGGCCGACACAACATGGATCAATACACCACATACAGCCCCATTGATCTTTCA
>JBEIGI010000031.1:0-56774 GCA_040381975.1 Pirellula sp.
AATATCGATGCCGAAGTCGCCTACTTCCAAACAAAAGAAAATCGATCCTTCGAACGGATGTACGGTTGGGCATGGCTCCTGCGACTCCAAGCCGAATTGCACACTTGGGACGATCAACAGGCTCAACAGTGGCGTGAAAATCTTAAACCCCTTGAGAGCGAAATAGTCGCCCTTGTCCTGGGCTACCTGCCCCGATTGACCACTCCCATCCGAACCGGTGTCCACCCCGATACGGCCTTCGCACTCGGCCAAATACTCGACTATGCACGCACTGTCGGAAACCAACAACTCGAACAAGCCATCGTGAACCGAGCCCAAGAGTATTACCTGGGCGATCGGGATTATGCGTCCGAGTACGAACCCTCAGGAGAGGACTTCTTCTCCGCATCGCTCAACGAAGCCGACTTGATGCGAAGAATTCTCCCGACACAAAAATTCGCCGAGTGGCTCGAAGGGTTCCTGGTTCACTCTGAAGCTTCGTCTCATGAAAAACTCCTGACCCCTGTGGTCGTCTCGGACGTTACCGATGGCAAACTCGTGCACCTGGCAGGCCTGAACCTATCGAGAGCCTGGACCCTGGCTGCAGTCGCCGACGCTCTGCCCGAAAAAGCGCATTGGAAGGCTCCTTTTGCTCGATCGGCACAAGCCCACCTCGATGCCGGTTTGGCTTACGTCTTCAGCGGCCACTACGAAGGCGAACACTGGCTTGGCACATTCGCCGTCTATGCAATCACCGCTGTTGGACGATAAGCCTCATGCAATCGAGTTCATCAAGCACGGATCTAGTTTTGCTAGTTCCCACCCCAAGCCCCCTTGGTATCGAAGCAGAGCTAATCGATCAAGCCTGCGGGAATCTCCGCATGCGACTTGACATCGATGCGATGGTTGCGACGGCATTTCAAGACAATCTGCACTTGGATACCTCGCTTGCAAATCATCACCAGCGCGTCGCGATTCTACCTTGCGGCTTTGAATCGATACCCCTTGATCAAATCCGCAGCGCCTGGTGGTTTGGTCAATTGACCAACACCAATAGGATCTTTATCGCCGAGCCTTGGACCCCGAGAGAAGTCGGCCAGTGGATCGGCAGTCGCGCAAGTTCTCATCAAGCCAATGAGCGAAAAAAGTACGCCTTCATGCTCACGCGAGATCCCGTAACGAACGAACCTTTGAACCAGCGGCAAATCGAAACGCTCGCCTTGATTGCATTCTGGGCCAATCGGATCTGTCCTGGCTGTGTCGTTTGCTCCGAAACTGCTGAGCAATCAAACAGAGAAGAACTAACGAGCCTTTCGACACGGGATATCGAAGCCGAGGAACTTGCGACATGGATGATCCAAAGTTATCTGCGCTGTGTGCGATCCCGCCCGATTCCATGGAACGATCAGTCCGATGCCGACTGGCCAGCCTTGAGCCGACTCCACCAGGAACTCCAGTTGCATTTGCCATCGGAGTACTCCGAGCGGCTCGATGAGGTTTCTCCACGGTCGATGGGAAGTGCCACAATTGCTCCAGATGAGTCTGGACTTGTCCCGTGGGACAAGATATGGACATCCTTTTGCGACCTAGCCATGGCTGGTGGGCCGCCACACCGAGGTAAACTCCTGGAACCTGTGTTGCCCGAGGAAATCAAGCAATCACCCGAGGAATATGCATCGGTTGTCGCCGAGATCCGACGTGGTATCGAATTGGCCAGCGGCTTAAAAACCTGCGAAAGCCCCTATCTTGGATGGGTCTGTATCGAGTGCAACAGCGAGCCCATGGCCGCTTGGCTCATGCGAGCCATCACGGTCGAGAATATCTCTGTACGCCGTGAAGGCGATAAGCTTTTTTTGCCCGCTGGCCCTAAGTATCGGATCGACAAAGAGATCAAAAATGTGATCACTTCCGTTGCCAAAACAAACCATTATTGGCAAGCCCATCTGCGGTCGCGTCAGCCACCAAATCCGCTGTAACGCACTAGCCCCTTGGCAAAGATTACTCGCGATAGGACGAAAAAGAAGACCACCCAACCCACAAGCATCGCCATGTCGATGGCAAGCGCCGTCCCCTGAATCTTTCCCAAAAAAACCGCCGCTGGGAAATAAGCCAAGTACTTGATCGGTAAAAAATTGACAATCGTGTCGAAAGGAGCCGGCAGCAAATCCAACGGGAACATGTGCCCAGAGAGAAAGAACTGCAAAAGCATGTACACAAACAAAAGCGAGGAGACCTCAAGCATCCAAAAACCAACCAGTCCCAAACAGGCTTCTAGATAGAACCCAAGCGCAAAACTTAATACCAGCGAGCAAGCGAAACAGGCCAAGGTGGTTGCATCGGGCCAGCCTGCCGTGAAATACCCTCGGCATAGAAAGAACACCAGCACAAAAGGCCCAAGTGCGATCGCATAATAAGCGATTTTATGGGCCACTCGCGACCAAAAGAGAAACGAGAGCAGATCGATCGGCTGCACCAAATAACGCTTGATCTCTCCGTCGCGAATCGTTTTGGCGATGCTCGATGAGAGCCCCGGCATGCTCGAAAACGCTCGACCGACCATGGTCAGCAAATAATAAGCCACCATGTCATGGAACGAATATCCGCTGATCCGCCCAGCGTTGGGATCCATTGGCGAAAGAGACTGAAAGACAGCCCACCATAAAAAAATCTGCGTGATGATCGGTAGAAATCGCATCAGCGTTCCCAAAGCGAAATCGCCGCGATAAGCAAGCTTCTCTGCCAGGGCTGTCTTGACGATCATCCATCGAGTCGCCCAACCATGCTGCCAATCGTCTTTTGCAGATCGTTCCATTTGAACCTCAACTCGGCGATGTACTCGAACTGGAAATCGAATGGAACAAACTGGCGATAACCTCCTCAAGCGGTGGGTCCTCGACCGCAACGTCATCGATCGTGTAGTTGTTAAGAATCTCGGCCAAGACACGCGAAACATTTTGACGAGGAACTCGAATCGATACCCTTGGCAAATCCGTTTTGAGGATTTCACCAAAGCGTTCAAGGCCCTGCGAGGACTGCTCTAGTCCAAGCTGCAATTGGATCACCTTCGATCCTGAAAAACTATCGACGATTCCGCTCAGCGAACCGTCGTACTGCAGGATCCCTTGGGCGATGACCACCACACGCTGACAAAGAGCCGAAACGTCTTTCATGTAGTGGCTTGTGAGCAAGATCGTGATCTGACGCTCCTGTTGATAGTGCTTGAGGAATTGCTGAATATTTCGCTGTGCGATGACATCCAATCCGATCGTAGGCTCATCCAGAAAAAGGACATCGGGCGAATGCAACAATGTAGCGATCAACTCCATCTTCATCCGCTCTCCGAGTGACAATTCTCGCACTGGTCGGCCCAGCAGTTTTTGGACGTCGAGCAAAGAGGTCAACTCCGAGAGGTTGGCGTCAAAGGTACTACGGTCGATCGAGTAAATCTGTTGATGAAGTCGAAACGACTCCTGGGCTGGCAGGTCCCACCAAAGTTGATTCTTTTGACCCATCACCAGTGCAAATCGGCGACGGTACTCCATGTCCCGTTTCCAGGGTACAAAGCCCATCACCGTGGCGGTGCCACTGGTCGGATAGATCACCCCAGAGAGGAGTTTGAGTGTCGTGGTTTTGCCCGCACCATTGGGGCCCAAAAAAGCAACGAACTCACCCGGTTCGACCTTAAGCGAAATCCCACGAACCGCCTCGACCGTTTTGTACTCACGACGAAAAAGCCCCCGGACTGACTCGGCAAGCCCCTCCTTTTTCTGGTAAACCCGATACGATTTGGTCAGTTGATCAATTTGAATAATAGACATGGACGACGATTATACGATGTCAAACCAAATAAACGAGGGTCTTGATGACAACGACGAATGATCCCAAGAAAGCCGTGGTGCTCCTAAGTGGCGGACTCGATTCTGCCACTTGCCTTGCCATCTGCAAAGAGACTGGGTTTGTCCCCTATGCCATCAGCTTCCGCTACGGGCAACGCCATGCGATCGAGCTCGAGCGGGCCAAGCAAATCGCCCTCGATGCCCAGGTCGCCCAGCATGCGATCGTCAACTTGGATCTGGGTGCTTTTGGCGGTAGCGCACTGACGGACCCAAATCTAGCGGTTCCTAAACACGACTCGGCAGACGAGCTTGGATCTGAAATCCCTCTGACGTATGTTCCTGCTCGCAATACCGTTTTTCTGTCCTACGCTCTAGCTTGGGCCGAAGTCCTCGGGGCGCTGGATATCTACATCGGTGTCAACGCACTGGACTACAGCGGATACCCCGATTGCCGGCCCGAGTATATCCGAGCTTTTGAAACCATGGCGAATCTGGCAACCAAGTCGGGAGTCGAAGGCAATCGGCTTATCATCCATGCACCTTTGATCACTTGGACCAAGTCCGAGATCATCCGCAAAGGTCTGCAACTGGGGGTGGACTATTCCAAAACCCTATCATGCTATGACCCCGACCCGTCGGGTAACCCTTGTAAGCATTGCGACTCGTGCTTGCTCCGCGCAAGAGGTTTTGAGCAAAACTCGATGAGCGATCCAGCTTGGTAAGCCAGCGGTGAATCCAATGTTACCAATACAACCACCGTTGAGGAACGATAGGAACGAGAGTCGTCACGGATCGTTCCTCTAAGTCTACGGTCTCTTGGATTGCTAAGTCGGGCAATGAAACACAACACAGCTTCCCGCTTTCAAGCAAGACCACCAAACCATCGTTGCCAGAGAAATCCATCTTCAGCGGCAGTCCCGGAAGCCTCACAAATCGAATCAGCCTCCCGATTTCCGGATCCCATAGTCTTAACGTTCGATCGCGTCCCAAGGAGACAAGCAGGGCTTTAGAATTGGGGTCCTTCCAGCGTAATAGCCCAATAATCGCGCCGGTGTGATTGTCGAAATTCCGCAAGATCTCTCCGTCGCTGATCCTCCAAAGTTTAATCGTCTGATCAATTCCACCGGTGATCGCAAGTTCGGAACTCCACGCAAGCCCACCGGTGACCGGACCGGTATGGCCCGAGAAGCTTCCTAGGATCTGGCCATCGGTGCCTCTGACTAGAGCACCATCATTCCAGTGGGTTTCGATCCATCTAGACCCATCAGCAAACCACTTGATGTCCATGACAAGATCGCTCAGAGGCTTACCGTCGGCTCGAGTTTCGATCGATCTTTGCAACATCCCCGAAGGCCACTGCAAAACCTGAATGCAACCTCGCTGGCCTGGATCCCCTCCCGCGATCAATAACGATTTATTATTAGGCGAAAATTCCATTTTAGCGATCTTTGGAAACGCGACTTCGATAGAGCCGATAGCATGGATGCTTCGACCTGATTCAAACCTCTCTTTCCCGGATCTTGATTCCAAGCCTGACTCGTTATGTACAACGAGGGTGTTTTTCAAGTCGAGCAACTTCAACGATCCTTCGGATGCAAGAATCACTTGCTTGCCATCGCTATCGAACCGTCCGGCAGTGACCCGGCCAAACTTAAGAAATGGACTTTCTTGCGCACAAGCGACAGAGTCCAAAATCCATAGGCAAACGATGACAGGGATCAACTCAAAGAGGATCGGACACAAGCAACTAGGTCGAGAACTAAAGCAATGCATCGATCGGTTTACCATGTTGGTTGATCGGAATCGGACGTCCATCGGGAGTTCGTAGCACAATATCAGGATCGACTCCCAATCGAATCAAAACGGTACGGATCAAATCGGCTGGACTCGTCGGATTGTCTCGGGGACTCTCACCGATACGATCGCTACTACCGTAAACGAATCCCTGCGGTAGGCCACCCCCACAGAGCATTACGCTGTAGACCCTCGGCCAGTGATCGCGGCCACCTCGTGTGTTGACCTTCGGAGTCCTTCCGAACTCACCCATGGCGATTACCAAGGTTTCATCGAGCAATCCGCGTTGGCTTAAGTCTTCGATCAGCGCACTGACGGCTTGGTCGAACGTCGGGATCAAACCCACACCGACCTTTGCTCCGCTGTAACCATCCCTTAACGGTACAACCATGTTTTCGTGGGTATCCCATCCCGGTTGTACGACCGTAACAAATGGTACCTTTCGCTCGATGAGTCGACGAGCCAGCAAACAGCTTTGTCCAAAGGATCGCAAACCATACCGTTCTTTGGTCTCTTGCGTCTCTCGGTTCAGATCAAAAACCTCCTTGGCCTGCTCGGAGGTAATCAAATCGAATGCATTGTCATAAGCCCCCTTCGATGCGACTCCTTGCAACTCTTCGAGCATCTGGCGACGCCGCTCGAGCCGACTTGGATCGAGTGTCGGATAGAATTCCAAGTCGCGGACTTTGAAGCTAGGACTTCCCGGATCGCTGTGGATCCAAAAAGGTTCCTCGCTCGATCCCAAGAAACCTGAGCCCAAAGCGGCTTGCGGCTCCGGGATCCCGACGTACCGAGGCAGTGGGTCTTTCCATGAATCGCGTCGATCGTATGCGGCCAAGGACCCAAGACTCGGATATTGCAGATTCGGACTTGGCAAATATCCGGTCAAGGCATACTGATTCGCTAGCCCATGCTCGCCCAAAGGGCTTGTCATCGAACGGACGATTGTCATTCGATCCGCAAGCTTCGCACAGCGCCGCAACTCCTGGGAAAAGTGGACGCCTGGTAAGCTTGTTGCGATGGTTCCCAAGGGCCCTTGTACCTCGCGAGGAACGTCGATTTTAGGATCGAATGTTTCCAAGTGACTCGGGCCTCCATCGAGCCACAGTAAGACACAGGACTTTGCTGTTCCAAAGGCTGCTGTTTTTAGCAGCGGGCTTGCTTGAGGGTTGCGGGCTAAACCGTTTGCACCGGTTGCACACCACGGAGCCACCGAAGCGATCCTCAAAAAACTTCGTCGCGTCGATCGCCTAATCATGCTCTCCTCGATAAGCCCCTGGGGATAATGAATCGTCAATTGCTATGAAAATACGGACTGCTGAACAAACTCCAGGCCCAGTCTTCGAACCAAGCCCGACGGAGTTGCGGATCGCTGGGAACTTTCTCGATCCAACGACGAACGTCCTCCGGATCGGGGTGCTTCGATAGAATCCGCAGATATCCTAACTCGATGATCCTCTGATTCGTGATGCCTTGTTCGAGTTCTCGACGCAAAAAGCCCTCGGGCGACTCAATTGCTCGGTTGAGCAAAGGGCCATTGATCCAATGAAGTTGCACGGAGAGACTTGTGTTTTGCACACCACCGAGCGATGGAGTCTGGCAGGCCATCGGACGGCCACAACGCCCCAAGATGTCCAAGGATTCGTTTGGTAGGGTTGGATCGATCCAACGGATTGCCCTGGTTTGCTTTGCGATTCCCATCGCATCCTCAATCGCATCGTAGAGGACTTCAGGGCCGAGCGGTTTATCGATATGAGTCGCGAAGAAACTCTGGTCAATCAACATGGTCTGCGATGCAAACGAACCTCTTGAATAAACATCGCTCAACGCAATGGCCTTCAAAACCACCGCAGGCTGATAATCCGAGTCGATCAGCATTCCTACCAAATGATCGAGCAATTCAGGATGCGAGGCAGGATTCGTTTCACGCAGGTCGTCCGATGGATCGATCAAGCCTCTTCCCATCATCGTGGCCCACAAACGGTTGGCAAGAACGCGAGCGAACTTCGGGTCCCGATCATCCAAGATCCATTGGCATAGGCGTTCGATGTTCTCCGCAGAAGTTTGCGTATCGGATTGAATCGCCAAAAATTCTCCACCCGGCAGTTTCGGAGTTGCCGGTTCTTTGGTCCGCAGATTGGTCACTTGCCCACCGCCGATATGTCGAACCTGCCGACCTCGATCGATCCCCGAGAGTATCGCTGCGAGTCCGTGATAGTCGTCCTGGGTCCATCGATCCAGTGGATGGTTGTGGCAATTAGCACAGCCGAGCCGTGCCCCCAGGAATACTCTGCTGATGAGTTCCGCATGAGCTCTGGGATCGGCCGCCAAGCGTGCAAAATTGACCTGGCCTATATGATGCGAATCACCGGTACTAACAAGCAGTTCTCGTGCGATGAGCCTCCATGAGTCACGCTCGGAAATACGTTTCCTGAGATAGTCTTCAAACGCTTTGGTTGCCTGAGGCTCGTTCGCCACCGGTCGAAAACCCAACCAACGAGCGAGCTTGTACGTCCAATACTCTTGGAATGATTCGGATTGGATCATACGGTCGACGCTCAGAGCCTTGCGATCGTTCGGATCGAGTTTCTCAAAGTCCCTGATTTCCTCAATCGTTGGGATTCGACCCATCAAATCCAAACTGGCTCGTCGTAACCATGCCAACTCGTCGACTCCTTGCGCTGCCGGCAAGTTTGCTTGTTCGAGCATTTTGCCTATGTGCTGATCGATCTGAGATTGGGATGCTGAGGATGGGATCGACGATTTAACTCCCGGATTTGATGGATGCTGGGCCAGATGTTGAAATGGATCCTTCGCGTAGGGGGCGATGAGTACCAGCGTGCGAACCTGGCCGGCAAACCTAGCTGTCAAAAGGTGCCTACCAGGTCGATCCAAACGGATCGTTGGGTTGTTTTGATCCGTCCAGTTCATGCCGCTACTGGGATCGATTTCCCAAGCAGTTTTCTGGGTTACATCGAAATAGTTAGCGGATCTTGTGGACTTTGCAGAGGACCTCAATCGATATTCCATCGCTTTTGAGGACGACTCTAATGAATCCTTTGGATCCGCAAAAATCAAAAAATCCGTCACCTCGGCTGGCTCGCCATAAGGGGTTCCGGCCTGGATCCACCGAGCCAGTGTCTCGGCCGTGGAGCTATCGGGCTCGAATCGCTCTTGTCCTTCATGAGCGATTCTCCCGCTAGGTTTCGCGATCAGCAAGCTCTCATGGGGACTGTTGTAGCGGATCCGACGTGAGTCATAGGCATCGACAATCTGACGGTAATCGGATTTTGGATCCGATCCCCACAGGGACAAATAGAACTCTCCTCGCCCTGCGACCGCACCGTGACAAGCTCCCGAGTTGCACCCATGCTTGGTCAAGAGCGGAAGAACATCGAGCTCAAAAGAGGGCGATGATTGCTGAGCGAATATTCCTGTAAGCCATCCCAGGCCAAAAGCCAGGGAAAGCAAGTAAGTAGACTTTCGCGTCGCCATTTCACGGAGAATTGGGTGCATTTTGAGGCCTTTTTGGAACTTGGCCGTATTTTTCTGCCCAGCTTTTCAGATACCCTTGCGCACGCTCAGTTCCGTAATTCTCAAGCTTGCCACTTGCGACGATCGTCGAGGCAATTCGACCGATCTCTTTTTCGATGGCCTTCGATTTGGCGATTGCTTGTTCGATCGCTTCGGCGGCTCGATCGACCTGTTTGCTATCGGCATCAAGCTGGATTAGCGGACGCATCAAAGAGCGAATGGTTTCAGGATCCGGCTTGGAAGTCTCAGAGGTCTGCGGATTGCCTCGGGGGTTTTGCATCACTCCGCCGGCTTCGAGCAACTCGCTGAGTTTCGGTTCAGGACCACCGATTTGTGCAACGATCGCACTTGCGACTTTCGGAAGGTCGACCTGGAGACTCGGCTGAACCAGTGCAAAGTTGGCAGTCACCCGATCGTTCTTCGCCACGAGAATAGTAAGTTGAACTGAGCGATTCAAACCGTAACTGCCAGGACCTTCCCGACCATCGGGCGAGACACCCGTTGCGATGCCGGGCGTTAAGGCGTGCTGGATCCGTTTCAAGGTGTTTTGAGCCTCGGTCGCATCGTCACTCAAGAGGATGACGGTGGTGTGGAGTCCATCGTTGGCTCGACTCTTAGCATACTGCGTCAGAACTCGCGTCATCGAGATCGACTGACGGTTCACATCATGCAAGAATACGAGCAGGATCGGTTTGCCTTGTGCAATCATCAATGGATCGATCGTTTTGCCGACCTCGTCCCCCAAGGCCAACTTCACCGAAAACGGATGGAGCCTTTCGTCGAGTTGGGGCCCTGAGTAAACGGTTTGTTTGTCTTGGTCTCTCGGTTTCTCTATCGCTGAATCTTGCGATACGGCCCAGCTTGGGCAAGCGAATAAATATGCAATGATCGTCAAGATAACCCAAGCATTCGTTCTCTTCACGCTAAATCACCTATGTTCTGGGTTGCTGGGCGATGTTCTTGATCGTCTCGAGTGTGCGATCGATCTCCTGGATCGTATTGTAATGCATGCAGCCCAAGCGAACCATTCCGTGCGGTTCGGTACCAAGTGCAAGCGTCAACGGAAGTGCGTAGTAATTGCCATGCCACGCACAAATACCCGACTGGGCCAATAGGATGGCTACCTCTGCCGAATGGATACGATCCAAACAAAAAGCCACCGTTGGGGCCCGATGGCTTGCTCTCTGCGGATCGGTAATCCCGTAGATGCGCACCCCGGGAATTCTTTGTAGGCCGGCAAGCAAATGTTGTGCGAGTTCAGTTTCCACCGAATCGATCCATTCAAAGGCCCGATCGAGCCGACTGCGGCGCGATGAATGGGCAGATGTTTGCGTTGGTTCATCGACGATCGAAGCGATGTAGTCGATGGCTGCTGTAACACCGGCAATGCATGCGTGGTTCTGTGTACCAGTCATCCAACGTCCCGGTATGTTGCTTGGCGAGGGACGCAGTTTATAGGGTTCGAGCGTCTGCATTCGCTCGGGCCTCCCGTAGAGGATTCCAATGTGCGGCCCAAAAAACTTATAGGCTGAGCAAACCAAGTAATCGCAATCCCACTTGGTAATGTCGATCCTACGGTGAGGAGCATAATGAACCGCATCGACAAAAAGCTCGGCGCCAAAGCGATGAACCATTCGTGCAATCGCGGGGATATCTGTGAGCGATCCGACCGCGTTTGAGGCCGCAGTGACCGCCACAAGCTTGGTTCGTTTGTTTAGCTGCGATTCAAGAGACTGCATGTCCAACGTCGCATCCTTTGGATCGATGCCGATGGTTCGAACGACCGCGCCAGAATCCTTGGCAGCAAGCACCCAAGGGGTGTAGTTGGCATCGTGATCCAGAGTCGAAACCAGGATCTCATCGCCTGGAGCCCAAGTCCGGGCAAGTGCCCGAGAAAACGAGAGAGTCAGGCTCGTCATGTTCGGCCCAAAAGCAATCGATCTTGGATCGTCCACCTGCAGCAAATCCGCAGCCGCCCCGTGGGCCTGCTCCATCAACTGATCGACTTCGATGCTCGTGATAAACTTACCGGCTCGGTTTGCATTGTGCTCGATCATGCACTGGGCTACACGCTCGGCGACCGAGGTTGGAACCTGGGTTCCAGCAGGCCCATCGAGATAAACCAGCGGATGGCCTTCGTGGATGCGAGCAAGAGCTGGGAATAAAGACCTTAAATGGCGAATCTTCGTATCGAGAGAATATTCCATTTTCCAGCCGCTTTGCCTAATTCGATTACGAGTTGATTTCCGGACCGACCGATACGCGAACCGCTGTGCGTCCTTTGAGATCCTCGAAAGCCCGCTGGACATCATCGAGGCTCACCGATCGGTAGTGCTGGCTGACTTGGGCTGCTGTTTCGTACTGATGTCGAGACAGCCAAGTCCCTCCCACCGAGAAAAGGCGGTTCGAAGGCCGCTCGGAAGCCAACAAGATCCCCGCACAAATCTTGTTCTTGGCCAATTCCAACTCCCTTTCGGAAATCGGTTTGCCGTGCGAGTCCTCGACGATCGACTGAATCAAATCCCAGTTTTCCTGCTGCTGATCTGGGTCGCCTGCAAGGTACAAACCAAACACTCCGCAGTCTTGGAACTCATAGGTATAACACACGGCCGCATCGGCCAGACCTTTATCGACCAGTTCCCAAAACAGTCGGCTTCCAGAATCATCACCCAGGATCGTTGCCAGGACTCGAGAAATATATCGCTGCGGATCCATGTACCCCGGCCCCGGCGAAAATTCCAGCGTGTATTGCTGGGTAGCCGGTGGATGAATTATTCGAACATCTTTGCTGCTAGTGGTCGGCTTGGTTAGTTTGCGACCTACCTCTGCAGGTTTCCAATGCTTGGTCATCTTGTGGGTCTCATCGACCAAGGCATCAAAATCGAGAGCCCCGGTGGCTACAAGGCACAGGTTGTTTGGAGCGTAGCGAGCCGAGTGGTACTCTCGCATCGCTTCGGCACTCAAGGCCGACACGGACTCTTTGGTTCCCAGGACACGCGTCGATAAAGGATGCTCGCCAAAGAATTCTTCCATGGCTCTTTCCATGGCACCGTAGGGAGGCTGATCGTCGTACATGGCGATCTCTTCGAGGATGACCTGTTTCTCTGTTTGAAAATCGTCGTCCCTGAGCGATGGTCGCATCATGTCGGTGAGCAAGTCCAATGCGGGAAATTGATTTTCCGGCAGGATGCTCATGTAGTAGACCGTTTGCTCCTCGGAGGTAAACGCGTTGGACTGAGAACCTAAATCATCGAGCTGGCGATTGACATCGACCGAAGTGCGTCGCGGGGTACCTTTAAAGAGCATGTGTTCAAGAAAATGGCTTACTCCTGCCACATCGAGAGATTCGTCTCGCGATCCGGTTTTGACGAAATAACCCAACGATAAACTAAATGCGTGAGGATTGACTTCGGCGATGATTTCCAAACCGTTGTCGAGCGTGACTTGTTTAAACTGCATCGTGAAACTCCAAGGGCTCTGGGCCGATGGTAACTAGAGTCCAGCGTTTGGGTGGATACTTTGAAAAATGCTCGATGAGCTTCTCGGAAGTGAGTTGCTCAATCTCTTCGAGCACTTCTTGACGGGTCGTTGTGCGTCCGAGCGTGATCCAATCGTAAGCCAATTGGCTCGAACGAGAAACACTGCTTTCTTGTTCCATCACCAAGGAGGTACGAGCTCGAGACTTTAAGCGTGAAAGTTCGCCGAGTTCGATACCACTTGAAATCGATCGAATCGTTTCGATCGTCACATCGAGAGTTTCTTGAGCCCGAGCCGAAGTGGTTCCTGCGTAACACAAAACACTCCCGCAATTCTTGAGCGAATGCGAGGATGCAGAGATGGCATAAACCAAGCCTCGTTTTTCTCGAACCTCGGTAAACAGACGCGAGCTCATGCCATCGCTCAAAATCCCAACAATTCCACGGCCACGATAGTACTCGGGATGTTGATAGGGGACGGAATCGTAAGCCAAAGCGATATGGGTCTGCTGGCTCTCGTGCGGGATGTGAACCGAGGCGACTTGAGGCTCGACTTGATCTAGCTCGCTTTGCGCATCGCCAGACCATGAACCGAGGGTCCGCTCGACGAGCTTGAGAAAGTCTTCCCAGTCAAAACGGCCGGCGATCGATAGGACGGCTCCTTGCGGCTTGGCGTGGCGATGATGAAATTCAACGCAGTCGGTGTGAGTGACCGATTCGATACCTTCGACCCTACCGAGAGATGAACGACCAAAGGGATCCGAGAACCGAGATCGCTTGAGCTCTACGAAACATTTTTGGGCTGGATCGTCCTCGATGGCCGCAAGTTCCAGAAGGGCCGATTGCCGAACCTCTTCGAGCTCCTCTTCGGGGAAGTGGGGCTCCCTGACCATCGCCACGGCGACTTCGAACGTGGTCTCAAGGACGCTTGCCATGGCCGACATGCTGATGCTCGTGTAGAAGCTCGAAACAGAACTCGAACGCTCGACCCCCAGAAAATCAAGTTGCTCGACCACCTCGCGACTCGACCATCGCCCGCACCCTCGTTGCGAGAGTTCGAGCGTCATTCCTGCAAGCCCCAAGCGATCCGACTCTTCGCGTGCAGTACCCCCGGGAAACATCAGCGTAAATGCCACCGATTCAAGCCATGGCATCGGTTCTCCAAGAATGGTTAGTCCGTTGGCAAGCGTATGTTTGTAGACCAGTTGCTGCATGCGGTGGAATCCTCGGTTTAATCGATCTATTCGATTGTTGTTTCAGGAATGAATTCAATGAAAAGGGCAGGTTCGATCAGGGGTTAAAATAGGTCTTTTGGGCGGGTTGCAAGGATCTTGTCGGCTCACCTGTCTGCTCACTGCTTGGTTTGAAAAACCAAGTTTGCAACCAGTCCTGCGGAACATCTTAACGATTGAGCTTTGATTTCGGCCCGGGATTTTACCAGAGCCAACGACTTTCGGGAGACATTTTCTAGGGTGTCGTTTCGAAATAGCACCAGCCGGAGTCTCTGTTTTTATTGCAAAAAACCGGTGTTGTCGCTCCAGTGGCTTCTATCGCAAAGAACTCGCGAGGCAAGCCCCAGGCATGTTGGAATCATTCACCCCCCAGGTGCTCCCCTAGAAATTCGTCTTCAGGGGTAGCCCCTTTGTCGCATCGTGCGAACACTTCCAAACGAAAGGAGCCAACCATCGAACGTGGCCTTGGCCCAATCGCCTTAAACGCATCGGCCCCAATCGATCCGATCCAAAGGGGGGCGTTAAAATAATCATCGGTTCTGGAAAAGCCGAATCAGGATGGTTATTCTTTGTAACGGGCGAGGGCCGATCTTTCGATGATGTTGCAACGATCGAAATGAAATCAAGACCTCGCGGAACGCAATCCGACAATAGAAAGAGTGCCATGGGTTCATCCAAAGGACTCGACGATGTTCTTCGCGATTGGGGGTTTGATCCTCACTCGCTCTCGGTTCGACTCGTCAAAGGTTCCGACGGTAGAGACGTCATCCAAATGAGAATCGATCTAGGTGTCCTCCAAATGGAGACCCAAGGTCGACCCGATGGCCAATCCTTCGATGGCTATCCATCGTTCTTGGATCGAATGCTCGCTCTGGAAGAAAAGTCCCCCGATTTTGTAATGGACGATGACCAGTGCTTCGAAGCCGATCGGGAATTCTTGCAGTACTACCATCGACGGATCTCTTGGTTGCGTCTCCAGCATTACCACCGAGCTGTCGAAGATGCCGATCATACTCTGGCACTGATGGATGTATGCCGCGATCATGCTCCCGACGAAGAGTGGACCATGAGCCACGAACAATATCGACCCTTTGTCATGTTCCATCGTACCCAAGCGGCTGCGATGGCCGCCTTGGATGAAGCCGACGCGGAAAAAGCCATTACGGTACTCGAAGACGGTCTTGAACAAATACGCGACATCTTCATCGAACACGAAGCCGAAGAGGAATTCGATGACGACGAGATGGTTGTGCAATTGACCAAATTGCGAGATTCGCTCTGCGAGGAATACGACATCGGCCCCTCGCTCCAGCAACAACTCGATCAAGCTGTCAAAACCGAGCAGTACGAACTCGCCGCTCAACTCCGAGACGAACTGGCTCGGCGACAAGCCCGCTGATGAGTTACGCAACTGCTTCGTTAAGGGGGGTTAGCCAACGTTCCCAGCTAAACAACAGTCCCTGCAAACTCCACGGCCGGCCAACAATGGCATCGACCCCCAGTCGCCGGTAACTCTCCCACCGATCCATCTGCACAAAACCGTCGGTTACCACCATAAATGCCCCCGGCTGCCGACAGCGAATCTGACTGAGAAATTCTCTGTGGTCATCATGAAGTTTGCCGCACGTAAATTCGTTGCCGTTTCGAGAACTCGTTTCGATGATGACCAAGTCCGCTTCGAACACTCCTTGGATCTGGTCTGTCCGCGAACCGATCGCGCGGATGCCGTAGGACTCAAGTGACTCTCGCAAGAACTCCACGGATGAATCCTGATCGCCAATGACCCATGCAATCCTGTTGCTAAGCAGCGCATCGGCCTGCTTGCTCTTTCGCCAAGATAAAAACCGATCAACATCCTTTTCGATACGACCAACTCTAGGTCCACTCGATAGAGTTTGTTGGGTAGACGGTTCCCAGCCTACCCACGCAAGGACTTGGTCATACCACTGGTGCCAATAGAATGTTTCGATCGACTCGGGAAGCGGAAATGTCCTACGATGACCCCCCCAGTCTTGATCTAGCACACAAGCGATCGAGCGTTGGTTCAACCAATCGTCAAGATTTTTTGTAGGCGTCGAAGCGGATCGCTTCGACGTTTTTGTTCGAGCTGCCTTACCCTTGGTCGTTGAAGAACCTGTCTTGTTAGATTTAGATACCAAATCCAAAACCCAAGCCAACTTTGGATCGCTTCGATGCTCAAGCCCGATAAGGAGTTTATGACCTTCAGGGGACTCCTGGAGCCACTCGGTGGCACCTTGTCGATCAAGAACTTCCACAAGCGGTAAATGACCGAGCAAACTCATCCAACGGCCATCGACTGGCCCGTACCAACCGATACTCAGGTCCGTCGATTTCGGTTGGATCATTTGCGAGACGACTCGATGAGTTCTAGTTCGGCAGCTTTGATGAGTTCCAACGCTTCGGCGGAACTTTGTGCCGATCGCAGCATCGTCAAAAGCACCTCATCACTAACGAGTCTTGCGAGTCTGGCCAAGATCCGAAGGTGGATTTGATCATCCGTTGAGCAAATCAAAAAGAAGACGTCTGTCTGATGGCCAGCGGTGTTGCCAAACGGAAACGGTTGACTGGTGATCCCAAGAGCGACAAGCGAATCCGAGAGGATCGAAGTCTGAGGACGCCGGGGGTGAAGAAGTGCCACTCCGTTTTCTAAAGCCGTTGGATGCAACGCTTCGCGAGCAGCAACCGCCTCTGCCATCGTAGGTGCATCCCACAGTAGCCCCGTGCTGGCGGCTAAGTTGCACATCTCGCGCACGACAGAATTCTTGGTCCGAGCTTCCAGCGGGATGGCAATCGATTCGATGCTCATAAAATCCGAGAGCATGGTGCGATCGTCGACCGATGTGTCGATGGTCTTTTCCAAGATGCGTTCGAAACGCTCAAGCTCATCGGCTTGGACGATCCCGATTTGTTCCTCGAGCCAATGATGGATCTCGGATTCAGAAAACTTCCACTGTCCATTGACCCTGCGGCCCGGCAATTTTCCGCGCACTGCCATCTTGGTCACCTGATCGGGTGTGATATGCAGGTAGGCTGCCAACTGGTCGGTATCAAAATCCTTACTGGCCATAAAGGGATCGCAGGTTTGACAAAAAACTAGGTGAAGTGGAACAATTCCAAATGAAATCGAGTACTATTTTGAAGTCAAGCAGTGTACTTGCAGGCCTTATTGAGGCAATCCCGATTCCCTGTTCAATCCCGATAGTTCATTGAAGGATCACAAAAAAATCATGAATTCTCTCCAAAGCAGCTCCATAACCGCTAGCACCGTTGCGGCCTCGCGACGTGGTTTCTTGTACGGACTCGCTAGCTGTGCAGGACTCGGTGCGATGGCCCTAAGTCCCATCGCCTTGAGCCCAACGGCAAGGCTCTTTGCTCAAGAGGCAAAAGCAGCCGGTCTTAAACTCGGGATCCAAATCTATTCGCTCCGAGGGTTCCCTGTCGATGTGGCTCTAGATCACACCAAGAACCTGGGCTTCGAAGAAGTCGAGTTCTTCAGCGGTATGTTTCCGCTTACTGCAAGCGACGAAGAGATCAAGAAAATGGTCGACAAGGTCAAGGGCCTGGGGCTTCGTATCTCGGCCCATGGCGTCAACGGTTTTACCAAAGACGCCCAGGCCAATCGCAAGGTCTTCGAGTTTGCCAAAAAGGCCGGCATCAAGAATATTTCCGCAGCCCCCACACCAGACTCCTTCGATAGCCTTAACGATCTGGTGAAAGAATTCGATATCCGTATCGCGATCCATAACCACGGCCCTTCGGATCGCTTCAACAAAATCGTCGATGTGCTCAAGGCCATCGAAGGCCGAGATCCTCGCATCGGAGCGTGCGCCGACCTAGGCCACTTTATCCGATCGGGCGAGAAACCGGTCGATGTTATCCGAGCCCTTGCAGGCCGACTCTACGGCATCCACCTGAAAGACTTTGCCGAGATGAAGGAGAGCACTCGAGGGGTGATTCTTGGCCAAGGCCACCTGGACTGCGCGGCGGTCTTCGATGCGTTGGTTCAAGCAAAATTCCCAGCCGACGGTGCTTTGTCGCTCGAGTACGAAGAAAACCCCAAGGATCCGATCGACGACATTCGTCAGTGCGTGGCTACGGCTCGCTCGGCTTTGTCGAAACTCAAAGGGTAGTCTCCTCTTGACGCCCTTTCAAAGACTGCATCCATCGATTGGTTTTGCGACCTTTTCATTTTCATGAACCTCGATCACTCGTCGGATAAATTGGTTTTCGAACTCGAATCGGTCTGCAAGAGTTACAGTGGCAAGCAGGTTCTCAAAGAGATCTCGCTAGCGATCCCGCGGGGTGTCGTGGGATTGCTCGGGCCAAACGGGTGCGGAAAAAGCACGCTTATTAAATCGATCTTGGGTTTGGTCTCTATCGATCGAGGCCGCGGCAAGGTTCTGGGTTTTGATTGGCCTTCGCAAGTTCGTGTCGTTCGAGACAACGTAGGTTATTTGCCCGAGGACGACTGTTACCTTCAAGGCCTCCAAGGGATCGAGTCGATCCAGATGATGGCTCGGCTCTCTGGCTTGCAAAAGAAGGAGGCTTTGCGTCGCTCGCACGAGGTTGCCGATTACTGCGACCTTGGACAAGAACGATACCGGAACGTCGAAACCTATTCGACCGGGATGAGGCAAAAGCTCAAGTTCGCTCAGGCGCTGGTGCACGATCCCAAATGGGTCATTCTCGACGAGCCGACTACGGGTCTTGATCCGGCCCAGCGCGAACAGTTCTTGGATCGTATCTATTCGCTGGCCAATGAAATGGGCAAGTCGATTTTGCTTTCGACTCACATCCTTCACGATGTCGTTCAAACCTGCGACTATGTCGTGATCATGGCCGCAGGGAAAATCCGTGTCATGGATACCTTGGAAAATTTGCAAAGGCCCAGTCAAGAGGGACTTCAAATTAGCGTCGTCAGCCGAGCCGCAAAACTATGCGAAGCCTTAACCCCACAGGGGATCGAGTGCCGATGCAACTCCGATGGGGAGTTGATTGCTCTAGGAATCCAATCGGAGATTCTCGATCGCATCTGGAAAACCAGCTTCGAGCAGCAGATCGTCATTCTTAGGATCGAACAAGCTAAGAATTCTCTTGAACAAGCCTTCCTCGAAGCGATTCGGAGTTAAGCCATGCCGTTGCTAGATGTTGGTTATCGCAAGTGGGAGGGGGCCCGAACCCCGCGTTGGAGCCGAGCACTGGTCTTGGCAACCACCGGAATCCATCTGGTATGGAAAGGGACTTGGCTAAAGCGAGTGCTGATGTTCAT
The DNA here is from genome assembly GCA_040381975.1 of Pirellula sp. Lineage (GTDB taxonomy): Bacteria > Planctomycetota > Planctomycetia > Pirellulales > Pirellulaceae > JBKCUI01. The sequence goes on from JBEIGI010000031.1 coordinate 19,142, forward strand.
GGCGATTCCGGCTTTGATTGCGGGTATTTTCGTGGCAACCTATGAACAGACGATCGACCGATCGGGGCCCAGGGAGTTGATTCGCGCACTATCTCGCAATCCGCAATCGAGGAGCATTGCATCGCGGGCTGGGGTGGATTTAGTGGAAGCATCCGAAAATCCAGAGCAGTACCGGCACTTTACTTGGTCTTACATCCTGTTTAACTTGTCTCGCTATCCGCAAGCCATCGGGATGATCGTCGTACTTGGTTTGGTGGCTCCGAGGCTCATCAGTTACGATTTGCGAAGCCGAGGTTATTTGCTCTATCTTTCACGCCCGCTGACACCCGCCGAATACATCCTCGGAAAATCCCTGGTGTTGTTCTTTTTGCTTTTCATGATGTCTGCTCTGCCGGCTTTGATCATCTATGTGACGGGTTTGTTTCTCTCGACCGATTCGACGGCGATCGCACAAACGTGGGACATCCCACTTCGTATTCTTTTAGCATCCTTGGTCTTGATGATTCCGACCTCGGCGATTGCACTTGCCTTTTCGTCGATGACCCAAGAGAGCCGTTACGCGGGATTCGCTTGGTTTGCCATGTGGGTCATCGGTTCGGTGACTTACAACGCCCTTTGGGCCGCGACCCAAATCGGACAAGCTCGTCCTCGACGCCGCAGAGATATCAATTTCGAAGAGATCAGTTCGATGTACGATTGGAATTCCTACAAGCTGTTTTCTCCGTATGAAACCCTCGGCTATCTGCAGCAGCAGATCTTCGGTTTGGCTGTCAAAGACCAGTGGGTTTGGTCCCCATGGATCGTTGCTATCCTTGCTTCGGTCGTCGGTTATGGGTTTGCTTATTGGCGAGTCTCCAGAGTCCTCAAAGTGTAGCTTGTCGTTTCGGAATCAAAGGCATAGGGTTGATCTATGGAGAACCTGTTCGAATTTCGAAACCTCTCGCTCATGTACGGCACAGTCATCGGTGTGAACGACTTGGAGTTGTCGCTTCCTAAGGGTGCTTATGCGCTGATCGGTCCAAACGGGGCAGGCAAATCAACCCTCATCGGCTTGATCACTGGAGCCTTGCGACCGACCATTGGAAGTCTCCGTGTGCTCGGTGAAAATCCGCTTGCTACCCGAAATCTTCAACAGCGTATTGGGGTGTGTCCCGCGACGGAACTGCTCGTGCATGGGGTGACTTCCATGCAGTGGCTCGTATTGCTACTGCGAATGTCTGGATGGAGCAGGATAACGGCCAAAGAGCGAGCCCTCGAGGTGCTCGAGCAGGTAGGTTTGCAAGATGCGAAAGATCGCCCTATCAATACTTACTCGCTAGGCATGCGTCAAAGATGCAAATTGGCGCAAGCCATCGCGCATCGACCGGAGTTTCTGATCCTCGATGAGCCTTTCAATGGTTTAGACCCTGTTGGGCGACATCAAATGACCGAGCTTTTGGTGCAGTGGGCCAAATCGGGCAAGAGCCTACTGCTTGCTAGCCACGTGCTTCATGAAGTCGAGCGCGTTACGGACTCATTTATGCTTATCTTTGGAGGCAGGCTGTTAGCCAGCGGGACGGCCGGCGAGCTTCGACGACTTTTGGCCGATCTTCCTCAAGACATCGTGGTTCAATCCGAAACACGGGATCGCTTGGCTGCCTTGCTAGCCGAAAAGCCTTGGATTCGAGCTGTGCATCGCGACTCGGTTCCCAATCGTTTGGTATTGACCGTCGATCGTCCGATGGAGCTCTATGAATCCTTAGCGCAGTGGGCAAGTAGTGGGCAAGTCTCCATCGAGCGGATCACCGGTAGCGATGGGGACATCAGCACTCTGTTTCGCTTACTGATTTCTCGGCATCGAGGCGAGCGAGCCTATCAAACCCCAGGAGCCCATCGATGAGCACCGAATCGAATTCTTACACACCCTCAGGAGGGATCGTTTCACGGCTGATGAGGTCGATTCCTGGGGTGGTTGACTATGAGTTATCGCGTTCTTTTACGCCAGCTCGCCTAGCGATGTTCTTGCTCATGGTTGCGATCCCAACGGCGCTGATGATTGCAGTAGCGAATCTTACTCCGCAACGAGTCAGGAACGAGCAGGAGACCAGCTTGGCCTTTTGTTTGCTTTTGTTTTTTCTCATACCGCAGCTCCTAACGATGCTTGGCATGTTGGTTTTAGCATCTCCGATTGTGCATACCGAACTCGAGGGTCAATCGTGGGTCTATAGTCTGGTGCGTTATCAAGGTCGCCGTGCGCTGCTGCTGGGTAAGTACATCGTTGCGGTGTTGTGGACGACTTGTGCGGGTATTGTTTCGGCCAGTATTGCGATACCTTTTTTGCCGTTGGAGGCTCCGCTTCGGACCTGGGGCACGATCAGTTTGCTATGTGTTTTGGCTTCGATCGCCTATGGTGCTTTGTTTTGCCTCATTGGGGTGATTTTCCAAAAGCGGGTGATGGTCATTTCGTTTATCTATGCGTTGGTGGCAGAGGGGCTTTTGGCATGGATCCCGGCGGTGATCAATCAGTTTACGATTTCCTATAGGCTTCGATCGATTCTATTTCGATGGCAGGATCTATCTGTCGAGCGTTATTTTCAGTCGGACGGGATGGTTCGAAACGGGATGGTCGCAAGCGATCCGACAGGTTGGGTTCAGATCGGTTGGGTAGTTGGGATCACCGCAGGGCTCTTGCTCCTGGCGTTGCTACTGATTGAACGGATTCAGTACAGTTTCCAATCGGAACTCTAGGACTTTGATGCTGATTTCTCCGATATCAGCCGGTATCTGTAGGGCGAACCTCAGAGCCTTACTATCTAGCAATTGACCTCAGTGAGTTTTTCCCGCTTGCGGGAGCAAGGGGTGGGGGGGATGAGGGTCGTGTCGCAAGGGGCTTTGCCCCGTTACCGTTAGCCGACTGGCGCGAGCGTCGGGCAGCGGATTAGCCTCCAGCGAACTTTTGTATAGGGCCTATTTGAATAAACCACCTTGAGGATCGGAGTGGGTTGATGCGTCGGGCACTCCGATTGGCCAACGGCCATAATCACCATAGGAAGGGGCATTGCCTTTGGAAAACTACTTGCGATCGCGGAACTGCTGGCGAAGTTTGCCGGTAAGCGCTTGCAACTGCTCAAGCGACTGATCCTCTAACGTCGCTCCATCGGTGATCGGCAAACCTAAAATCTCCTGCAAGGTTTGGATCAAGTGGATCTCGCCTTCTAGCCGTCCTTTTTTGATGTACTCATCTGCAATTGAACCTGGCTCGTATTGCGCAGGAAATATCTTTTCGATTGTCATCTCAAGGACCTCCAAAGGTATCGACGGACTCACTGCCGAAATATAAACCACCACCGCTTTCAAATGCCCAAGGTGCAAATTCCCATCGCCACTCTCGAGCAAACAACGCAATAGAAACTCAAGCTTGTCCTTGAAATCCCTGCTGCGACTGTATTTTAGCAGACCAAGGATACTTTGCAAAAAGGGCTCTCTGGCTAGCGATTCATCCGGAACCCGACCGATGTCCAGCACCGGGTAAGCCAACCGAACACCATACTCAAACAGCCTTCTAGGGCCTCCGATGAACTCCTCGAGACTCACCGGGGCCGACCAAGCCTCCGAGCCATGGTAGACCACCAGCGGAAACACGGGGCACAAAGACTGGCCTTTTCGCAATCGCTGCTCCCAGATCCGAACAATGTAACGGAGCAACTGAAAGCAAGTCATCGGATCCGATTGGCTTTTGTGCTCCAGTAGTAGATAAACCTGGCCCTGGCCTCTCTGGCCGTCTTGGTCTGCAAGCATCACCGAATAAAGCAAATCCGAATAACTTTCTCGCAGTTCCTCGTCGATAAAGGTGTCTTTTTGAAGCTCGAGCGAATCAAGATCCAGCGCCGACACCAAATCCGCAGGAAGATGCGTTTGGATTAAATCTCTAGCGGCTTGCGCATGCGAGAGCGCATAGTGGAACAAGTTATTATGTGGAGTGGGTAGGTTGGAATCGTCCATGCTCCCGATTTTACGAATCGGTGAGTTTTACGCCCGATTTTGGTCAGAAAATTTCTCCGAGTAGGCTTTGGACTTTAGACTTTGTGCTTAAGCAAACAGCCGAGCAGCCAACGATTGAGGACAATCGTTTTACAATGGGAAGAGCCAAAAATGGGACGCAAACTTCTGCAGCCTCACGGCCCCGGAATAGGATGTGCCGGTGGTGATAACCACCGGTCAGTGACGAAGAGCTCATTTAAGATGGCTTGATGATCTCGTGAATGACATGGCCGTGAACGTCGGTCAAACGACGCTGGATCCCATTGTGGTAGTAACTCAGGCGCTCATGATCGAGTCCCAGCAAGTGAAGGATCGTTGCATGGAAATCGTAGACCGTCGCGACGTTTTCAACTGCCTTGTAACCGAATTCATCGGTTGCTCCATAACTGTAGGGGGCTTTGACGCCAGCCCCTGCTAGCCAAGCGGTAAAACCTGCGGGATTATGGTCCCGACCTTTCGCCCCAGCTTGGAACGTTGGCATCCGGCCAAATTCGGTACACCAAACGACGAGGGTATTTTCGAGTAAGCCCCGTTGCTTGAGATCCTTTAGTAAAGCTGCCGTCGGCTGATCAAAGATCTCGCCATGATTGGTGTACTGATCCTTGAGGATCTTGTGCCCATCCCAGTTGCTGGTTCCCTCCCCGCCGACTTGGTAAGCTCCATTGAACAATTGAACAAAGCGAACCCCTTGTTCAATCAAGCGTCTTGCGAGTATGCAGTTTCTCGCGTAAGCGGCTTTGGTTTCAAGAACAGGACTCCCTTTTTGGTCGGCTCCGTAAGCAGCCAAGGTCTGAGCCGTCTCGGTTGAAAGATCGCTGACATCTGGCACAGAAAGCTGCATTCGGGCAGCGAGTTGGTAGCTTGAAATCCTAGCTGCAAGTTCGCTATCCCCTGGGAAACGCTCTAGATGATGCTGATTTAATCGCTGAAGAAAATCCCTAGTTCGTCGATCGGTTTGATCAGAGACACCATCTGGTTTGGCGAGATTTCTAATTGGAGCCGCGGCATTAAAATCGGTGCCTTGGAATGCAGCGGGCAAAAAACCTGGATTCCAACAATTGCCGCTCGATTGAGGCACTCCCCGTGGATCCGGGATAGCAACGTAAGCTGGCAGATTTTCATTTTCGCTTCCAAGTGCGTAACTTGTCCAAGCTCCGATGCTCGGGAAACCGTCGAGGGTAAAACCCGTATTCATGAAATTTTCGCCAGGACCATGCGTATTGGTCTTGCCCGTGAGCGAATGGACGAAACACATATCGTCAGCCAAATCACCAATATTTCCTACTAGATCGGAGATCATCTTGCCTGATTGTCCCCGAGGTCGAAATTCCCAAGGACTTTTTTGCAAGGTTCCTTGCCCTCCCTGGAATGTGATGAGTTTCTCGGAACCGGGCATCGGACGATCGTGATTCTCGATCAGCGACGGTTTGTAGTCGAAGGTATCCAGATGGCTACAAGCACCGGCGCAAAAAATCATGAGCACCTGCTTGGCTTTTGGTTCAAAGTGCGAACCCCTGGCTTTGTTAGGGTTGGCTGGATCAATCTCCGGACTGATCGGTGTCTTGTCATTGGACTGGGCACGAACCTGATCTCGCACTAACAGATCCATCGCAGCCAAAGTGCCCAATGACATCCCGGTGATCTTTGACAAATGGTCGGTCAAGAATGAGCGTCGGTCTTGTTGAGGCTGTTCGTACATTTTTGCGTTCCACAGAGATCTAAAACAGGAACAAAAACTCGCTGGCATTTAACAGCGCTCGGCAGTATTGCACGAGACCTTGATCTTGAATCATCTCTTTTGAAAGCTCGATTTCCTGAGCATCAGGATCCCTTGCAAAGAGGACGTTAAAGGATAAACGTATCTGGCTCTGCATATCCGCTTCTGGAATGCGGGTAAGCCGCAGGGCAAACAACTCGGCCTGTTGCATCACAAAGGGGCTATTGAAGAGATTGAGCGACTGCAAGGGTGTATTGGAACGCGGTCGCTTTGGCATGACTTGGTTGCCGCTCGGGCAGTCAAAGGCACCGAATACCGGGTCTTGCTCTTGGCGGATGCGGGTCAAGTACACCATCCTACGGTACTCCGCCGGACCGACCTTCTCTTTTGGAAAGTAGCGATAAACGTTGTCTTGTTCGACCCTTTGTAAATAAAAGCCAGGGCCACCCATTCGGTAATCCATGACATCGCTTGCAACGAGCATGCTATCGCGAATCGCTTCGGCTTCGAGTCTTCTGGGAGGAAACCGCCACAAGAGCCTTGCATCTGCATCGATCAAAAGTCCCTGTGGATTGGGCTTGGACGATTGCGTGAAGGCTCTTGAGGTGAGCATCGTTCGGTGCAAGTGTTTGAGTGACCAGCCATGCTCAATGAGTCGTTGGGCTAGCCAATCGAGTAGTTCGGGGTGGGTCGGAAGTGTTCCATTGGCCCCAAAGTCACTGGGGGTATCAACAATCCCGGTTCCAAAAGTAAATTGCCAAAGTCGGTTGGCGATGACACGGGCTGTAAGAGGATTTTTTGGGTCGACTAGCCAATTGGCCAAGGCCAAGCGGCGGGCTTGTTCAGGTGTATCTTCTGCGAGCACTCTTCCATCGAGAGATGCGACCAATGCTGGTTGGACGACCTCCCGCTTCATCAAAGGATCGCCTCGATAGAGCCGATGGATGGTCGGTGGAGTTGAGAAGGTACCCAGCCATACAGAGCGCCCTTTGGTGAGCGCCTTTTCTTCAGAGGCGAGGCTGGCGACTTTCTCTTTCAAAGATCGGTACTGAGATTTTTGCTCAGGATCCAGAAGTTCAACAAGACCATCGTTGCCATCGGTAGACAGTGCCATTCGACCTGTGTGCGATGCGATCGTCTTCCATTGATCCGCTTCGACGAGGGCTTCGATTCTGTACTGTGTCGGAGTGCGATCTTTGTACTGCTCTGAGCGATCTCTTCCCCATCGCATGCGTTGGATGCTTTGAGGCTGTTTGAAATCGATTTGAATCCAGCCCGCATTGGCTTGATTGGAAATCCAACTGTTGGAGTTCCCGGTCTTTCCATCGTTGACATGCTCAATTTTGTGGATTGCGTAGCCTTCGAGGCTCCCGGATGCTGTAGCTATCGAACCTTCTAGAGCCAAAGCGACGTTCTTGTCTTGGGTGTCATAGACTTCCCATTCATCGATACAAGGCTGGGAGTTTCCAGAAGCCAGGATGGTAAATCGTACCGCTTTGGTAAGGATCGGTTCAAAGGATTCTTCATTGAGTTTGGCAGAGACTCCAGGACGGAGATCTTTGGATCGCGCGATCGTTTGGGCTTTGGCCTCGATGGTCTCGATCTGTTTTTGTATCTCACGAACGTCGGTTGCTATTTGACCCAGACGGTTACTCTGCTCCGGACTGGATTCACTCGGCAGGTTTCGATCTCCGAAGTTTACGCCAGCATAGATGGCTTGGAGCGAATAAAAGTCTTTTTGTGAGACGGGATCGAATTTGTGATCGTGGCAACGAGCGCAACCCAGAGTCAGGCCTAAGAAGGCGGTGCCAGTGGTATTGATCAAGTCGGCCAGTTCGTCTTGGCGTTGCATAAGAGTCAAGTTCACATCGGGACTTTTGACGATGTCATAAGTTCCAGCGACGAGAAATCCGGTGGCGAGATCTGCGCCGAGGGCATCGCCTGCGATTTGTTTGGTGACAAACTCGCTATAAGGCATGTCTTGATTGAACGCTTGGATAACAAAGTCACGGAAGGGCCAAGCGTTGTAGCGAACGCGATTGGTTTCAAATCCGTTGGATTCGGCGAATCGAATGACATCGAACCAGTGCCGAGCAAGCCGTTCACCGTAGCGTGGATCAGAGAGAGTTCGGTCGACGAGTTTTTCGTAGGCATCGAGGCTCGAGTCTTTACAGAACAGGGCGACTTCCTCGGGTGTTGGAGGTACGCCGAGTGCGACTAGAAATAATCGCCTGATGAGAGCTGAGCGATCAGCAGGCTCTGAAAATTGCAATCGATTATGATCGAGTTGAATTTGGATCCACTGGTCGATAGGGTTGTGGCTGTGAGTTTGCGTCAGAGAATTGATTGTTGGAGGCCAAGGATCTTCGATGGGGCGAAAGCTCCAAGGGAGTGGCTTTTCAAGCAGTTTAGAGTCGTCCGGGCCGGTGGCACCTTGCTGGATCCAAACTCGGATTTTGGCGATTTGATCATCCGATAGCCGGTCACCTTCGGGAGGCATTTGGTAGTCGGGATCTTGGCCAGTGATGACCTGGATCAATCGGCTGTTTTCGCTGTCTTTGGAATCTAGGATTGGACCACTACCTGCACCCTTGAGGATGGCCGATCGCAAGTCGAGTCGAAGGTCTGCGGTTTGTTTGCTTGGTCCATGGCACTGAGTGCAGTGCTGGTCAAAGATCGGGGCAATGTCGCGTGCGAAATCAATTGCTGGTTGTGCGCTTGGATTCGGGACTTGAGCATAAGCCACCGATGAAAGACGGTTTGAGTTGCACAGCAAGCAAGCCAGGGTTAGACCGATGGCAGTCAGGCTGCGGTTTAGAGTTTGTCGCGTTTGCATGGGATCATCGATTGGGTTAGCGAGACCGACTCAAGTATACCTCAGGGGATAGACAAGGTCAGACGCCCAAAGCTTTTCCCTGGCTAATTCGATGAAAACGAAGGCTCGCATATGGACGCAAACGGATCGTTTTGACCAAAAAGAGGTATTTTATCCACTCGATTGGTAAAATGCGCCTTCAAGGTGGTTTTTTGAATTTGGAGACATGGGAGGGAGCGAGATGTCGAAGAAAATTGGAGTTTTCCCTTGGGTTGATTTCGCATTCCGGAAAATTTTTGGGAAGCCCGGAAACGAAGTGTGCTTGATTGGTCTACTGAACGCGATTTTGGACTTACCCTCGCCTGTCGCGAGAGTCCAGTTTCTAAATCCTTTTTCTTTGCAGGATTATTATGACGACAAACAGGTCTGCGTCGATGTGAAAGCAACGGACTCTGTCGGCAGGGTCTTCGTGGTCGAGATCCAACTGGTGATTCACGAGAGTTTTGCCAAAAGAGCGGCATTTTATGCATGTTCTGCTTACACAGATCAGCTTGAAAAAGGTCAGCCATACGAACAACTCAATGCTACCTATTGTGTTTGTCTCTTGATGCGAAAACTATGGGATGACTCGCAGTTGCATCATCATTTTCGGTTTTCCGAAAAGACCACGGGTCAGCTTTTAGAGGATTCGATCGAGATTCACACCGTAGAGTTGTCCAAGTACAATAAGTCGGAGTTGGGCAAAGCAACAAGCTTTGAGCAATGGTGTTATTGGATGAGAAACGCGGATAAGCATACAGCAGAGGAACTTCGGAGCTTGTTACCCGACGAGGCACTTTGGAGAGCAACTGAAGAGCTTAGCGAGATCAAGCAGATTACAGAGGAGAAAGAGATGTATGATTCAAGGGAGAAAGCGATCAGAGATCAACAGTCTCACCTTATAGAGTCGCTCAGTAAAGGGCGAAAGCAAGGACTCAGAAAAGGACTCAAGAGAGGGCTAGAGAAGGGACGAAAGGAGGGACGAGAGGAAGGTGCCAGGGTTGGTATCGAGATTGGTTTCATTCAATCACTTCAAGAGATTCTTGGTTTAGAGGTAACAACTCTACAAGAGTTGACCCAAAAGTCCTTACCCGAACTGATCGCGTTGAAGGAGTCTCTTCAGTCAGTCCTTAAAGACCACAGGCGATAATTCCGAAAAAGGTTCTCGATCCTCTTTACTGATGATCCCGATGGAGTTTGTACTCGACGGCGTCGACGAGTGCCGACCAGGAGGCTTCGATGATATTCTCGCTAACTCCAATGGTGTGCCATGAATGGTGCTCGTCGGCACTTTCGATGTTGACTCGAATTCTAGCTGCCGTGCCTGCCTCCCCATTGACCACCCTTACCTTGTAGTCGATCAACTGCATCGACTCAATGCTCGGGTAAAACCTCGATAGCGTTTTACGCAATACCGCATCCATGGCGTTGACCGGCCCATGCCCTTCGGCAGCTTCTACGCACACCACATCCCCAACCTTCAATTTCAAAATTGCCTCAGCAAATTGCTGTTGCCGCTGAGTATCCAAATCACCGGCGATGATCTGATACTTGATGGTCTCAAAATGGGGTTTGTAATTGCCCGAGCATTGCTTGACCAATAAGTCAAAAGAGGCTTCTGCGGCCTCGTACTGGTAGCCTTGATTTTCCTTTTTTACGACCATTTCCAGAATGCGATCCAGGAGCACCCGATCCTGCTGACCGCCATGTTTCTGGGTCAAAGCTGCAATATTCGATCGACCCGATAGTTCGCTAACAAGGATTCTTCGTTCGTTTCCGATGAGTTCGGGGTTCATGTGCTCGTAGGTGTGAGCGAATTTATTGACCGCGTGCACGTGCATTCCTCCTTTGTGAGCAAAGGCGCTTCGGCCAACAAATGGCTGACTATTGCGAGGAACTAGATTAGCGGTTTCGTAGACGAATCGAGAAAGCTCGGTCAGATGCTCGAAGGATCCGTTTTGCAAAACTCGGTAGCCTTTCTTCTTGAACTGCAGATTAGAGATCACGCATAGCAGATCCGCGTTTCCGCACCGCTCGCCGATGCCATTGATCGTACCTTGAATTTGATCGCACCCAGCTTCGATTGCGGCCAAAGAATTGGCCGTTGCTAAGTCGCCGTCGTTGTGGCAATGGATACCCAGACGCACCCCTAGGGGATCGAGTCTCACTTTAGAACTGCCGACAATCTCCGCGACTTGTTCCGGGAGCGAACCTCCGTTGGTATCGCATAAGACGACCCATTTGGCACCCGCCTTGGCCGCAGTTTCAATTGCCCAGAGAGCATACTCAGGGTTGGCCCGGTAGCCATCAAAGAAATGCTCCGCATCGTAGACAATCTGAGCGTACCTAGAAAGGTACTCGACCGTCTCACCGATCATGTCTAGGTTTTCCTGAAGGCTCACTCCAAGAACCTCCGTCGCATGGAAGTCCCAAGATTTACCTACGATTGTGATGACCGGCGTTTGAGCAGCAAGCAAAGCAGCGATTCCAGGATCCTCCGAAGCCTTCATCCCTCGTCGACGAGTCATGCCAAATGCAGCCAGCAGGCTTGACCCAAGCTGAAGTTGCTTGGCCTTCTGAAAGAACATGGCATCCTTTTCGTTCGAAAGAGGATAGCCTCCTTCAATCATTTCGATACCGACCTCCGAGAGTCGAACAGCGATGTTGAGTTTGTCCTGTAACGACAGACTAACTCCTTCACCCTGCGTTCCGTCGCGCAGCGTGGTGTCATAGATTAGGATCGATCGGTCTTGCATGGTTTTATATCGTTAAAAAACAAAAAAACCCCCGAAGCGGCAGGCTTCGGGGGTCAGGTTGCAAACTTTTTTGCGACTCGGTTTCGATAAAGAAACTTTCCCCAAGGCCTACCGGCTCTCGGGGATAATAATTTCGAATATTGTCAGGTTCTGATTGGACATAAACATGGACTAGCTTGGTTCCGAAAGAATGAAAGTGATTTTTTCTCTCGATGGATCGTTTGTCAACTCGAACCTGACAGAATCTGGTGCAGGAGTGCTGGGATATCGGTTTTTCTGACAGAGTCTCGATGGCGAGGATGGATAAAAACTCGTGCGCGCTTGACCATCTGATCAAATTGACGCGTGGCCAGTGACTGGACAACCGGAGAGAGTTCGAAAAGCTCCCGGTAGTGTCCTGACTTCTGGCGAACTCTCAAGTCGAACTGGACCTCGCAGTCCGCCGGCGGCGCGTCGATGAGCAGTTCATGCTCTCGGATTGTGGACTGTGTTTGATCCGTGAGAGCCTGGGCCAACTGTCCCGATAGTTCTACCAACTGGGGATAGGATTTGCTCGAAATCGATTTGTGAAGCTGAGGCTCGCAAAAGCAATCGAATTGGGCGATGCGTTTATAGAGCATGCGTCTAGAACCAAAGATTCCTTCAGCGCAGTCTACACTAGGAGTTTCTTGAGAGTGTCTAAGGATGGACTCCTTGAGCTTTGCATCATCCATATCGAGCCAGGACTCAACGAGTTGGCCTTGATGGCGCAGGTCGTACACGGCTCGCTGGAGCATGGCCGTAGCGCTTCGAACTGCGTGGTGCCAATAGACTTCACTGAACATTACATACCTTGCGAAAACCATCATCTCGGCAGCCGTGCGTCCTTTCTCTGAAATTGCAATCCGATGACGCTGTGTGTCGATGCACATCGATTGGATCAATCGATATCGATCAAAATTACGTCCATAGGGCACCCCGGCATGCAGGGAGTCTCGCTCAAGGTAGTCAAGCTTATCGATGTCGATAGGGCCACTGAGTATGGATCGCAGGATCGAATGCACTGGATCTAGCGAACCATCGACTTTCGGGGTGAGAAATTCCGCGATCGATTCGGCATCTAAATCCCAGTCTGTTTTAAGCAAGTGGGACATCTCCGGTTGGATCAGCAATCGGCGGGCGAGTATTTCATGCCGTGGGGATCCGACGAGCCCAAGATCTTCGATTAGATGGCAAAAAGGCCAATGCCCTAGATCGTGAAGCAGTGCCGAGACAATCAGAAGCGATGCGTCCTGGTCACCAAAACTCATCGGTTGCTTGGGATCGTTTGCCAATTGCTTGAGGACTTCGATAGCATTACGATAAACCCCCAGAGAATGCTCAAAACGAGAATGGGTAGCCCCAGGGTAAACCAAGCAGACCAGTCCCAATTGAGTCACCCCAGCTAGGCGTCGAAAGGCTGCCGTGTCGATGAGCCTTCGCACGCGGGAAGTGATCGGCACATCGATTTCGGGACTGATTCGGATGACCGACGAGGTAGGTTGCAGTTCTGGAATCATTGATAATCGAAGAATCCTCTAGAATTTCCGGATAAAGCCCCTTTATCCGGCGGCTTTCGGGAAAGTGGGATAAGCCCCTGTTTGCCGCCTCGCTAGAATAAAGCAAGCAAACCGCATTTTAGCGTAATTAGAGCTCGGCGGTCGGCAGGTATCCCCTCAGGATTTTTATGTCCGAGTCAATCTGGCCCGAGGGCCAAGCAACAACAGAACTTTTAGTCGATGTCCGTGAGGGCAAACCACAGGCAGTCGAAGAGCTTTTCGATCGCCATCGAGATCCCTTGCGCCGGATGATCGCCATGAGACTCGACCAACGATTGGCACAGCGGGTCGACGTGAGCGACATTATTCAGGATGTTTTGATCGAGGCAAACCGACGACTCATCGAATACGTTCAGTCCCCCTCGATCCCCTTTCATCTTTGGATTCGTCAAATCGCGAAAGACCGGATCATCGATGCCCATCGACGACACCGCTTATCAGCCAAACGGAGTATCGATCGCGAGCAAGGCCCTATCGGATTTGCATCGAACGAGCAGTCGACAATCGAACTTGCCAATCAATTCAAAGACGACGGGCTAACCCCTGCGGCGGCGGCAACTCAAAAAGAACTAGCCCAACACATGGAGCTAGCGATTGCCCAGCTCAAAGAAGGCGACCGCGAGATCATTCTCATGCGGCACTACGAGCAACTCAACAACCAAGAAATCGCGCAGTCGCTGGGACTGACTGAGCCGGCTGCGAGCATGAGATATCTTCGGGCGATCAAACGCCTAAGGGAGGTCATCGAAAGCCTTCCGAATCTTCATAGGGAAATCCGTGAATGAACGCCGAGTTGCCCTCAGGCCCGATCGCAGATCAAACCGACACTGACGATTCGCAACTTGACGAAGACTTAGCTCTGCTTGTCACCGAGCTTACCGATCGGTTGCACAAGGGACAACCAGTCGATCTGCACCAAGTGTGCAGTGAGCATCCTCTTTGTCGCCACAACCCGCTCTTGGCCGACGAATTGCGAGCCATCTGGGGCACGATTATCGTCACCGATGCCATCGGCAGTCACGAAGTCCGCCTCATGGGCGATTCGAATGCGGCAATATCCGACTCGAATGTTTGGAGGATGAATCTTCCTTGCAATTTTGGAGACTATCGCCTCATTGAAGAGGTCGGACGCGGGGGCATGGGTGTTGTCTATCGGGCCGAGCAGATCAGCTTGGGCCGACAAGTCGCAGTCAAGATGATCCTCAAGGATCAATTGGCGTCTGAGTCCGAGCGTCAACGTTTTTTTGCGGAGGCAAGAGCCACGGCCAGATTGCAGCACACAGGGATCGTTCCGGTTTACGACGTAGGCGAAATCGACGGTCGCCCCTACTTTGCGATGCAATACATCCAGGGCCGAACGCTTCAAGAACTCATCAACACCCATTCGATCGATGAAAGGCAGTCGGTTCGCGTGGTTGCCATGATCGCCCAAGCCGTCGACTTTGCCCACCAAAATGGCATCTTGCATAGAGATATCAAGCCATCGAATATCCTGGTGGATTCCAATGGTATCGCTAGGCTCACCGATTTTGGTTTGGCCAAGCATACCGATGCGGGCGAATCGCTCACTCGCACCGGCGTGGTACTGGGCACCCCCAGTTACATGAGCCCAGAACAAGCAAGTGGCCGTATGGGCAATATCAGCCCCGCATCGGATGTCTACAGTTTGGGCTCGGTACTTTACCATGCGCTCACCGGTAGACCTCCTTTCGTCGGCAAGACGACTATGGACATGCTCTTGCAAGTCATGGAGCAAGACCCACCGAATCCCAGGTTGCTCAATCCTAAAATCGATCGCGATTTGGAAATGGTATTGGTTCGGTGTTTGCAAAAACCCCCCGATTTGCGATACCCAAGCGCGGCAAAACTCGCATCGGATTTAAACGCCTATCTGAAGGACGAACCGATTTCGGCAAGATCAGGCCAGTTTGCCCAGGTCGTTGCTCGATGGTTTCGAGAAACGCATCATGCTCCAGTCCTAGAGAACTGGGGGTTGCTCTGGATGTGGCACTCTTTGGTGCTGGTTATCGCAAGCGTGCTTACCGAGCTTTTGCAATGGAGTAATGCGGGAGTCGTTTCTTACCCGCTACTTTGGACCGTAGGGCTAGGAGCCTGGGCTGCGGTTTTCTGGGCACTTCGTCGACGCATGGGCCCGGTGACTTTCGTCGAACGGCAAATCGCCCACGTTTGGGGGGCTGCCATGATCGGGATCGCAGCCTTATTCCCAGTCGAATGGGCACTGGGATTGGCACCCCTTACACTCACTCCTTTGCTCGCAGTCATCACGGGGATGATGTTTTTTATCAAAGCAGGTATTCTTAGCGGCGTATTTTATATCCAAGCGGCAAGCTTGTTTGTGGCCGGTGCCGCCATGTTGGCTTGGCCACAAGTAGCGCACCTGATCTTTGCCGTGGTCGCAGGGCTGTGTTTCTTTATCCCAGGGCTCAAGTACTATCGATTGCGAAGGTCGCTACAGGCGAAAGATCCGAAGTAGTCGATCTGCGATTACCAAACGCAGAGAGCCCTGATCTTTCGACCAAGGCCCTCTGGGTTGAGTTCGGAGTTAACCGCTCGACTTACTTGTGGGTAAAGTCGAGGTACCACAGTCCGTCATCCCACTCCAAGGAGACTCGTCGCCATCCGAGTGGAACTTGAGGATATGGATAGAACGGTCCGATATATGGCCATGCTGAGGCCGAGTACTGCTTGGGATAAGTCACTGCGGCGTAGTTTGGATACGCTGCATAACTTGGCCATGCATAGCTTGGCATGTAAGGTTGATCGTAGCGAGCAACCCCACCACCGTAGCTAGGTCCACCTTGCATCGGCATCGGGGCTTGAGGAGCCATGACGTTGCCAGTGTAAGGACCACCAACAGCACCACCATTGACGGTGCTAGGTGCAAAAGGTCGTGGAGCAGCACCGGTGACTGCAGGTGCAGCCATCGCGGGGACTCCCGCCGTTACGCCGGGGATCGATGGAACACCAGGGATTCCAGGAACACCGGGGACGCCTGGAACACCTGGAATCTGACCGCTTGCTGGCAAGACTTGGTTGACAGTTACTTCATCCACAACACGCTGTACGCCGGAGACGTACTGTGCAGTCTTGAGAACCATCGCTTTTTGTTCAGGATTCGAAACGTATCCTCGAACCCAAACTTCGCCGTCGACGGTTGAAACGTCTAGGTCAAAGCCTTTGAGCGAGCCGTTTTTCTTGGCTGCTCCAAGTTTGCTCAGGATTTCGGAGGTGATCGCTGCATCGACCGAAGCCTCGGCAACAGGCATCGCCTTGGGGGCTGCTGGTGCATCTTCGGAGACATCGGTCAATAATGCAGGACTACTATTTGCAGATGCTGGAACAACTGCTGTGGAAGCTTCTTCGACTGCCGAGGCAACCTCAGCAGCGACACTCACTTTGCAGTCGACAGACTTGACACCCTCGGTCTTGCGAGCGGCGACCAAGACTTCATCGAGTTGTTTTTGATTCGCAGCCGCACCCGAGACGGTTACATTACCATTCTCGACAGTCAGATCCACATCAAAACCTTTGAGGTCGATCTGGGCCTTCTTCACAGTAGCGATAATGGCATCGGCGATCTCGCGATCCCCACCAAACGCCGTCCAGGGAGCACCGGCGGTCAGCGAGGCAATCGCCATGCCCAAAAAGAATCGTCGCATGGATATCCTCCTACGATATGTTATGCGGGAACAACGGCGCTTTGGAGCCATTCACTCAGAACCTCGGCACCTGCAAACCGATCAGCTAGAAGACTGCAGGGACTTGTCGCGTTCAACAGCCGTTTCTGGTGGGATTCCGTTCCCAATCCCAGTCGGCTTGTATCCGTTGAACGCGGCCCCCCACACTCGACCAGCCTAGCTGGATTGCGAATACAAACTATGTTTCGGCAATCCCCGTCCGGAATCGAAAGGTTTTTACCAATTTTGACGCGCTTCGGGAGGATTCCTACAACTCCGATCGTTCCGACCCTGACCAAGCTTGCGCTATGCAAGTAAACCCCCAAGGCGTTAAACTTTACTCGTTTTATCAAGCCTTACTCAATCTTCTATTCAACATGGCTATCGAAATTGAAATCCAGTTTGCCTCGCGACGAGTCAAGCTACCAAAGAATTGGATCCACAAAGCAGTCGAGTCGATCGCCTGCGACTACGGCTGGAAAGACGGGGAAATATCCATAACCATCGCTGACGATGCCCAAATCCACAAGGTCAACCGCCAATACCTCAAGCACGATTACCCTACGGACGTGATCAGTTTTGATACGACCGAATCAGACGACTATTTAGAGGGGGTGATCATTGCTAGCGCCGATACGGCCTTCGAGGTTGCTAGCAAAAACCAATGGCCTGCCTCCCACGAACTTCTACTCTATATCATTCATGGCATGCTGCATGTCATCGGGCTCGATGATACAACCCTAGCAAAGTCCAAACAAATGCGAAATGAAGAACGCCATTACATCGAAGCGATTTTGGGCGCATCGGACGTTTGCTCCGAAGCCAGATAGCCCAAGTTCCGGATCCATCATTTGGCTCTCTCGAGGGCATCGATGAGCTTGCCGGATCGAAGTTCTTTGCAACTAGACATTCCCCGGGCCAGTTCAAGAGAATGGGTTACGACGATCAGGATCGTGTTGTGCTCTCTAGGTATCTCCATGAGCAACTGACCAATCTTTTGAGCATTTTGTTCATCGAGATTTCCGGTGGGCTCATCCGCCAATAGGAGGGTTGGTTTAAGCAACAGAGCTCTTGCAACCGCGACGCGTTCTCTTTCGCCACCGGAAAGCTGGCTCGGCAGATGGCCTAGCCGATGCGATAGCCCCACGCGATCAAGAAGATCCTTGGCTCGGCTTTGAATCTCTGGAGTGGCTTTGCCAAAGGCCAAACACGGGAGCAAGGTGTTTTCCAGGACATTCCATTGGGGCAGCAGGTGATGGTCTTGGAAGATAAAGCCAATATGTTGGTTGCGAAACTTGGCCTGTTGATTTTCATTGAGGGTAAAAGGATTTTTTCCTTCGAGTTCAACGGTACCAGACGAAGGTCGATCGAGAACACCAAGGATCTGCAACAGCGTCGACTTGCCCGTTCCACTTGGTCCGATCACCGCGAGATCTTGACCACGATTCAGTTCCAGAGACAGATGATCTAGTATTGCGATGGACTCATCGCCCTGGCCGTAGCTTTTTGAAAGTTGTTGAACGCTCAGGTCGCTCATGTGTCTTCTCAGTTTCCAATGCAGCAGTGCTTGAGTATCTCTTCGGGGCTTGCTAGATATCCGACGTAGAATTCTCCGAATTGTCCGAACGTCGCGCTGGCTTTATCGAACCGCATCGTATAAACGATGTCTTTGAGGAACTGAGGGTTTCTTGCCCAGAGGGTCACACCCCATTCCCAATCGTCTAGGCCGACCGAGACGGTGACCAATTGGGTGACTCGACCGGCAAACGCCATTCCGCTTTGGGCATGCTCGGCCATCATCTCGGTGCGAACACTAAAGGGTTCGAGAAACCAGTTGGCACCCACATTTCGAGATTTGTTCATGGGATAGAAACACATGGCCGGCCAAGTCGGAAATTCCGGAGCAAGTCGCTGAGCATGCATGATCGGAATTCGACGCTCATAGGATGCGACTTTGGCCTGGAATGCCGCTGAACTCGGATCCTCGCCTCCTTTGACGAGCTTCTCTGCATATTGATCTTTGCTAGGAAGGTATTCGCTGATTTCAGACATCGATACAAACGAATAGGTGGGAACCAAGGCTCTGCCGAGCCTTGTCGCAAGCAGGCGTTGGTGAACTCGGTCGATGCGAAGCGGATCAGGATCCATGAGGATCAGGCCAAGATCCGCTTTATGTCCGGAGATAATAAATGACTGCTGACGCTCGGGTCGATCGTTTAGGTCGCTTAGGCAATCGCTGAACTGCTGCTTGGCATGTGCGAGTTCAGCCGCAGGGATGCCGCCCAACTCCTTTCGATCCCAGCGGTAGAAATAATGGCTGCAGTGCCAGCCCTGAACGGGAACGACGGAAGGTTCAGGTAGATTCGCGGCTGCGTGAGGATGGGTCATGGTGCACTTGGTCTATGGTGTGAGTTAAAAAAGGCGATTGTAACCGTTGAGTGCCGCGACCCTGTAGGCTTCGGCCATCGTCGGATAATTGAAAGTCGTATCGATGAAATATTCGAGCGTATTGTTCGGTGGTGGTTGTTTCATGATGGCTTGCCCGATATGGATGATCTCGGATGCATTGGGACCAAAGCAATGCACTCCGAGGATCTCAAGGGTTTCACGGTGAAAAAGGATCTTGAGCACACCGATTGCCCGTCCAGTGATTTGGGCTCGTGCAAGACTCTTAAACTGCGAATGGCCAACCTCGTAAGGGACTTTTTCCGCTGTCAGTTCCCGCTCGGTTTTTCCGATCGAACTGATTTCTGGGCTCGTGTAGATTCCGTTGGGGATATCGGTCAGTTGCAAGTCGTCCTTGGCACCCAGGATATGGCGTGTAGCAGCGCGGCCTTGCATATAAGCAGCACTAGCCAACGAGGGGAATCCGATCACATCGCCGACAGCATAGATGTGAGCAGAGGACGTTTGAAAACTTTGATTCACCTTGAGCAATCCTCTTGCATCCGGCTCGATACCGACTTTTTCGAGTCCTAGCTTATCGGTGTTACCGGTGCGCCCATTTGCCCATAACAGGATGTCGGTTTTAACCTGCTTTCCGCTCTCAAGGAACAGAACAACGCCATCATCTTTCGGTTCGATCTTGGAGAATGTTTCGTTGTGGCGAATAACCACGCCTGATTCTCTCATTTGGTAACTAAGAGCATCAATGATTTCATCATCGAGGAACTCCAATAGTTTTGAGCGAGTGTTGATCAGATTGACTTTGATACCCAGGTTTCGAAACATCGAAGCGTATTCGCAACCGATGACCCCCGCGCCATAAATTGTGATCGACTGGGGTTTGGTCTTGAGTTCTAGGATCGTATCACTATCGAAGACGCGCGGATGGCTGAAATCAACACCCGCCGGACGAAAAGGCCTTGAACCTGTCGCGATAATAATGTTCTCTCCTCGAATGTGCGTATCGGGGTCAAGTTCCAGTGTGTGCTGGTCAATAAATTTGGCGAACCCGGAAAAGACAGGCACGTCGTTGCGTTGGTAGAAACGCTGTCGCATCTCGACCTGTTTATTGATGATTGAACGGGAACTGGCCCGAAGTTGTGCGATCGTCGGATTGACATGGATCCCCATATCCCGAACGATTGGGTTGTTCATCGCCTCCATCATCGAATAGATCGAAAAGCGGAGAGCTTTGCTGGGGATAGTACCCCAGTGGGTGCATCCACCTCCGATGTCCTTGTAAGCCTCGATAACGGCGGTTTTTTTGCCCGCTTTGGCCGCTTGCATCGCGGCTCCTTCGCCTCCAGGCCCTGTACCGATGACCACGACTTCGAACATTTGGGGCTGCATGGGATTGATTCCTGCGTTGAGTCGATGTGAGTGGATTAACGTTTTGCTGAGAGGATTTTTAAAAGGGACGAGAGGTGATCAAGCCTTCTTCAGGACTGCTTGCCATGGCATAGAGACGCTTGGGGATCCTGCCTGCCAAGTAGGCTTCTCTTCCGGCGATCGCCGCATGCTGTATGGCACTTGCCATGAGCACTGGATTTCGTGCATGCGCGATTGCCGTGTTGAGCAACACGCCATCGGCACCGAGTTCGAAAACTTGGGCCACGTCGCTGGCAGTACCGACACCCGCATCGATGATCACCGGGTAATCGGGATCATCACTCTTGAGATACTCAAGGATTATTTTGAGATTGTTCGGGTTGAGTATTCCCTGCCCACTCCCGATGGGGCTGGCAGCGGGCATCACACTCGCAGCACCTGCAGACTTAAGACGCACGGCCATGATCGGGCAATCGCTGGTGTAGCACAAGACCTTGAAGCCATCTTGAACCAAGCGTTCACAAGCCTCAAGCGTTGCAAGCGGATCAGGCAAAAGAGTTTTTGTATCGCCAAGAACCTCCAGCTTGACCCAATCTGCTCCAGGGTTACCAAGCTGGTTGAGAATCTCGCGACCCATGCGAGCTACACGAACAGCATCCTTGGCGTTAAAACAACCGGCCGTATTGGGCAAGAGGGTAAATCGATCTAGATCGATGTAGTCCAAAAGGTTCTTACCATCGCGATCATAGAGTTTCTCCCGACGGACAGCCACCGTAACGCAACTCGTGCCGCTTGCATCCAAGGCGCTGCGCATTTGATCAAGCGTCTCGTACTTGCCTGTTCCAACGATGACGCGGCTAGCGAGTACTTTTTCAGCGACAGTTAAACGGTGCATGGGGTTGGTCATCAGCCACCACCTACCAAGGTGACCACTTCAATGCGATCCCCAGGCTGCACGCAGTAATGATCATACTGGTCTTTCGGAAGGATCTCTTCGTTGACCTCCACAGCGCAGTAACGGCTCTCGATGCGCGCGTTTTCCAGCAGACCACGAATGGTTGTCTGCGCAGGAGATTTGTGCAGTTTACCGTTGAATTCGAATTCGACCATCAGCCAAGAGCACCAAGCGGGTAGTAAAACGATATCGACTCGACGAAAGAATTTTAGTCGAAAACTCGAAAATCAAACAGGCTCACTTTGAATGCCCCAAACCGAAGCTTTGGCCCGTGAAACCCTCGGTGGCCCCGGCAGGCCTAACCTTCCAATCAAAACTACCCGTTGTTTTTCTTGGAACAAACTTGTGCATGGATTTCCAATCGTCGGGAACCTCCAGGCAAGCGGCCAACTGGGGGTTTTCGCAGGCCTCTCGCAGATGCTCGATCAATATACGCCGAACTTCTAGGATCGCACGGGGGGTCGTGTGCACCGAACCATGATTGGCTTGCACGACGATCTGGGTCTGAGCATCGTCCATCTGGGCGCTTGCCAAGGAGACGATCCCGTCGGACTCGATCGTGTCCTTGGAAAACCAACTTGAGTTCTCGATCATCCCCACGATGTTGTGGTAGCGAACCCAAGGAGCACGTCGGGATCGTAGCAAAACAGGAAAGATCGGGGAGTCTGGATTGAGCGAATCGATACTGGTTTTCGTGATCAGCAATTCGGTATCACGGAACAGACCAGGATTCTGCCTAATCAACGAATTTCCCATCTCAATGAGCCCCGATGGTAGTTGAATGAGCTTTCGACCTAGCCATTGAGTATAGTCGTTCGCATAATCGCTCCCGCGGTGAGGTGTAGCGATCGTCACCACACGCTGGATCGAGGGGTTCGGATGGAAGAACAGCACACTGGCAATCCGGTTTTTCTCTTCCTCACTCGCTTGGAGCTCATCGAACGAGGCATCGCTGACGATCCTCCAAAACTCCTCGCCACTTTCGATTGTCTGCATGCGTGAAACCAATCCACCCATGCTGTGACCTACGAGCACCATTTGATCTAAAACGGGAGACTGGTGGTTTGGATCGAGGTTCTTTTGAAGCTCAGCTAGATCGGCTCGCATCTGAGCCGAGCTAATCCAAAACGGTTGGCCCGTCGGATATTGATAGAACCAGAATTGGTAATTCTTACGAAGCTCACGAAAGGAGCGCAAGTCGTTGAACATCGGCATCCATGTCATCGGACTTGACCACAGTCCATGCACCATCACCACAGGAATCCGATTTGGATCGAATGGCTCGAGCATGTAAACACCTCGCAGTTTTTGCGACTGATCTGGGAACAGCAATCCCGTTGTGCTGTTGGTCTGCTCTTTGAATTTTGGATTCTCTAAGAAGTGAGCAAGCGGTGTGCTCAAATCGGATTGGATCGGCACCGAGCGGTCGTTTAGGACAAGTTCCGCACCCGAAAGCGGATCGTGCAACTCTAAAATACATGGATGTCTATGGTGCGGTCTGCTCTCGTCGTACGAATCCTCAGATACATACAAATGCGGAGAGGTCACTCGAAGAATCGCAGTCACAGGAAACGAAAGCCCTTCTGGGTAGTATTGTTCTGCATCGGTTTGCTGCGCGGGCCTATTGCGAACCGCAAGCATCGGTACACCGATACCATAGTTGACGTTCCCTGCGTCGATGGTTTTCACCTGAAAGTCACTGCAGAACTTTAATTCCCCGAAGTCACCGTCGGCCCAAGGCCCGCAATTCGAAACCCGAACTTCATGCGAAGCTGTGTCGGTACTGATCCGATAACTTAAGCTCGGCCGTAAATTGCCTTCACTACTAACAATCCTCAAGACGGCTTCGAGCGAGGTGTTGTACAGATCACAGGCACCGCGGAACTGAGGATCGTAAGGATTTCGAGATCCATCAAGCTCAGGACAAAACAAATACAAATAAGCATTGCTCACCGCCACCGAATACATATCGAGGGCTTTACCCGGATTTCCACTTCGCTGATAGCGAACCCCGAGAATGTAAGCAAGCTCGGCGATCGCATAGGTCTTCTCTGCACCCTTCTCGTCGGTCGCAATTCTCTGGAGGTTCTCCAGGGCCAACTCCGGATAGTGATGGAACACGTCCAATACATCGTAATGACGAAGTAGCGATAGCGTTCGGCCCGTAGGTTGTGGGCCGGCGCGATGCATCAAATTCAGCGCATCACTCAGAGGATTGACCGGAGTTCGCCGAGGTTGCAAGTAACGCTGCGATGCACAGCCTGGCACAAGCAACACCAAAAGAAGCAGCGCGATGATCCAGTGCGATGGTTGCTTCTTCAATGACGTAAACTCCTGAGAACGAACTAATTCCAGGAGTTTTCATAGCAAAAACGCAACTTTTGCCGCAATACAAAACCCAGCGTTACCAATCGCCTTGAATCACCGGTGTTCGATTGCTAGCAATCGAACACCGGTGACCGGTCTACCGTCTTCTATTTTGCTTGTTCTTGGAAGCCGTCAAGAAAGCCGAAACGAAAAACAGAATCACCAACAACGGAACACAGCAAGTACAAATGGTGCTAAAGATCGCACTGACAATGCTTTGAGGACGAGCCGTAGGATTGGAGGTGATAGCTCCCCCAGAATTACTGGGCGTCCAAGGAGCTGGAATATTGTTAGGCAGATTGCCTAGATTGCCATTGGCCCCTGGAGTTTCTTGCTGAATCGCAATGCCCGTTACTTTCTCGTTGTTAGGTTTGGACAAAGCCTTAAGCACCTCGGCAACGTCCAAATCCCCAAGTCCATCGAGCATGGCAAAATCCTCTTGCCCACCGGATTGATCTGTAGCGTTCCTTTCGGCCATGATCTCTTGGATGGCGTTGGCCAAAGAGGCTTGATCGTCCGCCCGGCGGTAACTGTGAACCTTGGTCGCCAACGAATGATTGCCTCGCATATCTACGCCGATCGCATCGATGATGATTCCTCGCGAGAGAATATCTGGAAGGTATTGGTCGAGCAACGCTTGATCGGTCGCTTCACCATCGGTCACCACAATGAGGCGATAGGTTCCGTAGATTTTCTTTGCCCGTAGGGCTAGCAGTTCATCCGATGCGATTCGTAGTGCATCTCCAAGCGGAGTTCCACCGCCAGCGTTCAACGCATTAATTTTCTGAAGGGCATCTTGCTGATTGACAGGTCCGATCGGGATATACCAATGGTTATTTGCTCTTGCCCCATTGAGAAGCAACAGTCCGACGTTGGTTTCAGGTGCTATTTGCTCAATGACCTTCTTGAGCGAACTCTTGGCCGCATCGATCCTACTTCGGCGATCCCGCTTCATGACTTCGCGCATCGACCCCGAGTCATCTAACACAATGACAACATGGTCGTTATTGCCTGCGAAAAGTGGAACGCTCAAGCTACCGAGGAAATAAGCCAGGAGTACAAGCCACAAGGGGCGTGCGATAGTTAACATGGGACAATGTACTCCTAAAAGTTGAAGTCAGTCGGAGTCAAGGCTTCTGGGTTGACTTTCACGATTCGAAACTCGACGCGCATGTTCTCTTTTGCCTCGTCGATATTTCGCGGCTTGGGAATCACAGGCTCCATGATTCCCGCGCCCACCGGAACGATCTGCGAGAGATCGACAGTGATTCCGGAGTCCTTGGCGAATTTCTCAAGAGACTTTTTCACCGCCTCGGCACGTGCCTGAGACAGGCTCAAAGCAGCTTGCATGGTCACTGCAGGATCTGTGTTGCCACCTCCAAAAGAACCGTTCTTAATCAGATCGACCACTTCCTTGGTTCGACTCAAATCCAGCGGTTTACCATTCATGAAATAACGATAGTTCCCCTGCGTTCCATTTTGCTGAATAATCCCTTTGGCGATGCCTGCCTTGATCAGATCCATCAGCGTCTTGGATGGATCGGCATGGCCTCGAATCACGACGGCTGCATTGCCGAACTGACTGGCTTGCTTGAGGGCTCGCAGGAACTCCGCTCCGTATCGATCGCTCGAGAAAGACTGCTCGTTGGGTTCGAAATTGATCGAGAAGCTCACGATGGTGTTGGCATCGAGGTTCTCTCCCAAGAACATCTCGGTCGATTCGGCACTGGGATTGAATCGCTCGACGCTAGTCGGCTCGACATACTCGATTCCGCCAAGCTGCGCTAGTTTTTTGTAATCGAAATCATTGGGCTCAAAGCCCGCGCGGGCCTTGGCATACTTCCACTGCGTCGCAAGGTTGATCGAACGGCTCATGACCTCTTCAAAACCGCTGGCGTTGGATTTCTGCTTGAAGAAAGCGATCTGACCGGGCAACCCCACAAATCCGCAGTCTAGCAACAGTCCATGCACATCGCCTTCGAGGGTCGGTAGGACTTCTTTGCCAAAAATCCTTTGGGACAAGTTCAATATCTGTTGGTAATCTTTGGACATCTTGCCGGTCTCGCCAAACGCTTTCCGCATGCCAACGAGTTGCTCGGTGGCTTTCAAGTGTCCTGCAACGAACTTCGAAACCCATTCTTTGTTGGCGTCGTACCAATCTCGCCTGACAGCATACACGTCTGCAATCGATCGGCTCATCTGAACCGTCGAGTTGACCACGTGCGCTCCTTCGACCGTTCCCTCGGCGCCCGTTCCGGTTGCATCCAGACCGCTAGTAAGTCCGATCATGTCTGGGGTGACCACACAACAAGCGTCGATGCTCGCGTCGTTTTTAAAGGCTACCGCTGGACCGTCTGGCCCAGTGATATCCTTGGTCCAGACGATTTCAACATCTTCGCGCCCAAGCCCAGCGGCGGCCAATGAATCGTAGAGCAGTCCAACGTGCGGGCCACCTTGCTGGCAAGCGATCTTTTTCCCCTTGAGTTCGTTGAGGTTCTTAACCCCTTTCTTGGCAACGATGTGATCGCCTGCACTCCATGAGAGTTGCAACACGATCACCGGTTTGGTGCGTGGATCTGCTCCGAGAACTTCACCGGCCAAACCGATCATGTGCATCGTTCCTCGAAGCATCGGAGATTTGCCCGACACGTAGTTTCGCACTTGACCAACAAAGTCATCCCCGGCGACGAGCTGCATGTCCAAACCCATCTGCTGGTAGGTCGATCCCTGCTGGGTCTTGAGATCTCCGTTGGCCAAAAAAGTTGCGATATCCCCGCCCCAAAAAATGTAAGGCACCTGAACGGTTTTGTTCGATGCCTTGGGCCCACTTTCGACGGGCCCGACTTGGATCGGCCCGACAAGCTGGGAAAAAAGTTCTTGAGCAAAACTCTTCGGCGCGGCAACCAACGCCAAAGACACCACAATCAGGAAGCGAATGGCTTGCGTCATAGCAGGCTCCAGGGAATAGGGATTTCAAAAAGGTTTTCGGCTCTTTGTCGGTCTTCGTTAGGTCATCGAATCCCCATGGATTCTAACAGGCGGATTTCAGCCTCCATCTGGGCGCGATCCTCGTCGGTTACGTCCGGATTTGGCAAAAGAGATCGACGCGTGCAGTTGATCAATGCTTGTAAGGTCTGGTATCGCCGGGTCTGCTTAATGGCTGGTTGCAAAAAGTCTCGGACGATACTTTTGAGCTCCTCAGCGTCCTTGGGTGGAATCGCCTTGAACTGACTCCGAAGGGCCGCATAGCCTGCCGAGGAAAAGTCTTCCTCAAGACCGTCTTTGTCGAGCCATTCGATCAGTTCATCGCTCGCGAGCTTCGTCGGGCCCAGCATCCAGCGGATAAACTCCAGTCGATCCTCTCCCGTAGGGTCCAAAATCGGGATGATCAAATCACCGACCCGCCCCGGGCGACGGATGTCAGGCGAGAGCAGATGGATCCGGGCCGTCATGAGCAACCAAATGACTTTACCCCTAAGTTTCGGATCGCTCATCATCCCTTGAATCTTGCCAGTCAGACGCCTCTCTGTTTCGTGAGCCCCCTCGCCAACACTTCCAAATTGCGTGTCGGCTTCGTCGACGAAAATGACCACCTTTTCGAGTGCCTCAAGCACCCGACGGAGTCTCTCAAAGATCACGTCGGTTTGCCCAAACCACTGACTGCGAATATTCTTAAGAACCAGCACCGGCATGTCCAACTCCGCCGCGACAGCCTCAAAGATAAACGTCTTACCTCCTCCGATCGGGCCAGCGATGGCTGCACCCGGAAGCGCCCGATCGTCGGGCAACTTCATTCGAGGAATCAAATACTCCCGAAGAAAATCTTTTAATTTCGAAAACCCGATCACATCCTTGAGCGTTTGGATCGGTTTTTTGAACTCCACCACATCGTCGCCAAGTTGCGATTGGATGAAGTGCTCGACTTGCAGAGTGGTATCTTGGCGCTGGATCGGCTCTTTCGAATAATCCGATGCAATGAGCAGTTGCCGCATCGCATGGAGCGATAGACCTGCCGTCGCCTCGCCCACCATATCGAGCGAATCGATCACATGCCGATTGCCGCTGGTCGACGCATGCCACTGCGCGTAGTGTTTTCTCGAAGACAAATCAGGTGAAGGGATCTCGACAGTGAGCACCTGTGGAAGCCTAGAAACCCTCTGGTGAATCAAGCTTCGAGACTCAGCCAGGAGCAAGACATTGTCTTTACCATTAAAGAACGCCGGATCCCCAAACCAATCAGTAACGATCGTAATGCGACGGAGTTGCGCGTCGTTCATCTTCGATACATCACCGTCACCTGAGGGAAGTAAAATGTCAGTTCCCTCAATGATGATCAGCAGGTTTTCTTTGAGACAGTTCCGCGAGCAAATGGTCAGTTGCCGCATGAACTCAAGCGCCTGGGTCGAGTTACCGATCGCGTCACGAAGATACTGATCGAACTCCTTGCGCCGAAGGTCGAACTTGCTGCCATCTTGAAGCACTTCTCGGGTCGCAACGGCGTCGACTGCAACACCATTCTTCCAGGCCGTCCAGGCTTCTCGAAGTCTGGAACGGTCCTCCTCAGCGATCCGAATAGGACCATTGAGTTCGTAGATGACTTGGATCAAACCAGGCACTTTGGTCTTGTTGATCAGGAAAGGAATCAGCGGCAAGTACTCGCGTCCATCATAGTAAAGGTCGTAGATGTTGCCCGAGATAACAATCGAGCGAGACTGCCCAGAGTTGATCGTCCGAGCAAGGTGGGTAAAAAATGGATACGACGCTGCCGGTACGTCTTGGGTCGGCAATTGATTCGCAGGCTTATCAGTCATGACGTTAATGAGTTGCTAAAAATCGATCGTAAAAAGTTACTTGATTGCTTAGGTATCCAACGAAGCACAGCACTCCGCACTTCAGTCCGCCGATTCTATCACGCACAAGCGTCGATTGGGGGCCAGATCGTTGAAGGTTTCGGTTTTGCCACCCGGCCAGTGGACGGTCAGTTTCGAAATCCCAGTGGCCCGACCGAGTCCAAAGTGCAAAGTGTTTGCGTGCGTCGAAGCATACGAGCCACCACCAAATCGGTGGCGAATGAGCCTCATTCCGGGCTCTGCTTTACCAGCAAGTTCCAGTTCAACCCATGCTCCGATCGCGTCGCGATTGGTGTTTCGACCGATTAAATCAACAAGCAGGTAATTCCCCTCAGGCGTGTCATTGCGAAGAAGCTCGGTCGGTTGTTCGAGCATGCTAACGGCAAAATCCAAGTCGCCGTCGTTGTCGTAATCGGCAACAGCCATCCCACGTCCCGCGTGGACTTGGCTGAAAAACTCTCCGACCGACTCACCGACAGAGATTAGGCGTTTTCGGTCTTTGTTTTCAAGAAGATAAGGTTTCTGAAGATTGCTGCTTTTGATCGGTTTTCGGCTTGTGTGACCGGCGATCACAAGCAGGTCTTCGTCACCATCGAGATCGAGGTCTCCGAAAGCCGTTCCCCATCCGACGACCGCTTGGCCAAGAGCCATGAGCCCGGCAGATCGGGTACCTAGCGTGAAATACTGTTTGCCTTGATTGAGATAAAGCTCACAGTATTCATTCTGGTAGTTGGTCACCAGGAAATCGGGTTTAAGGTTTCCGTCAAAATCTCCTAAAGCCAGACCCATGCTACCATCGACGATGCTTCGAGACCCCAGTGCGGTATTCGACTGAGCTCCGATCTCTTTGAATTGCAATTCACCTTGATTGTCAAAGAGCATGTTGGGGTCTTCGTCATCGGACACATAAAGGTCGGTGTCACCGTCGTGATCAAAGTCGCAGGCGACCACGCCAATTCCTCGGTATTCAAAGCGATGCAGGAACTCCGATCGATCTTCGAATGACCCGTCGCCTCGGTTGATCCAAAGCTCATCGGACTCTCCGACGTAATCGGCCGGTGCGCAGCGATCGAGTTCTCCTTGTCCATTCGTGCAACGTTTGTCGCTCTCGGGGCTCCAAACACCATAGTGGGCGATGTACAAATCCAGATCTCCATCGTTTTCTGCATCGAACCAAGCGGCCGAAGAACTCCAACCTCGATGGGAGAAGCCTGCTTGCTTGGTGGCATCCTCGAACGTTCCGTCCCCAAGATTCCTGAGCAATTGCTGCCCGCCGTAGCCGGTGATGAAAATGTCGGCCAATCCATCCAAATCGTAATCACCAACGGCTGCTCCGAAGGAATAGCACACACCGTCTTTAACACACGCCTTGTCAGCCACCGGCGCAAAGACTTGTTTGGTCATCTGACGATAAAGACCGTTGGGAACCATGACCGGATGCTTGTCCGAAGTCAGTTGTCCTCCGCCGGGCAAAAAAAGATCCCATCTTCCGTCTCGGTCAAAATCGATCCAACCAACTCCACCTCCGTTGGATTCGATCATCGCAACGAGCCACAGCGCCTCGCCATTTTGGTAACTGAATTCAATTCCGCTTTGCTTTGCGACGCTTGAGAACTTCATCATCGAAGAACTCGACTCTGCCGTCGGAGGCAAGATGGCCTTGGACTCAGGCTCCTTGGGCTCCTTTTTGGACTCACAACCACACAGATAGACAATCCCAAACGCCGAAAGAATCGTCCACAAAAAGCGAACTTGAAAGCTTGGCTGCAAGGGCATTAGCTTGTTGAATCCTAAGGATTGGTTGGCAACGCTGGAGGTAAAGTCGGAAGGTTAGTCGTAGGCTGATTGGTGCTCGGCGGAGTGGTTGCATCGATCGAATCGAGCAAGACTTGCTGAATCCTTCGTATCATTCGCCGATGATTTTCGGCAATCTGCAAATTCCCTTCCTTCTCGTAGTAGCTTGCCAAAATCTCCTGCGTCTTTAAGTCGAATGGATCGGCGCGCGAGGCGATCTGGACATAACCGACTCCACCAGCAGGATCCAGATAATTCATCATCAACTCACCCATGTCCCGGCGCAGTTGCTGGTTGTTTATTTCGGTTGCCATACGCTCAATCATCTGGTCGACTTGAGGACGACGGTTCTGACTTTCTGCTGCTTGGGCGAAAAGCTTCTCGCTTTCGGCGGTTTGACCAAGCTTGGCCAAACTGCGGGCCTTGAGTTGCAAGTAAGGCAAAGCATCAGGCCAACGCTTAAGCAAAATGGAAGCTTGGTCGCTCGCCTGCTGGGCTTGGTCGGCTTCGAGATTCGTCTCGCAGACCAAAGCAAGTTCGGGACTTGGAAGTTTAGTCACATCTGGAAGCTTCTTGAGTTGCTCGGATGCTTGGTCGGCAAACCCCAAGTTCAAAAGCGAGCGAGCATAACCGGTGATGATTTCAGGCGAATCGCTACCGTGCTCGACAAGCCACTGAAACAATTCGCGGGATTGTTCAAAGTTTGCTTTTTCGAGGTGGACCTCGGCCAATTCCTGCCTAGCTTTTGGATCATTTGGATCAAGCTCGATGGCGCGTTTGAAAGATGTCAATGCCGTATCGAGATCGTAGCTGACCGTGCTGTAAACACCTTGCCAAAAAGCCGCCTTCGGATCGTCGTCATAGAGTGCATTCCAGAGGGTCAATGCCTGGCTGGTGCTTTGATGATCCCCTTGATTGAGGAAGCCCTGGATCATCGCACCTAACACCTCACCGCCATCGTCTTTATAAAGCTGTAAGAGCGGTCCGAGGTTCTCCTTGACTTTCGCGGGTAAGCCAGCCGCCGAGTCCATCAGCAACAGTGGACCGGATGCTTCTATCCCCGGCATGCCAGTGATTGTCATTTGGTCGACGATACGGCTGACACGAACACGGTCTCCGAGCTTCCTATAAGCCTCGGCTTTGAGCCAGTTCCATTTCGATGGGTTGAACATCAAAGGAGACCACGCCTCAAGCCTAGCTACGGCTTGGGCTGGCGCGTTTTTCTTGTAGATCAAATCATGAGATGAACGGCCAACCCAAAAGTAAGCCAACAGCCAAAGTACCACCAATAAGGGAACTCCGAGGAGTACTGGTAGGCTTTTTCGAATCATCCCGGATCGTTCGGGGTAGATGCTCATCGTTGCCCCCCTTGTTGGGAGATAGAAACCGGAAAAGATCGTCAAAATCGATGAAAAAAGGTAAACTTGGGAGTAAATCCGCAGTCAATTCAGTCTAGGAAACGGCAAACCCTAGTCGAAAAACAAAATATAGTCCAAAGTTGGCTTGAAAGGAATTCGTTCCAAAGATAAGCTTTTCCGCCTCAGAAGTGGGCCGACATGGCCGTTTTTTACCACTGTTGTGAACCAAAATGACCCTAGACAAAAGCTTGAAAGTACGAGCCGGAGCGATCAAGTCCCGGAACGTGATGACCCGTGCCGAGCGTATCAAACGCCTCCAAGACTTGGACAAGTGGACTGACGAATCGATCGTCATGGGGATGGCAAAGGTGCGAGTGCCCAAGGTATCTCTCAAGAAAAAGAAGAAAGTGAAGAAGGAAGACGAAGCCGACGACAAGAAGAAAAAGAAGAAGTAGTCGTCTTCTGTCTCGCTTCGATTTTCGAAAGTCTCATCCAGCCGGCAAGCTTAAAGCGTGTCGGCTGGTTTCGTTTTTGGGCGTCACTGAAAAACGGCTGTCCTCAGCCTATACTCCGACCTACGGTCGTCGGCCACCGTTGAGGACAACCGTGTTACATTCCAGAGGACAACCGTGTTACATTCTGGAGAACGCTTTCGAACTTCGGGCTCTGGGAATAAACATCATGCTGCAACTCCGAGCGATCTGCCTACTTGCTACCCTCTGGCTTTCGATCGCAACGCTGATCGATCCAGATCTATCCCAAGCGAAAAAAGCCGGGCTCGCGAATTCTCGCTACCTTAAACCGACATCCACCACGCTCGAAGCCAGCAGTGACACCAACCCAAACCTCGATCTCTTCAACCGATCGATCAAGCCCCTGCTTATAAAAAATTGTTTGGAATGCCATGGCCCCAAGCTCTCCGAAGGCCGCCTGCGAATCGACCAAATCGAACCGAATCTACAGACAGCAAACAATAGCGACCAATGGCGCGAAATCTACAACGCCCTAGCCAACAATGCCATGCCGCCAGACGACGCGAACGATTCGAAACTATCGAACGCCGATCGACAATTGATCATCGATTGGATTAGCCAGGAACTCAGCAAAGCCTCGCTGGCCAACCGAAACAACTCGACGCACTCTTCCTTCCGACGCCTGACTAAATACGAATTCAAAAATGCCCTCGAAGATCTTCTAAACGTTTCGCTTCCGACTTCCAATCGTCTCCCACCAGAAGTCGCCTCCGAAGAGGGCTTCAAAAACAGCTCCGAACTACTGCAAATGTCGGCCATGCAGTTTGAGACGATTCGCGAGATCGCTCTCGATGCTCTCCAAAGAGCTCTCCCTTTGGGTGATCAACCACCAACAGTTCATTATCGGGCCTTGATGTCCGAACTCATCGGAAAACCACCGAAACGAAAGAAGGATGAACTGTTCGACAAAACCGATAAAGACTATGAAAAGAAACGACTCTCACGAGTTTTGCTCGATCGACAAAACGGCCAGGGTATCCCATTCCAAGAGGCTGCACTACAACCCCTGGATGAGTCCGAGAAAAATCTACATCCTCAAGACGCTACGGATCCAAATACTCCACTAACGAGCGTCGTGTTGGTCCTGCCTGCATCCAACGAGGTCAAATTCAACCTCGACCGATTCTTGCCCGACTTTGGCACGATGAGAGTGCGGATCCGCGCGGCTCGATCCAACAACAACCCCCAACAATTCGCCAGCCTTCGCTTAATCTTCAGCGCTCATACCAGCAACGATGCGAACTTCTCCCAAGTCATCAGCCAGCGCGATATACCCGTAACGGCAAACCCAGATACTCCCGAAATCATCACCTTCGATATCCAACTCCAAGACATCCAACGCAACCCGTTTCGAAAACTCACTACGACCTTCCCCAGACGCGATGAGTTTCTTTCCATACGAAACGTCTCAAACGTCAAAGGTAAAGAAGATCCACTGTGCGTACTGATCGATCGAATAGAAATCATAGCGCCCTTCTATGAGCAATGGCCCCCAAAATCCTATCGGGATGTTTTCCTCGATAAGAACTTAACGAATGACTCATACGCCGATGCTCGCAAAATCCTCGAGCGGTTTCTGCACAAAGCTTGGCGTCGACCGATCAGCCAAACAGATCTCGATCCTTACATCGAGTTGCTCAATGTCTATCGATCGGAGCTCCCCAGTTTCCAAGCAGCGATGGTCGAAGTCCTCGCGACGGCACTCGCATCACCCGAGTTTCTCTACATCACCCACCGAAACACTTCCAACTCAATCAGCGACTACCAACTCGCTAACCGATTGTCTTTCCTCCTATGGTCGAGTATCCCTGACGAACCCTTGCTCGTATTGGCCCAGCAAGGACAGTTAAAAGATCCGAAAGTATTGGCCTCTCAACTCGATCGAATGCTTGCGGATCCTCGTAGCAAACGCTTCTGCGAAAACTTTGTGGAGCAATGGCTCGGAACCGACGGCCTCGATAGCGTAACGCATATCAAAGACCCATCGCTGCGAGATTCGATGCGACAAGAACCCATTGCCTTCTTCGACGAAGTCCTCCGAACCAATTCGAGCGTCTTGGATTTCATCCACTCAGACTATGTGGTTGTCGACGAAGCGATGGCCAAGCATTATGGAATTCCCGACGTGTACGGACCTGATTTTCGTAAAGTCTCTCTCGATCCGTCGGTCATGCGAGGAGGAATCCTTACTAATGCTGTTGTGCTCGCGATGAACTCCGACGGCAAAGACTCCCATCCGCTCAAACGCGGTGTATGGATGCTAAGACGGATTCTTCAAGATCCACCTCCGCCCCCTCCGCCGAATGTACCGCAAGTGGACCTGACCGATCCGGAAATATTGAAGATGAGCCTCAAGGAAAGGATTGAAGATCATAGGAACAAGCCGGCTTGTTTTTCATGCCACGCCAAAATCGATCCTTGGGGGATTGCCTTCGAAAACTACGATGCCTTTGGCAAATACAGAACGGCCATCAACGATCGAAGCGTCGATGCAAAATCACTCCTTTACAACAAACAAGAACTCGCAGGGATACAAGGACTCAAGGAATACCTGCTTGAAAACCGACAGGATCAATTGTGCCGAGCGTTCGTCGATAAAATAATGACTTACGGGCTCGGACGACCTATGAGTTTTGCCGATCGCGAACCGATCGATCGTATCGCCATCGAATGGCGAAAAACCGGCGATGGCTTGCAAGATCTCATACGCTTGGTCGTCGCAAGTGAACTTTTTCATTCAAAGTAAATCGAATACCAACTCCTAGGAATCGATCATGAGCAAGACAACTCCGCAATGGGCTCGGCGCCGATTCCTTCAAGGCACTGGACTGGCTCTAGCTTTGCCCACGATGGAGACATTTGCAGACAAGCAACGAGTCTCCGACACAACACCAAAACGGTTTGTCAGTATCTATCATCCCGACGGAGTCGGATTGCCCCTGAAGTCTGATCCGGCTTGGATGGACTGGTGTTGGTTTCCTCGCGGTGGCGAGCGGGACTTCGAGCTGACCAAAGTGCTCGATGTGCTCGAACCATTCCGTGACGAAATCACAATCTACTCTGGCCTCTCCCATCCTGGAGCTCGCAACGTCCATGGGCACTCGAATGCCGATCAGTATTTGACGGGTGCAATCATCGGTGGCCATGGACCTTATAAGAATACGATTTCGGTCGATCAGGTGTATGCGATGCATATCGGGGAAGCCACTCGTCATGCATCCTTGGTCATGTCGACCAACGGTGGAGTAGGGGGGCCTCGAGGTGCTCAAACCCAGTCTTTCAACATCGAAGGCCGCCCGATCCCGGCGATGAACAAACCTAAAGAGATCTTCGATATGCTTTTTGTGACCACCAGCAAAGAGGCTGCTGCCAGGTTGGCCAGAAGCAAAAGCGCCTTGGACATGCTAATCGCTAGCACCCGAGCCTTGGGACGTGAACTATCGAGCCACGACCAACAAGTCTTGCAACAATACCTCGATGCGGTTCGCGATACAGAAGTCAAACTGACCAAAGCACAAAAGTGGATCGACACTCCATTTCCTACTGTTGATACTCGCTACTTGACGCTCGATGCGGAGCCCAAAGAAGCCCGACTTTTTTTTCAAACAATGTACGAGCTGATCTATTTGGCGTTCATGAGCGACTCGACCCGCGTGGCGACGTTCCAACTCGGACGCGAGAATGGCGAAGGCCCTCACGACCTGCTGTCGCTTGCCGTGGGCCTTGGACCTGCCCACGGATTGACCCACGCAGTCAAACAACCCGAAGGTTGGAAGAATCTCGGGACTTACAATCGCTATCAAGCCGAAGAGTTTTCGCGATTCATTCGAAGGCTTAAAGAAACCCCCGAACCAAACAACCACGGAAATATGCTCGACAATACCTTTGCGATGCATGGTTCAGCGTCGAGCAGTTTCCATCTATCGCGAAACTATCCAATCATTTCTGCGGGAGGTAAGAACCTCGGCTTCAACAATGGACGTTACCTGAAGTTCGGTAAAGGGAACGAGGACAATCAAGCTGGAGCAGGGATCGACACCGATGCGGGTTGGCAAGGCAAGGTCGAGGTCGAAGAACTGCCTCTCTCTCAACTATTCGTGACCGTTCTTCAACGACTAGGGGTGCAAACCGACACTTTCGGCGGGGCCAGCGGGACGTTGTCTGGGGTTTAATGTAAACTACATCAGATCCGGCAAATGCCCTTGGCTATCCCCGAGCTTCTCCAAGTCAACCTCCATCCGATCCAACATCGATAGCCATAAATTGCTGATCGGTGTCTCCTTGGGAAAAGCCAAGTAACGGCCCGTCTTGATCGAGCCACTTCCACCTCCGGCCACCAAGACAGGCAAGTCCTCATGGTTGTGTGCATTGCCGTCATGGATGCCGCTGCCGTAAGCGATCATCGCATGATCGAGCAACGTCCCCTCGGACTCGTTGATCGAATCAAGCTTATTGAGAAAGTAAGCGAGTTGCTTCGTATGGAAAATATTGATCTGACGCAACTTGGATTGCTTGCCCCCATCACCGCCGTGGTGAGATAGATCGTGATGCCCCTCTGGAACATCGATGAATCCATAGGATTTGTTGCTCCCTTCGTTGGCCAGCACAAAGGTGATCACTCGAGTGACATCGGCTTGGAAAGCCAACACCATCAAATCAGCCATCAAACGAATATGCTCTTCGTAGACAGCCGGAATACTCGTTGGTGCCGGGTAGTCTGGGGTTTTTACTGGGGGCAACTTCTCGGATCTTTCGATCCTCAGTTCGATATCACGAATCGAGGCAAAGTACTCGTCGAGCTTTCGAGCATCGTTGGCCGCAAGTCGCCCAGACAGGACCTTCGAGTCCTCGCGAACAAAATCGAGGATGCTCTTGCGCCTCGCGTCCCGCTTGGCCTTCGACGGATCGTTGTTTCCACCAAATAGCCGATCGAAGACAACCTTGGGATTGACCTCCTTAGGTAGCGGTTGTGTGGCCGACCGCCATGACATGGTTGAGGAATAAACGCAGCTATAACCCGAATCGCAGTTACCGGCCATCGCTCCAGCTTCGGTTCCTATCTCGAGTGAAGCCAACCGAGTTCGATCGCCAACCCTTGCCGCTGCAACTTGATCGACACTCACACCATTGCGAATATTCACTCCATCGGTCTTCAGCGGACGAGCACCTGTTAAGAAAGCACTCAGCGCACGAGCATGATCGCCACCACCATCGGCATAAGCCCTCGCACCGTCGGCGGTTAAACCCGAGACGACAAGCAATTTGTTTTTGACTGCCGAGAGTGGTTCGAGGATCGGCGTGAGCTCAAAATCCGTTCCGGGTGTCTTGGGGGTCCAATCGGCCATGTTCTTGCCGTTTGGCACATACAAAAAGGCCATCC
>JBEIGI010000032.1:0-54995 GCA_040381975.1 Pirellula sp.
ATTTTCACGCCACTGTTGAGCCTGTTGATCGTCCCAAGTGTGCAATTCGGCTTGGAGTCGCAGGAGCCATGCCCAACCGTACATCCGTTCGAAGGATCGATTTTCTTTTGTTTGGAAGTAGGCGACTTCGGCATCGATATTGGGTTGGGTAAGGTTTTGAGCGAGTCGCTCTCGGGAAGGCTGTGCGAGGGGGTGGTTGGGGTTGGTTTTCATAAGTCGCACGAGCATCCAGTGACCATGGACACTGCTGTGCCAATCGAAGCACCCGTAGAAGGCAGGGTGGAGTTGCTTGGGGCTAAGCACATCCTTGGGTCCGACCAAAACATTGGAGGGTTTGTTGGGATATTCGCGGTTGAGCCCGTCGATTGCAAGTTTTGCGAGGTCGGCAGCTTGGGCATCGTCGATTCGAGGTGATTTGTCTTGGCCCAAGCCAACGCAGGTTGTAGCCAGTACGGTAAACCAAAGAGCAAGCAGTTGGGTGACACGATTCAAGGGGGATAATCGGAACATCTTGCCAGATTGCAAAAGAGGTTGGATCAGTGAGTTCGAAGCTCCTGAGTATAACGGCTGTCCTGAGCCGTTGTACGATGCTCCCAAGCCTGCTTATCCCCAATGGCGTTGAATTAGTGTAAAAGCGGAAGTGCGCAAGGACTCCGGTGAGTGATGAAAGGTCGGAAAAATCGTATGGTTTTCACCGGACGGCTCGCGCCGTTCCGCTTTTAATTCAACGCCATTCCTGCTAATCCCAACGGCGGGTTTCGCAAAGCTCGACGGGGGAACGATTGAGGACAATCGTCCAACATTGGAGACTTGAGCTGATTTGCACATTATCTCCCGAAACTTTGAATCGCTGCAGTGGAAAATGCGAAGAGGTAGCGTTGGTATCGAAAATGCGAGCGAAAGATTTTTATTCAAGCTGCAACTAGGGTCAAAAAATCGGCGTTTGCGAATTCTTGTTGCAACATTAAGTGGCGTCAGGAACCCGAAATCGGTGGGCCTGGCGCAGTAGTTTTCACGCAGGTTATTCCGTGCGTTTTCGTAGTACCCATGTCGGAGTGTAAGGATCATGTTGCTCAGAAGGCAGCAAAGGCAACTAGAAGAGAGTTATCTCGGTCAGTTAGAGCAGATGCTTGTTGGTCGATTGCGTCGGAGGGACGAGGGAGCTCCGCTTCGATCGCGTACAAGTTTGCGGCGCAGTTCGGAGTTGTCTCGCTTCTCGCTTGATATCAACGAGGAACTTTGTCGGCTCGAACAGATGATCGATGAGTTTGTGTGGTAGTTTGAGTGTTGTTCATCACGCTCGCAATACAACAAAAAAAGCGGTGGCAGAAATGCCACCGCTTTTTTGTTGTTTTGACTTCTGTTTGGAATTATTGGCTAGTCATTGGCTTGGGGGCTTCTGCACCCATTTTGACCGCGCCTGGTTCCATCAGCGTCTTTTCCTGAAAATTCGGATTGGCTTTGGGATCAGGACCTTTGCCGCAACCCGAACAGACCAGTGTCAAGAGAGCCATCGCAAGAAGACTCATAGTCAATTTTTTCATAAGTAAGCTTTCCAATTTTTGGAGCATTGGGAAAAGAGGTGTCACCTTACTCGGTTTCACCCGTGATGTTGTTGTCGGCAATAGCGTTTAGCCGTAGCCAAATACCGTAATTGACGTTTTGGGAGAGGGGCGAATTGCTGCCATCGGCTCTGGCTGCAAGAACCAGAGGTCCGTGAAAACTCGAAGCTCCTGGCCATTCGGTATTGATACCCCATGCGACGATGTACGTAGGTTCGTAGGCATGGGAGGCCGCGCGGAACCAGGTTCCAACGTTTTTGGGTCCGGATCCATCAACTTCCAGCGCTCCTTGACCACCACCTTCATTGGTTCCCCATCCAGCATGCGAAAATCCAACGAATGCGGCTCGGAAAACACCGTTTTGGTAGGGTGCACGGCGAAGGCCTGTGCCAGTCGTCATAAATGGGCCACCATAGAAGTTAGACGTGTCGGTTTCAGCGACGACTACGCAGTTGGAGGTTCCATCGGTAATGTCTCTCATCGCATTGGCTCGCGATGCTGCAAAAAGTCCAGACAGATCACCGAGGGTTCCGATACCCATGGCAGGTCCACCCCAACCAGGACCAACACCAGCATCGGGCCACCAGTGGAAGCCTTGGCTACCGGCATAGCTCGTCGGGGTTATGTTGTGCTGAGCATATACTTTTTCAATGGTCGAATCCGAGGGGCACAGCAAACTGGCCACCCGGGTGCTCACGATGGGTTGACCCCAAACGGGCAGGTTGTAGTTGGTGCCCGAAGCGATCGTTGAGCCTTCCATTTGAGGCATGATCGAACCGAGCCAAGTGTGATGGTAGGCGTGGAACTGTTGGCGACCGCGAGCCGATCCGTAGTTGACCGACATCGGGAATTTCTTGTAGGCACTTTCGTAGTTCTGAAGTGCCAACGCGATTTGCTTGATGTTGTTACCGCACGACATGCGACGTGCCGCCTCGCGAGCAGCCTGAACGGCTGGCAAGAGCAGACCGACTAAGATGCCGATGATGGCGATGACCACCAGGAGTTCCACAAGCGTGAACCCCCGGCGAGACGACTTCTGACCTTTGGTCATTGCAAAGTACCCCTTTTGGATGAGAACGGGAAAAGATGAAAAATTCATGAATAGCGTTGGTAAAACCTGCGAGTCACGCCAATTACAGATCAAACAATAACAGATTGTTTAACCCTAAGTGGGTCTAACGCGGATATTTGCCCCATGTATACTCTACAACGTGGCATTGTGACGCGTCAACCGTTTCGAGGGGTTGTCAGACTTTATTTCAGTGTTTTAACCTTTGACCCTCTTGCCAAGCTCGATTAAGAAAGGTAATCCGAGGGTTTAAGTTCCACTCCGAGTGGATGATGGATTGCGATGGGTAACACCAAGTCTTCGTCGGGTTGGCAGAGATTGCGGCTCTTAATTTTGCTCGTGATTTTGGGCTCACTAGCCCTTTTTGGCTGGCGATTTAGGCAATCGAGCCAAGGGCTAGAGCTCGCC
The DNA here is from genome assembly GCA_040381975.1 of Pirellula sp. Lineage (GTDB taxonomy): Bacteria > Planctomycetota > Planctomycetia > Pirellulales > Pirellulaceae > JBKCUI01. Next base: position 3,040 of record JBEIGI010000032.1, read on the forward strand.
GAAAAACTGCTTTTCAGTGAAGAGAATCGCCAAGCAATTGAAACTCTCGAGAGCCTCAAGGGACGATTTGGAGACCAAAAGCAGATTCGGCTCTTGCTGGCCAGAGCTTATCGACAACTCGGCAACAAGGATGCCTTCGAGCGTCAACTCGAGCTCGGAGAGTCGTTGGGGCTTTCGGTCGAAACTGTCCAAGCTGAGAAGTTGCTCTTTCTAGCTCAACTTGGAATGCTCGATGCACCGGAGTCGAGGATTGCAGAATTCATCGAGTCGCACCCTCAAGATTTCGACGCGGCGGCTCGGTCCTTGGTCTTCGGTCTACTTCGCCAACAAGACACCCAGCGCATTGATCGATTCTTTCCCATGTGGCAGAGCCAATCGCCCGATGCACCTTGGATACCGACTTTTCGAGCGATGATGCACTTGACCAAGCGAGATTGGAAGAGTGCACTTTTGGAGATCGAGCCGGCACTCAAGAAGCACCCGAACTTTGTCCCTTTGTACTTGCAAGCGGGGGTTGCTTATCAAGGGGATCAGCAGCTTGAACTGGCCGAATCGATGCTCGATCGCTATCTCACTAGTCAGCCTGACAATGCCGAGGCGTTACTGAGTTATTCGGAGGTGCTTCGCAAACTCGGCCGAGCCCCTGAGGCTCTCGAGCGGATCGAAAAAAGTATCGACTCGTTCCGCGATCCGTTTCGGAAGATTCAATCCTCACTGACGCTTCAGATCGCTAAGCTCTATCTGGATGCCGAGGAGCACCAAAAGGTGATCGACACTTTGGATCGATTGTCTAAAGAGTGGCCTGAGGATGTTGAAATCGCTTCGACTTTGAGTCAAGCGTATCAGCGTCTGGGTGATGAGCCTCGCTCGGTAGCTTACGCTGCCATTGCTGATGCTGGGCAAAAGCAGACGGTATTGGCCGATCGAATGCTTTTTGAACTATTGAGCAATCCGAACCGAACCGCCCAGCAGTGCTATGATTTGGGGCATTTGCTTTTGCACAAGCAATCGCGAGAAAGCGGGATCTATTGGCTTGAAGCCGCATTGACGCTCGATGAGAATTTTATTCCCGCTCATGAGGACATGGTCTTGTATTATGAACGAACCGGCCAAGGGCAACTTGCCGCAGTCCACAAACGATATCTCAGGCCACCTGCGAAACCTTAGTCGATGAACACACCGCCGCTGACTCTGTTGCTCCTTGCTGGTGTGTGTTGCATCATCGGTTGCGATGATCGCAAGGTCGATGAGAACCCATCGCCTTCGGCGTCCGTTGCGGATCCCGGAACGAGTTCATCTACCGATGAACTCAGGAGTGCTATCGATTTTAGGCTAATCGAAGATGCCTTACCGGCAAGCGAGTATCGAGACGGCAGCGAGCATAATGTTTTTTCGTTGCCAGAGACCACCGGAGGAGGTTCGGCGCTGGTCGATTATGACTCCGATGGCCGACTCGATGTGATCACCGCTGGAGGTGGCTTTGCCGATGCTGCCAACAAGCAGATGTTAGGGTTTGCTGGGAATCTCTATAAGCAGGCTAGCACCGGGCGTTTTATCCCCTCGGGACCCTTGGCTTGCATGGATTTCTCGGCAAGCTATCACTCCGCCATGATCGCTGCCGATTACGACAACGATGGCATGATCGATCTTGTGGTAACCGGTTACGATCGCTTGCAATGGTTTCGAAATCAAGGAGATGGAACGTTCGAGACTCTGCGTCCGATTGAGGATCGGCTATGGAGCACCGGGGCGGCTTTCTTCGATGCAGACCAAGACTCCGACTTGGATCTGTATGTAGTGCACTATGCGAATTGGTCATGGGAGCACAACCCATGGTGTCCGAGCCAAGGGGATCCGAATCGCAGGGATTACTGTGGGCCGACGGACTTTGTTGGGCTACGAGATGCGATCTATGAAAACCTCGGCGATGGGACTTTTGTCGATCGCACCCCCCAGGCCGTCGCGGAACTCTCGCTGCGAGGCTTAGGTGTTTTAGCTGCCGATCTAGATGGGGATCGCGATACAGATCTGTACGTCAGCAACGATGTGGAACCGAATCTGCTATTTCGCAATGATGGAAAATTTCAATGGACCGAACTAGGTCGAAGGGCCGGGGTGGCGACCAATGATCGAGGGCGTGCGGAAGGGAGCATGGGAATCGCACTTGGGGACTACAACAACGATCAAAAGTTTGACCTGTGGGTTACCAATTATGCCGATGAGTTCAATGCGCTGTATCGAGGAAACGGTCGCTTGAGTTTCTCCTATGCGACGAACACTACAAGGGTCACCGCCACCGACGAGCAGTCAGTCGGGTGGGGAACGACCCTGTGCGATCTGGAGCTCGATGGGGACGAAGACATCGTCGTGATCAATGGGCACTTGGAACGATTCTCACCGAATCACTCCCAGCGTCCTCATATCCTCGAGAACATCGAAACAAAACGCTTTGTTGCTAGTGCAAAGGACAACCTATATTTTCAGACGCCTCAAGATGGCCGAGGTCTCGCCATCGGGGATCTTAACCGAGATGGACTCCTTGACTTGATTGTCACCAGGATCAACGCGCCGAGTGCCTACGTGCAAAACTGTTCTGCCAAGCAAGGCTCGTACTTAAGCCTTAGGCTCATCGGCCAGTCCTCCAACCGCGATGCAGTCGGAACGGTCGTTACGCTGAGTGTAGGCAATCAAAGTTGGGTTCGACAAAGGGTAGGCGGCGGGTCGTATGCTTCGACCCATGAGGCAGCCCTTCATTTTGGGATCCCCGCCGCAGTTTGGCCTTTGGATCAGCAGAGTTCTCAAGGCAACAACAAGGGGATGCTCAAGATCGATTGGCCAAGTGGCAAGACCAGTCATATCGAGGTATCAAGGCTCAACGCCCAAATGCTTGTCGTCGAACCTGGGGATGATTCGGGGGGCTCTTCATACTTTTTTCATGACTAGATTTCCCCTATTGGGTATCTGCAAGAGTATGATGGTCGAGTTGGATTTAAAAAGGTTAAGGTTGTTTTTTGGGGTAGGATTCAACGATGGTGCATCGAGCGACTGAGCATGTACTGAGACTCTTTGAGCAACGAGGCCAAGGGCGTTATGGGAGCGAGCAGGTCTCGCAGTTGCAGCATGCACTGCAGTGTGCCTTGTTGGCCAAACGCCAAGGGGCTGGATCGACGATGATCGCTGCGGCCTTGTTGCATGATCTGGGGCATATCATCGACCAGCAAGCAATGCCCCAGTCAGACCAAGAGAACCTCGACGATGCTCATGAACAACGAGCTTACGAGTGGATCAAATCGCATTTTGGAAAGGCGGTAGCTGATCCTGTCCGACTGCATGTGTCAGCCAAGCGTTATTTGTGCACGGTGGAACCGGAGTATTTGGCCAAATTATCCCCTGCATCGCTCAAGAGTTTCCATGACCAAGGCGGGATGATGAGCCAATCGCAAATCGACGACTTTCGAGACGAACCGTTCGCCTTCGAGGCTGTCGAACTCAGGCGATGGGACGATTTGGCCAAGGATCCGCACATGCAAACCCCGAGAATCGAGGAGTTTGCCCCGATCCTCGATCGGGTGGCTGAAGACGGATCGGTCTGATCAGACGGATCGGAAAAACCGTCAAAGTTTTACTCAAGAGCAAGTGCGGAACGACCGATATCTTTGGACAAGTACGACCGACAGTTCAAGGATGGAAAAGCAAAGATGAAAGCTGCAAAAAACCTCAGCACCAACCAGGTACATTTTGGATGCATCGCCCTTGCAACCCTGTGCGGTCTTGCTCTTAGCACGGGATGCCAAGTTCACGTGGCCGGCCAGACGCTCCCGAGCGGCTACTATCTGATGGACGACATTCAGTATTTTCCGGCTGGATCCGAAAACAAATTGGCGAACGAGACGGCGGCCTTGAAGGCTGACCGTGAGGCAGCCCGAAGCCGTCGCTAGATTTTCCAAGTCCGCTGATTGGGGATTTCTCTGGGTAGATCCGACGGGGTATCCATCTTTTGAAACCGGATCTCGACATTGCAACCAAGGTTCTCTTGGCTAAAAAGTCGGACTTGTCCACCGCTTTCGCTCACAAGCCTGCGAACTACCGCTAGAGACACTCCTAAGCCACGTCCGGCTTCTCGCCCGCTGTAGAAAAGATCGAACGCTCTGCGAATCGAATGCTGACTCAGACCAGGTCCTGTGTCTTGAATGATGATTCGAAAATATTTGCCCTGTTGATCGAGACTCCACTCGATCGAATCCTCTTGGCGACAAGCTTCTATGGCGTTTTGAGCCAATAGCCTGAGGGCTTCAAGAATCCCTGCCGGGTCGACGTTTGCCCAAGCCACCTGGCAATCGAGCTTAAGTCTGCAAGCTATCTTTTTAGATTCAGCAGTTTCGAGACTCTGCTGATGAGCTTTTTGAATTAAGGCGACCAAGTCGCAGTGGCTCGGGTGGACATCTCGGGGCTGGACGGCTCTCATGACTTCAGCGAGCATCTCATGGGCTCGCATCGCTTGATCGACGATCGTTGAGAGCGATTTGCGATCGTGTGGATCGGTCGATTTGGATAAAAGCTGTTGGGCACGGGCGAATATGTTACCCAAAGGATTATTGATTTCGTGGGTCAGGCCATAGGCAAGCTCGTAGACTTGGCGTCGAGCGGAGGCTTCGACCGAATCTTGGATCGAACTGCAACTACTCAAAAGCGACACAGCACGCTGCAAAGATTTTTCCAGAGCGGCTTTGTTCTCGAGACTTAGCCTCACATGCTGGAGTTTTTCACTCAGCCACAGCAACCAAGGGAGCAATCCGAGTTGGCCACTGGACTGAGGCCAAGGAGTATCGAGGCTTTGTGCAAGTTCTGGGATCCACGATCGGACTTGATCGCTCAATTCCTCGATCGCATCCTGTGCCGATTGATCGATGGAACTTAGCGCTAGAATCCGATTCCACTCGTCGATTGCCGATTCGAGAATTGCCTGGGATAGCTTGATGATTCGAGGATCGGACATCAAAACTGGGAGACTTGTCGGTTGGGAATGGAGGATCAACTGGAGCCCACAGTATAGTTCGGAAGACGACTTTGGGATCCGAGTGCGATTGGATATTAGATGGCTTCAAGCCCGCCAGTGCAGAAAGCACGGATGAAAATCGGGTTTTCGGGGCTTTTAGGTCGCTGTTGGCTGACGTAAGTTGCGATAAAATATTGACTTTGGATCGTTTCGAGGGTTAAATGGTTCATGGCGGTGAGCAGCCTCCATCGCCCACACACAACCACCTTTTACTTCTGCTAATCACTGGTGACATAAAGAGGCAACTCATGGCGAGGCGAATTGCAACCCGCGGAATGACGCTCATCGAGGTTTTGATCGCCACGGCTTTGACCATGCTCATCATGCTGGCTCTGGCACAGGGGTTTAAAACCACCAGCCAGAGCATCTCAGCAGGCAGGGCTCGATTGACCGGTAGCGATCAACTCCGATCCATATCGAACCTTATCCGCTCGGATTTACAAGGTCTAACGGTCTCGACTCAGGTGCATCCGCAGAGCGCGAAAACGCCGCTTGGGTATTTCGTCTACTACGATGGTCCGATCAGCGATTCGACAGCTATGCTCTTTAATTATGTTCCCTCTGCAGTCGAGAACGAGGAGAAATTTAGCGCAAGCCGCTGGTCGGATATCGATGACGTTCTGATGTTCACATCCAAGGCTCCCGATGGTCATTGGTTTTACGGTCGAGTCCCTTTGGCACTGATGAAGATCCATTCGGGGGCAACGTCCGTGACTCTGTCGGACTGGATCACCGATGTGACGATCGCCTCGGAGTATGCAGAGATTGCTTGGTTCATGAGACCGCTCAACGAGATCGGGATGCTCAACAATCCAGATCCGCAAAGTGCCAATGGCAACTATTCCTACAGTCCAAGTTCGACGCCGGTCAATGATGTGGCCCCTGTGGTGGATTTAAATGGGGACAACATTCCAGATCCCGACGGAATGCCCGATCGGATCTCCTTGTGCAGGCGAGTGCTGCTGATCCGACCTGATCTGGATATCAACATTTCGAATTTGCCGAATCCGCCGACCGACCCGCAACTCTCAGCAGCACCGATGCCTATCGACACATCCGATGCCGATTCGTTCCGGTACCAGATGCGTTTTGCTTACCAACGGACCGACTTGTCGGTGCGCAAGCAGTGGGATTCGGTCAACAGCCGGTTTGTACTCAAAACCAATTCGCTCGGTGATCTGCAGCGTCCAGAGAACCGCTTTGCCCATTATTGTCTACCAGCCACCGGATCGAATTCCTCGTTGCCAGTTCTGGCTCTTACCAACGAAGCCAACTCCAATGGCAATTATTTAACGATGACCAATTTGGTCATGTCAGGTGCGGTTCCTGGGAATGATCGCGGATTCATACCGGCAGCGTTTTGCAGAACGAACTTGGTTTCGACTGGAAATGCCAGCTACAGTCCGCAGTTCACTCAGGAAGAGATCGTCGCATCGAACATCGTCGGTTTTGATGTGCGTGGTTACGACAGTTCGGCGATGCAGCTTTACACTCCGGGCGTCGACGGAGGCTGGGGAACACGTGGGGCCGATGAGAACAACGCAGGGGGCCCAGACGATGTCGGCGAAGTCGCTTGGCCGGGTTCAGACGATCTGATCGTCGGCCCGAGCGATCCAGGCTATGCCAACATGATCAGCAGCGGAATTATTGTTCCTGCCAATTCAGGCACCTTCGTCGATCTTGCTTGGGGCATCCGGGTGGTCAATCAAATTAGGGATGCTTCGGGTAGCACGTTTGGATTAGCTCCTGCGAACCCAAACGTCCGCGCCGGTGCTCTTTCGGGATATGAACCATTAGGAGCCAGCATCATCGACTCACTGTTTCGATCGGGTAGGAGATCCACTACGTTTTCAATTTTTCAGCCCACATTTGACACGTTCACAGATTTCTATGAATCGGACGGTAACCTGCAATCCTACGGAATTCATTGGAATGGTTTAGTTCCCTACGGAGCTAATCTAAATGCGAATGCTCCACTTCCAGATCGTGGTATCGATGGCATCGATAATCCAGGCATCTTCAATTTTGACGACGACAACAACAATGGAGTAGACGATGATGGCGAGAAAAATGGCGTGATCGATGAAGAAGCTGAGCGGGACACGAGTCCTCCTTTCCGTTATGCGATGCCAGCCGTGCAAGTCAAGCTTCGGATTCAGGATCAAACGGCCGGGACGCTCCAGGAACTCTCGATGATCCATAGCCTTCAGGGGAACTAAGGGCAGGATGACTGATTTCCTTCGCTTGGCCACTCAAAGGGTGGTTGTTTTCGGTGTGGCCAACAAAAAAAGCGTGGCTGCCCATATCGCTAAGTCCCTTTTGGATATCGGTGCCGAAGTGGTGCTGGTTGTGCGTTCCGAGAAACGCCAACAGGAGGTCGCTAAGCTCTTTCCAAAGCAAAAAATTTTGGTTTGCGATGTCGAGCATCAAGAGCAGATCGATGCGATGGCTGCGTCTCTTAAGGCAGATAATATCCCGATTGCCGGAGTCTGTCACTCGATTGCTTTTGCCGACTACAGTGATGGGATCAAGCCGTTCCATGAGACGACCCGCAAACAATTTCTTCAGGCGGTTGATATCTCGTGCTTTTCATTGATTGCCATCTGCAATGCTCTTAGGCCATCGCTGGCTCCGAACGCTTCGGTGGTCACGATCAGTATTTCGACGACCAAGATGGCCAGTGAGAGTTATGGTTTTATGGCACCGGTCAAAGCGGCACTCGATTCGTCGTTGGCGTTTTTGGCCAAATCGTTCAGCCGTTTTTCTCAGGTTCGCTTCAATGCCGTTGGTGCTGGATTGCTCAAGACAAGTGCCTCGGCGGGTATTCCTGGCTATGTCGATGCTTATCTATTTGCAGAGCGAGCGATACCTCGCAAGAGCGGGCTTGGGACGCAGGAGGTTGCCGATACGGCGGTGTTCCTACTTAGCCCACGTTCTTCGGGCATCAATGCCCAGACGTTGATTGTCGATGCAGGGATGGCGATCAACTACTTCGATAGTGAGATCATTTCTCCGCAAAAGAGCGATACCAGGAACTAGGTTACGCGGGTCCTTGGATATTTGGTTCTTCGGGAGTAACTGTGGATAAAGGGGGCACCAAAGGCGAATAAAAGCGGAACGGCGCGAGCCGTCCGGTGATAAAAAACGGCTAAAGCGCAAGCACTCCGGTAAGTTATGGAATGTCCGCGATTTCGAAATGTTCTTCACCGGACGGCTCGCGTCGTTCCGCTTTTAATGCGACGCCATTCGGCGTGAATCGCAGTGGTGGCCGCAGAAGTTCTACCAACAACAATCACTTAAGACCCGATTGAGGTTAGCCTAGACTTTTCCCGGTTCGCATTTGGGTGACTTCGACGGCAGCCAGTAGGGCTTTGGCTTTGCTTACCGTCTCTTGGTACTCCTTGGTTGGATCGCTGTCGGCGACCAAGCCTGCACCCGCTTGGATATAGACCTTTTGGTCTTTGATCACCATGGTTCGAAGGGTGATGCAGGTGTCCATGTTGCCGCGATAGTCGAAGTAACCTACGGCGCCTGCGTAGGGGCCACGTTTGGTCGGTTCGAGTTCATCGATGATTTCCATCGCTCGTACTTTGGGTGCACCGCTGACGGTTCCTGCTGGGAGGCAGGCACGGAAAGCATCCATCGCGGTCAGATCGTCTCGGAGCGTACCTTGAACGTTCGACGAAATATGCATCACGTGCGAATAGAATTCGATAACCATCAAGTCATTGAGTCGAACAGACCCGAACTTGGCAACACGACCGACGTCGTTGCGGCCTAGATCGACTAGCATCACATGCTCGGCCCGTTCCTTAGGGTCGGCCAAAAGTTCCTCGGCTAGCTGTTTATCCTCTTCCGAAGATTTACCACGAGGACGCGTGCCTGCAAGGGGACGAACCGTTACGACTCGATCGACCACTCTGGCCATAACCTCGGGACTGCTTCCGACAAGGGTACACTCAGGGGTTCGGAGAAAGAACATGAAAGGGCTAGGGTTGATCACGCGCAAGGTGCGGAAGATTTCGATGGGGTCGCTTTGGCAAGGGACCTCGAAGCGTTGACTCAAGACGACCTGAAAGATGTCCCCAGCTTGAATGTATTCACGGCATCGCAGCACCGCTGCTTCGAAACCCTCTTGGGTAAAATTGGACTTTGGACGGAGCGTAGGAGAATAAGTCAAAGGGACGTCGGCCAGAGAGTGTTGCGGGAGGGGGCTGTCGAGACGCTCAACGATCCGATCGATCCATTGCGTGGCCTGCGCGTAAGCTTGCTCCGGAGATTCGCCATTTTTTTTGTGAGACAACACCACGACCATGATGGTTTTGTTAACGTGATCGAACACCACCAACTGGTCGTAGAAACCAAAGTCCAGGTCGGGTAGTTGGCGGTCATCGGTGGGAATGTTCGGTAGGTTTTCGACGTACCTGACCACATCGTAGGCGGCATATCCGATGGCACCGCCGACAAATGGTGGGAGTTGATCGATTGTAGCGATGGATTGGTTTCCAAGTTGCTTAGAGAGAAACTCTAGTGGATCGGGGGACTGGAACTCTTCAAGCTTGCCGTCCATGTAGTACTGCACGCAGGATCCATAAGCCACAACTCGGGCTCGAGGTTCTACGGCGATGAACGAGTAGCGTCCGATTTTTTCTCCGCCGACGACGCTTTCGAAAAGCCCGGCCGAGGAGGTTCCGTCATCGAGAAGACGAAATGCGCTGACAGGGGTCAAGTGATCGCTAAGGAGTCTTCGATAGACAGGCACGATATCGAAACGCTCATAGAGATCCCGGTAAGTCTCGAAACTTGGAAAAGTGGTCATTTTCAGCAAAAAATTTCGTCCCGGAGTTGCTCGAAACATATGCCGATGAGCATCGCCCGATCGGCTCGATGTGTTTATACTATCAAGCTGACTTGGATCCGCGAATCGGAAAACTAAAAAATGCGATGAAGTGCCAGCACTGCGATAAAAATGCAATTTTTCACATCACGGAACTGACTGACCCGTCAGGCCCGACGATCATCCATTTGTGCGAAGACCACGCGAGGATCTTTTTTAAACCTGGAGAGTCCGTGGAATCCTCTCCTGCACTTTCGGAATTGCTCGCCAAACAATTGCAACTTGAAAAAGTCGCCCATGAAATGGCTGAGACCGACAAGAAGTCGTGTCCGATGTGCGGGATTACCTTTTCGGAGTTTCGCAAGGGTGGCCGTTTGGGATGCCCTTATGATTATGTGGTTTTCGAGCGGGATCTCGAACCCTTGCTGATCAATATCCACGGTGCCCAGAAACATGTGGGCAAAGTCCCCAAAAACCTTGGGGGGACACCCAAACGTCACTTCCAACTCAACCGGCTTCGCTCGGCTTTGCAACGCGCCATCGACGCAGAGAATTACGAGGACGCTAGCAGTATCCGAGACAAGATCAAAGCCGTCGAAAACGGATCGCTCGAACTCGATGACCAAGAGATGGAACTGATGGAACTCGCGGAAGCTTTTCAGTCGCTGCCCGAAGACATCTCGGAAATCGATGAGCACGATGAAGATTCCGATGACCAAGAGGAAATGGATGACCAGGACATCGACGAAGATATGGATGAAGACATCGATGAGGATCAAGACATTTTCGGCGATGACGATGATTTTGAAGATCCGGACAAAAAATAGATCCACCCACCGCAGACACTCGGATTGATCCAACGTGAGAATAGACGATTTAGCACAACATACCGGGGAGTGGTTACGAGGCGACGGGCCCGAGTCGGACATCGTCATCAGTAGCCGCGTTCGCTTGGCTCGCAATCTGTCTGACTTCCCTTTTATCCGCAAATGCTCGGCAAAACAAAAATCTCAGATCGCAGCTACCGTCCAGCAAGCGTTCGACCGATCTGCGCTCGATGCCGACGCACAATACATCGACGTGAGTAAACTCGGCGATCTGGATCGTCAGTTCCTCATGGAGCGCCAACTCATCAGTCATGAACTCAGCGATGCCGAAGGAACCCGAGCGGTGATCCTCGATCCTTCGGAGCGGTTCAGCATTATGGTCAATGAAGAAGACCATTTGCGTCTGCAGGTCATGCAAAGTGGGTTCGATTTAGAGCATGGGTGGGATCGTATCAACCAAATCGACGACAAGCTTGAAGCTCACTTGCAATTTGCCTTCACGAGCAAATTCGGTTATTTGACCGCTTGTCCAACCAACGTAGGAACTGGGCTGCGTGTGAGCGTCATGCTCCATCTGCCGGCATTGGTGGCGACCAAGCAAATCGAGAGAGTCTTTCGCGCCCTTGGAAAAATCAATGTCGCCGTGCGCGGACTCTTTGGTGAAGGTTCCCAGTTCATGGGAGACTTTTATCAAGTCAGCAACCAAACGACACTTGGTAAAACGGAAGCAGAGCTGATCCAAAGAGTGCGCGAGGTCGTCCCGCAACTGATCGATTACGAGCGAGAAGCAAGAGAGTTTCTACTAAATGAAGACCGCGCGGATTTGAGCGATCTGGTAAGTCGCGCTCATGGGATTCTTAAGACGGCCAAGAAGATCAGCAGCGAAGAAACGATGCATTATCTGAGCAAAGTTAGGCTCGGCATTAATCTTGGATTGATCGAAGGACTCAGTATTCCAACACTCAACAAGATGTTCATCCACACCCAACCGGCCCACCTTCAAAAGCTACGCGGTCGGAAACTCAGCGGTAGCGATCGAAATACCGAACGAGCGAATTATCTCCAGCAGCACATGAACTAAACACTCGGAATGGGATAGGGATCTGCAAAAGCGCCAAATGCACCGAGTCCTCCGTCGACCGCAAGGTCGGTGCCCGTAATAAACGAAGCGTCTTGGCTCGATAGCCAAAGCACCGCGGAAGCGATCTCCTCGGGCTTGCCGATTCGGCCAAGCGGGTGTCGATTTGCAAGCTCCTGCTGGCCGCCTTGTGCCTCAAGCGTTGCTCGCACCAGCGGTGTATCGATCGCGCCAGGCGATACGCTCACGACCCTTATTCCTTCTCTTGCATATTCGACTCCCCACTGCATTGCCTGAAGAATGTTTGCTGCCTTGATCGGGCCGTATACAGGAACCCCTCGCGTCGTGCGATGGGCTTGACCGCTTGCGATGTTGACCACCACACCCGATTGTTGCAGACGCATAGCTCGCAGTGCATACTTGGCCATGAAGGTGTACCCTGAAAAGTTGATTGCGAGCATCCTTTGATAATCATCGCTCGGAAGATCCTCGACGCGAACGTAGGACGAAGCTGGCTGGATCGCAGCATTGTTGACAAGGACATCGAGAGCTCCAAATTTTTCTAGAGCCAGGTCGACGGCTCGCTGGCAATCGGATTCTCTCGAAACGTCGGTATGGACATACAGGACGCTCGAGTCGTTTAGATCTGGAAAAGGAGCGACGTCGGCGCAGACGACCTGGGCTCCTGCATCGGAAAATCCACGACAGATAGCGAGCCCGATTCCATTGCTGCCGCCGGTGACCAAGACGACACGTCCTGAGTGGTCGTAACGAACCGATCCTTGGGGGCGACCTCGATTGGGATTCGGTTGCTGGGTGCTGGATGATTCGGTCATAATTTGCTGCTGTTGGGACTCAAAGGAGAGAAAATTACTCTGCAACACTCGATAGCTTACCACGTCGCATCGAGCTTTGGATAAACTAGCGTGGCTGTTAAAATCTCTACTGGAACATTCCTCCCCTCGTTTTGTACTCATTGGATCTGGATCATGAAGAATCATTCGAACAATCGCCGAGTCTTCTTTTCAAAGACGGCCAGCGCCATCGCGGCAGCACACTTGGCCGGCGGACTCCAAGCCTCTCCGATCCTTGCAGATCGGCTTCGCCTTGCGAGCATCGGAGTCGGTGGCATGGGTTCTGCAGACTTGGGTTCGCTCAGTTCTCATAGCAAGGTCGATGTGGTGGCCTTGTGCGATGTGGACTCGAATAACTTGGCCGCCGCGAGCAAGCGTCATCCGAACGCGAAGGGGTTCAGCGATTTTCGAAAGATGTTCGCCGAAATGGCTGGCCAAATCGACGCCGTTTCAGTTTCCACGCCAGATCATACCCACGCTGCTGCGGCCATGACCGCGATGAACTACGGCAAGCATGTTTACTGCCAAAAGCCACTTACCCACGACGTGTATGAGTCGCGGCAACTGAGGCTCATTTCCGAGAAGAACAAGCTTGTTACCCAAATGGGAACGCAGATCCATTCGGCAAGTGCTTATCGAACCGCAGTGAAGCTGATCCAAAGCGGAGCGATCGGCAAGGTTAAAGAAACACATTCCTGGAGTAACAAGACCTGGGGCTACGAAGGGCCGGACCCAGATCCAACGCCAGTACCAGATTCCCTGAAGTGGGATCTGTGGCTCGGGACTGCTCCCGAAAGAGCCTACTCCCAAGGTCACTTCCATCCTGGGAATTGGAGACGCTGGTATGACTACGGATGTGGAACGATGGGAGACATGGCAATCCACATCCTCGATCCGGTTTTTTCGGCGCTCAAACTCGGGACGCCGACGAAGGTTATTTCGAGCAGTTCAGCGGCCCCTAAAAAATCCTTTGGGATGCAGAACCATACACGCTACACGTTTCCGGCCTCTCCATTTACAACCAACGATTTCCTTTTGACCTGGAGCGATGGGGGTAAGATGCCCGACACATCGGCTTGGCCTTTGGAAGGAGCCGATAGCAAGCGGATCGGACTGCCTGATCAAGGTTCGCTTTTCTTGGGTGAAAAAGGGGCCGTGCTATTGCCCCACGTGGCAATGCCTGTGTTATTGCCTACAAAACAGTTCGCTGATTACAAAATCGAAGCCGCCCCGGATGGAAATCATTACCATTTGTTCGTCGATGCGTGCTTGGGTGGCGCCCCGACAACTGCCCACTTTGGCTATGCAGGGCCGCTAACCGAAGCCGTATTGCTCGGAACTCTCGCGAATCGATTCCCAGGAAGCGAATTGCAATGGAATGCCGAAGCGATTTCGATTCCCAATCACGAATTGGCTAACGCTCTGCTTCGCCGAACCTACCGCAAAGGTTTCGAAGTCGACAATCTATCTTAGTAGGACGATCGACCGCCTGTGGCATCGTTGGTTATAGCATCGGACTGGATCTTGCCCGTGGAATCCCCCGCGATTCGCGAGGGATTCTTGGTGGTCGACGCCGGAAAGATCGTCCATGTTGGACCGCGACTGCCCGAAAAATTTCGCAACATACCCAAGGTGCTCTTGCGAGGTGGAGCGATCCTTCCGGGACTCATCAATGCGCATTGCCATCTGGAGCTAAGCGACATCGATCAACCGTTAGCTGTGTCGCAATCCGATCATGATTGTGGCAGCATGGTCGCGTGGCTTGATCAACTCATGGCTCGACGCATGGCCATGATCAAGTCCAATGAGGATATAGCGTCGATCCGTCGCCGGGCAATCGGACTGGGGATTAAACAAGCTTGGGAGTCCGGGACTCGATTTGTGGTCGACAATGTCACTTCGCCCTGGTCAGCCCAGTGGTGCGAGCAAGCGGCCAGGGATTGCTGCAAGGCATTGGACTCGGAGGCTTGTCGTGCCTTGGTTCCCGAAGTTCCTATCCACATCAAACCCTGTATGGAACTAGTCGATGTCAATCAGGCACGTTACGAACAGACTTGGGCATTCTCGCAAAGCATCCAAGAGCATGGGATCGACACGGACAAAGGTGCATGTCTAGCTTCCCTAGGACTTGCACCTCATGCACCCTATACGGCATCGAAGCGATTGGTTCAGCAGGCCGCTTCATCGCAATCAAGGCATCGAGGGCTACTCAGTATGCATTTGGCCGAGAGCCTCGAGGAACTTGAATATGCCAATGTGTCCCAAGGGCCATTCAAGCAGTGGATTGGCCCTTGGGTCGACGATCAGCATACGGCGAACCTTGGGACGATCGATGAGTATCTAGAGTTGATGCTCAAGGCCCATCGAGTTCTGATCGCACATGGAAATTACTTGAGTGCCTCGCAGATCGATCAGATAGGTTGGCATCGCGATAGAATCGCTGTGGTCTATTGCCCTCGAACCCATCGCCATTTTCGTCACCAAGAGCATCCTGCGAGAATTCTGGCTGATCGGGGGATCGGTCTGTTTTTGGGAACTGACTCGAAATGCTCGAATCCTGATTTATCGCTTTTTGAAGAGTGGAAGACCGCAAGCAAGAAGTTTCCTGATTTAGGTGCTCGTTATTGGATGGCCCAATGCACAACTTGTCCTGCGAAGTTTTTGGAAATAGACGACTTGGTAGGTACCATTCGCGAGGGGAGTAAGTCGCTGTTGACTTGGGTGCCCACTGGAGACACGAAAATCCAGACCGAGGACCAACTTTGGCAAGCCATGCTCGACAGCCCACAAGCCATGGCGTTGGAATCTCAAGTTTCTTCGGTGGAGTTCGGAGTAGCTTGATGGATAAGGATCAAAACGGGGAAGGGAATCAAGATGCAGGGTCTATCCATGGCCCTTTACCTCGATCGGTCTGGGTCTTGAGCTTCGTGTCGTTCTTTGCGGATATATCGAGCGAGATGATGGTTCCACTCCTGCCGCTATTTCTTGTGGGAGCCCTTGGATCTAGTGAGATTCAGCTTGGGATCATGGAGGGAGCCGCAGTGTTGATTGTTTCGCTGATGTCCGCGTATGCAGGTTTCCGTAGCGATCGACGTGGAGCTCAAGGTGGCCGAGTGCGTTGGCTCAACTGGGGATACGGTTTGCCTGTGTTGGGCAAGAGCATCATCACGCTGGCGACTGCTCCAGCCGGGATTCTCTTTGGGCGTTTACTCGATCGATTTGGAAAAGGGTTACGAGGGGCACCGCGCGACGCGTTGATTGTCGATGCGGTGCCGGCGACGAGGCTCGGTGAGGCGTTCGGATTGCACCGAGCCTTGGACACTGCCGGTGCACTCATCGGTACAACGCTCGCCGCATTTCTGCTTTGGTGGTTGGTGGGAACTCCGGATACGGAAGGTATCCAAGGCTCGCACATCGATGCTCCGGCGTGGGTCTTCAGACAAATATTTGCAGTCTCTGCGGTGCTCGGATTAGCTTCCTGGGGGTTAACGTTCTTGGTTAGTGATCCACGCGACGTCGATATCCGAAATGAGTCAAATCAGAATCGCGAGGATTTGCAAAGAACCTCGATCCTGAAATCCTTGGCACAGTGGAGGCATCTACCGAGTTCCTATTGGTGGGTCGTAGGTATGTTGGTCTTATTCTCGCTTGCCAATAGCAGCGATGGATTTCTATTGCTTAGGGTCAGAGAATTGGGTTTTTCACCTTGGGCTGTGGTGCTAGGTTACTCGTTGTTTAATATTACTTATGCCCTGGTGAGTTATCCGGTAGGGGTGCTGAGTGATCGGGTCGGTAGATGGCGAGTGATCGGTCTTGGGTGGGGGATCTATTTGCTGGTGTACTTAGCCTTTGCATGGCTGCCTCGCGAGTTGTCTTGGGGAGTTTGGCCATTGATGGCTGTCTATGGATTGTATATGGCTCTGACTGAGGGTGTCGGGAAAGCATTGATTGCCCAATACGCACCCTCGGCCTACCGAGGAACGGCAATGGGGGTGTTCCATGGGATCACTGGGGTGACGACTTTCATTGCAAGCTTGCTGGCGGGTTGGTTATGGCACGCTTATGGGTCGGGGGTTGCACTTAGTGCTGGTGCGGTTTTCTCAGGCTTGGCTTTGGTTGTTTTGGGAGGTTTCGCGCTAGGGTATCGACCAAGGACTTAGCCATGCGTAATCATTCGTGGAATATTCAGAAGGCTTAAGTTTTCGCTCGCAGCTAAGAAGCCAACGATTGAGGACAATCGTTTTACAGTGGGTGGCTATTTGCGATCCTGGAACTGCTTGCGAAGCCCGCCCGTGAGCGCTTGCAACTGCTCAAGCGACCGAGGCTCTAACGTCGCTCCATCGCTTACCGGCAAACCTAAGATCTCTTGCAAGGTTTGGATCAAGTGAATCTCGCCCTCCTTGCGTCCTTCTTGAAGGCCTTCTTGAAGTCCTTCTTGTCTGCCTTTTTTGATAAATTGATCTGCGATTGAACCTGTCTCGTATTGCGCAGGAAAAATCTTTTCGATCGTCATCTCAAGAACCTCCAAGGGTATCGATGGACTCACTGCCGAAATATAAACCACCACCGCTTTCAAGTGCCCAAGATGCAAATCCCCATCGCCACCCTCGAGCAAACAACGCAAAAGGAATTCAAGCTTGTCCTTGAAATCCCTGCTGCGCCCATATTTTAGCGGACCAAGGATACTTTGCAAAAAGGGCTCTCTGGCCAGCGATTCATCCGGAATCCGACCTATGTCCAGCACCGGATAAGCCAACCGAACTCCATATTCAAATAACCTCCTAGGACCTCCGATGAACTCTTCGAGGCTAGCCGGAGCTGACCAAGCCTCCTGGCCATGGTAGACCACCAGCGGAAACACAGGGCACAATGACTGACCATTTCGCAGTCGCTGCTCCCATATCCTAACAATGTAACGGAGCAACTGAAAGCAGGTCATCGGATCCGACTGGCTTTTGTGCTCAAAGAGCAGATAGACCTGTCCTTCGATGGGCTGGCCATCTGGCTCGATAAACCGCGCTGAGTAGAGCAAATCGGAAAAACTCTGACGCAGATCCTCATCGATGAAGGAATCTTTCTGAAGCTCGAGCGAATCAAGATCCATCGCCGACACCAAATCCGCAGGTAGGTGCGTTTGGATCAAATCTCTAGCGGCTTGCGCATGCGAGAGCGCATAGTGGAACAAGTTATTGTGTGGCGTAGAAGGTTTGGATTCGTCCATAGCTCCTGATTTTACGAATCCGTGAGTTTTACGCCCGATTTTGGTCAAAATTATTTATCGTTGGACTTTATGCTTTAGCTAGCAGCCAAACAGCCAAGCGATTGAGGACAATCATCGTACGAGTGGTTTGGGGCTGATTTTTTTCACTTCAGCATTGAATCGAATCCGCATTGTCTGCGGGTGACCGCCGTGGATCTTTGCAATGCTGTTCCAACTGAGCCCTCTGGCTCGAAGGTGCCAGATCGGACGAAGTTGCTTGGGCAATTTCGATCGAATCATGCGGATCATCGCGCGATTGTGTTCGCGAGTCTCCATAAACTCGATCGAAGTGCGACTATCTGTTTTGCTGGAGGCTTCCAAGGCGATGAGGGCCGGGGAGTGGATCATCCCGAGTTCTTTTTTTAGGGAGCGAGCCATATCGGTGATGGTACGAAGTGTCATTTGGCGCAGGAGTGCTGGCCAGTGCAAAACCTTGGCAGAATGTGCCGAGTCGTCCACGATTTGGCAGGCTTTAAAAGAAACGATTTGAGCCACATCGCAGGGGTCGATCCAGCGACGGATTTTGTTTCCTTGGAGTTTGATTTCAGCGATGTTTAAGGCGATTTCCCAGGTTTGAGCGGCGAAGCGTTCGAGTGATTGTCGGTCGCCGTTGGCGGAAGCTTGGGCTAGCGATTCGAGGGCGTTTGTAGGGTTGGTACACATCGGTGCGGACTTTGGTAACAGGAGGATCCAAACGGGGTGGTTTGGGGCGTCTATCCAGAGTTACTAGCAATCGGCGCGCATGACCCGCCAAATTATTTGGGCGTTTTGGAAACGAACCTGCGGCTCAGGCAGAAGCTGTCAGTTGCAGGAAAACAAAAATTTGCATTTTTTCCTGCGCGATCTACTTCTTGATCCGTCTAGTAGCCCGCTATCCGAAGTTGTCTGAAATATCCCTTTAACCCGCGTGGGAAAATACTATGCCTTGCCCAAGAAAGCACATCCTTACCCCTCTTGCGCCCCTGCTTTTGCTCACCTTGCTGAGCTTGTCCTCCGCATTTGGAGCGACCATTTCGATGCTCGATGATGTGGGTCGCTTCAAATTCGTCGATACCACCACAGGAATCGCAACGGTCAAAAAATTTGGCTTGGGAGGTTACTCCAATCTTGCGTTCAATAGCTCCAACAACTTGTATTATCTCACCGACCCCCAAAACATGCTTCGAACGATCACCGCCGATGGGGTCCTGTCGAACCCCCTCGGCCAATTGCCACAACTCAAAGGATTGGCTTTCGACGGTTCCGGAGCCCTCTTTGGGTACGATTTCGATCTGGATGAACTCATCAGTATCGATCCAACCAACGCGTCTTATTCATCGATCGGCCCGACTGGTTTCACGCTCAATGGACCCGGGGGGCAGTTGAAATGCGGTGGCACACATCTGCTTGTACTCCTGGATAACAATGGCGATGGTACCTACGGCTCGATCGACCCAACCACCGGTTCGGGAACGACACTGTTTCAGGATCAAAGTTACCTCGGGCATCAATTCACGGATATCGTTCCAGGCGGAATTGGCTCATCGGATATCTTCACAGTTCAAGCCGACAATGTGTATGGTTTTAATCCATTGACGGGATCACTTGACTTCGTCGTCGCGGTTCAAAACCCCAGTTGCGATTGCGTCCCTGAACCGACCTCGCTTGCGACCTTTGGTCTGCTGACAATCGCCCTTGCTCGGAAAAAACGCCGGCAAATTTTCGAGCGCATCTCTCGTTGGATCGGGCACCGCAAGTCATTGAATAAAAAACAAACTCGACGCGTGATCCTCGAATCCCTCGAACCTCGCATGCTCATGACCGTCGGTGGTTACCAATGTGATTCAGGTGAGGAGTGCCCATGCCCCTGTGAAGGTTCCACAATCACCAAGCCCGCCACCGGATTTGGAACCACCTACGGTCAATCGATGGGCAACTTCTCCCTGGCACCCAGCGCCGTCCAGCAAGCCAACTACTCGGCAAACACCGCTGTCGCGAGCAACGGCATGTACGGTTCAAGCCGACTCTCGCAGACCACTCCTTCATTAGTTTTGGTCGGTAGCAACGGCTCCAATTTGCAGCATATTCAACTCCCCTGGAATGGTACGACCATCCGCAACTTTCGCCAAACGGCCGTCGGCGGAACAGTCTATCAAGCCGATGTCGGTGGCACGGATCAAATCACCCGCGAAGGAAACCAATTCGTCTACCGAAACCTCTCCGGGGAAACCATTCGCTTCCGCGATTTCTCCGGCTCCAATACGCTTCTGCGCGGGCAATTCATCAGCCGCTCCGATGCCAACGGAAACCGTCTCGAAGTCACCGGCAATCACCCCAGCGGGGCTATCGCAACCCTGGCCGGCTACCAAGCCAACAATCCCAACCCCGTCGAACGCTGGAGCTATTCCTACATCGCTACCGGGCTCCCTAACGCAGGTAAACTTCTGACGACCGAAGTCCGACGCAATGATTCGACCCTCCTGCGCTCGACCCTCTACACTTACTACAACAAAAACGATCCGAACGGTTCTTTGGGTGATCTAAAATTGATGAGCGTTCGCGACGGTAGTGGAGGACTAATCGACCACCAGTACTTTCGCTATTACAAATCGGGCCAAGCTGACTTTCAGTTCGGCTTTAACTCCGCTCTGAAATACTCGTTCGACTTCGAAAGCTTCCAACGCCTGCGCTCGAACATCGCTTCGATCGACCTGGCCACCGACGCACAAATCGCACCCTACGCCAAAGAATACTTCCGCTACGACACGAGCCGTCGGATCGTCCGACACGATGTCCAAGGTGCCGGCTGCACGGTATGCACCGGAGGCATCGGCACGAATACCTTCAACTACGAGTCTCGCGGCGCAGTCCCCGGGGACTACAACCGCTGGGTCTTCAAAGTCACTCAGACCATGCCCGATGGCAACCAAAAAATCATCTACGAAAACTTTCGTCGCCAAATCATGCTCGAAGTCGATCGCATCCTGGTCGACGCGGCCAACCCCTCGAACGTCGGAAAACTGTGGGGAACTTACACGCGCTACGACGCTTCGACAGGCAAGGCGATTTGGAAGGCGACCCCTAGCGCTCTGGAATTGCCAGCCAACTTAGCGACCATCGAGCAATTCCCAGATCTGATGAATAACGTGGCGGGGAATCTGAAATACGTCCGCGACAATGCTGGCGTGATCTACGTCACAGGCTATTACAATGCGACCACCGCGTCAGATACCGTCGCTGGTGGCATCAGAAATTATGTCTCGCAGCAATCCCTGCGACGCGGTGAACTCGGGAGCGATATCCTTCAATCCTCGACACGATATTTCGCTCGATCGGTAGGCGGGCTGACCTCCTCCTACATCGCTTCGCAAACCCAATATCCCAACGAAGATCTCTCAAACCCCCTGACGACATCCTACCAATACACCTTCTTCGCTGGCTCGACGGCGATTCAGTCCCAGACGACCAACAAACCGATGGTCGTCTCGGCGCAAAACGGTTCGAATACCGTCGACAGCACCACCACCGTCTTTGATCAAGCCGGACGGGCAATCTGGGCCAAAGACGAAGACGGCTTTTTGACGTTCCGCGCCTACGACCCGGAATCGGGTGCGGTCGTCCGCGAGATCGTCGATGTCGATACGACCAAAACCGCTGACTTTTCCGCACTTCCAGCCGGTTGGGCCACTCCCACCGGAGGCGGTCTGCACCTTAAAACCACCCATGCCGTCGACCGCCTCGGTCGCACGATCGAAACGGTCGACCCCAACGGCAATGTCACTTACACCCGATACAACGACGTCGCCCACTCCCAACGCGTTTACCAAGGCTGGAACGCTGCGACCAACCGGCCCACAGGCCCGACACGTGTTACCCGCGACGATATCGGTGGCAATTATACCGAAACGCTGACCATGAGCGCCGCTCCGACGATCGCCGCTGGCAAACCGACAGGCACCGAAGCCATCGCGAATATCGAATCGCTCAGCCGCACCTACCGCAACGCCGCTTCCCAAATCACCCATCGCGACGACTATTTCAATCTCGATGGATTGACCTACTCAGTCGATGGGCCGTTGGGCACCGAAGGTGTCCACTTCCATCGCACCCGCTACCAATACAACGATCAAGGGTTGCTCGAACGAGAGCAATCTCCCAACGGGACGATTACCTGGAACTTTTACGATGGCATGCGCCGCCTCACAAGCACCTGGATCGGTACCAACGATGCGACTGCAAATGGGATGAAGTGGAGCCCTAGCAACAATACCGGTACGAGCAACATGGTCCAAGTCTCGGCCAACGAGTACGACGCAAATGCGGTTGGCAATGGGAATTTGACCAAGACGACCGCCCTTGTCGGTATTGGCACCGATCGCGTCAGTCAGTTCGCTTACGATTTCCGCGATCGACAAGTTGCTACCAAGACCGGTGTCGAGACCAGCGAAAGCGAATCGACGAACCGACCGGTGATGTACCAAGTCTACGACAACATGGGTCGAGTCACCAGCCGCAGCCAATACGATGGGGACGGGGTTTCGATCCAGACCGATGCCAACAACGATGGCACACCCGACATGCCGAATGCTTCGCGCCGACGGCGTTTGAACAATACATTCTACGACAATCAGAACCGCGTCTTTCGCACCGAAGAGATCCTGGTCGATCAAAGCACCGGTGCCGACGGCAGTATCAAGCTTCAAAACAACGCTTGGTTCGATAAGCGAGGAAATACGATTCAGAACACCCAGCCCAACGGCCCTGCGATGCAGATGCGAACCGACGGGGCCGGTCGTCAAACCGTTTCCTATGTGCTTGGAAACATCCCTAGTGGCACTTGGGCCGATGCCGCCAACGTCAACAGCGCCGTGGTCTTGAGCCAGCAAGAGTCGATCTACGATGCCAATGGTAACGTCATTCATTCGATCGCTCGCGAGCGGTTCCACGATGCAGATCCGACGGCCACCGGACCCCTTGGAACGGCCAGCATTGGGATCCGAGCCCGCGTGAGCAACAGCACTGCCTACTTCGATGCGGCCGACCGCGTCTTTGCCTCGGTGGACCTTGGTACCAATGCGGGGGTAACTTACACGCGGCCTGCCTTGGTTCCTGCGGCCACCGATACGGCCTTGGTAAGCCTTTACGAGTACGACGAAGCGGGCCGATTGGCCAACCTGATCGATCCTCGCGGGATCGTAGCCAAGACCTTGTACGATGACTTAGGCCGCCGCACCACCACGATCGCCAACTACACCGGCGGCGCACCGGGCAGCGTCACGGATGTCACGACGCGGTACACTTACAATGCTAGTGGAAATGTTCGCACGATCGAAGCAGTCCAACCGGCTGGTACGCCCTCGCAGGTGCATGAATATCTCTATGAGGCCCGCACCGCCAGCGGTAGCGCCATCAATTCCAACGATTGGCAATCAGGCATCCGCTATCCCGATCCGATCACCGGGCAAGCCACTGCTTTGCAACAGGACTTGTATCGGCTCAATAGCCAGGGCGACCGTATCTCGATGACCGACCGCAACGGCACGGTGCACAGTTACGGCTACGATCCGCTCGGGCGTCGCATCAGCGATGCGGTGACCACCTTGGGCACGGGCGTGGATGGGTCGGTACAACGGATCGATGTGGGATTCGACGAAGCTGGCCAGACCGGGTCGATCACCAGTTACGATGCGGCTGTTGGTGGGAATGTGGTCAATCAAGTCGCCCAGGAGTTCAACGGCTTTGGGCAACTGACTCGGCAATGGCAAAGTCCCATTGGAGCGGTCGACACGGCGACCACACCGAGCGTGGAATATGGGTACAGCCTCACCAGCGGCGGCAATCATAGTCGTCCAACGAGCATCACTTATCCCGACGGCTATGAGGTCGGCTACGGCTACGACAGTGGGATCGATAGCGCAATCAGTCGCTTGAGCCGACTCACGCAGGGCGAGGGTGGACCCACGCTCGAGAGCATGCGATATCTGGGCACCGGCCAAGTCGTCGAGCGAGCCCGGCCGGAGGTGGGTCTCACGTTGAGCATGATCAGCCAGAGCGGCACGACGGGTGATGGCGGCGACCAGTACACCGGCCTGGATCGCTTCGGGCGGCTGGTCGATCAACGCTGGTTCAGCGGCAGCGGTGCCGGTGCCGTGGATGTGGACCGCTACGGCTATACGTACGACCGCAACAGCAACCGCCTTACCCGCAGCAATGCGTTGCAAGCGGGCTTGAGCGAGACCTACAGCTACGACGGCCTGAACCAATTGGCGAACTTCGATCGCGGTGGCGGCGTGAGTAGCCAGCAGTGGCAGTTCGATGCGTTGGGCAACTGGAAGACATTTACCAAGGACGGAACACCAGAAACTCGCATCGCCAATGCGCAGAACGAATACACATCGGTAGGAGGTGCATCGCTTGGTTACAGTGCCAATGGTAACTTGGTTACCGATGAGCAGGGTCGTACGTTCGAGTACGACGCTTGGAATCGGTTGGTCATCGCGCGAAGCAGTGGTGGTGTGTTGCTTGCGAGTTATGACTATGACGGTCTGAATCGTCGGATCACCGAGCAAGTGTCGAGTGATGGCATCAGCGATGCTTCGTTGTCAGCGGTGAAGGATATGTTTTATTCATCGCAGTGGCAGGTGCTTGAGGAGCGTCTGCGGGTTGCAGGGGCCGTCGGTACGGTATCAGAGGCTCGATTTGTATGGAGTCCGGTGTACATCGACGCGATGGTTTTGCGGGACCGGGGAGCAGAGCGGGTGTATGCGCTGCAGGACGGCAACTGGAACACCACCGCCTTGATCGCTGCGGCGGGCGTGCCGGGCAAGGCGGCCGGTGAGGTGATCCAGCGGATGGTGTACAACCCCTACGGCGAAGTGTTCCGTTTGAATGCAGATTGGACGGAGCAGCTCGGCGCGCCGCTGGTGCCCTGGCAGCATCTGTTCCAGGGTCTGAAGTTCACCGAGGTCACGGGGCTGGGCTATGTGCGCAACCGGGATTATTCACCGAGCCTGGGGCGGTTTATTGGGTTGGATCCGATTGGGTTTGATGCGGGGGATAACAACTGGTATCGGTTTGTGGGGAATGGCCCGGCAAGTAACTCTGATCCCACCGGTCTTTCATTTGTACACCACTTTCATAACTGCCGCGAGGGGAGATGGGTAAGAACGGATCGCCAGAGGCCTAAGTATGTTCCAGAAACCAATGGTTGCAGTAACCCTCTTACAGGCGACGGTGCTTTTATTTTTACGATCGCTTGCAATAAGCACGATGTGTGTTACGGAACATGCGCGTCTGACCGAGCCGCATGCGACGAAGCCTTTTTAGACGACATGGTCGAGCATTGTCGAACAGTTACCGAAGGCCTCGGCCTTCTAACCTATGCAGCGTGCCTTGCGGAGGCCGGCACTTTCTATCGCGCCGTCCGCATCTTTGGCTACGAATATTGGGATAAAGCCCAAGACAAAGCGTGCGTAGTTGAAGTTGCTAAGTGCACCTGCAAGTAACCGCCACCGAATTCGCCTGGTTTAGGGTGGCTCACGTCCCGTTCAGTTTGTGAATCGCGGATGCAGACGGATTCGACTATTCGACTCACCCATTGTGACCCGTTCAATTGGCCTTGAGAAGCGGAACGAGGCGGAAAAGGACAGGCATAATCCTTGACGACCGGTTGCGGAAGCCTTAAGATCCGGGCGTTCAATGCCCCCGAATCCTGCACGAGCCCCCGCGATCACTGTGGCCGGATGACAACTGGGGGCGAAGGGCACGGAAAAAATGGGATATTGAATTTCAGACAGTTTCAGGATGAAAACCTAGAGCCACCCCATGGCCTTGAGCGTCTCGATCAAGCGGCAGTGCTTTTCGCCCGAGTCCAGCACGATCCCTCTGACACCAACCGCGCCCGATTGCAAACCTTCCTGAATTTGCTGATCCAAACCGCCCCAGTAGATCTGGATTTCTGAATCCATCAACGCCGACAGGGCCGGGCCAAACCACCGCGCCCTGATTCCAGGCCGTTGCTCCTCCCCTGTCCGTGCAGCCACCCGCCTCAGCGCTTTTCCACAGGCCCCCGCCATCTCCGCCTCGTCCCCACCATGGCTCGGGCAGACCTGCTTCCTGAGTGAAATGTGGCACCGACGGTGCCTTGCTGGCCCGATGTCAGCTCGCACGATCGCCCAAGCGGTTCACTTGCGCTTCCTCAAGGTGGTCCTTAACAACACGTCGCAATCGGATCAACAAGTGAATGCAACTTGATTTGGTCGTTCATCGCTTGTCCGATTTCGCTCCGATGATCACACCAATGTCCATGATTTGTTATCTTGCTTGGGATTGATTCGAGTCAACCGGAGTGAAACATCATGCACAAACGCTATCAAGTCTTTCTCAGTTCTACGTTTGTCGACTTGGAAGAGGAACGAAAAGAGGTCATGGCAGCCCTGCAAAAAGCGGGGCACCTCGTCGTCGGAATGGAACTTTTTCCATCGGACACCGATGAATCGTGGGAAGTCATCAAGCGAGTTATCGACCAGTCCGATTACTACGTACTGGTCGTAGGGGGTCGGTACGGTTCGATTGGGAAAGAGGGCAAGAGCTACACCGAAATGGAGTACGATTACGCAAAAGAGCAAGAACTACCAGTTCTTGCATTCTTGCACAAAATCCCTGAGAACCTTCCTAGTAAGCATGTTGAAAAATCGAACCCAGGCAAGCTTGAGGAATTCAGGAAAAAGATCGAGACACTTCACTATCGCCGAACGTGGTCGACGAAGCATGATCTTGCGACCGAAGTACTCGCCTCGATCAGTCAAGCGGTAAACCTGCGACCTCGCGTTGGATGGGTAAGGGGTGACATTGCGGATGATCATTCCGTGCTTTCAAAGAAACTTGAAGATCTAAGAGTCGAGTATGAGGCGATTCGAGCAGACCGAGACAGTCTTGCGAAACGGATCGGGGAATTGGAGGTTGACAATCGCAAGCAATTGATCGCCTGGGGAGACGACGAAGTCGAAATCGCGATTCAAGTCAAGAAGAAAGGTTCGAAGGAAAAACCGGAGAGCGTAGCATTCACCACCAATTGGAATCGGATCTTCGATTTGGTAGCACCTAAGCTCATAGTATGGTGTTCCGTTTACTATGTTACAGAGGATGTCGAGTCCATGTTGCAACATGAAGCATCTCGTCAATCGTCGACGACACCCGAAAGGGAATTCGCCGGACTCACTGAAGATTCGCTTGACACGATTCGTAACCAGTTATTGGCACTCGAACTAATTCGTGTCGAAAAAGAGATGAGTGGACCTGAAAAATGGCGTCTATCTGAACGCGGATTACGAGAGCATGCTCTAAGACATGCTCGGCGGCGCGAACCCTAGCTCAAACCACTTTGCGCCCGAAGATTGCCTTGCAGTGCAACCGCCCCCAACTTTCATCGGACTTCCCACGAACCACGGGAGCCCGGAGTAAGGCGTTGGACTTTGGGCTTTAGCAAACAGCCAGGAAATTGTAGCACGGGGCTTTGAACCGTGGTTGTTAGCCGACTAGCGCAAGCGTCGGGCAGCGTGTTAGCCTATAGCGAACTTTTGCATACGGCTTATTTTATTAAGCGACCTTGAGCATCGGAGGGTGAACGTAACGGGCACTCCGATTGGCCAACGGCCATCATCAACATAGCCAGGGGCATCGCCCCTGGAATACGGACACCAAGTCCTGGGGCGTTGCCCCAGGCTACGATGAATATTGCCTTTGGCGAAAGAAGACCGACAACTCTTTTACCATCAAGCAGCACTATTTGCGATCGCGGAACTGCTGGCGAAGCTCGCCGGTGATCGCTTGCAACTCCTCAAGCGACCGATCCTCTAACGTCGCTCCATCGCTTAGAGGCAAACCCAAAATCTCCTGCAAGGTTTGGATCAAGTGGATCTCGCCCTCCTTAAGCCCCTCCTGCAGTCCTTCTTGTCGACCCTCTTGACGGCCTTCTTGTCGACCTTCTTGTCGACCTTCTTGTCGACCTTCTTGACGGCCTTCTTGACGGCCTTCTTGACGGCCTTGCTTGATAAATCGGTCAGCGATCGAACCGGGCTCGACTTGGGTGTGGAACAACTTTTCGATCGTCATCGTAAGCTTCTCCAAAGGTATCAAAGGACTCGCGCTCGAAATGTAAACAATAACCGCTTCCACATGCTCGGGGCGAATCTCGATCGTCCCGCTCTTGAGCATACACTGCAGAAGAAACTCCAAATTTTCCTCAAAATCCCTCCTGCGACTGTATTTTAGCAGACCAAGGATACTTTGCAAAAAAGGATCCCCCGCTAGCGATTCATCTGGAACTCTAGCAATATCTAGCACAGGATAAGACATCCGAACCCCGTACTCGAATGCGGCCTTCGGGCCACCGATGAGTTCCTCGAGGCTCCTGGGAGCCGACCAGTATTCCTGGCCGTGATAGACCACTAGCGGAAATACAGGACACAAAGACAGACCGTTTCTAAGTCGCTGCTCCCAAATCCGAACGATGTAACGGAGCAACTGAAAACAAGTCATCGGATCCGACTGGCTCTTGTGCTCAAAGAGCAGATAGACCTGCCCTTCGATGGGCGGGTCATTTGCCCCGGCAAGCCGCACTGAATAGAGCAGATCCGAGAAACTCTGGCGCAGATCCTCATCGATGAAGGAGTCTTTCTGCAGTTCAAGGGAATGGAGATCCAGGAGCTGAACCAAATTGGGGGGCAAGTGCGTTTGGATTAAATCTCTAGCGGCTTGCGCATGCGAGAGCGCATAGTGGAACAGATTGTTGTGGGGTGTAGGGAGCTTGGATTCGTCCATAGCTCCTGATTTTACGAATCAGTGAGTTTTACGCCCGATTTTGGTCAAAATTATTTTGACCCGTTGCCGTTATCCGACAGATCGTAAATAACGGGCACACCGATTGGCCAACGGCCATAATCAACATAGCCAGGGGCATCGCCCCTGGAATACGGACACCAAGTCCTGGGGCGTTGCCCCAGGCTAAGATGAATATCGCCTTTGGCGAAAGAAGACTGACAACGGAACTGCTCAAGCAAGCAACGCAATAGAAACTCAAGCCTGTCCAGAAAGTCCCTGCTGCGTCCGTATTTTAGCTGACCATGGATACCTTGCTAAAACAGCTCTCTTTCGGGCTACAAACCAAATCATGCTCGATCAGGAATTTCATTTTGCATGATGCTCTTGGGGCTTGCTCGAGCCTGAAAGGCTGACACAAACCTTGAGGGTGGTGTTTACCCATAAATCTACTTAAAGACCGGTTTTTTTCCGGCTTTTCGATGCGCGCCGCACGTGCGATCTCCGTCTAGTTACCGATCGAATTTCAACAGTCGATAAAACGTTCGCGAACGGAATCGCCAAAGGCTAAAATATCCGAATCATGACGACGCCTGCACCTCTAGACTCGAACTCAACGAACCATGTGGTCACCGAATGGATCGATTGCCTCAAAGGAGTTGACCCCCACGCCTCCAATCCACTCTGAAAACGATACTTCGAACGACTGATCCGATTAGTGACTTTGAGGACAGGGCCACAAAGAACGCCAAGCATTGTTTGAGCATTGTTTGTTCGTTCATTGACTAAGCGACACCCAACCGACATTTACCCCACTTACGCCGAACCAAAACATGATTCCGATCTCAACCGACGCTCCGATTTATCACTATCCGATCGCGACGGTCAGCATGATCGTTCTGAATGTGATATTGTTCTTTGCTGTTTGCCGTGAAGATGCGACCCCCGAATTGGTTGGACCCGATGGAGCGATCTATGACGAACTGAACCTAGACCGCGAACTTCTGAAATATGACTCCGACGAACAAATCGATGCATTCCTGAAAACACTTCAGCCAACGTTCACCAATACATGGAAAGGAGCATTGTCGCTAGAGTTCGGCTCCTTTTTACCGTGGCAGTGGCTCACCTGTAACTTCATGCATGAGGATATAGTGCACCTTATAGGCAATATGGTCTTTCTTTGGTCCTTTGGATTGGTGGTGGAAGGCAAACTGGGGTGGCGGTCATTTACAGCAATCTACATTGGCATTGGGACCATCTACGGATTCATTCTTCAAATGCTCTCGTTGTCTTTTGGATGGACGGGTATTGCGCTCGGCGCCTCTGCGGTGATTTTTGGCCTACTGGCCCTGTGCGTCGCTTGGGTACCAGCAAACGAGTTCACCGTGCTTTGGCTCACTGGGTGGGCAGGTACATTCGACATCAGCATTTCGGTTTTCGCTGGATTGTACGTCTTGAAGGAGATGTTTTTATGGTGGGCCTCTGGATTTGAGACGG
Organism: Pirellula sp.; assembly: GCA_040381975.1. Lineage (GTDB taxonomy): Bacteria > Planctomycetota > Planctomycetia > Pirellulales > Pirellulaceae > JBKCUI01. The sequence continues at coordinate 33,249 of JBEIGI010000032.1, forward strand.
GTTCTGCGTTTCTCCATCTCCTCGGTTTCTTCGTCGCTTTCCCCATCGGTCTATGGCTAGTCAAATCTGGGTATGTCGATTGCGAAGGATGGGATTTGTTTTCGTACCTCAGTGGCAGAACAGGCCGAGATTCAACCATCGCAGTCAAGGTTGCGAAGGAGAAAAGCAACAAGGCAGACAACAAGGTCACGCGGCCTAGTGTAGAGCGAAAGCTACCTGCGGAAACGAGCATTCAGTCGCTTGATTTTCATTCGCAAGTCGAGCAAGCGATCGATCGAGGATCTTTCGACCTTGCCATTAGGCTGCAAGAGAAACTATCGCAAAACAACCCAAGCTTGGGTTGGAAGCAAAAAGACCTCTACCGCGTCATTGACGGGCTGCTTAAAGCGAAGGAGTATGAAAAAGCAGCAGTACAAATAGAAGGATACATTGAAAGATTCCATCAAAAAAGGTTCGAGATGCAGTTGATCCTTATCAAGATATGGCTTAGCCAGAACCGCGCAAAACATGCACTTCAGTACATGATGGGGATGAATAAAGCTCTGATGGAACCAAAAGAGTTAGAACAGATCAAGAAACTCTCCGATCAGGCAAAGAAGCTCATTTCCGCCGGCGCAACGGAATGACTTCGAGCGATTCCTGTCGGGCTCCATTTCTGTTTTGCGAGAAAACCAATGAGTTAGGCCTCGTTGATGCGACGGACTCAAGGAGCTATCGATCGTTGCTTGTCGACCGATTTTCGCTTGGGGCGTTGCCCTGAGCTATCCCATTTCGCCCCTTTGGGGCTCCGATTGGCCAACGGCCATAATCAACATAGCCAGGGGCATCGCCCCTGGAAAACTGGGGCGAACTACAAAGAGGTCGCAGCGTGATCAAGGCGAAAAGCTGACACAACCCTTGAGGGCGATGATAATCCCTGAACTTACTCAAAGAGCCGTTATTTTCCGGATTTTCGCTGCGCACCACCCGCGTGCATTACGTTTAGCAACCGTCCGATTTTCTTTCGTCGATGAATCTTTTGCGGACCGAATCGCCAAAGGCTAAAATAATCCGATCATGACAACGCCTTACCCCCTCGAGTCTAGCTCCGCCAATCATTCGGTCACCCAGTGGATCGATTGCCTTAAAAAAGGTGACCCGTCGGCTTCAAACCAACTCTGGCAAAGGTACTTCGAACGCCTGATCCGATTGGCGAGCCGCAAACTAGCCTCTATGCCTCGCCGAGTCGTCGACGAAGAAGATGCCGTCAACGGCGTGTTCTTTGAACTCCTCCGCGGCATCGAAAAACAACGCTTCCCTGACCTCCACGATCGCCAAGATCTCTGGCAGATCCTGATCATGCTCACGGAACGCCAAGCCATCGGGATCCGTCGCCACCAACTGGCCGACAAACGCGGGGGCCAAATCCTTGTCGGTGAATCCGCCTTGGATCACTCCAATCTCAGTCAACCTGAGGGAATCGCACAAGTCCTCAGCGCAGAGCCGACCCCGGATTTTGCCGCTCTGTGCGCCGAAGCCCTTGCGATGCGAATTGCATGCCTTGAGCACGATCCAATCCTGGTTCAAATCGCTCGCGACAAACTCTCGGGGTTCACCAACGAGGAGATCGCACAACGACTCGATACGAGCCTCCGAAGCGTCGAACGAAACCTCAGTCGCATCCGCCAAATATGGAAACAAGATGAATCATGAGCCTCTCGGACGAACCCGAATTCATCCGCAATTGCCCCATCGCTGCAAGAAACGCACTTGAACCCCTTATCGCAGAGTTCACCCATGCCCTAAGGCAAAATGCAAACCCTTCGATCGAAGAATTCCTGAGCCGAACACCTCAGCAAAATCGAGATTATCTACTCCATGAACTGCTCTTTGAGGAAAGAGAGTTCCTCAAGTTGGAATTATCCGAATCGACGATCGAAGCCTACCGAGCAAGATTCGTCGATTTCCCTATTGTTCTCGAAGCGATCTTCGGGCCCCCGCCCCATCGTCAGGATTCCGACTCGGATTCCTCTGATCAACCTCTGCCCGAGATGGTTGGTCGATATCGTATTATTCGCAAGTTAGGAAAAGGGGGTTTCGGCGTCGTATGCCTTGCCCAGGACACTCAGCTTGAGCGGCCCGTGGCTATCAAAGCTCCCCGCGTGGATCGCTTCCAATCCCAAGATGAAAAGGAGCGATTCATCAACGAAGCACGAACGGTCGCTCTGCTTGGAACCCACCCAAACATCGTTACTCTTTACGATATTATCGAACAGGATGATAAGGTCTATATCGTCCAGGAGTACATCGAGGGAGACGATTTGCGTCGCCGACTCCGGCGCTACCCAAACGGAATCGATCTTACCACCGCAGTGCGCAGCGTCATTCAGGTCGCACAAGCATTGGCCTTCGCGCACGAAAAAGGTTTCTACCACCGCGATATCAAACCCGAGAACATCCTCATTGACCCGCAAGGCAATCCCAGGGTTGCCGACTTCGGACTGGCTATCCATGAAGACCACCGAGCCGGCAAGCGAGGAGATCGATCCGGAAGTCCGCACTACATGTCCCCAGAGCGTATCCGAGGCGAAGCACACCGGATCGACGGACGTAGCGATTTGTGGAGTTTAGGCGTCGTGCTGTATGAGTTGCTCACGGCCCGTCGCCCTTTCCAAGGCCAAAGCCGAGAGGAATTGTCCGAAGAAATCTGCTATCGCGAACCAGTTCCGATGCGGCAGTGGCGGCCCGAGATTCCAGCAGAGCTTGAAAGAATTTGCGCGACCTGTTTGGCAAAACCCAAGTCCGAGCGGTACTCGACTGCCCACGACCTGATCGAGGATCTCCAAAGCTGGCTTGTGTCCGAAGGTTCCTCAGATCTTGTTCCGCAAAATTTGCTCACTCCCCCAAGCCAATTCAGCGAAGCATTGAATCTTGCAAGTCCCAATGCAACACCCAAGAGCGACTCGGGAAAAGAGGCTATCGATGGTTTGGTACCCAAGGGACTCAGAGCCTTTGATCGCGAAGATCAAGAGGCCTTTATCGAACTTCTTCCCGGTCCACGCGGTCGTGATGGTCTGCCTCAATGTCTCCAATTTTGGAAAAGGAGAATTGATGGCCCTTCGGACGCAAACCCCATGAGTGTAGGGTTGCTTTATGGTCCGAGTTGATCGGGTAAGACCTCGTTGATCCAAGCTGGATTGCTGCCGAGACTCTCCTCGAAAATTCAGGTGGTCTATCTGGATCGTTTCGATCGCGTTGGAGAAGAGTTTCTTTGCGATCGGATGAATAAAATCGGAGGTCAGAAGAGTAAGGAAATTCGCTTGCCCGAGTTAGCCAGCTTGGTTCGAAGTGGCAAACTCCTTCCGAATGGGACCAAGTTGCTAATAGTTTTGGATCAATTCGAGCAATGGTTTGCGATCGATGCGGCAGAAAAGGTTCGCTGGATCGAAATGCTGCGTCAGTGCGACGGACAGAGATTGTCAGCCCTTGTGCTGATCCGCGATGAGTTTTGGATGCAGACTACAAGGCTCATGAAAGAGATTGAAGTGCCGATGGTAGAAGGGTTCAACGCCGCATCGCTCGATTTATTCTCGATGAGTCATGCTGAGAATGTTTTAAGATGGTTCGGCTCGGCTTACGGTTGTCTGCCTCGCACATTGGGTGAAGATTTATCCAAGGAGCATAAGGATTTCCTCAAACAGGCGATCGAACGGATCAGCGAAGAGGGGAAAGTCATCCCGGTTAAGCTCACGATGTTCGTTGAGATGATGCGCGATCGCCCATGGATCCCATCGACGCTTGATTCCGTCGGTGGCTTTGAAGGATTAGGTGTCTGGTTCCTCGATGAGGTTTTTTATAGCAAGCATGCTAGTGCGTTGAATCGCCACCACCAAGAGGGAGCCAAACGGATCCTCAGTGGCCTGCTGCCACGCGGTATGACCAACATCCGAGACACCACCCAAAGTCTCAGTCAACTAAGGGAGATCAGCGGTTACTCCAATCGTTCCGAGGAGGAATTTCAGACCCTGATCAATCTTTTGGATCGCAAATTGCGCTTTATTTCACCCGTTGAGAGCATCGATGTTGACACTGCAGGGAGTACTCAGGGCAAGACGCAAGAGCCTTTGACGAGATCGGTAAGTGGATACAAGTTAGCGCATGATTATTTGATTCCATCGATTCGGCAGTGGTCGACCTACAAGCAGAGGCAGACACCTCGAGGAAGGGCCGAATTGGTACTGGCCGAGCGTGCGGATACTTGGGCTAGTCGCAAGGAGAATCAGCAACTGCCCTCCATGCTCGAATGGCTTTCGATTCGGCTCTGGACTCGATCAAGTCGATGGAGCACATCACAGTCAGAACTAATGTCTCGATCGGATCGCGTTTATTTTTCCCGACTGGCTGCAGTAACCGGAGTGCTTGCATCATCTCTCGTCCTTGCTTGGTGGGCCGCTGATGCTTCCCAAAAAAACCAGCAACTTCGCCTCGATGCGATTCAATCGATGGACCTGGCCAGTTGGGATGGCAAGCGGGATTTGAGCCTCAGGAATTTTAGCAACAGCTTTGTACAAAAGCTCAAGGAGCGTTGGCGAGTGATGCCTAAACAATCCGATGAGAGGCTCAAGCTGTCGTTTGCACTTCTTGCTTACGATACCTCGGTGCTCGATGAAATCCTCGAAAAGCTTCGAAACGCCACGTCGATCCAAGCCCGAGTAATCTATCGGGTGATTGGCAATCACAAGCAGCAGGCCTCCGAGTACTGCCAATCGATTTTGTCTAACGCAGCACCGGCTAGCTCGCTTGGCATAGCCGGAGGATTGGCGCAGTTTGAACCGGGAAGCCCGCTATGGGACAAGCCAGAGTTTGTCAACAAGGTTGCAAATGGATTGCTCGATGGCGAAAAAACGGAACTCAACGGCTGGCTCGACCACTTTGAACCTGTCAAAGAGCGATTATTGCCGAGGCTAAGTGAGCTTGTGATCGATCACGAGTCTCGGTTGCCAGAGGCTCGCCTCGATAAAGCCTTGACGATCATCGAGAGGTATTCTGATAATCCAGGTTACCTTGAGCAAGTGTGCATCCAAGGGCCTCCTGTGGCGTTCGAAAGGTTGTTTTCCAAATACCGAGCCCTTGACCCACAGCAGGCGATAGCAAGCATGCGTGCCGAGTTTGCCAAGGACGACGAAGAATCCGACGACCAGTTACGGGCCAACGCCGCTTTGGCCCTGTTGCTCTTGGGAGAAGATCAAGATGTTCTCGAATTCCTTGATGTTACGGGTGGTCCCGAACGCTTGACCCATTTTATTTTTCAGGTGAAAGGAAGAGGTATCCAAGCGGAGACATTGGTTCGGCTTATCGACTCCGAGCAAGCTAGGTGGAAGGGCCTGGATCTATCGACGATCGATCGATTGAGGCGGAGTCAGGACTATTTGCGTCTCTACGGCCTGATTCTTGCGCTCGGGCAATGCGACATCAAGACGATATCCATAGAGAATATAAAAGAGTTTTCGAGTCGGCTCGAGGAGATCTATCGATTGCATCCAAGTCGAGCCGTTCATAGTGCAGCAGGTTGGGTCTTGAGGCAATGGGGCCTGAATGAAGAGGTCGAAAGAGTCGATAGCACTCCGAAGGACTACGATCAAAGCGGACTGCGCCAGTGGTATGTGGTCAAGGTTCAGCCGGGCAAGTCCGATCAGGTTGCTCAGTACCTGACGATGTTGGTTTTCTCGGCTGAGGACGTAAACCCGAGTTATCAATCCGAGATTCAACATGGACATGTATTTGCGTTGTGTGATCGCGAGGTCACCTTGGGCTTGTACAATTCGGTCGACGACGAGGAAAAACTGCGCAAAGGGGATCCAAATCTTCCAGTCACGATGGTGTCATGGGACGATGCTGAGTATTTTTGCCAGCAGATAAACCGGTCCGTTGTTCCGTCCACGAACAAACCATTTCACCTTCCTAGTGGTGCGGAATGGTGCTTTGCTGCCTCTGCAGGGATGACAAACGCAAAGGGGGAGAAAACCAAGTATGGCTTTGGTGACTCGGAAAGATTATTAGCCCAATTCGATTGGTATCGCGAGAACGCAAAGGAGCCGAAGATTACAGCTAGTCTTCCCCCCACTCCATCAGGCTTGTTTGATATCCATGGGAATGTATCCGAATGGATACAAGACGTTTTATCTGGAAAGATCGAATCCAGTTCTAGGATCTGTGAGTATCGAGGAACGAGTTACGATCAGTACGCGAATGTGGGCCAAATAAGATTTCGTCATCCAAAAATGCTCCGAAACAAGGATGAACCATATTCCAATAATGGCTTCCGCTTATGTCAAACGATCACTTCGATCAGTCAGAGTACAAAGAAGCTCGGCAAATGAATACAGTTTGCCTAACTACCAAACTTCTTCTGTCGAAAGAAACGAAGAGACCAACCCGAGAGTCCAAGTGCGAAAACTGCAAGGGTACTAGGTTCAGGAACGGGTTCTTGGATATAGAATACGGAGGCGATATAGGCATCTGCCGTCGAGTTGAATGATCCGCCGGGTTGCTCAAAACGGAAATTGAGTCGTCGACTTCCACCGATCGTGCCCGGTGGCAGAATCTCTTCGAATATCTTGCCGTAGCTACGTTTGGGCCTGACGTTACCTTGAGGATCGGGAGGAGTACCAGGATCCAAAGGATCGATGTAATCGATTACAGCGTCTTCACTCAAATCGATCAATTGATTGTTGTCGATGTCATTCCAGTAGAAACTCGTACCTGTGACGGTACGAATCGAAGGAGTTTGTCCTGGTAAAAAAATGTCGATCACAATTGCTTTTCGTTGCCGCAGTGCGATCAGTAGCGATTTCCAAGTTGGAAAAACACGCTCGATGTAGGGTGGTTGCGGACGCTGCGGGGTCCAATCGGCACCATCGGCAAGGATTGTCTGTCCAGCGAAACCATTCAACCCTGGGGCTTTTTCATTGAGATAGGTAACATTTCCGTAGATCTGATCTCTGATGAAGGTCGTTCCATTGTTAGCCGTTGCCATGTAGTTGTCTTCTGAAAGAGCCTGAGCCGTTTGGATCCATTGATTGTATGTCGTTCCTGCCAGCGATGTTCCGTAGACATCTGGATAGATGTTTTGGAGATAGACATAAGCGTTGACCGAGGCGGCGGGTGCCGATGCAAAACCTCCGATCGTTGGTATGTCATTTTGATTGAGATAACCAAACAGATTTACATCTAACTCCGCGCTATAGACTGCGGCATTTAGCTGAGAATTTCCTCCATGATAAAAAAGTGACCCTAGTGCCATCAAGGTCACATACAAAAAACGGATGGGGCGAAACATTTCAAGAGTCTCTACGAAAGTGAAACGCGTAACATTTCGTTAGACCACAGCGGTCTAAGCAAGCTAGAAAGGTACTGGCCGTACGAACTCTCGTTAAACATTTTTGTCAAAACGCTTAGAATCTTTTCAAGTACGATCAGCAATGGTTTCTACTGGTACTCAAAAAGAGTAGTTGGGCTTTGGACTTTGGGCTTTAGCACACAGCCAAGAAAGTGTAGCACGGGGCTTTGACCCGTTGCCGTTCGCCGACTAACGCAACCGTTGGGCAGCGGATTAGCCTCCAGCGAACTTTTGTATGGGCTTATTTGATTAAACCACCTTGAGCATCGGAGTGGGTTTGGTTCCAATGGCAGTGCCCTGAATACGCTGTACCGTGTACTGACCATGCCCGACGCTTGCGCTTGTCGGCTAATATTCGGAGGCCTTTGGCGTTTTTCTACTTTCTACTTTCTACTTTCTCTCAGCCAAAGCCCTGGGGCCAAGGGGGGATAGGACGATGTTTGAAGTGAGAAGCGAGAAGCATCGCCCCTGGAAAACGTTGGCGAATGAAGACTGACAACCGTTTTACCATGGACGGTGTGACGTAGAGCCTGCGCCCTTTTATACCGAGATTCTAGCCTAGCGTTCTGTCGGCTCATTCCAGTTGTCCCTACCGTTCTTTACAATAGGCCACACCTGGAACCCTAACGGTGCCTCAAGAACCTTAACCCTTCGACCTACCGGTCTTACCCAAAACTCATCCATCGTGTCGGACTCCTCCACCAAAGGCAAAATCGTTCTTGTCGCCCTGACTTGGTTAGCCCTTCTTGCCATCGGCGTCGGTATTTATCGATGGATCATCGTTCCCAAAAAAGCCCAAGAGCAACAGCAAGCCTCCAAGCAACAAGCGGATCAAACGCTCGCTGCCACCTCCGGAACCAGCCGATACCGCTACGAACTAAGCCTAGGCTTGGATAACTTCTCGGGTTACGCGGTTCTCCGCTCCGAAGAGTTCCGCAAACAACTTGCCGACCGCGGTATCCGTATCAAAAACATCGACGATGGCGCGAACTACGCCAAACGCGCATCGGATCTGCAAAACGGCACTCTGCAACTTGCAGCCTTCCCCGCCGATGCTCTCTTGAAACAGTTCTCCGACAAAGAATACCCCGCAGGCACCATCGTAGCACTCATCGATGAAACTCGTGGTGCCGATGCCATGCTGGCCTACAAGTCCAAATTCCCCGACGTCGATAAACTCAATCGATCCGAAGTCCGTTTCGTCCTTGTAGGTGACTCCCCAAGCGAAACTCTCGCTCGCGTCGTTATGCAAGACTTTGGTCTCAGCAACCTCAGCTCTTCAAGCATCCAAAGCGTCGCTTCACCCGATGAGATCTTGGCCAAGTACAAAGCAGCCACGCCTCAAACCGACGAAGTCTATGTTACTTGGGAACCCTACGTCTCTCAAATGCTCAACAACGACCAGCTCCATGTCTTGGTCGACTCGTCTCGCTTTACCGGATACATCGTCGATACGCTTGTTGTAAGCCGCGATTTTCTCCTCAAAAATGGCCCCGTCGTCGAATCGATCCTCGAAGCCTACTTCACCGCTCTGTACGCATTTCGCGATGACGATGCCATGGTCAAACTCCTCTTGCAAGACGCCAAAGAAACCAAACAAGAACTCACCGAAGCACAAGCCAAACGACTCGTGCAAGGTATCCAATGGAAGAACACCCAAGAGAACCTCGCCCACTTCGGCAAACGCTCCGGTGCCCTTGTGCACATCGAAGACATCCTCGGACGTATTTCAAACGTCCTTGTCAAATCCGGTGCAATCGATTTGCCCGATAGCTCAACTCAATTCACGAAGTACTTCTACGATCGACCCGTCGAGAGTTTGCTCAACAAGAATTTTCACCCGGGACTTGCTGACGAAAAGATCCGAGAAGAAACCAAACTCAAAGAACTCTCCGAGGACCAGTGGGGAAAACTCACCACCGTAGGTACACTGAGCGTCCCCGAATTGGTCTTCGTTCGCGGTAGCCCGAACCTGACCGAAGCCAGCAAACGAACCCTCGATGATCTTGCCCAAAAACTTCAAGCTTGGCCTCAGTACTACCTGATCATCCGAGGCAACGCTTCGCAAGCCGGTGATACGCAAGCCAACCTCAAACTCGCCTCCCAGCGAGGCGATGCGGCGATGAAATACCTGCTGGGACTCGGGATCCCAGCTCAGCGCATGCGGGTGGTCACCGAAGGTATCACGGGTCAGACCCGCGTGACGTTCGTCGTTGGCCAAGTCCCTTACTAAAATTCCTTCGCAACAAGCACCAAGCAACCCGACGTGGAAGCACTTAGAAAAAGAATTCTTCGTGAGATTTTTGTGGCACCCTCGGTCGTTTTGCCGATCGTCGGGGGGGCCAGCGCGTGGCTTTTGTCCTGGGCCGGTGGCGGTGGTAGCGATATGCTCAATCTCGTGGGACTCGCAGGAGTCCTCGGTGGAATCGGTTGGTTTGCCACTCGATTCATCTTCCAACTCGACAGTATTTCCGAAAAGGCGATGCAAGATTTGGCCAAAGAAGCCTTCCAAAAGGAGGAAAACCACCTAAACGAACTGCAAAAACGATTGGCCACCGACAAAGATCCTCGAACCGAGCAGTATCTGATCCTGCTACGAGAGAACCGGGCCGAATTGGAAAAACTTGCCCAAACCCCCGGAATTCAAATAAGAAGCCTGGAAATTCTCAAGCAAGCTCGGCAATTGTTCTGGGCAGCCACCGATCAACTCGACCAATCCTTGAAAATGTACCAGCTTGCACAGAAACTATCTGGTGAACAGAAGCAAGGAGTTCTAGCCCAACGCGAACACTGCTTATCCGAAGCCCGCGAGAGTGCCGAGCATTTGCGCGATGCAATCGCCACGTTTCGACAGTTCACCGACAAGAACCTCCAGCGGGATATGGACTCGCTACAACTCGATCTGGCCGAATCGATCCAAGCCGCAAAACGCTCCGAAGAACGCCTCCGCGATTTGCAAAACCGGCCAGACTATGAAAGATATTTAAACCCCGAAGGCTAGAACACCAGAAGCGGTTTTTAGCGAAACAAGGTAAACTGTCGCACTTACTACCACGTCAACCTTATCCTTTTTGATTCAGGAGCAATCTCGAAATGTTCAAAGCCCTTGGCCGACTTTTTCGCGCTGTCAAATACTTGTTCACCGGCAAGGTGGATCAGGCCGCCGATGCGCTGAGCACCAACCCCACGGTGATCTCGGCCAACTACGATCGGATCGTCGAAGAAAAACGCAAACGACTCAATCAGTATGTCGATGCCGTCGGTGCGATGATCGCGCAAGAGGAAAACAAAAAGGCCAAACTCACCCAACTTACCGAAGAAGTTCAAAAGCTAGAGAAGCTCAAAGCAGGTGCCGCCGCTCGTGCCAAGCAGCTTGTCGACAAATACAACGGTGATGTGACTGCCGTCAAAAATGACCCAGAGTATGCCAAGTGCCAAGCGGCCTTCAAGGACTTCTCGAGCACCCTTGCCGAAAAGCAGCAACGGGCCAACGAACTCGAAGAGGATATGAAGCAATTGGTCACGAATGTGACCAACCACAAGAATCAAATTCAAAACCTGATGCGCGAGCTCGATAAGCTCAAAGAAGAAAAGCACGATGCTGTTGCCGATATCCTTTCTGCCAAGGAAGAAAAGCAAATTGCCGATATGGTCAATGGTATCTCCAATGATCAAACAGCCGCAGAACTGCAGCGGCTCCGCGAAATGCGTCAAAAGGCTTCCGCCAGCGCCAGAGTCTCTCGCGAAATGGCCGGCCTGGATGCCAAACGTGCCGAGACCGAATTCCTCGAATACGCTCAGCAAGCTACCTCCGACGATGAATTCGATGCCCTGATCGGATTGTCCAAGGATCAAAAGGCAAGCGAAGCACCCGCTCGCGATACCAAAATTCCTGAGGCTTAATCGTTGACCTCTCCTCGATACGATCGAATCCCATTACGCTCCCTAGAACACCCAAGGAACCTTGCCATGAAAATGTTTTTTCTGTCCCCTAGAAGTTCCGCGATCCTTGCGTCGCTGTGCGTAGGACTGTCGCTTGCTGCCATCGGTGGTTGCGGTGGTTCGAAACCTGCCTCCAACTCTGGCAGTGCGTCAAGCTCAAGCAGTCCATCTGCTGGAGCAGCGACGACATCCGGTTCCTCGGGATCGACAGCCAAGCCTGCAACCTTCTCGCTGGCCTGGAGCGAATACCCATCCTGGAGCATCTTTGGTGTGGCCGACGAAGTCGGACTCATCAACGGCAAGGAAGGCGAAATGGGTTCGATCGAGAAGAAGTACAATGTCGACATCAAGTTGATTCTTGCGAGCTACGATAGTTGCATCACCCTCTATGGCAACTCCCAAGCCGACGGGGTATGCATCACCAACATCGATATCTTGGGTGCCGCCGGCTCGCGCAACTCAGTTGGGATTTTACCCACCTCAACTAGCGCCGGAGCCGATGCTTGCATCGTCGCAGGAATCAACTCCCTCGAAGAACTCGCAGGCAAACCCACCCGAGGACTCGAAAAGAGTGTCTCCCAATACTGCTTTGAGCGATGTCTTGAAAAGCTCGGTAAAAATCCAGCGGAATTCCCGTTCTCGCAAATGGATCCCGAACAAGCTGCATTGGCATTCCAAGGCAAGAACGACGGCATCAATTCGATCATGGTTTGGAACCCATTCGTGATGCAGTCAATTCGCAGCCGATCGGAGTCCAAAGTCCTCTTCAGTTCCGAGACGATTCCCGAAGAAATCATCGATATGGTCGTTGTTGGAAAGGATTCGCTCTCGAAGCCCGGTGGCGAAGCCTTTGCCAAAGCAGTCGTCGAAACCTTCTATCTGATGAACAAGAGAATGACAGCTCCGACGACTTCTGACGAGACGCTCGTGGGAATCGGAGCACGGTTTGCCAAACTCGAACTCGAAGACATGAAGACCATCGTCAAACAAACGAAATTCTTCGGAGAACCTTCCGACGCGGTCCGTCTCTTTGGCGACGAACGATTCCAAAAAGAGACCATGCCCTTAGTCAGCAAATTCTGCGTCAAGTATGGACTGACTCCCCAAGCCGTCGAACTTTCCTACGGAGATGGCAAAGGAATGATGGACTTTAGCACCAAGTACGTCTCGGGCTACATCGAGAGCCAGAACCAGAAGTAGTAGCAAAGTAGAAAGAGACTCATGATTCGGCGTCTAATACCGACCTGGCTTTTTATCGCATTAGCAATCGCCGGTGTGGTCGTCTTGCTTGTAAGCTATGAGCTTCTTTCGCAACGTCAAACTCGGATCAACCCCAAGCAGACGACGATACCCTCGTTCGAAAAACTCGGACAAGGGGTTAAGCGAATGTTTGCAAGACAAGGAACCGAGGAGAACCCCAAGCCTGCGATGTTTTGGACCGATATGCGAGCTACCCTGTGGCGACTGTTCGTCGGTCTAGGCATCGGTATCTTGGCCTCCGTTGTAGTCGGAGTGATGATGGGGGCTTATCGGTGGATCGAAGCTCCCTTAAGCCCGATCGTGATGTTTCTATCGAAGATCCCCCCGACAGGGATGATGCCGATTTACTTTGCCATCGCCGGTACCGACCAGAGGATGTTCACCTCGATGGTCGCACTTGGAATCTTCTTCGGCATGACCCAAGCAATCTATCAAGCCGTGCGGGACAACGTCTCCGACGAGGCGATCAATAAGGCTTATACGCTCGGTGCGTCGGAAGCCGAGGTCATCTACGAAGTGATTTGGAAGCAGATTTTGCCGAATGTCATCGACTGCATTCGGGCTCAAATCGGCCCGGCGATGATCTTCCTGATCGCCGCAGAGATGGTCGTTAGCGATGCGGGTTTGGGGTACCAAATTCGAATGCAGTCTCGCGTCCTCAATATGAATATCGTCTTTGTCTATCTGTTCGTCCTTGGTATGATCGGAGTCATCGCCGAGTACTCGCTACTGTGGCTCCGTCGTCGAATCTGCCCATGGTTCACGGGTGCTTGAGCCACAAGAGTCCGATTTTTCCGCTCGTTTGATACACCTTTGGAGGTTCTTTTGAAAGCCACGATCGTCCTGCTCCCCGGTGATGGGATCGGACCCGAAGTTACGCACAGTGCCCATCAGGTATTGGCCCAAATCGCAAAGGATCGGGGGCATCATTTCGAGTTTCTCGAGCACAAGATCGGCGGGATCGCGATCGATCTATTCGGAGATCCGTTGCCTCAAGAAACGATCGACGCTTGCAAAGGTTCGGATGCGGTTTTGCTCGGTGCAGTCGGTGGCCCCAAATGGGATGATCCCAATGCCAAGACGCGTCCCGAGGCTGGTCTGCTAAAGATCCGAAAAGAACTCGGACTCTTTGCTAATCTCCGGCCTATCGTCACCTTTCCAGAACTGCTCGACTCATCACCACTGAAGCGTAGTATCATCGAAGGAACCGATATCCTCTTCTTTCGCGAACTGACCGGTGGACTCTATTTTGGACCCTCTGGCTGCGAAACCTTGCCTGACGGTCAGCAACGAGCCTACAGCACCGCAGTTTATACAACCCATGAAATCGAGCGGATCGTGGTCATGGCCGCCGATGCGGCCCGTACACGTCGCAAAAAATTGACCATGGTCGATAAAGCCAACGTCCTAGAAGCCTCTCGCCTGTGGCGAAGAGTCACCGCCAAAATCATGCAGGAGCGGTATCCAGACCTGCAATACGAAGTCGTCTTGGTCGACTCGATGGCCATGCATCTGCTCTCGCGTCCAACCTCGTTTGACGTGGTCGTCACGAGCAACATGTTCGGCGATATCCTGACCGACGAAGCGTCCATGCTTCCAGGTTCGCTAGGCATGCTACCAAGTGCCTCCATCGGAAGCGGTGGTCCAGGCCTGTACGAACCCATCCATGGTTCGGCACCGGATATTGCAGGTAAAGGAATCGCCAATCCACTCGCAACGATCTTGGCAGCCGCCATGCTCTGTCGCCATTCGCTTGGATTGCACGATGAAGCCCAACAAATCGAAGATGCTGTACGAAAGGTTCTTGCCCAAGGCCACCGAACTGCAGATCTAGTCCCACGCGGACAAACATCGATCGGAACCGAAGCGATGACGCAAAAAGTGCTCGAAAATCTCTAACAGCCAGAGCCTTGTGTGCGATGAACGAGTCCCATCGACGCCCCGATACCTGCTCGCTGTGTTCGCTGGTATGTGAGTTGCCCGGACCTTCATCTACCAATCCATCACAGGATGGCTTCTGCAACCGACGATCCAGCCTCCAGCAGCTCGTTCCGTTACGCTTAAAATCAATTCCCGAACATGCGTCGGTAAACAGCAATGCAGTGAGCAACGTCTCGGAACGCATCGCACGAGCCTCTCAAGTGCTTGTCACCGGGAGAATCCATTCGGTTGAGTCGGCGCGAGCTGCCATCGAACTTGCGAAACGCGCGGGAGCGACGATCGATCCTTGGGATAGCGACGGAGCCTTTGATGCAATCAACTCGTTGCAACGTGTTGGCGGCTATGGCGTGTCGCTTGGTGAAGCCCGCGATCATAGCGATCTGTGGATCGTCATCGGTGATGATCGCCTCTTGGATCAAACTCCCCGATTGCCTGCAGCGATGCATCGAGGCGGATCGATACGACTCTTGCTGATCGGAAATTGGAGCGATAGGGCTGTTGAAATTTGGCAAGCCGCAGGCTTTGAAGTTTTGTGCATCACCGTGCCTCTCGAAGGGGTACCGAAGTACCTCAGTCAAGCGACTAGGCTAGGCCCAGACTATTGCCAAAGCCAGTTAGGCGAGTGGATCCTCCAGGCTCACTACACCACCATCCTCTACTCTCCTTCAGCACTGGCAGTTACTTATCGAGACCTTTGGATCGATCTACTAAGCCGCTGGGTTTTAACCAGAAACGAAACCGCACGCATTGCAACGCTTTGCTGGGGTAACCTGCAATCGAGCTTTCATCAGACCTGCACTTGGCTGACGGGCTTTCCAGGCAGAATCCATTTCGATCATCAAAACCCTGTATACGACCCGAATCGCTTTGCGGCCAAGGTCTGGTGCCAACGCCGCGCCTGTGAGGAGCAATCTAGAGAGGGATCCTTGGTGATATGGATCGATGATTCGATCGAAGAACTACCACTGGATTTCATCGAGCAGAGTATTCCCAAGTTGATCGTAGGGCCCAGCCAAACCAAACCGACTTTGCCATCGGATCTATGGTTGCCAACGGGCATCATGGGCGAGACCCACTCGGCAAATGTGTTCCGTGGAGATCAAACCATTCTTGCGAAGATTAAGACTCCTAGGAAAGAGCTTCAAGACCAATACTCGAGCCCCTGCGATTGGCTCGGGAGGCTCATGCGATGAAGGTTATCCACCTTAAGAATGCTCGGATCGTCGATGGGATTCATGGGTCGTCCAAACCGACCGACCTGTACATCGTCGACCAAGTGCTCGCTCGAAAAATCCCTCCAAACCTTCATGTCGATAGCCAGTACGATTTGGAAGACCATGTCGTGATGGCAGGTGGGATCGATATTCATACGCACATTGGGGGGGGAAAGGTCAATCTAGCTCGATTGCTCTGGCCCCAACGCTCCGAGCACCTCGACGAACAGAAGCCTTGGCTCTCACCGCTGTCGGCTCCGGTGCCTGGCACCTGGGAGACCGGCCGGCGTTACCTGCAAATGGGTTACACGACCTGTTTTGAACCGGCCATGTTGCCAGCCAACGCAAGGCAATCGCATATCGAGATGCGCGATACGCCTTGGCTGGATACAGGCGGTTATGTCGTGCTCGGCAACGATCGGATGCTTTTGAATATGCTCGCATCTCGAGCTTCTCAACAACAGATCAACGATTACGTCGCTTGGATGGTCGCCTCGAGCGCGGCGATGGCGATCAAAGTTGTCAATGCTGGAGGAATCGATGCGTTCAAATTCAATCAAAGGCAATTGAATGTCGACGAAGCCCACCCGCAATTGCCCGTTACCCCGCGAGACATCCTTTGGTCCCTTTCGACTGCCGCCGAAGAGCTTGGACTAGCCCATCCGCTGCACGTTCACTGCAGCAACTTAGGAACCCCCGGAAATATCGAATCGACCCTCGCAACGCTCGATGCAGTCGAAGGCCGCCGCATCCACCTGACGCATGCTCAGTATCACTGCTATGGCAAAGCTGGTCCGCATGGCTTCAGTTCCGAAGCATCGAAATTGGCCGATCGAGTGAACCGAACCAACCATATCTCGATCGATGTTGGCCAAATTCTTTTCGGGCAAACCATCACTCTCTCAGCCGACACGATGCATCAGTTTGCCAACCGTAAACGAGCAAGCCCTCGCAAACAGATCTTTCAGGATTTGGAATGCCAAGCCGGCTGCGGATTGCTGCCCTTCAAATACAAAGAGAGTCAGTACGTCCACGGCTTGCAATGGGCCATCGGACTAGAGCTGTTCTTGCGCATCCAAGACCCGACGCGAGTTTTTCTGACCACGGATCATCCCAACGGTGGGCCCTTTACGGGCTATCCGCACCTGATCCGTCTGCTGATGGACTACGACTTCCGAATGTCGATTTTCGATCGATTGCACCCGGATGTGAAAACCACTTCGAGCCTGCCGAGCCTCAAGCGGGAGTATCGGCTCGATGAAATCGCATCGATCACCCGCTTGGGGCCCGCGCGAGCCTTAGGGCTTCAGCAACGTGGCAATCTGAGTCCCGGTTCGATCGCTGATGTGGTGGTCTACCGCAACGATAAAAATACCGAAACCATGTTCTCAAATCCTGTGATGGTGTTTCGAAAAGGAAAACTCGTGTTGCGAAACGGCGAGATTCTAGACGACTGCCCGAAATCGGTTCTCATCAGCCAGTTCGAAACCCGCTCGGATGCCTTGAACTGGGCAAGCCATTCAAGCCACAAAAAAGACTGGGAAAACCTCTATGGCTATAGCCCTTGGCTCACGGCCATGACCGAAGAGGAATTTGCCGACGAAGGAATCCAAGTCGAGCACGCCCTCTGGCAACCCGCCGAATAGCAAAATCGCGAGTCCTCGAACACTCACCGGAGTGCTTGCGCACTTCCGCTAACACTCATTTAAAGCCATTGTGCTCCTGCGCCGGTGGTAGTTCCAGTCAATACACACTAAACTGAGTACTGTCGCGATCCAGCCAACCACATCGTCTTGCCCCCTAATTTTCATCGCCATGTCCAACCCGTCTATCCAACCAGATGAAAGTCTCTCCGCGATGGATCCCATCGTCGCTTGGGGCACTTGGGAACCGTCTGCGCAAGAGCCCTGGGATGCTCGGCGCGTAAGGCACCTGATGCGACGTGGAGGGTTTGGCGCTAAGCCTTCGGAAGTCCAGGAGTTCGTCGAACTCGGCCCATCGAAAACGATCGACAAACTCCTTGGGATGCGCAGCGACCAAGCTTTAGAGAACTTTGAACAAGAGTCCACGCAAATCGCCTCGGCGGTTCGAGGAGGTGGGAGCATCGATAGCATCGCCGCTTGGTGGTTGCACCGCATGATACACTCGCCAAGCCCCCTGGTGGAACGAATGACTTTGTTCTGGCACGGCCATTTTGCGACCGGTGCTGATAAGGTCAACGATATCGAACTGATGGTTCAGCAAAACAAACTTTTGCGAGAACACGCCTTAGGTGACTTTCGCAAATTGGTTCATGGAGTGTCCAAAGATCCCGCGATGCTTTTGTATCTCGATTCGGCTTCGAATCGCAAGACCCATCCGAACGAGAATTATGCCCGAGAGCTCATGGAGCTTTTTTGTTTAGGCGAAGGAAACTACACCGAGCAGGACGTCCAGCAACTAGCCCGATGTTTCACCGGTTGGGAGATCCGACGCAAAGCGTTTCGTTTTAATCCCTACCAACATGATTCGGGATTGAAAAAGTTGTTCGATCGCGAGGGTATTGAATCGGGTGAAGAGGCGATCGACGCGGTGCTCGAGCATCGATCGATGCCGACGTTCATCTCCGGAAAACTCGTCCGATTCTTTGTTTGCGATGAACCCAATCCGACACCTGAGTTCCTCGAACCTCTTGCCAACGTGTTTCGCAAGTCGGATTTCAATATCGAGCCGCTTGTGCGAAAAATCCTGTCGAGCAAACTGATGCTCTCGGATTGGAGCATCGGCAAGAAAGTCCGATCTCCAATCGATCTGATGGTCGAGTCGATGCGCAGTTTGCAAATGACCACGAACTTGGATCGGTTGGCCAAAGGGCTCGATGGGATTGGCCAAGCTCTTTTCAATCCACCGAATGTCAAAGGCTGGGATGGCGGCCGCGCGTGGATCAACTCATCGACTCTCATCGGGCGATCGAATCTGCTTGTCGATCTGTTGCGCGAACCGGCCACACGCTTTGGTCGCGGGGATTTGGATGCATGGCTCAAATCCCAGCAACTTAACGACCAAAATCAATGGCTCGGTTGGCTCGAAGACTCCTTGCTCTCGGTACCCTTAAGCGGCCCGGACAAAGAACGATTGCAAAGCGTTGCGGAAAAATCCGAGGTCGGTTTGGATCGATGGAAAAGAGTCCTCGTTGCCCTTTCCCAAAATCCAAAAATGCACTTATCCTGAGAGTGAATCATGAAACGAAGAAGCTTTGGAAAACTCGGTATTGGTACCTGTGCAGGGTTGGCGATCGGAACTGGACAGCCAGGTGGTTGGTTGCAAGCGCTTGCGGGCGAACTGGCATTGCAGGACGATCGTTCCTCGATGACCGATCGAATCCTAGTTGTCATCCAGCTTTCAGGGGGCAACGATGGGCTCAATACCGTAGTCCCTTATCGGGATGAACTCTATGCCAAAGCGCGTCCGAAGCTTGGTATCCCAACGAGTCAGGTCATCAAGCTCAACGATGAACTTGGACTCCATTCATCGCTTCGAGCGATCGAGGATCAGCTTTCCGAAGATCGATTTTCGATCATCCAAGGGGTAGGTTATCCGAGTCCCAATCGCTCCCACTTTGAGTCCATGGACATTTGGCACTCGTGCCATCCGAAGAAGGATCGTTCGCAATCGGGATGGCTCGGGCGTTGGCTAACCGAGCAGAGTACCAATGCGACGAGTGACTCACCGGCGATCCATTTGGGTTCGGAGCCACTTCCGCTGGCATGTCAGGAACGAGGAGTTCAAGTTCCATCGCTAGCTTCGCTCGAGCAGATGCGGCTCAAGGCCAAGCTTGAGGCTGGGCAGGACAAGCAGATGTCGCAAGCAACAGGATCCAAAGCAGAGGAATCTGGGAGTCTATTGGATTTTGTATCGACCAGTACGGTATCGGCACTGCAGGTCAGCCAGCGGCTCGATACGATTTTAGCGCAGCCGGACGCTTCTGGCGATTTCCCCAAGACGGGGCTTGGGGAGAAGCTCCGAGCCGTATCGCGATTGATCCTCTCGGGGCTTAAGACGCGAGTCTACTATGTCACGTTAGATGGCTTTGACACGCATGCCAACCAACCGGATGTGCATGCAGGGTTGCTCAAGCAATGGGCAGATGCATTGACGGCGTTTTTGTCGAGGCTCAAGCAGACAGGTCAGCAGGACCGAGTGCTGGTGTTGACCTTTAGTGAGTTTGGTCGCCGCGTGTCGGAGAACGCCAGTTTGGGAACCGATCATGGCGCGGCAGCCCCGATGTTTCTTGCCGGACCGAAATTGCCCAAGAGTATCCATGGCTCCAGGCCAGATCTATCGGATTTGGAGGATGGTGATTTACGGTTCAAGATCGACTTTCGAAGCGTGTATGCATCGGTGCTCGAGCGTTGGATGCTCACCGATAGCCGCAGAGCGCTCGATGGGGATTATCGAGAGCAAGTCGAGCACATGCGGTTATTCACGTAAGGCGATTTCATGGACGAAGAATCGGCGATGGCATTT
The DNA here is from genome assembly GCA_040381975.1 of Pirellula sp. Taxonomy (GTDB): domain Bacteria; phylum Planctomycetota; class Planctomycetia; order Pirellulales; family Pirellulaceae; genus JBKCUI01. The sequence continues at coordinate 53,490 of JBEIGI010000032.1, forward strand.
GCACTTCGGGCGACCGCTTATCACGAAGCCGGTCATGCCGTGATGGCCATGATCTTGGGTCGAGCGGTGCAGAAGGTGACGATTGTCCCGGGACAGTCCCATTTGGGAGCTCAGCGACTGGGTGCTTGTCATTTGCAGAAGGGCAAATCGCGAGGGGCGCAGGATTACTTAGAGGACGAGGTCATGATCTTGCTGGCGGGGATGGTCGCCGAGTCGCAGATTACGGGTCAGTATTGCCAGCAGGGAGCGGCGCAGGATCTGCGATTTGTGCGAAGGATGTTGCAGACTCGCAACGATGGTGAGCGACAGGTTCAGCGGCTTGAGAAACGGTTGCTCAGCAAGACCGAGCATCATCTTTTGGATGCCCAGTCATGGAGGGCCGTAGAGGCCATAGCAGCCGAGTTGGTCAAGAGTCAGACCATCAGTGGGCGAGCGGTGAAGCATCTTTACGAGCAATCGCTTAAGGAAGTCGATCGGTGAGATCAGCACAGGCACGGCGCATTGTGATTGCAGCGAATCCCAAGTCGGGTGCAAGCAGTGGTCTGGGCAAAGCGCAGGGTCTCAAACAGGAGCTTGAGTCGCGGGGTTGGCAAGTTGACTTAACGACCGATTTAGAGCAGATGGAATCGATGGTGGGTCGTTATGAGACCCAGGGTGAGTTACGAACGGTGGTATCGGCAGGTGGAGATGGGACAGCAGCAGCGGTATTGAATCGGATTTCGGTCGAGACACCGCTGACGATTTTTCCGTTGGGCTCAGAGAATCTTTTGGCTCAGCAGTATTGCATACCGAGGGAGATTGGTGGTCTTGCGCAGATGGTTGAAGGGATGGAGACACGGGAGCTCGATTTATTTCGGGCCAATGGGAAATTGTTTTTGATCATGGTTAGTGTGGGGTTTGATGCCAAGGTGGTACAGATTGTGCATGAGCATCGCAGTTCGCATGTAACGAGGTGGGCATATCGGTTAGGGATCATGCGAGCGATATGGCAGTATCGTTGGCCGCGATTGGAGGTAGAGAGCAAGATCGGGGATCGATGGGAGGGGATAGGGGGTTGCCATTGGTTGTTTGGTTTCAACGTACCGAAGTATGCGGCGGGGATCCACATCCTGGATGGAGCGATAGCGGACGATGGGTTGATGGACATAGGGATGATGGAGGGTGGGAGTGTTTGGAGAGGGTTTTGGAATTACGTCAGGGTAGCGATGGGTCGGCATCGACGGAGCAAGGGTTGGAGAGAAGCGCGAGTCAGTGGGTTAAGAGTCAGAGGCCCTGGTGAACAAGTGGGATATCAGCTTGACGGCGACTATGGCGGACCGTTGCCTTTGGAGATCATCTATACCGGGACGAAGGCCAAATTGGTTGTGCCCTAAGTCCACCACTGATTCTGGAACCCCCCAAACGAGCGCACCACATAAATGCATTCCCCCCTTCGCCCCCGGGCTTTGGCGGGGGAGAAGGGGTCGGGGGATGAGGGGGCCAGCGCGCTGGGTAGCGTAATGTAAA
>JBEIGI010000033.1:0-51318 GCA_040381975.1 Pirellula sp.
CATCCTGAATCAGTCGGTAAATCTCAAACGAGTAGCTATCCTTCTGAACCTCTTGGCCGACATTCGAACGACTAAGCCAAAGCGTTCCGGTGCTATCCCAATTAGGAGTTGCGATCGGCTCGTTGCGAACTTGCAGTCGCAGCAGCCCATAACTTCTTGGGATCGTCAGTTTTTGAGGTAAGGATTTCCACAACCACTGACCCTTGAGCGAGTGGTTGCCGGGTTTGAGTTTGACCGCTGGGGATCCGTTGTGTTCGATAACGACGAGCTCCTTTTCGGAATCGCTTACGCTTGTAGGCCAGTGTTCGCTGCTTCCTGGAAGCGGGAACCAGGATTCGCGGTAGACGGCCACATTGACTTGCCAGCTACCCTTGGCGTCATCGGCTTGTATCTCGACTTGGCTCGGCCAGTAATAGATGCGTTCTTCGAAATTCCGGTAGGTCGTGGGAGCTTGCTGGTAACTCTCGTCCCAGAGAACCCACGGAATCCAACTGCGCAAAACATCGGGCACTGACTCGTTTGGGATCTTGTACGGCGGTTGTACGGCTCGCGTCTGTGCAAGGCATTGGCACGGATAAGCCGATAACGAAAGAAAACCTAGTGTTAACAAACCTATGCACCGAAGTAAACGAATCATATTGGCCTCGACTTGCTAGCAGGGAACAGGCTCGACCGCAGTGGGCATCGAACCTCTAGCATAATTCAATCTGGGCCAAAGATCGAACGCTAGCGATGGGTTTTTTGTCTTTTGGTTTTTGCCCAGGCTAATGCACCAAGTGCGAAGATCATCATAGAGCTTGGTTCAGGAACAACAGCATTGTTAAGGTTCGAATTGATAAATCCGAGTTTAGAAAAATCAACCACATATCCGATATCCGCAAACTGAGCGACCGACATGCGGCTAAGAAATGACGGAGCGTTTAACCAGCCTGTCATCAGTTCGTTCCTCATATCGCGTCCGAACGTATCGGTGATACCTGTCAGACCAGCGCCCCCTGCGACCTCATTCCAATGCGATTGGGCGGTTCCTGGACCACCATCAGCCTCGATAGGGACGGCAGTTGCAGATGATTGCGAGAATTCGGTCTTCCACTCCTGAAGCGCATTGACACCCGTGTAGAGATTAGTGCTGTGATTAAATACGTCTTGGAATCCTGGGATGCTGAAATCAGTGGCCGGATCCCATAGTGTTCCAAACCCAAGTACGTGCGCCATCTCATGCATGATGACCGACATGAGCGTCTTGTTCGATTCCAGAGAAGCCAAATCGGCGCTATCGAATTGCATAATACCCGTGGCGGTGTAGAGAAAGCCACCCAAACCAGCACCGGTTTGCGGTCCTGCTTGCCCCAACACTCCGCCGACTCCATCGATATTCACGCCTTTCGCCTTGATATCAATTCGACCATCCATATCATCGATGCCGCTGGAAAAAAGAGGGTTGATGCCTCCTGCATAATCGACGATCAAACTTTGCCAATAGCTCGCAGCAACACTGAAGTAAGCCTGTTGCGATGTCGTCAATCCACCGTCAAAGTTAATTTGGATCACCACTCCCGCACGAGCCAGCGAAGCGCTCCAAAACAATCCAATCGTCAACATCAATTGAATCGCCGACTTGAGTTTCCACATTTTTATTCATCCTATGCAACAAATTGACTTGTCTCATCTTCTTGAAATCATAACAAAACCCCCACAATCCATGCTGTACTAGCGTCAACACTCCAGATAATTCGGTGAAAAGGCTCTTGTTGGGTTCTTGGAAAAAATGTGTGGGTAAAACTTCGGGGGCCACTATTTCGGATGATTCAGATGCTTACTGAGAAACTCAAAAGTTCCCACTCCATGGATCGTATGTGGGCCATTGAACCATTCGATCGTGGTCTTATCGGGTATCCCCAAACGAGCTGCGTACATCCGTCGCACTTTGGCGAACTCCAATCCGACTCGTTCGTCAGGAGCCACGCCGTCGGCATGCCCTCGCTCGACCATAAATGGACGAGGTGCAATCAAAGTGGCCATCTCCGCATAATTGAATTTGCGACCAAGATCGAACTCGAAGATTTCGTACTCCATCGTCCATACGTAGCTGTAGGGTGCCGAGGTGCTCGCGTTTTTCCAAACCCAATCGTTGAAGTCAGCGGAACAAATCGAGAGACAATACTCAGGCACCAACGCTGGAATTCGCATCGCACTTTTGCCTCCGTAGGAGAGTCCATAAAAGGCGATCCGATTCGGATCGATCTCTGGGCGACTAGCAAGCCACTTTACGATCTGCTCATGCTGGGCTACGATCGTCGAGAACAAGGTCTTTCCGAGCGGATTGCTCTTGCGCTGAAGACTCCGAAAGCGATCAGTAAACAAATACAAATTTTGAGGAGCAAAAACGACGTAACCTTGCTCGGCTAATCGTGCAGAGACATCATGATACGCCGGGTGATCCTTGACGATTGTGTCGGTGGGGCGTCCTTCGAGTCCATGCTGAAAGACCACACAAGGCCGGTTGGCAATCGGTTCGTTGGATTTAGGAACGAGCAGGATTCCATAGGCAATGACTTCATCGAACACATCGAGCACGACCTCATAACCGAGCCATTTTTCCCGTTCGTACACGAGCCTTGTTCGTGGCATGAGGGGCTTTTTAGGAAGCTCCCAGTTTCCGATGATCTCCTCACGGAACTCTTTGCGATAAGGCTCGATGCTCTGAGCAAACTTTTCGGGTGTGGACGTATCGAGATTCTTCCAGTGGGCATCGCGTTCGTATTGAATCAAATCCAACTTTCTTTGCTGCCAGCGATCCAGTTGTCCTAGCCATGCGAGTCGTCGGGATTGGCTTGACTCCAATCGATCCCAATTACCCATGGCGATCGAGGCTTGTTTGGTTGAGATCGCAAGCGATCCAGAGTTGCTAAACTCACTCCCGAGTTTCCCAATACTTGTGGCAAGTCCTGAATCGCTGATTCCCTGGAGTTGGGAGTTTGCCGCACCGGATGGTTCGCTTGAAACGACTCTGTCTTGAAGTTTCCAGGGGGATAAAAGTTCTTTGGCCCGTTCCGCCTCGGCTTGGGCCCGCGCAGGTTCCGGACCACTGAGCGACCCGGGCGCACCACCTTCTCCGGCGATGCTTACTGTCGGACCTGGTACCGGATCGATCACCAAGTGTCTCGGTGCGATCAGGCCTGCAAGCTGAGCGTCCCCAAAGTGCCTAAGCAGTCCATGCACATTGCGATGGATCGGTTCATCCCAGATTTTTTCTCTCGGTCCAAAATGTCCTGAAACACACGCTACATCGACTCGGGTATCACAAGCCCCGGTGGCCAGTGCGATCCAGCCTCCTTCTCCCCAACCAGCGACCATGATCGGTCGCTGGCCGATCGTTTTCTTCAGCAGATCCACCGCAGCCATGTTCTGATGGACTTGGTATCCCAGCAGATGCCTTCCTAGGATAAACGCAGATCGGTAGAGGTACTCTTGGTCGGTCATGATTGCCCGACCGAGCCGTGCTTCACGATGCCGACTTGCGCCCTGCGGAATGACGACCAAGCCGCCGCAGCGGGCGATTGCAAGCGCATCGGCGTTTGCATTTTGTCCGACTCCGCAAAGATTTTCGGGCAACTGGGACGCGTCGGGTATGAGCACTGCTCCGAAGCGAACAGTCTTGGGAATCACCAGCAAACCATGAGCTTCGAAGCCTTCGAGAACCGGCCATCGAACCTGTTCAATTCGGAGGTTATCGTCGCTCGCTAAAGATTGCAAACTAGCGGCCAAGCTGTTTGCTCCAAGGGGACTTTCGATGATCCAATCGTTTGATTCCGTGCGGGAGTCGACGAGTCCAATGCGCCGAGAGTACTCAGCACGCAGTCCCTTGATGGACTCTTCATAGATCTCAGGAGTGTTCGCGTTGTTTTGCGAATTAGGCTGAGGCCAATTCGCCATGCGCTGGATCACCGAGGCATCGATTTGTTTGAGCAAAAAGCGATCCACTCCGGAGACCAGTTCCGAGGCGATGTCACCTTGGAGCATAAGTCGTTCGGTACCTTTGAGCTCAACGGCGCTAGCAGGATCGATTCGATCGAAATGATCGGCGGGGAATTGAGCCGAGGCACAAGCCCCTAGCGCTGCAAAAACCACAAGCAACTCGATGCATAAAATAAAGCGATTCTTGCCGAGCCTTCGGACATCGGGATATAAACCAAGCATAGTAAGCTCTTGATATTCAGGAGGGAGGAAACAGTCGGCAGGACGACTATTCTAGCAGATTTGGATTCTCTGGTTTTGCAGTAGGTTTTGCGGCCCGAGTCCTGATGTTTCTTTCGAGCAGTACTTCAGAAATAATTGTGGCTAGGAGGATACGCTTCTGGCTTTTTTCGTACTCGTACTCGTGCTCGAAAAGAACCCTTGGGATTTAGGGGCTTCGAGTACGAGTAGGAGCACAAGCAGGAGCACGAACCGGAGAATCGATCTATAATGAGACATAACACATAGGAACTATCCGGTATCAGGAGAGCCCCGATGGATACAACACCTGAAAATTTACAAGAGAAGTATCGAGCCATCGCTCATCGGCATGGGGTGGCTTGGGACAAGGTTTTGGCCCCGAGTTTTCAAGATCGGCTCGATGAACTCGAGCGCTGCCTAGCCGATGCGAATGTCCCATTTCCGATACCGGCAGATATAGCCAGGGAGTATTTGCAGGCAGCCCGATCAGGCCAGCCATTTCGGATCGGTACGCTCTCGGATCTGACGGTCGATCTGGGGCGGTACGCCAACGCGCAGCACTACGACTCTTACACGTTCGAGCAACACTTGAGTTGGGCTTGTCTGATCGCCGACCAGCAGCGTTCCAAGCATCGCTATGCCTGCCGCGAGTACTTGCATGGCGAAGAACTCTTTCAAATCGGCGGAACAGTGATTCCCGATTTCTACTTGCTCAACGCTCGTATCTACCAGCAAACGCTTTGGCAACTCTCGACGGTCAACATGATCATCCCTGCCGAGTTGTTCTTCACCTGCCACTCGCGACGGTTCTTTCCGGTGACCACGTTCATGCGAGCACTGGAACAAGACTATCTTCAGGAGCCTGACATCGGTCACGACGTTGCCGGTCACGTATCGACGTTTACCATTCCGGTAGTGGCCCAGTTGATGCAAAGCCACGGCGTGGCCCGAAATATGATCTATCAAGAAAGAGACGATGCGTTGGCTCTAACAAACGACCCTACGCGCCGGCTAGCGATCGAGCGACGTGGCGACGAGCTACTGCTGTATGCCGAAAGGATCTATTGGTTTACAGTCGAATTCGGCCTGGTTCTCCAGGACCAAGAGGTACGGGCCTATGGTGCCGGGATTCTATCTTCTCCCGGTGAGACCAAATTCAGTATCGATTCGAATCGTCCGACTCGCATTCTGATCGATCCTTCGAATGATCGCGACCTTTTGCGTTTGGCCACAACCGACTACCTGATCAGCGAATATCAAAAAACCTATTTCGTTATTCGCCAATTCGATCTTCTCCAAAGCATCATACCCGAGCGAATTGTTAGGATAGCGAAGGTGGCATCGCAACTACCTCATTTCTCGTGGCGTGATCTGGTTCCTGGAGACCATGTGTTGCAAGTCGGCGAGTCGGCGGTTTCGACGAATGAAAAGTACCTGCGACTTGCGTTCCATTCGCTCGATACGCATTGCGAGCAAGGGGACGAGTGCTTGACCCGTACGGCGATTCGTAACTTGCGTATTTTCGCTATAAAACCTACCGCAACCGATGAGCTCTCAGAACGATTCGGCAGTCAAATCCCAGCCGTTCCAGCCGGGATCATGGACTGGTTTCTCCCAAGGGACTCCGCCGGCGAGTTTACCCAGCAAACCCGTCCTTTGAGTGTGGGACAAGACGATTAGATCGTAGGCTTCCGGCCAAAAAACATTTCCTGGGTGTTGCTTTCGCAAAGCCATCTTCTATGCTGTCGAGGTGCCTACACACAGGATGCTGTCGTAAAGCAATTGGCTTTGAACTAAAAGCGGAACGGCGCGAGCCGTCCGGTGAAAAACATTGTAAATTCGCAGATCCTTCAACTTTCACCGGAGTGCTTGCGCACTTCCGCTTACATTATGTCCTCGCGATTGGGAGTAAAGCCAATGGTGGGCAAACTTCTGCGAAGACATCCCATTTACCCAAAATAAATTACTGAAGAACCGAACGAATGAAGTTCCCAATTTTAGTCATTCCCTTCTTGGTAATTGCTTCCGCAGCGACAAGCCTCGTTGTCCATGCTCAGGATTCTTCCAACGATCAAAGAGTCTCCATGGGCGATAAAACGATCCATGCTCAACCGAGCTATGTGCTCTCAAGCAATCAGGTCGAGCTTGCCGTCACGCTCCTAGGTGGACACATGGCTCCGGTGACTTTTTATCGCGATACACCCGAGCCGATTCAGCCTTATCACATCAGCCCTTGGCAGGAGGAACAGCAGGCCGAGATGCCCGCAGCGGTCTTGGTTCCCCTGCGAGGAGATTTCTTTTGCATGCCCTTTGGCGGAAACTCCGAGGCTCTTGGTAACGAAAAGCATCCGCCGCATGGAGAAGTTGCAAGCAGTCATTGGATTCGTAGGGGGACCGAGCGTATCGGTAATACCTCGCGTTTGTCAATGACGATGGAAACCACCGCTCGGGTGGGCAAGGTCACCAAAGAGATTTACTTGGTCGACAACCAAAACGTCGTCTACACCAAACACACCATCGAAGGGTTCGAGGGAAAGGTTCCGCTAGGGCATCATGCGACGTTGGCCATGAGCGATCAAGAGCAAAGCGTGCGACTCGCATCGAGTCCCATTCGATTCGGTATGACCTACCCGGGAGTTTTTTCGGATCCCAAACAAGGCGAATACCAATCGCTCGAGCCGGGCAAGCATTGGGATTCTCTGGCCCATGTCCCTGTGGCTTGGAAGGGGCAAATGGACGCTGACTTGAGTCGATTGCCTGCTCGCCAAGGACATGCTGATTTGGTTCAGATTTACAACCAGCCTCCGGATGCCAATCGCACTCCGGCTTGGATGACTGCGACCTTCACGGACAAAGGTTATATCTGGTTCAGTCTCAAGGATGCATCGGTTTTGAACTCAACGGTCTTTTGGATCGAGAACCGAGGCCGCCATGGCTACCCTTGGCTTGGACGAAATCACTGCTTGGGACTCGAAGACGTCACCGCTTATTTTGCAGATGGACTCAAAGCCTCGGTCGAACCCAATGCAATCAACCAGCAGGGAATCAGAACCGCTTTGGAACTATCGAAGAACAATCCTACTCAGATCCGTTACATTCAAGGGGTCGTTCGGGTTCCAGAAGCATTTCAAGTAGTCAAAACCATCGAGTTTAGCCCCGGACAGATCACTCTGGTTTCTTCAGACGGTCAGAGAACCTCCGCTCCGGTAAACCATGAGTTTCTTCGGACGGGAGATCCGGGTCGCTCGAACTGACACACCCATAGGCCAATGACGATGTTTAGTACCATGCATATCAAGACTGCTTGCGGATTTACCTACTTAGGCGCATTAACTTGTTTATTCGCAATCGTATTAAGTGCAAATCGAGCTTGCGCAGTGACCGACGATCGTCCGAACATCCTGTTTATCTTCTCCGATGACCATGCTCAGGCAGCAATTTCGGCGTATGGATCGAAGGTCAATACAACGCCCCACTTGGACCGTATGGCCAACCAGGGGGCTCGATTCTTAAACTCCTTCGTGACCAACTCGATTTGTACCCCTAGCCGTGCCACGCTCCTTACCGGGCAATACTCTCACCTCAATGGTGTCCCGGTCTTTAACCGCTTTGACGGTTCAAGAGATCACGTTGCCAAGCGATTGCAGCAAGCCGGATACCACACCGGGATGATCGGCAAGTGGCACCTTGGGAGCGATCCGACAGGGTTCGATCGCTGGATTGTTCTGCCCGGACAGGGGGCTTATTGGAACCCTCAATTTCTCGTCCAAGGACACAAACTGACGATCGAAGGCCACTGCACTGAAATCACAACGCAGTTGGGAATCGAGTTCCTAGATACCCGACCTACCGACAAGCCTTTCTTTCTAATGCTTCATCACAAAGCTCCTCACCGCGAGTGGGAGCCTGACACGAAGAACAAGGAAGCCTTTCGCAACCGAACGTTTCCAGAGCCTGCAACGCTCTGGGATGATTACTCGACGCGCCCGAGTGCTCTTCCGGAAAACGAACAGACCATCGCTAAGGATTTGACTCGCCGAGATCTTAAGCTAACACCTCCTGAGGAACTCCAAGGCCAAGAACGAAACAAATGGCTTGGTGTCAAACCTACAAGCGTTCAAGTCGACGGCAAGACGCTCGAAGGAGAGGAACTTGTGCGTTGGAAGTACCAACGCTACATGCAAGACTACCTAGCGTGTGTCCAGGGAGTCGATGATAGCATCGGTGCGATGCTCGATTATTTAGACAAAAAAGGATTGGCTAAGAACACGATTGTGATCTATACGGCTGATAACGGTTGGTATATGGGTGAACTCGGGATGTACGACAAGCGTTTTATGTACGAACCGGGCTTGCGGTCACCCTTGATCATGCGAGGGCCTGGAATCCCAGCCGGTTCCACCCCCGAAGCGATGGTCGCAAATATCGATCTTGCTCCAACCTTTTTAGGCTTGGCCAAGCTTGATGTTCCCGAGTCGATGCAAGGCAGATCGCTCTTGCCGGTACTTCAAGGCCAGACGCCAAGCGATTGGCGCAAGTCCGTTTACTATCGGTATTACCATGACCCTGGTCATCATAATACGCGCGCCCATTACGGAGTCCGAACAGCAACGCACAAGTTGATTTACTATTGGCGAAAAGATGCTTACGAATTGTTCGATCTTGTGAATGATCCAAACGAGCAAATCAATCTCTTGCACGATCCACATGCTGCGAATAGACCAGCCACTCAAGTCCTGTTTGAGGAACTCAAAGCCGAGCTTGGTCGCCTGCAAAGACAGTATCAAGACGACGGAAAGTACGCCGATCCAGAAACATGGCCAAAGGGTGGTTCGGACGGTCCCTTCGATGACAAAACCCCGCTTGGAAGAAAAACGGTGGTAGAAGCGATCGCGGCGTCTAAGGGGGCCTAGCCCGCCAGAAACCCCCCTCTTGGGGGTGAATCTTTTATTTTACCAAGTGTCTCGCAACATCCAGATAAATTTTCTGAAATAATAACGCCATCGAATGACGATCGAATCTTTCAACGGTTCATCCCATCGTCACTTGTATTACTTCTTATCTTTTGTCTTGGGGTACTCTCATGATCATTCAACGCAGATCATCCGGTGCTTGGCGATCGTCTCCTCGTTTGCACAGCGGTTTCACCTTGGTAGAACTCTTGGTCGTCATCGCGATCATCGGTGTGTTGGTTGGATTGCTCTTACCCGCGGTGCAAGCGGCGCGTGAGGCGGCACGCCGAATGCAGTGCCAAAATAACTTCAAACAACAGATCTTAGCTCTCCATAATTGTCACTCAGCCCTTAAGCGGTTTCCTCCACAATCCGGAAACTTCGGGGGAGCTTGGTATGCCCCACTGTATTACCACATGCTTCCTTATATGGAAAATAATACGGTATGGACGATGGGCTCGACATGCGACCTTGCGTCTGCTGTTGGACAACAAACCCCAAATACATGGATCGATTTAGGATACACTTGGCCCACGTGGGGATCGGTAAATCCCAATAGCCGAACATGGCTTCGCCAAACCAGCATTCCTTCATTTCGATGTCCAAGTGATGCGACCTTGGGCAATGGCCTGGATTGGACACCAGGCGATTCATCCTATGCAGGTAACTTCTTGGTCTTCGGGGGCGTAAACAACATCACGACAGTTTGCGGGGCGGCAGGTTTCCCATGGGAGACTTGCTGGGATGGTAGGGCTAAGTTCTCGACGATCAAAGACGGGACCTCGCAAACGATCATGCTGGCTGAAAAACTGTCCCGTTGCGATGGAGCTGGCGCTCCGGGAGGCACATGGTGGATGCGAGGAATCTTCCGAATCGGAGGCACAGGAGGTTCTCAGCCTAATTCAGGCGTTCCCGTAGACAGCTATCCCGGCGATAGACTATCGGCTGTCTTTGGCGGTGGGCGCGGTCGCGACGGTTTGATCTTTACCTATGGGATTGCCTCTAGGTTCCAAGTTAGCCCAGCGTACCCCTTAAGAAACTCGACCAATGGTGGCCGATGCGACCGACGCTTAGCAACATCCCTTCACTCGCTTATGCAAGTGGCTTATGCAGACGGATCGGTCACCGCGCTCTCAGGCACGATGGACTCCCAGATTTGGTTCTGGAGCTTGACACCAGACGGCGGAGATGTTGCTATTTTGCCAGAGTAGGGATCGAGATTTGATCTAATTCTCTTTAAAAGTCGAGTTCAATTCGATGAAAAGCTTTCATTACTTTGCGCTAGTATCCCTCTTGTTTTTCTCGGTTGGATGCGAGCGTCCGCGGGGGCTTGTCGAGGGTGAAGTTCTCTTCGATAGCAAGCCACTGCCTGGAGGGATGCTAAGTTTCGTATCGATTGATGCGAAGAATAAGTTGACGGTTGAAGGCTCTGCGGAACTGGGTCCAGACGGAACCTTCAAGATCGATTTACCGGTTGGTGATGTAATGGTTGGAGTCGATAATCGCGAGTTTGAACCGATGCCTGCAACGGGTCCGGCGAAATTGCCTGGAGACAATATCCCAGAGGATGTTCGAAAGAGCCTTATGCAGAGCACGAAGGCTGCATCCAAAGTCTCTGATCGATGGGTTAAGCTTCCCGAGCAGTACTATTTGCCGGAGACCTCTGAGATCAAGATCAAGGTCAAGAAGGGATCACAAAAGATCCAAATTGAGCTCAAGCCAAGCAATTAGACTCTGGTTTGGCCGTTATAATACGGATCGTTATGCCTTCTCCGACAGGATACTATTCGATCCACACCAGACCAAAGACCAAACATGAGTCGTTCCTTGCGCAAGTCCCCAGCGGCATGGAGTTTTGCTGCTTGCATTGTTCTTTCAAATCAAGTCTTTGCTCAAAAAGTCGATCTCGCGGGAAAAGATCTTCAATGGGCTTGGAGCAACCAAGAGGTTGCTCTAGCAGGCAAGGGGTTTTGGCCACAGTACCGTGGACCCAAAGGCAATGGCGTTGCGGACGAAAATTGCGATCCTGCGATCGAGTGGAGCGAATCGAAAAATATCGCTTGGAGAACGGATATTCCGGGCAAAGCTTGGTCCTCGCCAGTGGTCTGGGGCGATAAGATCTGGCTGACCAACGCCGCCAACGATGGGCTGAGCATGTCGGTGCTTGCGATCGATCGCAACACAGGCAAGATACTGATCGATCGGGTGATCTTTACCAACCAGGAAACGCAAAAGGACTACCACCAATTCAATTCCTATGGATCGCCGACCCCGGTGTGCGATGCAAATCGAGTCTACGTTACCTTTGGGGCTTACGGAACGGCTGCCTTAAACTCCACCGATGCATCGGTTCTGTGGCAACGCCGCGATCTGCCTTGCAACCACTATCGTGGTGCGGGAGCCAGTCCGATTCTCTACGGCAACCTGTTGATCTTCAGCATGGACGGCTTTGATGTTCAATACCTCGTCGCTCTCGATAAGAACACAGGCCAAACGGTTTGGAAACAAGACCGCTCCATCGACTATGGAACCAACGATGGCGATTGGAAGAAAGCTTACAGCACGCCCCATGTGATCGAGGTCAACGGAAAACACCAATTGATCAGTCCAGCGGCCAAAGCGGTCATCGCCTACGACCCGGCCACGGGACAGGAGCTTTGGAAAGTTCGTTACGACGAACACTCTAGCGCCATTCGTCCATTGTTTGATGGCAAGCATCTGTACATCAGTTCAGGATTCAGCAAAGCCAAACTCTTGTCGATATCTCCCGATGGAAATGGTGACGTGACCACGAGCCATGTCTTGTGGCAAGCCACTCGTTCGATCGGTTGTAAACCTTCTCCGGTTTTTTTAAACGGTAATATCTGCTCGCTTGAGGATCGCGGAGTGCTCACGGCCATGAATCCTACCGACGGGGAAATCGTATGGCAGAAACGTCTCGGGGGTGACTTTAGCAGTTCTCCTGTCGTTGCCAAAAATCGAATCTATTGCTTCGATGAACAAGGAAAAGGCCATGTGGTCGATGCCCAAGGCCAGGTGCTTGCTGAAAATACCCTCGATGCTGGTTGCCTTTCCTCTCCGGCGGTTGTCGGAAACGATCTGATCGTCCGTACTCGAACGAGCCTCTATTGCATCCGGGCATCCCGATAAGTCTGTTTGGAGAAAGAGCTACAGCCCATCACTGCAAGCAAGCTGACTAGGGGTATTGCCGGTGCACGCATTCGCATGTTGCTCCAATAAACCGCGTGCACGCAGCAGAGGCTAAGTGCCAAGGTTAGAGCCGGGATCCACAGGATTCGATGATTACCATTGATTCGCAAAAGGCTGTAGAGCCCTCTGAGGGCTGCGATACTGACTGCCGCATAGTAGAAACCTAGCACCAAGGCAACTCTCGAGTCGGCTTGGCGTTTCGACGGCCACCAAGCCCAGAGCCAGCCTTCACGGATCAGACAGGCTTTGGCGAACATCGAAGGGCTCTTGCGAATCGACTCCCAAGCTAACTGATTCGCAAATGCATCGATTGCGATTTCATCCTGAGAATCCTGGTTGAATTTTTCAAGTTGCTTCGATCGCCACCATGCGTGGAACCGATCCTCGTCCCACTCGCGGGATAGACCAGTTTTCCAATGCTCATAAAGAATCGGGTTGTTGGCCAAGAGCAAGGTGTATCCCCCATGGGTTGTCGTCCAAACACCCTGGCCTAGTTGCGATTCGTTTCGTTTCCACCACGGTATCAATACCAGCAAAAAACCTAGCAACAAGCAGCTTGCGCGAATAGGGCTACGGAATACTTCAGCAGCCCCCCAAAGAATGCACCAAGCAACCGCTGTCGGTCGGCACAGGCAAGCAATACCCAGTGTTACTCCAAGAAGAACTCCTGTAATCAAGGAGCGACGATCGGCCTGGGGGTGGAACCATCGTAGCACTAGAGTCAGCCACCAGATTGCAATCGACAGGAATGTCGCAGTGGTTTCAGTCATCACCAAAGTGGATTGGCGAATCAAAATCGGATCGATCAAGACAAGGGTTGAAGCAGCAATACTCGGGCCCTGAGCCATGCCGAGTCGCTTTGCGATATCGAAGGTCATTGCGACGGACAAGCCACCTAGGAGTGCGTGGAATATCGCGATAGGAATTTGGTCGGATTTCAATCCACCGAACCAACTCAAAAGCCAAGGGTAAAGCGGCGGTCGGTAGGCACTAGCCATCGGGATGCCTTGAGGATCGATCAACCCAAAGGTGCCGGTATGGTAGATGGTTTGAGACAAACGACGATAAGCATCGGTGTCGGCATCGAGACTGCTGATATTTCCTAGCGAAATTCCCAGACGGATCGCAAAAGCGATTCCAAAAATCCACCCTGCTCTGATACTCTTCTTCGGAGTTTTCGAGGGCATGATCAAGAGCCTTGCGGTGACCACCCGGTCGCCGGTTGTCTCTCGATGCTACATGGCAAGATTTGCAAGGCTTCGATCCTCTTTTTGGTAGCTAGCACATCTTGCTTGCCTACATGCGGCTGAAGCTTCAAACAAAAATCGATCGACTCTCCACCCTGGAGATGCACAACTCTTCCGTGATGTTTTTCGAATGTTTTGGTGTTTGGAAAACCTGTGGCTGGTTCGATTCCAAGCACGTATCCGTCTTCGAGAGCCGCAGTGTTTTTCCAGAAATTGACGACCGGTAGTGTGGATTGGTCGAAATGGACTGAATAACCTAGCGTTTCGTCCCTATTGCAGAGCATCGCTTCGGTCCATCGGTCATGATCGGCTAAAGGTTCGGCGTAATAAACCTCTTCGGCATACCCGCTGGTAGGGCCCTGGCAAACGTTCCATGTATCTACGCCTTGTGCCGCGCGGGAGTCTCTAGGAGCCAGACGCTTTAGAGGGGCGATGATCTTGGAGCCGGAATCCAGAAGACCTTGTCCGAGGTTAATATGATAAAGCAGCTGCATCGACCCAGGAGTGCTTCGAAGGTTCCTGACGGTGTCTTGAATTTCAATCACCGACGATCCGGCACGGAAACGGATTCGTGACTCGAGTGCAAGGGTGTATATCAGGAATCGAGATTCGATGACCGTGCCGATCACATCGAGAACGCCTTTCTGCGGATCGGCTTGGATCTTCAATTCGCTTACCGGTAGATTGGCAATACGACCGTGAACTGGATGAGTCACTTTGCCGCTAGAATCAAAATCTGGTGCGCCATTGCTCAGTAGGCCACACCGCACGAGCAGTTCGTCGAAACCTTCTAGCCATCCGATCCCAGAAGGATCACCGACAGGAACGAGTGCTGGGTGTACTGGGCCGGCGACAGGGCTTTGCCAGCCGAATTCGATCCCCTGAACCCATGTCTTCCAGATGCCCATCCCTCGATTAGGGAGCAATACCGTACGCATCGAGCCGGTATCGATCGTCAAGCACTTCATGCCGAGCGATTTGCCAGAATTCCAACTAGACCAGTCAAACCTCACTGGGCCGCTGTCTGTATCGATCTGGTCAATCAGATCGTCACTGGGGTTGCTGCAATTCGACTCCGAAGAACGGTTTTGAGAGATCAGATCCCATTGAAGCATTGTTTCGATTCCTGATTACCTGCTGAACATGAGCACAACGATCAGATTTTGAATTTGCTTGATCGACCGATTCCATGCACTTCAAATCCGATTTTCGCAAGAGCCGTTTCATCGAGAATATTCCGCCCATCGAAGATAAAGGCTGGTCGGTACATGTTTTCGAATACTCGCTTCATGTCGAGTTGTTTAAACTCATCCCATTCGGTCATGACCGCGATCGCATGCGCATTTTGGGCGGCTTGATAAGCGTCCGAAACGACCGAAACGTTCGTCTCGATGAGTCGCTTGTGCCTCGCTGAGACCTCTAAGGACTGGTCTTGGAAAACATAGTGTAGGTTATCTCGGATTTGCTTTTCGGAAACTCGTGGATCATAGATCACCAACCGAGCTCCTTCTTCGAGCAGATCACGGCAGATATAGATCGCAGCAGATTCCCGTGTGTCGTTGGTATCCTTCTTGAAAGCAAATCCCCATATCGCAATCTGCTTGTCCGAAACGGTATGGAACATCGTCCGGATGATTCGGGTCGAAAATCGTTTCTTTTGATAGTCGTTCATCAAGACAACTTGTTCCCAATACTTGGCTACCTCCGATAAACCAAAATGTTCGCACAAGTAGACAAGATTGAGAATGTCTTTTTGGAAGCAAGAACCGCCGAATCCGACGGATGCTTTGAGAAATTTAGGCCCGATTCGTGAATCGGTGCCGATCGCTCTAGCCACTTCGTCGACATCCGCACCGGTGGCTTCGCACAATGCCGAAATAGCGTTGATCGAGGAAACCCTTTGGGCAAGGAACGCATTGGCAGTGAGTTTCGAAAGCTCGCTACTCCAGAGATTTGTCGTTAGAATCTTTTGACGAGGGATCCAACGCTGATAGACCTGAGCCAACTGCTCGATCGCTTCCGAGGATTCTCCCCCAATCAAAACTCGATCTGGAGCAAGTAGATCCGAGACGGCGGTTCCCTCGGCCAAAAACTCTGGGTTGCTCAAGACGTCAAAAGTTGCTCCGTTGGAGGTGCTCTTTAGAATTCGCTTGACAGCTTCGGCTGTCCGAACCGGTAGTGTCGATTTCTCGACAACGATCTTGTGCCCCTGGGAGCACTCCGCGATCTTACGCGCACATTTCTCGACGAATTCCAAATTAGCTGCCCGTCCGGCACCGACCCCATGGGTTTTCGTGGGCGTATTGACCGAGATGAAGATCATGTCCGAGCGACGTATGCCACCTTCGACATCGGTCGAAAAGGTCAAGTTCCGACCGCGGGCTTCCTCGACGACCTCCTTGAGGCCCGGCTCATAGACGGGCAGTACATCCGAGTTCCACTGATCGATTCTCGATTGATTCAAATCGACAACCGTCACGTGGATATCTGGGCACTGCTTAGCGATCATTGCCATCGTCGGACCACCGACATAACCGGCACCGATGCAGCAAATACGAAGAGGATTGGTGGTGGAATTCATGTTCAAAAACAGTAGAGATTAGGGTTCTTTAGGCAGTTTTTTTACTCGATAGCTTCATCAGCCAAAGAAAGCACTACTCCGGGGCACCTAGTATGATTCTCGATCCCAATTTGAATAGGCATTTTCGGACAGAAATCATCGAGGTCGCTTTGTAAAAAATTCCTAAGCGAAACGGAAGTTTTTACAAAAAGCCGCCATGAAAAGCTGGTTTTTTGATCTCAATGTGCCTCCCAGTTTACCTAAGCCCTTCAAAATGAAACTTTGCAACACTTTTTCGGGTTTGGCACGAGTGTTGCGTATTAGCAAGTATGTCGAGACTCAAGCGAGCTATCGATTGTCCGACACAAGGAAGTCCCGTGATCTTAGTGGCGTCGAAACCCAGCAACCCTGGATAAACCGACAGACCTTCCCATCAGGTTAGGCCCAGTTTTCACGGTCACCGGTCGTTACGGTGGATAGCGCATCCTCGGAGAAGACTCGCTCCGCAAGCCTTCGCAAGTGGCCCTTGCCCGCACTTGCGGGGCGAGTCGTTTCCCCTTCTGCTTAGCCTAGCTGTAGCTAAACTATCGAGACTGAATTTTTTCCAGTCCTTACAGCAAACGGCTCGAGCATGGTTGAACTGGGCGTCAATATTGATCACGTGGCAACAGTACGTCAGGCGCGTCGGACGGTCGAACCCGATCCGGTGGCCGCAGCCGTCTTGGCCGAACTCGGTGGGGCTGACGGAATCACAATCCATCTTCGAGAGGATCGTCGCCACATTCAAGATCGCGACGTGCAGATCCTGTCGCAGACCCTCCGCACCAAGATGAACTTTGAACTCTCGTGCGCTTCGGAGATTGTTCAAATCGCTTGCAGTGTTGAGCCCGAGCAAGCGACGCTCGTTCCGGAAAAACGTCAAGAAGTCACCACCGAAGGCGGTTTGGATTTGCGTCCTAAGAGCAAGGAACTGCGAAATGCCATCGCAGCCCTTAAGGATTCCGGGATCTTGGTATGCCTGTTTATTGATCCAGACGACCAGCAAGTTCATATTGCTAAAGAACTAGGAGTCGAAGCGATTGAACTCCACACGGGTCAGTATGCCGAAGCCCGTGGCCAGGAGCTACTCAGCCAGCTTCACAGACTCGAGCATGCGTCCCAACTAGCCATTGATCTTGGACTCAAACTCCATGCAGGACACGGATTGACCTATCAGAATGTTCGTCCCATCGCCGCGATTCCAGGGATGCGAGAACTCAATATCGGGCACAGCATTGTTTCCAGGGCTGTTCTCGTCGGCATGAAAGAAGCAGTGCGGGAAATGAAGCTCCTGCTCAACACACCTTAAAAGCATGGCCGAATCCTCCGAATCTTCCCTGAGTTGGCTTCGATGGCAAACGACCCTCATCGCTATCTTGTCGTTGGCATGCATCGCAATCTACCTAACGCTACGATTCACCGGGATTTCGGCTCATCCATGGCCCCTTTGGATCGCACTAGGCGTTGGCGGATTGCCCTTGGTCGCGGGTCTTTTGGCGAAAGTGATCAAGTTGGAATTCGGTGCGGATTTGCTCGGGGGTATTTCGATCATTGTTTCGATATTGCTGGGCGAATATTTAGCCGGAGCGATCATCGTCCTGATGCTCTCGGGAGGCGAAGCCCTCGAGACCTATGCGATGTCCAATGCGACGAGTGTTCTTTCGGCACTGGCAAAGCGTTTGCCGACAATGGCTCATCGCCGAGGGACCGCAGCGACTCCTGAGATTCAGACAGTCCCCCTGGAACAGATTGTCGTCGGGGATGTCGTTGTGATTTATCCCCATGAAGTCGCACCGGTCGATGGCCGGGTGATCGAAGGCCATAGCGTCATGGACGAGTCGTACTTAACCGGCGAACCTTTTTTGATCACCAAGACCAGCGGTTCCGTGGTGATCTCCGGAGCGGTCAACGGAGATGGAGTGCTGGTGATTGAAACGACTCACAAAGCCGCTGACTCTCGGTATGCTAGGATCATGGCAGTCATGCAGGAGTCCGAACAAAGCCGTCCGGCGATGCGACGGCTCGGAGATCAAATCGGAGCCTGGTTTACCCCAATTGCGTTGGCCGTTGCACTGATCGCATGGTGGCTCTCAGGCGAATCCTCACGATTCCTTTCCGTTTTGGTTGTTGCGACACCTTGCCCACTGCTCTTAGCGATCCCAATCGCGATCCTAGGATCAATCTCTTTGTGTGCCTCACGAGCGATCATCGTCAAGAGTCCTGTGGCCCTCGAACAGGTCTCCTCGGTGCGAACAGCGATCTTTGACAAGACCGGAACACTGACCTACGGGCAGCCCACCTTAACCCAGCAAATCGCTGCGCCTGGATTCGATGCAAATCAAGTTTTGTCGTTGGTGGCCAGTCTAGAGCATTACTCCAAGCATCCGTTGGCCCATGCGATCGTCTCGGCGGCCAATGCTCAAGGCGTTGCGACTTATCCGGCCGCATCGGTGAGCGAAAGTCCTGGGATGGGACTCACCGGGAGCGTTCAAGGCCAGAAGATTCTCGTAACGAGTCGCAAGAAGATCGGCCAGCAAACCATCGCGGGACTCGAGCACATGCCTGAGTCCTCCGAAGGACTCGAATGTGTGATCGCGATCGATGATCGCTATGCGGCCATCTATCGCATGCACGATGCTCCTCGGTTGGACTCCAAAGCGTTTATCGACCATCTGGGAGGCAACCACCGTATCACCAAAACCATGATCGTTTCGGGGGATCGGGAATCCGAGGTGCGGTATTTGGCCGAGCAAGTTGGAATCGAGGATGTTCTGGCGCAGCAGAGTCCTGAGCAGAAGTTGGAGATTGTTCGCAAGGAAACGGCCAAGGCCAAGACACTCTATGTCGGGGACGGAATCAATGATGCACCGGCGATGATGGCAGCAAGTGTCGGTATTGCGATCGGAAACAACAGCGATGTGACGGCCCAGGCCGCCGACGTGGTGGTTTTGGACAACAAGCTTACTAAAGTCGACGAGTTCTTGCATATCGGCCGGCGAATGAAATCGATCGCCCTTCAATGCGCTCTGGGTGGAATGGCCTTGAGTGTCGTCGCCATGATCCTTTCAGCTTTTGGATATTTGAACCCTGTTTCGGGTGCGATCGTTCAAGAAGCGATCGATGTCCTGGCGGTTCTAAACGCCATGCGAGCAGCTTGGCCACCGAAAAACCTCTCGGACGTATAAGCCTATTGGCTTTTGAACTCATCAAAGCCTGAAAATTTTTCGCGAATTTCGCCGGATTTGTTTTTCCTGTTTGATTTTCCCTACGTCTTTGTGGGCATGTCTGACATGTCCCCAATCCTTTAGGAGAACCTCAAATGAGAAGCATCAATCTCAAGAAAAACCATTTTCGCCGTCTGTCGCTCGAAAACCTCGAAGGCCGAAATCTCATGGCCGCTGATTTCGTACCTGGGGAACTGTTTATCCAATACGATCCAGCAGTCTTTTCCGGAATTGCTTCGGTCAGTCGCGCACAGAATGCGAGAATCGTCGAACGCAAAGACGTTTTCGGAAACGATTCCCTCGATGTTGTAAAGTTGAGCGTATCAAAAGATATGGATCTTTTGAAAGTTGCTCAAGAGTATGCCAAGCTTCCAGGGGTCATATCGGTCGACCCAAATTGGATCACCCGGAAGTTTGCCGTGAGCAATGACCCAGATTACTCCCAAGGTTCACTCTGGGGTATGTACAGCGACGATTCGCCAACGCAGTTTGGCGGACCGTTGACGAGAAACGTATTTGGTAGTGGTGCCGAAGAAGCTTGGGGTGCCGATATTACTGGATCCAATCAAGTTGTTATTGCGGTTCTAGACTCTGGGGTCGATATCAATCACGAGGATTTGCGGCAGAACATCTGGGTCAACCCTGGAGAAATCCCGGGCAATGGTAAAGATGATGATAAAAATGGCTTCATCGATGATGTCAATGGCTGGGACTTTGTTAACAATGACAACTCGGTTTTCGACGGAAGTTCGACGCATCCTCATGGAACCCACGTCGCCGGAACCCTTGGAGCAGTCGGAGGAAATGGTATCGGCGTGGCTGGTGTGGCATGGAATGTCAAGATACTTCCCTTGAGGACCTTAGACTTCGAGGGAGTTGGAACGGTAGATCAAGCGATCGCTGCGATCAACTATTTGACGAAACTTAAGGCAAATCAGAAAGTCAATATCGTTGCTATGAATAATTCGTGGGGTATCATTGATTATGATGCAAGACTTCATGCTGCAATTGTTAATGCCGCGAACGAAGGTATCCTCTGTGTTGCAGCCGCTGGAAACTTCGGAATCAATAACGATCTCGGTTTGATTTATCCGGCAAGTTTTTCGACTCTCGAGCCATCTCCAACCACTGCACCCGCACGATACGAATCAGTGATCTCTGTCGCTGCAATCGATTCGGTTGGTGAACTAGCGTCTTTCTCAAACTTCGGTTCCCAGAGCGTCGACATCGCGGCACCCGGTGTCAACATTCGATCGACGGTTCCAGGAAATCGATACGAAAACTTCAGCGGTACCTCGTATGCTGCACCGCACGTAACTGGAGCCGTGGGCCTTTATGCGGCAGCCAAGCCCGATGCGAGCCCATCGACGATTCGCGAAGCGATCCTTCGTTCGGCAACTCCCACCACTAGCCTATCTGGGAGAACCGCCACCGGAGGTCGACTGAGCATCATGGATGCGATCAATTACACTGCTTGGCCCACCGTCTTGGTCGCCAGTGCCCAAGGATTGGAATCGGTCAATGGAACTGCGGGTTGGATCAACTTCGATGTTTCAATCAGCGACGAACTGTCCGAAAGCTTTAGCGTCAACTTTGCAACCTCCAACGGTACGGCAATCGCAGGTTCAGATTATAGAGCTACTTCAGGCACTCTGACATTCCGACCCGGCGAGACCACACAACGAGTTCGCGTAGAACTGATCGATGATAATCTAGCCGAGAGCAATGAGAATTTCTTCATACAACTCTCCGGTTTAAGCACGGCTTCGGCGCGATTGGGCGGCAATCCCGGTGTCGGTACAATTCTCAATGATGATACCCCGCAGTTGATCGTCAACGATGTGACCGGCTCGGAATCCGCTGGAACATTCCAATTTACCGTGTCGCTAACGGCTGTCAGCCAATCGAGGGTTACCGTCAGGGTAGCGACCGCCGATGGTGCCGCAAAATCAGCTAAAAACGCTGACTATACGTCCTTGGCAACGACCACCTTAACATTCAACCCCGGAGAGACATCCAAGACGATTTCGGTGAGGATTCGAAACGACAAGAAGGCCGAGCAAGTGGAGAGGTTCTTTGTGAACCTTTCTAGAGCAACTGGTGCTGGTATTTTAGATTCCCAAGGGGTCGGCACGATCATCGACGATGACGGTAAGGTAGCTAGAACCTCCGTGGCTGGGTTATCCCTCAATTCGATGAGTGAGTCGGATTGGGATGACTTGTTCGACGAGAAAATCAAAAGACGATTCGCTTGGCTTTTGTTGAGATCTTAAGTTCGCCTACCAATCCTTTTTCCAATCGACTACGACTCGGTTGGCCCAGGCTTACCATGGACGCACCACTGGCTCGACAAGATCTTTATGGTCTTGCGAGCCGTCGGTCGTTGCGATCTTACATAAGTCATCGGCAAGGATCACCAGGACCTTGGGATGGGTCTCTGCACAAAATGCACAAGGGAGGTAAGAAAGGAACGCAAGCGAATAGCATTCTAGGCTAATACTCGCCGGAATAACCGACCCAATCAAGTGTGAAAACTCTATGGCGTCAGACTACTTCAAACGTTATAAGCCATAGCAATGGCCTATCTGGTTGTCCGGTTTGGGATTTCGAAAACGGATTTTCGGGAGTGTTTCGACGATGAGTTTAAATCGTTCAAAGCGAGGGTATTGGGTCATGGCATGCATGTGGCTTGTCATGCTTGGCCTAACCCTAGGTTCGACTACCGGTTGCACGAATCTTCTTAGAACCCTGGTTGTTCTTTTGCATGATCCAAGGGTTAAACCCGAATACGACATCACCAAGAAAAAGGTGGCTCTGGTCACCACGGTCGATGGACTCGCCATCGAAGACCCCTCGGCGTTGGTGATGGCCAACAATTTCAAAGGTTATATCAAACATGAATTGAAGAACAAAAAGGTCGTCTTCGTCGACCAAGAGGATGTGGATCGCGCATTCAAAGACCAACCGCTCGATCGCAAGAACTACGCCGAAATAGGGAATCAAACCGATGCCGATTGCGTCATCGTGATCGACATCAAGGACTTGAAACTGAAACAAAACAAGACGCTCTATCAGGGGAGTTGCGAGTGCTCCGTGCGGGTTTATGAACCCAAAGAGGGTAAAGAAAGCGTCTTGCAAGAAGACATCAGGAATTTTGTTCACCCATCGAGTGGAAAGCCCGTGACCGAATGCACCGAACCAGCCTTCCGAGGTCACTATCTGGCTTTGCTCGCCCGCCGAGCATCTCGCCTGTTTTATAAATACGATCCGAGCGAAGACCACGCATTGGATGCTGCGACTGCCTCGATTTAATCATCACCATGGACTACCGCAATCGATTGCTCGTTGGCATAATCGTCACTCTGGGGATGTGGTTTAGCCCTATGGTCAGCGTCCAATCAATCGCTTTTGGGCAGACTCAATCTGAGCGACCTACAGAGTTTCGCATCGATACCGATATCTATACGGACGAGACCAAGCCACCGCTGCAGACAACTCAAACCATGTTCCTTGCCACTCGAACCGTCGAGTGGGACGATACCCATCGAAGACTAATTGTAGTCGATTACAAGGACCAGTCGGTGATGCTAGCTGATCTTTCCGCACAGCGGAAATGCAAAATCGCCATGCAGCAGCTCGATGATCGGATGAATAATCTTCGTTCGCAGATGACTTCCGAGGAGCTTGCGACTTGGACGAGTCCTACTGAAGCTATCCTCGATGAACAGGGGTTCTACCTTTTGGCTTGCGAACGTTCGGCTTATAGGTTCAAAACAAAATCTCCGAGCCTCGAGAAAATGGCGATCGATTACTCAGACTTCGCCGATTGGTCAGTGAAAATGCATGCCGTGAACCCTCCCTACAAGCCACCCTTGTTAAGGATGCAGCTCAACGCATTTCTCCGAGACCAAAGGGTCTTACCCATCGAGCTTCGATTGCTAGATAAGCGTTCAAGCAATTCCAAACCGATCATCGCAAGATTGATTGTCCAAGACCGACTATCATCCCAAGACCAGGATCGAATCCGGGATTGGGAAGTTCTCACTGCAGCCCTAAAGAACGTCTCAGAGGTCGAGTACTTTCGCCAGGCAAGCACAGGGCCGATCAACCGACCGTCACGAAAATAGTGAGCCAGAATGAAGCCAACAGGAATCCGTTAATCATGGTCCTGTGGTCTTTGGGTCGGTTGCTGGAAGTTCGTATTGGGAAACGGTGGCTCTTCGCCCCGAAGCTCCGCCAATGCATTGGCGGCAGCCCGCTGCTCGGCGTCCTTTTTGCTTCGCCCCCAAGCCGAAGTAAAACGTTTCCCGTTGACCTCTGCGGCGACCTCGAAATACTTGCTGTGGTCAGGGCCGCTTTCCCCTACCAAACGATACACCGGCGAACCCTTGTAACTCCCTTGAACCAACTGCTGCAAAAGCGACTTGTAGTTGCCGATGCTATGGCCCTGGGCCGCAGAACGGATTTCCGTCTCCAAATAACGAAGAATAAACTTCCGAGCTTCCTCAAGACCCCCATCGAGAAATACCGCCGCGACAATCGCCTCGAAGACATCGCTAAGCAACGACCGCGGCATCCCATGCTTGAGCATCCCTCGACCGACGATCAAGCATTCCTCGAGTCCCAGGGCTTTGGATACTTTCGCACAAACACGCCTGGAAACCACCACCGATTTGATCTTGGTCAAATCACCCTCAAGGTAATCTGGGTAAGATCGAAAAATCTCCTCACAAACGACCATTCCCAAGATAGCGTCACCTAGGAATTCCATTCGTTCGTTCGAATGGCTACGGCTCGTTGCAACGCTCGCATGCGTCAACGCGGAAACGACAAGGCTGGCATTGGAAAATCGATAGCCGATCCGTTGTTGACACAACTCGGACTTCTCTTCAACGCTCAATGCTTCTTCTGGCGGATCAGACTCTTTCATAAAATGCCTAGCCTATCAGGGTCGAAAGAGTCTAACGCTCAGAGCCTCGTTCGAAAAGTGCCTAAGATCTTTTTCGCAATTCAAGAACCGAGACTTCGGGCAAACACCTTAGTCGAATCGGGTGTACCCCAGACATCCCCCGACTCACGTGCATGAGTGTCGGGGATTGGTAAAAAACACCTGAAGCAAAACGGCTACCATACTTGCTCGGCGCGATGATCGGCCCGATCCAAGGAAATCGAATCTGACCTCCGTGGGTGTGTCCGCAAAGAAGCAAAGAGACCTCAAGTCGTTTTGCCCAAGGCAATTGATCGGGGGAGTGCGAAATACCCAATCGAAATTCCTCACTGCTGAAACCATCGGGAGAAAAACCAGGACTGAGTTCCCGATGAAACCAGGGACGCTCATTGCCTAGGATCGCAAGGCTGCCTCGTGCGGTTTGCAAACGTCGATCCTCTCGACCGACATCGATCCAGCCCAGGCCTGACATGACCTCTCGGACGGTCTGATCCAATCCGCAGGCTCGATCATGGTTCCCCAGAAGGAACACTTTTGGAATACCAGGGTTTAAGTTCCCAAAAATCACATGCAGACTCGGCAAGGCAATCGACTTGTCGATGATATCCCCCGTGAGGCAAACTAGGTCAACGTCTTGCGATTCGAGCCACTCGATTGCATGGCGATAGAATTCCTCTGGCAACTGGCCTGTCAGATGGATATCCGAAAGATGCGCGATCCTCATACCGACGAAACTCTCGGGGATCTTATCGAGCCAAAGTGCTTTGGTGTTTGCCTCCAAATGCATCAATTCATTTCCGGGGATTCGGAGGCTCTTTTGTGCCTTGCTACCTAATTGCCAATCGGGATTATTGCGATCGAGACGTTTCTCGATATGGGTTTGCAAAATGGCCTGCCTGTCGCGCGCGGTGTGGAACTGAGGACGATGGACGAGCCATGCAATCCCTCCCAGGAGACCGTAAAAAATCGCAAATAGCCCGTAAGCAAAACTCCATACGGAGACCTTGGGAAACGCCGATTTGCCCAAGATGTAATCAAGCCAACGATGAAGTTTGGAAGATTCTGGATCGACTCTATAGTCGATTGCCAGTAGCACTAAAGGGAGCATTAGACAAACCAGCACGATTCCCTTTTCAATCGCCTTGATATGCCGGCGATGCAATCCCGTAGCATTGATCCGGTTAAACAACGATATCCAAAACCCGATATGTCCGAGGACCAGAAGGGTCAGCAGCAACAGTCGCAGAGGTAACCCCCAAAACAAATGACTCGACCTTTCGTTAGGATTGATCCACCGGAGAGATCGCAACAGGCTTTTCCTCGATCAGAAGTTCTGTGACACCAAGGAGTTGATCTAAATGAAAGGGTTTGTAGAGGATCGCCTTTTTGTGCAAGCCGGCTTGGCGAGCTTTGACAATCGAGTGGCCTGGGTCGTAGCCAAATCCTGTCATCAAAGCGATCGGAACATAGTCAAGGATCTTCTGGAGTCTGAGCATCAGTTGATAGCCCGAGTAGTCAGGTAGTTTGATATCGGTGATGATCACATCGTACTTCTCTTCGGAACTGCGAACCATCGCGACGGCTTGATCCCCACTTTGTGCAGTCTCGACAACACAACCGTAGCGTTCTAGCAGAGCGTGAGCATCATTTCGTACGCTCTCGTCGAAATCGACAACGAGTATTCGGCGACCTTCGAGCTTGGCGTAATGTTCGCTGAGTTCCTGATTGGATGAAGCATCATGGGGAACCAAGGATTGACCAATACTCTGAATCGATTTCTTGATACTTCTTGCTTTGCTTAAAACGCTTCGAAGCCGTGCAACGCTCTCGGGATCATGACCGATGTATTTTTCCATGAGGAACACCGCGTCGAGCAGAAGATCATCCAGCGGCAGCGAAACGGCTGCGTGAATTGCGTCGCAACTTTGCTGGGCTGCATTGGTTCGCTGGGCCACCAGAAGTTCTAGCGTATTGAGCGAGACGGCCACATCGCGTGCGAAAATCTCCAAGAACTGCTGATCGCTCAAGGAGAAAGCGGCGAGTTTCGGACTCTCGACGTTGATCGTCCCGATCACCCCCTCATGCAATAGGATCGGTACGGTTAACGAGCTTCGAGCACCTTTGAATGCCTCTAAATACATTGGGTCAGTCGACGTGTCTTTGCATAGATAGCTAGCCGCATTGGCTGCCACCCAACCGGTCACCCCGTTGCCCGAGGGACTCGCCATGAGCCGTCTGTCTGCAGCGGCTTGATCGATACCCACCGAAAGCAATGGAATGAGATTCCCGGTGGACTGTTCTAAGAGTCGAATCTCGATGACCTCGATGTTGAGCAGATCCTCGGTGTAATGACGGATGTTCTCTTTAAGCAAATCAATACGTTGCTCGACATCCATAGCGAAAATCTCGTCAGGCTTTAGATCCGTAAGCTTGGCTCCCGCTTGATGGATCGCCGCAAGCTTTTGCTCCTGGAGAACTTCGCCTGTAATATCCCTAACAGTTACGACGATTCGATGTTCGGAAGGCTCCGACACTGCAATCGCCTGCAATTGATAATACGACGGCTTGGCTGAGGTCTCGTTAGGTTCCCGCTTGAGAATCGCGGAAAACGTATCGTTCTTCTTTAGGCAGGCCGCAAGTGGGCAAATGGAATTGCCCTGGAGTTCGGGTTGGCCAAGGGCGCTGTAGAAGTCTTCACCGGTTCGATCGACGCCACCGAACCAACGGTTGAAGCACTCGTTGGCCCAGACGATCGTTTGCGTAGGCGAAAGCACCGCAACGCCTTCGGGAAGGCGGTCGAGAATTTCGTGGGATGCGATCCCGGCTAAATTGATATCTGCCACTCCCATCTCCTGACACGTCCGGGGAACGCTTGACCAAGTCCCACACTGTCACAAACCACAAACAGATCGACCAAAGCACGATCGCCGGATTGGTAAAACTCAGACGATTAGCATTCTTAATTAATATAGGTCATCCTCAAGAACGATCAACCATGATGGGGCATAACTCTCCTACAAATACTCACGTAGCCCGAGTTCTTGGAGCTGCTTGACGACCTCTCGAACCCGCTCCTCCTCCTGCTTGGGAGCCACCAACGTGGCGTCCTTGGTATGCACAACGATCACATCCTGCATGCCGATGGTCACCACCAAGTGATCCGGTTCGCTTCGAACGATCATGTTCTTCGAGTCGATCCCCAAAAACGGCCCTTCCACAGCATTTCCATGGCCATCGGGCTTGATCAACCTAGACATTGCCTGCCAACTCCCTACATCATCCCACTGGAAAGGAGCCTCGATCACGGCTACCTTAGGATGCCGCTCCATGATCGCGTAATCAATACTTTTGCCCCGAATTGCCTCGAATTCCTCCACAAAGACCTTTTGAAAATGAGGGGTACCAATGGCCTGCGATATCTTCTCAATATGCGCAAACATCTCCGGTTCGTAAGTCTTAAGGGCATTTAAAACCGTCTTGGCGGACCAAAGAAAAATGCCGCTGTTCCAGTAGAAAGTTCCCGCATCGAAAAACTCCTGGGCTAACTCCTTCTTGGGCTTCTCCCGGAACCTTTGCACCTCAAAGGCAGCCACTCCACCGAGGCCCTCCAAAGCACCCCCTCTTTCGATGTAGCCGAAGCTCTCAGCCGGATAGGTCGGTCGGATACCAAAGGTGACTATCCGCTCGGGGTCTTGGTCAATTAGCCGCACCCCAGCTTGGATCGCACGATGGAACTCGCTCCTGGGTTCGATCACGTGATCCGAGGGCATGACGATCATCATCCCGTTTTTGTCTGCCGCCTGCACAAGCGATGCTGCCACCCCAATGCACGGGGCAGTGTCCCTTTTAAATGGCTCTCCAATGATGTGCTCGATAGGCAAATCCGGAAGCTGCGAGACAACCGCATCGACCAATTGGGAATTGGTGGCAACAAGCACATGCTGACTGGAAACCAAACCGTTTAGCCGATCAAATGTAGTCTGAAGCATCGACCGGGGGCTACCCATACGCAGGAGTTGCTTAGGAACCTCTTGCCTGCTAGCCGGCCAAAACCTAGTACCAGACCCCCCAGCCATGATCACTGCATGCAAAGTCATCGAACAGTCTTCCAATCCTTAGGTAAAATAAGTGTCTGCGTGTATCTGTGTCGGCTTGTCCAATCGAGTTTGAACTTCTTGCTCATCCCAAGCCCAATTAGGATGGATCTCCACCAAACAACCTTCCTGGACCTTCACGCCTGCATCGGTCAGCCAACGGCGGTGCAAGTCCACCAAAGCGGTTTTACAGGTTTCTGGAGAATCCGTTGGCGATCCACTCGCATTCTTCACCGGTGCAAAAGCCTCGCAAGCCCGAGCTTCGACCACCAAAGCCCGATCGGCAGCAGGCAATAAATCAAAAACAAACCGTTCTAGTTTGATCGCATTTGGACCCGAAGGAATGAACTCTTTGCCTTGCTCATCGACAAAAGGGACTGCTTTGTGCGCCCTGTGAAACGGCAACGCATCGCGACTCTGGCAACTTCGCTTCAGAAATTCAATGTCAAACACATGCACCGCAATGTTACCGGCCCAAAGCCTAAGCGAGCCATCTGGGTTGGTTTGCTTGGCAACATCCTCGGGTAGATCGCTGTACTCGATGATCTGCGTCTTGCCATCGAGATTCACAACGTTGCCAACCTTCTCAGTCGCAAAGCGTTTTTCGACAACCTGCGTTGTCGCTTGACTTTGGCCGAGCCTATGGAGACCAATGAGCAACGGGTCGCATGCTCGCACCAAAGGGTTGTCGACCTGGGCGTAAAACAAATGCTCGATCCCTTGGCCTTGTGCCTGATCAAGCCAACCGGTCTTGGACAAAGCCCTTACGATTCCTCCGTGTCCATCAGGACTCAGTGCAATGCTCGAAGTCGATTCCATGAGGATTTTTCCAGTCCTTGCATCGATCGCTGGCATGGTTCCTTGCTGGAAAATGATCAGTTCCTGGGGTTTGAGTCCAAGATTCGCATTCTCCTGAAAATAACGAACCGTCGGTTCATGGGTCGACGGACCTGTCATCACTAACAAAGGGATAGACACCCCAAAACGACGCATTGCTCCCCGCAGCGAATCGACATGCATCTGAAAAAGAGTCCGACCCGAAACAGGACCGATCGGATACATACCTTTAGGGAGATCGAATCCCAATCGAGTACCTTGGCCACCGGCGACGAGCACCATGGCAACCTTTCCCGATGCAATCGCAAGCTCGCCCTGGGCAATTGCTTTTAACCGATCCTCAGGAGTCGCGTCAGCGAGCCGAACGGCCGAAGGGGGCTGGGCACTTTGAGATAGTTTGCTCCAGTCTAAAGTTCGCTCCTGCGAACCCATTTCACGTCGTATCCCGTCGAAGTCGATTTGCGAGATCTGATCCGCAAGTCCCTGTCGCTGTGCTTGCGACAAGGACTGCCAATGCGCAAAGAGATGCGATTGATCGCTCCCGCAAAGGGATTTGAGTTGCTCAAGTGAAGTCAACGACTCAGCTAGATGACTCATCGGCCAGGATCACTTCACGTCCAGAAGCTCGACTTCGAAGACCAGCAATTCATTCGGACCGATGTCGCTGCCAGCACCTCGCTCACCGTAAGCCAATCCGGGTGGAATGAAGAGCTTCCACTTGTCCCCAACCTTCATCCGTTGAAGAGCTTCGGTCCAACCTGGTATGACTCCGTTGACTGGAAACTCAATCGGTTCGCCACGGGCAATCGAACTATCGAAGACCTTGCCGTCGAGCAACTTGCCTTCGTAGTGAACCTTTACGGTGCTTGTCAATGCTGGGGTTTTGCCACTGCCGGACTTGATGGCCTGGTACTGCAGACCCGATTTGGTTGTCTGCACACCTTCTTTGTCTTTGTTGGTTTTTAGGAAGTCGTTAGCTCGCTCAAGGTTCTTGCGACTCTTTTGAATCATCTTGGCTTTCATCTGCTCTTGGAGCGACGCCATTGCCTGCTGCATTTGCTGATCATTGAGCTTGCTCTTGCCTGTCAAACCATCGGTAAAGCCTTCCAAGAGCTCCTTGAGTTCCAAATCCTCGGCGCTCAAACCACTGGAGGAAATGTCTTTTCCGATCTGGAAACCGATAGCGTAGCTTTTTGGATCTTTCAAACCTGTATCTCCCTGAGAGGGTACCACCGGAGATGGCACAATGACTTTCGGTGCATCTTGAGCTCTGACTACTTGCGATGCAAATGGAACAACAAACATGGCCAAAGCACCCAGAAGAGTTGCTCGGACCAACCGGCCTTGTACGCGATTGATATGCAGGACTTGCATGGTTTCCTTCCACCGATTGATTACAATGTCGCGGGCCGCGTCCCAAGGTTTGGAAAACTCGCGACTCCTTGACCCAAAAGACTAGCCGAGATGTCCAACTTTTTATAGTCCAATGCACCCAAAAACCAACGTTCCAAAGCCCCCAAAGGGGGACTTATCCAACAAAAAGGATTGAAATCGTGAAGGCTTTGTTGCTCTCAGAAGTCAAAAAACTCCAAGTCGTCGAAATGCCGGTCCCCAACTGCGGTCCGACGGATCTTTTGGTAAAGGTCAAAGCTTGCGGGATCTGTGGAAGCGATATCCATGGCTTTGATGGTAGCTCCGGTCGACGCATCCCCCCATTGGTCATGGGCCACGAAGCAGCCGGGATTGTCCAAGACATCGGTGCTGAAGTCCAAGGCTTCAAAATAGGCGACCGTGTGACTTTCGATTCGACCGTCTCCTGTGGCAAATGCCACTACTGCCGCAAAGGCTCGATCAACTTGTGCGAGAATCGCCAAGTCCTGGGTGTCTCTTGCAACGAATTCCGCCGCCAAGGTGCCTTTGCCGAATTCGTCACCGTCCCACAAAACATCGCTTACCATATCCCCGATTCCCTTCCTTTCGAACATGCAGCGATGATCGAAGCCGTCTCGATCGCCGTCCACGCTGCAAACCGAACCCCCCGAAGCATCGGTGGCTCGGTCGTCGTCGTCGGTTCCGGAATGATCGGACTGCTTTGTATTCAGACGCTCAAGATCGCGGGCTTTGCAAAAATCATCGCCGTCGATCTCGAAGACGAGAAACTCCAATTGGCAAAGAAACTCGGTGCGACGCATACCATCAATGCCAAGACCGAGGATCCCGTTAGCTTGGTACTCAAATGGACCGAAGGCCGTGGAGCCGATGCAGCCATGGAAGTTGTCGGAGCCAACAAGCCAGTGAGCACCTGTTTCCAAGTCGTCCGTCGCGGCGGAGCGGTGACTCTCGTCGGAAACCTAACCCCAAGCGTTGAACTCCCATTGCAAACAGTCGTCACGCGCGAGCTATCGGTCTATGGGTCTTGCGCTAGCAATGGCGAGATCCCACAGTGCATCGAGTTGCTTGCATCGGGTGCAATCCAAGTCGCCCCGCTGATCACCGCGACAACCGATCTTGAAAACACCCCACAGTGGTTCGATCGCCTCTATGCCGGCGAAAAAGGTGCAATGAAAGTGATTGTAACTCCCTAGATTCTCACGTCTGCGAAAAGTCTGATTGGAAAACGCTTCCTCAGGAATCTTTTTGAAACACAAAGGCACAAAGAGCACAGAATTTTTACGAGACGATCGAGTTCATCGATGAGTGCATTTTCATAAACCCCGAGAACTGGCACATCCTGTGTT
Source organism: Pirellula sp. (assembly GCA_040381975.1). Classification (GTDB taxonomy): domain Bacteria; phylum Planctomycetota; class Planctomycetia; order Pirellulales; family Pirellulaceae; genus JBKCUI01. The sequence continues at coordinate 32,068 of JBEIGI010000033.1, forward strand.
CACCTAGCCAACATATTTCATGAAGAAATAGCAAGACCAATGACCGATAAGAATTCACTCCTGCGAACCTTTCACTTCGAACGCACTGAAATACTTGCGCACAAGCTGATTGCAAAAGACACCTGGCAATTGACATTCCGCTCCTGCGAGCTTGCCAAGTGCACACGTCCGGGTCAGTTTTTCATGATTCGAATCGCCGGTTGCAATGATCCGCTCATCGGAAGAGCCCTTGCGATGTTCGATCGCCATACCGATGCGGAGGGAAATCCTGAAATGATCTCGGTGGCTTATGTCGTCAAAGGCAAATTCACCCAGGCCTTATCAAAGATGCACACTGGGCAATCGATTGAAGTTTGGGGACCGCTGGGGAATGCTTTTAGCACAGAGCCAGTGGATCATTTGATCATGGTCGCAGGGGGAGTAGGCATCACACCGATGCTCACGCTAGCCACCGACGCGCTTGGGCAAGCGGCCTTTGGGGCCGCCAAGACTCCCGAGCGATACGCTACCCGAGCGACGCTATGTTATGGAGCAAGAACGCGAGAGTATCTGGCGGGTTTGGAGGCGTTTAAGTCTCGGGGAGTGGAACTTGCGATTGCCACCGAGGACGGCTCGCTTGGGCACCCAGGGCGGGTTACAGATCTGCTCGATCATTTGCTCCGTGAAGCCAAGGGCTCGGTGCGGATTGCATGCTGTGGACCAGAGCCGATGATGCAAGCGGTTTCGAAGCTTGCGGGGCAATATCAGGTTGCTTGCGAGGTCTCGCTCGAAACTCCGATGGCCTGTGGCATTGGTATTTGTTTTACGTGTGTGGCCAAGATCGACCAAGGCGATGGGAGTTGGGACTATCGCAGAACGTGCATCGAAGGCCCCATCTTCGACGCGCAAAGCATCGTTTGGTAAGCGTATGTTAAACGGTTGTCCTCAGCCGCTTGTTTTTTATTAGCCGGCAGCCCTGCGAACTCAATGCCCGACGCCGGCCCAGCCGGCTAATTTATCATCAATCATTTTTGTACTTGCCTTCAATAAGAGAATTCATATACCGAGCTTAAAAAGACTCAGCCCTGGGGTTCGATCTCGCAAATTGGAAGAAGTGCCGGAAACTTCCCCCTCCGAACTCCCAGAGTTAAAGACTTGTCCACTAGAATGACCGTCCGGTCATCCAAGCGAACTATCTAGTGGAGTGAAAATATATGACTCAGTTCCGCATGCCTCAAAAACCAACACCACGAAGACGGTGCTATTGGGTCCTCGACGACTTACTCCTAGCCGGAGCTTATCCGGGCAAAGCAGACCCACAAGAACATCTCCATCGGATCACAGGCTTGTACCAAGCCGGTATGCAAACCTTCATCAGCCTGATGGAATCTCATGAAAAAAACAACGATGGGATTGACTTCGTTCCATACAAAGCTCCTCTTAAGGCACTCGCGCAGAAGGATGGGGTTTCGATCTTTTTCAAGAATTATCCAATCAAAGATAGAAGCATCACCACCGTCGATAACATGCAAGATATTCTCGATGCAATCGATCATTCGCTCGACAAGAAAACCCCCGTCTATGTTCATTGCTTCGGTGGAATCGGACGTACTGGAACGGTTATCTGCTGCTGGCTTCTGCGTCATGGCTATGCAAACTTAGAAGATGTATTCGACTTGCTAAGCCAACTCAGAAAATCTGATCTCGAAAGAGCAACTTGGCCTGCACCAGAAAATGATGCCCAATGTGATTTCGTTCGCACTTGGGTCAGTCATGACAGGTGCATCGCCCCTAAAAAAACTACCTTGCTACCCCCAGCGACTAAGTCGGATTGGTTCACAAGGCTCACTGGATTCTCGGAACGCTCAGCAGATGAAGTCCGAACGCATCTAAAGGTTGAAGGTGAGAGCTTAATCGTACCTAGCCAAGGTAAGACCTATGTCTGCGGCAGGCTTGAAATCCCCTCCCTCGAAGAACTCCGCCAGCAGGTATCGGTGTTGCCTGCAGGGGTTGGTCGGTTGGAAATTTCGGAATTGGTTGGCGATGCCCAGAACTTGCACAAAGCCCCTTCGAACGCTGGAGCAGTCTTCCAAGTCGCTTCGCAGTTCAATCTTCTCGAGATGGTATCTCCAACGATAACGCCCGAACAAGGCGTAGGGATCTATCAAAATGATCCGACTCAAGGTCCTGCTTGTGCAGTCGCTTGCGGGGCAGGAACAATCTATCGTAACTACTTCGTAGATCTTAAAACGCAAATCGGACAGTCCGAGGATTGCCAAGTTGATTGTCTTGAGCAATTAGGTCAGGAACTGGGCAACACCAATGGCAAGCTATGGAAAATGCAAAACGGATACGCTCTGGCAAGCCATCATGGTTTGCAGATGATCTCAAGAAGGCTGTCAGCCAAGTCCAATCTGCAACTTGATGATTTAAAGGGCAAATTGCGTATTGGTGTACAGTGGAACACGCAAGTGACGTTGCCTGGGGTCAACCATCAGGTCACACAGGCCTACTGCTCGGCTTTACCATTAGCTTACAGCACCCATGATGCCAACTTGTGGGAACCTTTTGCCAGACTCGTGTTGGAAGCGGCGTATGAAGCAACATTTTTGGTCGCAATCCTAAACTCGCACCAAACCGGCAATCGGCTCCTTTTTTTAACGAATCTTGGCGGGGGGGCTTTTGGAAACAAATCTTCATGGATCTATGATGCGATAGGAAAGGCCGTCAGCAAGTTCGCTCACTGGGACTTGCAGGTCAAAATGGTCAGCTACCGGTATTCCAATCCAGAGACCGCAAAGTTCATCGCTTCATTTCTCGACGGCAACCAAGATCCTTGAGAGTTCTGCCGCCAATCTGGGCTTGTTCACTGGATGGCTGATACTTGGGGAAGCGAGGATCTCATCCTTGGCACCATAGCGACCAATCGGAAGCGATCGACAAAAATCTGCGATCCATCTTTCAATCTTGGATTGGCTCTTTGGCCGCTATCATTTACCCGACGATCGCTGGCCCGATCATTATGGGATCCAAGGAGACACCCCCCCAGAGGGGTTCTTCAAGCAGTTGATCTAGCCGTTTAAACGATGCCCTTAAATGATTGCTTACTCTGGCCAGTAAATCGGTCCTGAAACACGTCGAAAATGCCAATTCAAACAGTTGAACGGGGTACAAGTGACGGATACTATTGAACACCGTGGTGATGGCGGAATGAGCGAATAGTCGGATGGCTTTCGACAACTTGGATTTAGACTATGCATCAAATTTGATCTCTGCGAAAGCAAAAGACACTACTTAGGTAAAACGCTATGCCCTTACCAAAATCGCCGAATGCACGCCGGTTTTATCGATGTGCCTTACATCGACATGAAGAGGCCCAGGTGCTTTTGAAAGCCGAATTTACGACCGGAGCAGTCTACTTAGCGGGTTACGGTGTCGAATGCATTCTGAAAGCTTTGGTTCTGGATGCGGATTCTTTAGCGACTCAGACCGATACACTACGATCGTTCAGGGGAAACAACGGGCACGATTACGAGTGGTTGAGAAGCTTGTATTTCATCAAATCCAAGACTCGGTTTCCTGCTGAGATAACGCGTCAATTCACCTTAGTTAACGAGTGGTCAACGGATCTTCGCTATTCGCCTAGATCCTTCCGAAACGAGGAAGCAGCAGTCTTTGTGGCTTCTGCAGAGAATATTATTAAGTGGGCAGATGGGAGACTTTAAAATGTCGGTCAAAATTCTTCGTGGTAATTCCGACGAGGTCGTCGATAAAATCGTCGCGGCATTGCAGCAATATAAATGCGACCACCCCAAGTCAGAGATTGGTGTTTACCGTCAGAACTCCGTCTCTGTTCGAGTGCGGATTATAGATCCTGAGTTCGAAGGACTCAGCAAACCACAACGCAGCAAGATGGCCTGGGAGTACCTTGGTACGCTGACCGAAGAGGTTCAGAGTGACATCAGTACTGTTGTTTTGTTGACGGCCGAGGAAAAAAAGATGTCGTTTGCTAACTTCGAGTTTGAAAACCCGGTCCCCTCAAAGCTGTAAAGAGCCTTACATCAACACCGAGTCGGCTTGTATAACCCTCGAAGCTCGCGGGACCGCAAAGAAAAGCCTTGCTTCCCCAGATCGGATCGAAGTGATCTGCTTAAGACCGCTTACGCACGCGGCGGTATGCAATACCGCCTAAGGCAACACTGCCTAGAAGCAACAGCGAGGTTGGCTCAGGTACCGCCGTCGCATTGAACTGAATGTTGTCGAGTCGATTGTTGCCGTTAGCGGCCGTGGCACCAGTCACGGTCAAACGAAGATAAGCATCGGTAGCACCATTGAGCCCAGCGATCGTCGATAACGTCTGGGTCGCAAACGATCCCGGCAAACCGGTAATCGTTTGATGGTCTGTCCAATTGACCCCATCGGTGCTAAACGACCAAGCTTGATTGGTAAAACCAGAACCTGTGCGTTGGGATGCGTAGCTGACGACTAAGTCTTGAAATCCGGCCATCGAGAAACGGAACACCGCGTGCTTGCCATTCGTGCTGCTTGGATTCTGATTGACTAAGGCCAGTGCTGCGACCCCTGTTGTTACTGTTGAAAACCCAGGGCCAGCGTTTATCGCCGTTCCACCAAATCCATTAAGTTCAGTCGTTGCTAACGCTGCTGACACCCAATCGCTTGCACCGTTTTGACCGTTAAGAAACAATGTGCCTGAACCAAAGTTCGCTATAAACTGCTTGGGGGTGTTCGGAGCTGCCAAGACCGCCGTGCCACCGTTGGCTGTTGTCTGAAAGTCCCAGCCTGCCACCAAATCTGCGTAAGCCTGCGATGCACTCAAAACGGCGACAAACAATACCGCCAAGCTTTTAGCCACTGATCTCATCGATCTTGGTTCTTCATTTACGAGTTCAAACGTTCACACATTTGCGACACTCAGCACCCAACCAAAGTGTCCGAAAAGGTTGACGCTAGCAATGTAATTACAATTCCGATTATTCCAATGGAAAAGTCCGTGCAATCGTTAGAATCGGGACATTTTCCCAGATTGCATCTTGTCTGCTAATGCTGGAGCTAAGCGGCAAACCGATCGACAATCCGAGCGATTTCTTGAGGGATCGTGCCATGCAACTGGTGGTTTTTTCCAGGAAATGGGATCCTCTCGCAGTTTTTGCAACCTTGCGAAAACGACTTGGCATCCTGGTCCGACAGCGCCCCACCGGCCCCAAAATCGGCTTGCAGCAATACCGTCTGGCACTCGATCCGCTCGGCCATCTTCGGCCAGTCGATCCCCTCTAACCAACGGCCCGCAATAAGTGGATCGAGCACCCTTGGGTCCAACTTTGATAGACAATTTGCCCCCCAACGCAACGCCTCTTCGGTCCGCAGTTGCCTAAGCTCGACTTCGGTTCCATCGGCTTGTTTCAATCGAATGGAACCCAGCGCCGCGCTCATCGACTCGATCGAGCCCCCCTCGATGCACACCTGTCGCATCCCCTGGAAAAGGTTTTGCCAAACAGTTCCCTCGATGGCTTGTCCCATCGTATCCCAAGGTGGATCCTCTAAAACCGCTGCCCGAACCAACTCGGGAGCTTCTGACGCAGCGATCGCAGCTACCATGCCTCCTAAAGAGTGTCCTAAAAGTACGACCGATTCGCCAAGCGATCCTTGCTGGAGTAGATCGATCAAGTCCTCTGCATAGTCGCTCACTAGATAACCTTCGGCTCGATCCGATTGACCATGCCCCCGATGATCGATCGCATAGATGGTCCAATCGTGGCTCAGGAAAGAAACCATCGGTTCCCAATCGCGCCACATGCGAGTCACTCCGTGGAGCATCACCAAGACCGGGCCGGACGGTGCACCTGGCCGGTGCCCAACTCTCAGACTTCGTTTTCCGGCATCGACACTTAGCCAGCGCTCTTCAAACATGATTACCGCTTTACTTCTCTTGCTTGATGATCGTTGGAAAGGGCTTGGCCAACTGACCGGCTTTGATGATCCCTGCTTGCAAGACGGCGATGAACTTGGAACGATCCTCGAGCAACTCGATCTTTTCGAGGACATCTCCATCGACGATCAGTACGTCGGCCAGCTTACCAACTTCCAACGTTCCAAACTCCTTCTCCCGGCCCATGATCTCCGAACCGGTTTTCGTCGCGCACTTGATGACTTCCAAAGGAGTAAAGCCGACCTCTCGAACAAAGAAGGTCAGTTCGCGCGCGTAATTACCGTGTGGGTTCCATCCAAATCCATAATCGCCACCCATCCCGAGTCTGCCACCGGCTCGTAAGATCTTCAGCGCACTTTCGATCCCGCCATCGAGCGTCTCTTGGTGTCCATCGATGACGCTCTGAGGTAGCCCGAACTCCGGTCCAAGTTCAACGCTGGCTTTTTCAAAATACAAAGCAGGCACGCATGGAACATCCCTTTCCAACAATAAGTCGAGGGCTTCGTTGTCCATGAATGTCCCATGTTCGATGCAATCGTACCCGGCACGCAGCGCATTTTTGATCCCCTCGGTAGCCCTGCAATGACCGGTGACTTTCAGCTTGTGATTGTGAGCCGTTGCGACCACCGCGTGCATCTCTTCAAAGGTCATGCACAGGGTGTGGTGATCGTTGGCATCGGGCGAAGCCGCATCGCCGGTGGGATAGGTTTTCACCCACTCGATTCCATCTTTGACCAAAGCCCGCACGGCCTTGCGCGCATCCTCGACGCCATTGATGATGAAGACCAATCCCTCCATGCCGATCTTACGGAACTCGGGATTCCAGTCCATCAGCCCACCTGCCGAACAGATCTCGCGACCGCTGGCAGCAAGCCGTGGTCCGGGAATCAGATCCTCTTCGATGGCCCGTTTGAGCCAAACATCGATATTGAACAAGCATCCACCGGATCGGGCTGAGGTGTATCCGCACTCAAGGGCCAGTCTGGCATTGACGCTCGTTAGCAACGAGACGTATTCGACCGGATATTTGATATCCAAATCTTCCAAGGCGGCGATATTGAAATACGTCGCATGGAAGTGGGCTTCGACAAGCCCCGGTAGGATCGTCCCCCCCTTGGCATCGATGCTTGGAGTCCCCGGAGCAGTCGCAGGCATCTGCGCCTCTGGCCCGACGTAAGCGATCTTGCCATCTTTGACCAGCAATGCACCAGCACGGATCGCGGGTGCTCCGGTTCCATCGATGATCTGGCCATTTCGAATGACCAAAGAACCTTGTCCTAGTTTCACCGCGAGTGCTCCATTGAGAGAAAAGAAAACGAGACTAAGCGAGCATCGATCGTACCAGATTTCCGTGGATATCCGTGAGTCGGTAATCGCGACCTTGAAAGCGATAGGTCAATCGGGTGTGGTCGATCCCAAGCAGGTGCAAGATCGTTGCGTTGAGATCATGCACATGCACAGGATCCTCGGTAATATTGTAGCAATATTCATCGGTTTGACCGATCACATGGCCCCCCTGGATTCCGGCCCCGGCGACCAAGGTGGTAAAGCAACGGGGATGATGGTCTCGTCCGTAGTTATCCGCCGACAACGCACCTTGCGAATAAACCGTTCTACCGAACTCGCCGCCCCAAACGATCAAGGTGTCTTCGTACAGGCCCCGTTCCTTGAGGTCCTCGATGAGAGCCTTGGTGGGTTGATCGGTGTCGCGGCATTGGAGTTTAATGGCGTTGGGCAATCCTCCATGATGATCCCATCCCATATGAAAGAGTTGGATGAATCGGACGTCTCGCTCGGCAAGCCTTCTAGCGAGCAAACAATTGGCCGCATAGGAGCCTGGTCGCTTGACATCCGGCCCGTATTTTTCGATCGCATGCGCAGGCTCGTCGGAAATCTTCAGCAGATCCGGGACGCTGGTTTGCATCCGAAATGCCATCTCATACTGACTGATACGCGTTTGAATTTCCGGGTCGGCGAGATCTTGGTAATGCTGTTTGTTCAGTTCATCGAGTCGATCGAGGGTCTTGCGCCGCCTCATTGGATCCATCCCTGCGGGATTTGAAAGATAAAGAACTGCATCCCCTTTGTTCCTGAACTTGACCCCTTGATGCTGCGATGGCAAAAATCCCGCCCCCCACAACCGATCGTACAAAGGCTGATCGTCAGGTCTGCCCGTGCCAAACGAAGTCAGCACAACATAAGCAGGTAAGTCTTTGTTCTGACTCCCGAGTCCATAGCTGATCCACGATCCAATGCTGGGCCTGCCTGCAAGCTGCGAGCCGGTTTGGCAAAAGGTGATCGCCGGGTCATGGTTGATCGCTTCGGTATGCATCGATCGGATTTGGCACCAATCGTCGGCCAAGCTCGACATGTGGGGCATGAGTTCGCTGAACCACATCCCGGACTTGCCATGCTGTGCGAATTTGAACATCGAAGGTGCAACAGGAAACTTGCTTTGGCCTGAGGTCATCGTCGTTAAGCGTTGACCTTGGCGAATCGACTCTGGCAAATCTTCGCCGCGTCGGTTCTCAAGCCCTGGCTTGGGATCAAACAAATCCATCTGAGAGGGTGCCCCGGACTGAAACAGATAGATAATCCGCTTGGCCTTGGCCGGATGGTGAATGCCGTTGCCGATAGATGGCACTGCTTTATTGGTTTCCTGAGCTTGGCTTTGGCCCAAGGACATCAATGCAGAGAGCCACAGGCTCCCGGCCGAACTTCGGAGAAACGCTTGGCGATTGATTTGCATGGAAACGCTTTCTTTCACTCGCGGGTAATGACTTCGTCCAAATTCAGTAGCACGTTGCCTGCGAGGGTAAAGGCAGCCAACTCGGCAGTCGATGAGACTTGCGATTTGGACTCGCCGATAGCGATCAGTTGCTCTGCCTGCTGAACATTTTCGGAATAGTGCTTTTGGTCTTCGTGCCAACTGTTTTCGAGCAACGTTAGCTCCTTGTCGGTCGGTTTGCGACCTGTCACAAGCCGAAACCCGAAGCTGAGTTTATCCTTGATACTCTCGTGCGGGCTGTGCATCATTCGCTCGCCGAGTTTCCTTGCGGCCTCGACATAGGTCACTTCGTTCAGGAGCGATAAGGCTTGCAAAGGTGTGTTGGTTCGCGATCGCTTGACGATGCAAATTTCTCGGTTGGGAGCATCGAATATCAGCATCGTCGGCGGAGCGGCCGTTCGCTTCCAAACGGTGTACAAACTTCGTCGATACAGACGCTCGTCGGTGTCGTGCTTGTAATTTCTAAGGTCACCATAGACACTTGTTTCATCCCAAACACCATCGGGCATGTAGGGCTTGACGCTCGGGCCACCGATTTTTTTCGTCAGCAGTCCGCTTGCTTGTAGGGCTTGATCTCGAAGGATCTCTCCGGAGAGTCGGAAGCGAGGACCTCGACCTAGCCAACGGTTATCGGGATCTGCTTCAAGGAGTTTCTCTTTGCCCACAAGGCTTGCCGATTGCTGATAGGCTTGGCTAAGGACGATGAGTTTTTGAAGTCCCTTGATATCCCAAGGATGGATAGGCTGGTTGGCAACTTGCTTGAGAACTGTCGGCTCGATCCATTCGACGGCCAGCCAATCGAGCAGTTCGGGGTGGCTGGGCCAGTCGGCTTGCGATCCAAAGTTTTCCGTGGTTTTGACGATCCCATGGCCCATGAATTTTTCCCACATGCGGTTGACCCACACGCGAGCCGTTAGTGGGTTTTGAGCACTAGCGATCCAACGTGCAAGTCCGAGTCGATCGTTGCTCATTCCCGGTTGCATCGCTGGCAGGGCTTTTGGGAAGGTGGCTTCGACTCGCTCTCCGCGCTTGTCGTATTCGCCTCGAATGAGAACAAAAGATTCTCGAGGCTTGGGCATTTCCTGCATGACCATCACCGTCGGCCAAGCGGCCTTCGAGTCATTGCGTTTCTTTTTGGCTGCTTCGAGGTCTCGGATCGCTTGTTGAATCGGTCCGTCGGCGACTTTGCGGTAGTAGGCTTCGAGTTCCTTGCGTTGCTCTTCGGTGCGATCGGACTTGGCAAACCCGACGATGCTTTTGATCGACTCGGGAATTTGGACTCCACCGATCGCGACGGCACCTTTGGCAAGCGAGGTGGTTGCCAATCGAAATCGCCCGATGTTATGTTGACCGAGGGTTTCTTGGACGAGCCGAATGGTGATCGTCGAGTTTTCGGGTACATCGATCGGTTGTTCGAGCAGGAACATCGCGCGGCAGATCTCCTTGCGCGTTGGACCATCGACGGCCCACCCGCGGCCAGGGTTGCCTTGGACCGTGTTGGCAATGTCCCAATCCTTTTGCGAATAATCGGCTTGGGCCTCAGTGATCTTGGCTGTGATTGCAGGAGCATCGCTTGGGGGTTGGATCAGTGCCTCGATACGTGTCAGGACGAAATTGCCGTTGGGGTATCGGCCAAGGCTCTGTTGCGGGAGGGTGGGGTCCGGAAAGCATTCCAAGAGGATACCCGTCAGGGGGCCTGAGGCGATCTTCGAATCGATTTGGTAAACATCATGCGTAGGGTTTTCGCCACTTGCAAGGTACGAGCCATCGGGTTGTTTGGCAAAGACCGCTTTGCTGCGGGCTTGAACGCTCATTGGATCGAGCGTGTTCCAAGTGGGCTTGTTGGTAGCGATGGTCTTTTTGAATTCATCTTCCCAAGGGCCCATGAGCTGAGCGATATTGGACTCGGCTTGCGTGAGGGACTCCTGAGCCTTTTGAATTTGGGCTTCATGGTTCTTCAGTTCGCTCAAGTGCTCGGGCGTTGGGACCGAGATGACCGGCTCGGTGTTGCGGGATTCCCCCTGAAGCGTTCCGCTTTCTGTGACGTTGTTAAAATAGGAAAAGAGTGAATAGAATTCTTTTTGGGTGATCGGATCGTACTTGTGATCGTGGCAACGGCAGCAATTGAGCGTCAGTCCTAACCAGGTCATCCCTGTGGTTTCAACACGATCGATAACCGTCTCGACACGCCATTCCTCGGCGATGATTCCACCTTCGCCATTGAGCCGATGATTGCGATTAAATCCGCTGGCGACTTTTTGAGATAAGGTCGCTTCGGGTAGCATATCCCCGGCGAGTTGCTCGATCGTGAATTGATCATAGGGCATGTTGCTGTTGAAGGCATCGATCACCCAGTCTCGCCAAGGCCATTGCTGGCGGGACGAGTCGATTTGGAATCCATTGCTATCGGCGTAGCGAGCAAGATCCAGCCAAGAGATGGCCATCCGTTCGCCGTAATGAGGTGACTGCAAAAGCCGGTCTACCACTTTCTCATAGGCATCGGGAGATGGATCGGCCAGGAATGCATCGATCTCGTCGATCGTCGGTGGCAAACCGATCAGATCGAGCGTCACGCGACGTAGGAGCGTTTCCTTGGCAGCTCGATTCGAGAAACCATAACCATGGGATTGAAGCTTATCGAGCAAGAATCGATCGATGGGATTCGGATAGGTTGATACAAGATTGGGAAGTGGCACCGCAGGTCGGCTCGGAGCAATAAAGGCCCAGTGCCCTTGGTAGTTTGCACCTTGATCGATCCACTTGGCTAACAGTTCTTTTTGTCGTTGGCTCAGTGGTTTGCCCGTCTGAGGTGGAGGCATCAACGTGTCTGGATCGGTGCTATGGATTCTGGCCCATACTTCGCTCTGTTTGGATTGGCCCGGGAGAATCGCAGTCTTGCCACTTTCCCCTGCGAGCAAAGCATCTTGATGCTGATCGAGTCTTAAGGATCCCTGACGCTGCTGAGCATCCGGACCGTGGCATTGGAAACAGTGTTCCGAGAGGATCGGTCGAATGTCGCGGTTGAAGGCCACCGATTCGAGATCCTCTGACTGAGCCAATGCCAAACCCAGCGGGCCGCAGGTCAGGAAAAAAATCGTAAGAGCCAGAACGTTGGCGACTCGGACGGCGGAACTCTGGATCGGTTGCATAAGAGTCGAACAATCTGGAGGGCACTGGAGGCAAATGGGGAGCAAGCTAGCTGCGTCAGGATGATGGCGGCCAAGGATGCTTGCGAATGGATCTTATCGTACTCGTTGTCGTACTCAATGAAATAGTACTCTGCCACAACATGTATTCATGCCGCATGGCATCGAAATTAAAAGCGGAACGGCGCGAGCCGTCCGGTGAAAATCGTAGCGAAATCAAAAACATTCCAACAACCACCGGAGTGCTAGCCTGCTTCCGCTGACACCAAACCAAAGCCTTAGGGCATAAAACAACGGTAGGCAAATGCCCAATAAGGCATCCTTGTCTGGGCAACACCTTTCGGGGATTTTAAGGAACCCTCGAGGTTTCGCCTTCATCCAAATGCCGCTCTTTGAAATCCAGTTGATTTGTACGGACGTTGCCCACATTACCTAATTAGTGAATCGAACTCCACGCAGAATGAAAAAACGCTAGAATTGTTTGTGATTTTCGATCCCTTGTTCGCCCTAAGTACGTCTAACACCCGATTCAATTTCTAATCAAACCCGAGGCGCTAGATCCTCTTGCGCCAAATCGAGCATTAGTTTTCCTTAATCCATTAAAAATTGGCCTACAATGTCATCCGGTTCTTCAGAAGAAAATGTCGAGCAAACCAAGCGGCAGATTCGGACTTTGGTCAACGAAGTGGCCGAGTTGTCCAAATCGGATGTTGGAGCGGCCGAGTTCTACCCGGCTGTTTTGCAAAAGGTCGTCAATGCCCTGGCCGCACGAGGTGGTGCGGTTTGGCTACTCGATGGAGAAAATGGGCTCAGGTTGGCCCATCACATCGACATCTCCCCAAACTTGATCGATGCGAATAACAACGAAGCCATTAGCCATGGTCGTCTTTTGGGACGACTGATTCAAAAGGGGACGCCTGAATTGGTGCCACCCTTTAGCGCTTCGGAACAAACCGGCGAGGCCAATCCGACCCCGTTTCTTTTGGTGACTTCACCGCTGGCGTCTCCTAACGGTCCGGTGGGTTTGCTCGAAGTTTTCCAACGGGCGCAGACTCCACCGGAAGCCCAAGTCGGATACTTAAAGTTCGTCAAGCACATTACGGATTTGGTTGGTGATTGGCTCAAGGGTCATACGCTGCAGCAAGTCTCCAATCGTCAAGAGCTTTGGCAGCAATCGGATCAGTTTGCTCGACTGGTGCACGAGAATCTCGATCTGAGGGACACCGCATTTACGATCGCCAACGAGGGTCGTCGATTGATCGATTGCGACCGAGTAAGCGTGGCGATTCTCAAGGGTGGCAAGGCCAAGGTCGTAGCGATATCGGGTCAAGATTCGATCGAGAATCGCTCGAACAACGTCCAGGCGTTGAACAATCTCGCCACGCGCGTGATCAAGAGTGGAGAGCCGCTTTGGTACGATGGCTCGACCGAGGATTTGCCTGCTCAGCTTGAAGAAGCGATCGAGGACTACGTTGATCTATCGCATGGCCGAACCGTGACGGTGTTGCCTATCCGTCAACCGGAGCGCAAACTCGAAGGGGATGTGCTTGCCGAACGCAACGAGACCAACGAGGCCCGGGTGCGTCGCGATATCATTGGAGCATTGATTGTCGAGCAAATCGAAACGCAGCTTTCGCGTCAGACGCTCGAAGGCCGAGTCGATTTGGTTTACGAGCATGCGTGTCGAGCCATTTCGAATTCGATGAATCACAGCAACATCTTGTTCATGCCCCTGTGGCGGTTCCTGGATCGATGCTTGTGGATGTTCCGCGGCTCGGCGCTTCCCAAGACCGCTTCGATCTTGGGTCTGTTGGCAGCGGGCCTGTTATCGATGTTCTTGATCCCGATGGATTTCGATCTGCAAGGAAATGGCAAGTTGAAGCCGACGGTTGAAAGGCAGGTCTTTGCGCATGCCGATGGCGAGGTCGAAGCGGTTTTGGTCAAGCATGGCCAGGAGGTCAAGAAAGATCAGCCGCTTGTCAAACTCAAGAACAATGAGCTCGAGCAACAGATCCAAACGACGATGGGTCAATACAAACAATCGCTCCAACAAGCCTATGGATGGAAGCGTCAGCTCGACAGCGCCACGACGTTGACGGAAGCCGAGCGTATCCGAGTCCAGCAAGATTATAACCAAGCCGAGCAAGAGGCCTTCAACCGACAAGCGGAACTGAATCTTCTTGTCGAGCGTCAATCGAAATTGGAGCGTTTAAGCCCCATTGATGGCTTGGTCACCACCTGGGATGTCGAGAAGGTGCTTGCCGCCCGACCTGTAGTCACTGGGCAGGTTCTCATGACGGTTGCCGACCCAGATAAGCCTTGGGAAGTCGAGGTCATGATGCCTGAAAAGCGGATGCGGTACCTCGATGGAGCTTTCGCCAACGATCGGGTGGTCAAAACCGATGATAAGGGTGAAAAGTATCTCGATGTCGAGATCATTTTGATGACCAAGCCAGACACCAAGCATTACGGAAAGCTATATCAACCAGCCGTGGGGCAACGAGCAGAGCTTGATCCCGAGGATGGAGCCGTTGTTCGCTTGCGTTGTGTTCCCAACGATAAAGCATTGCTGGAGATATCCAAACGCCCAGGGGCTCGGGTGATGGCGGATGTCAAATGCGGAAAACGAAGTGTCGCTTTTGTTGTTTTCTACGAAGTCATCGAATGGATCCGCGCGAACATCCTGTTCTAATCCATCAACACACCTACACACACAACCTTCGGATTGACCCGTTATGACTCAAAAAATTCTCGTCGCGTTATCCTTGCTGGTGATGGGCGTTTCCATCGGCGGATATTATTGGCAAGCCAACAAAATCTCTCAGAAGGTAGCCTTGCAAACTCAGGAAACTAGCCTGAAGTCCGATGCTCCCGAAGCACCCAAGACCATCGAGCCTATTAAAACGATCGAGTCTTCGAACAACGTCACCGAGCCTTCGACAGCGAGCCCCAAGCTTGTGCGGATCGACCGGGGGCCTTTGGATGTAATCGAACCGAGTTTGATTCCGACACAAAGTCAATCGACGCCGATTGTCCCGATTCAAAATCCTGCGGTCGCGCTTACGAGCACCCAAGACGGAGTGCTTCGGTACAAAGCGATTTTATCCTTTGTCAATGATATCAAGGTGGTCGCTCAGACCGACGGCATCATCTTGGATATCCTGGTCGATGAAGGAGCCATTGTTGCTAAAGATAGCATCATGATCCAGATCGACAACCGATTGGCAAATGCGGAAAAGGAAGTTGCCGTTCGGGAACTCGAGTCGGCCAAACTCAAGGCTGAGGACGACAGCCAAATCAAGTTCTCAGAAGCCTCTTACGAAGTTGCGACAAGTGTTTTCAATCGGTCTCAGGATTTGTACGTCAAAGGTGTAGAACCCCAGGACGATTGGGAAAAGAAACGACTCGAAAAGATCAAAGCGGGTTTTCAGATCGACGTATCGAAACGTGAGCAGATGATCAATCAAGCGGCAGTTGGGGTCAATCTAGCCAAGCTTAACGCGTCGATGGTGCAACTGGAACTCAGGACCATCAAAGCACCCTTTAGCGGCGTGGTCGCTTCGATGCAGAAAGAGCGTTTTGACTGGGTCAAGGCTGGTGAAGAGATTTTGCGGCTCGTATCGCTTGATAAGTTTCGGGTCAAGGGAACCGTCAGGATTGCAGACTCTCCCAACACGCTCGAAGGAGCCAAAGCCAAGGTGATCATTCCCGTCGGAGGTGGCCAAGTCGAGCAGCTCGACGGTGTTGTAGGATTTGTGAGTCCCGAATCTCAGGGCACAGGAGCGCGCAGTGATGGGACTCAGGAGTACACCGTTTGGGTAGAGATCCCCAACAAGCAAGTCGGTGGCAAGTACCTGTTTCGTGGGACCATGGATGCGATGGTTGAAATCACGCCGAACAAATAATTTGAATTCGTTTTTTTGGGCTTCCAAGCTCCTCATTAGCGACAGGAAATTAACTCGATGACAACGATGGCCGACTCACTGGTCAATAGCGCGATGCGGCCGCTGAAGCTGCGTCGTCGCCCGGACCTGGAGTCCCGCAAGCATCATTACGATGGTCGTTCTTATTGGGTGGTCAAAGAGCCGCTGGGATTGAACTATTTTCGGTTCCATGAGGAAGAGTATGCGATTTTGAACATGCTCGATGGCGAGACCTCATTGCAATCGATCAAGGATCGGTTTCAAGCCGAGTTTGCTCCGCAGCGAATCAGCCTTCAGGATCTTCAGCAGTTTGTCGGGATGCTTCACAAAAGCGGTTTGGTCATCTCCCATGCAGTCGGCCAAGGCAAGCCGCTTCGTCGACGCGGGGAGACCAAAAAGCGAAAGGAATGGATCAGCAAGTTATCGAATATCTTTGCGATCCGTTTTCGAGGAATCGACCCAGAGAAGATCCTCAATGGGCTTTTGCCTTGGTTCGGTTGGTTGTTTACCACTTGGTGTTTGATGCTGGCCTTGATGCTCGGTTTGGCCGCCATCACGCTCGTGCTGGTCAATTACCAAGAGTTTCGGAGCAAGCTGCCGACGTTTGAGACATTTTTCGCCGCGCAGAATTGGTTGTATCTCGGAATAACGATGGCGGCCGTGAAGGTTTTGCACGAGTTCGGTCACGGACTTTCCTGCAAGAAGTTTGGTGGCGAGTGCCACGAGATGGGTTTGATGTTCTTGGTCTTTACTCCTTGCTTGTATTGCAACGTTTCTGATTCGTGGATGTTGCCCAACAAGTGGCAGCGTGTTTTTATCGGGGCCGCGGGGATGTACGTCGAGCTGATCATTGCCTCGATCGCAACGTTTTTATGGTGGTATAGCGAACCGGGGATGTTCCACTTTTTGTGTTTGAGCGTGATGTTTATCTGCTCGGTATCGACAGTGGTCTTCAACGGTAACCCTCTGCTGCGATTCGACGGCTATTACATCTTGATGGACATTTTGGAGATCCCTAATCTTAGGCAAAAAGCCAGCGAGATCCTCAAGCGTTGGTTTCAAAAGAACTGTTTAGGGCTAGAGCTCCAAGAGAACCCGTTTCTTCCTCAAGGCAATCGGTTGCTTTTTGGGGCTTACACGATCGGTTCGTTTATCTACCGTTGGGTTGTGGCCTTTGGGATCATCATGTTTTTGAACCAGGTACTCAAGCCTTATGGTTTGCAATCGCTCGGGAGAGCTTTCGCGGTGGCGGGATTGGCCGGGATGGTTGTTCCGGGAGTCATGTCGGTGGTTAAGTTTTTCAGACAACCTGGGAGGGCATCCAAGATGAAGCGGGCCAACATCACCACGAGCTTGATCGTCGCTTGTGCAATTCTTTCTGCCATCGCCTTTTTACCAGTTCCTTTTTACGTGTATTGTCCGACGGAGATTCAGCCCACACAATCGATCGAGGTTCGAACGATCGCCGCCGGACAGCTAGTTACTTGGCACAAACGTCCTGAGCAGCGAGTTGAAAAAGGAGAGGTGCTTTGCGAGCTGAGTAATTTGGATCTGAAGTATCAGAGGACCAAGGCCGCTGGGGAGTTGGAGGTGGCCAAGATCAAGTTGCAAGATTTGGAACGTTCGGCAGCAGCCGATCCGCAACAGGTTCCATATTTGCGGATTCAGCTTGAGGACTTTCAGGCCAAGCAAAACATCTTGGACGTGCTCGATCAGAAGATTTCGAATTTGGTGATACGCAGTCCTATCGACGGTTATTTGTTCAAAGCTCCGTCCAAGGAGGAAAGTAAGGCGGCCAGGGCGCAGGAGCAACTGCCCGGCTGGTCTGGCGATCCGTTCGATCCAGCAAACAGCGAAGTCTACTTTAGCGAAGGGGACTTGCTGTGTTTGGTTGGACCACAGAAGACGATGGAGGGGGTGATGATCGTCGATCAGCACGACCGCGATTTGCTCCAGATGGGTGATCGGGTTAGTTTGATGCTCGAATCAGCTAGGCTTGAGTCTCTCGAAGGAACGATTGTTGGGTTTAGCGCATCGGAGATCAAAGAAGTACCGCCGCAGTTATCAATTCAGGCAGGGGGTTCGCTCGATACCAAGACCGATGAATCGGGCAGAACCATACCGATCAGTACGTCGTATCAAGTTAGGGTCGAGTTTGACTCTGCTCAGATACCGAGTCGACCTGGGTATCGTGGCGAGAGCAAGGTGCATTTGGCTTGGCGTTCGCTGGGCTGGAGAATCAAAAGATACTTTATGAAAACCTTCAACTTTGAGTTCTAAGCGTTGTCGACAGACCATCGCGGTAAGCTTAAATTGTAGGTCGATATACGTGAGCAAATGGGGAGTTCCCCGGTAAGTTTGTTAGTTGTTTTTTGAAGAAAGAAAGAACGATGTCCAACGAAGTAGAGCAAGAAGCCGGCCAGAACCCAGTTGGTGGCTCGCAACCGGTCCAGCAAGTTACGGTGCAAGTCAAGGACGAAGACGCGATTGCCTTGTATGCGAATTTTTGCCGAGTGACAGGATCCCCCGAGGAGTTAATCGTCGACTTTGGGCTCAATCCACAACCGGTTGGGATCCCTAAGGATCCGATCCATGTCAAGCAGCGGATCATTATGAATTTCTACACGGCCAAGCGATTGCTGGCGGCCCTTCAGATGTCTGTGCAGCGGCACGAGCAGGTTTTCGGGGTGCTAGAAACCGACATTCAAAAGCGATTGCGCGTTCAATAACGCAGTTGGTTTGAAGCTGAAAGAATGATTGTCATTGTGCCCGTTTGGCGGTTTGCTAAATGGGCACAATGCGTTAAACTCATGGACATCAGTGCAGCTTGCTGACCTCTCCCGGCGCGAACCTTTGGTTTGGCCAGAGAGTCTTTTGATGAGCAAGCTGTTTTTGTTTGACGACAAATCGGGCCGTAGCGCAGCCTGGCTAGCGCGCTACCTTGGGGTGGTAGAGGTCGTGGGTTCGAATCCCGCCGGCCCGATTTTCGTCTAACTGTCCAGTCGCCTGAAGGCGACTGGACAGTTAGACGAAAATCAGAGAGTTGAGGGGAGAGTCAGAGAGTTGAGGGGAGAAAGTAGAGAGTAGAAAAGCCAAAAACCATCTGTCTATCTATCGATAAAGTGACCACAACGCTCTAGTTCTGCTTTCTCCCCTCGACTCGGTCTACTCTCTACTTTCTACTCTCTTGGCTGCTTTTACTCTCTTTCTCTGCTTTGGAATGTTTGTCTTTTCCAGGCATCTCTCTAGACTCGGTGTGTTTTGGTTCAGCGTGAAATGGATTTCTGTCTGATCGGCGCTAATCGTAAATGGGTAACGGTCACTAATTTGTTTTGAGATCTTCAAGATCCCAGCGTTTGGATTTATCGCATTCTCACCAGAATCGAAGGGAAGGAGTGCGCCAAGCCGGATCGGTCGACGCAACCCTTCGATCCTGGACCTGAGACGGCGCGGTAATCAAACAACGGG
>JBEIGI010000034.1:0-50661 GCA_040381975.1 Pirellula sp.
AATCTTGAAATCATCCCGATTGACATAATCGACACCCAAAACCCAATCCCAAAGATCGCTTCTGTGAAAAGAGCCAACCGCATGCCCAAGAGGACGAACTCCCTCGCGAGCACTGTCTTCAAAGTCGCTATAGACTCCGATACTCGATGCCAAATCGTAACTGAAACGCTCACCGAGTGTGGCCCGGTTTTGATAGCCGAGTACAAAGTCCCATAGCCGCGGTGGCAGAGCCACAGAGTTCGGGCCAGAGAGCAAATGCAGACTGGTTCCAAGAGTGATTCCTGACGTCTTTGCCGCCGACAAGTAGGGTGTATTTTCGAAGTCCAGCCACCCGAACTGTTCACCGTCACCAGGCATGTAACCGGTGATCGACTCTCCTATACGGTAATGTCGGTAGCGAGGATCGGCCAAAACCTCTTGGAGTGTGTTTCCTCCGACGCTAGCCCCATCGATCCGCCGCAATTTGCTCGTAGGAATCGAATTGGGTATCTCGAATTCCTCGAAGCTTTGGGTCTCGGGGTTGAATGTGGATTGAGCTTCGGGCCAGGGTTCACCTGGCAAATAGTGCTGCGAAAAATCTTGTCCAAGCACGGAACAAGTCGCTGTGCAAGCCACGGTGCAAGCCAATGCAATCCTACTCGCAAGCATCGCAATTGCTTGCGGAAGACTTCTCCAGGGGCTCATTCGCCGATCGTAGTTTGTTTGCATCAGTTTAGGGCGAAAAGTATCCATCCAAACGAACTGTGATACTCGGTACATCGACCGAGTGTCAATCAACGTTCAGTGGAACTTTTACGGAGACTTAGCCTGGGCAGATTGCGAAATCTAGGTCGACTTGCGTCGCTTTTGACGGGCTAAGCCCAAGGTTGCGACGACCGTCCCAAAGATAGCAAAGCTCGTTGGCTCAGGGATGGCCGTCGAGTTGAAACCCATCACATCGAAAGCGCGAAGATCGAGATTGGTCACGATGCCGAGTTCTCCGGGGGCGAACGTCGGATCCATGATGCCGCGTCCGAGATTATCCTTCCAGTGGCTTGCTTGCCGCCCATCTCCAAATTTTGCTCCAAGAGACCACGCATTATCGACGGCGACCGTATTGCCGCCATCGACCGAAAAGTACTTGGATCTCCCGTCTGCGGTCCAATCGATGTTCGCGCCCGCTGCGCGGCTGCCTGCAGAGAACCTTGTGAAATCCAATGGAGTTACCCAGTTGTATTGGTCATCAGGAATTGCAGAGGATCCATTTTGATCCAGGATATCGACACCGCTAAAAAAACCCAGTGCATGTCCGATTTCATGAATCGCAATACCAATAAAGTCAAAAGCGTTCGAGGCGATGCCGTTGGTGCGATCGTAATCGAAAGTAAACGCGGTACTGAATTCAATCTTTGCATCGAAGGCTGCGTCGGTGCCTGCGATCAGGCCCAAAGCTTTTGCATTGGCACGGGCTATCCTGACGGTCGTGTTGTTCGCATCGCCGTCTGCGTCTACATAAGGAGTCGCACTGAGCGAGCCGTTGGGATTGTTCGAGGTTCGATTGATATAGACGCTAAATGCCGAGCCCGAAGGCAAATTTGTCGAATAGAGAAAATCATCCTGCGAAGTCGCGTCGGCAAGGACTGCAGATCGGAATAGGGAATAGGGACCCGAGACCAATTGAAGCGTCGCCCCGCCAAGTGTAGAGCTACCCAACGTGCTACTCATTCCAATCTGTAAATTTACGACGATGTTGTCGTTAAATTTGCTTGACCAAAAGTCTGCCGCTGTCTGGAAACCCGCTCGGGCTTGGGTGCTTGGTTCTGAACCAACGATGTCGATCAGGTTAAAGACCATTCCAGCGCGACAAGGTGCACACGTTGAGCACCAGGCCATGAAACACACAAGCAAACCGCAATGCAATCGAGTGACCATCTTTCCCTCCCTGGAAAACACAAAAAGAAAATTCCACTTTCTGGTTCCGCACTAGGGCACCTACCATAGATACCGAGTTACATTGTAAGGGATTTCAGATACGTTAGGATTTGATCGCATCGGTTAAAGCTCGGTTTCTTGGGTAGATTTCCCCGGTGGGCCTATGAATCTAAAAATCGATGGAATTATCGAAGGTGCACAAAAGGTTCGGGAGAAGGTTGCCCGGGAGTTGCCGACCCACTCGGGACTCGCCGGTGCGGTCGAGGAGGTTAATAAAGCAGCCAGGGAGGCCAAGACCGTCGCACAAGGTAGGCGCCGAATTTTTTCCTTGAGTCGATTGCCCGCCGCTTTCCTTGGGTTAGCGATTTTAGCCCTGATGGCCTGGCTCTACTGGAATTTTTTTCTGGACAAAACGGTTTCTGTCGTCGTTCCTGAATTGGATTATCGCGACGAGAACCTCAGTTACTTCCGAAAAGGCAACATGATTCCCAAGAAAGCAGATTCATCGGCAGATGCGATCGATTGGGTCCTCAAAGGCAAAGCCGATGTCGCCTACATACAAGCTGGCATCGAAGTTCCTAAGGATCTCCATGTCCTTCAGACACCAGTGCTCGAAGATGTCCTGTGGATGATTCGCAAGGATCGTCCCGCCAATGATCCAATCTCGGTGGTGATTACCAACATCGAAGGCGAAGGTAGCCACCAGGTAGCACTCGATTTTTTTCGTAAATGGAATCCAATCGAGGGCCCAGAGTTTATACACGAATGGAAGCATATCGCACCTTCAGACGATCCGGAGTCTACTTACCAAATCGGATCGGACGTCGATGCGGTCTTTGTTGTAATCAATGTGGCCGATGAAAAGAATCAACAAAGGATCAATAAGTTTTTAGAAGCAGGTTTTGAACTCGAATCGCCTTACATTGGAGCCCACTCGATGAAACTCGGTTACACCCAAGAGTTTCACATGCCTGCAGGTTACATCAGCCAAAACCCAAAAATCCCTGAGCAGGAACTCCTAACCTACACGGTGCCGAACGTTCTGGTCGCCAAACGAACTATCAGCGATGCGACCTTGGCCAATCTATCGCATCTCTTTGAAACTGATTCGAAAAAACTGCGGTCTGCTGATTTTGATTTCAACGCCAAAGATGCCAGTGAGATTTTCCAAGGACTCGATGCCTTCCTTGGGATACTCATCAATATCATCCTAGGTTTCATCGCGGTACTGGGATTGGAAATGTGGGTCTACCGAAAGCGATTCCACGAACTCAACTCCCTCGTGAGTCTCCTTAGCATGCTTCAAAGCAACAAAGACATCCTGGGGCAAACGGATCCTGCTGGCCGCTTAGAAAACCTTAAATACCTATCTACCGTTAGCGACTTGCTCAGCATGATCAGCGCCATCAACGGTTTCTATACACAGGAAAATTCATCGCTGCTATTCAATAATCAATCAGAGGTGATTCACGAGCGATGCGATAATCTCAAGCTTAACATCCAATTGAAAATCCTCCACGCAGGGATACGGCTTGAGCCACTTCCGGAAACAAAACAAGACGAGCCAAGCCCGATTATCTGAGCCCGATTGCAAAAGCTGTTGCGTATGCTTTGCAGTGAGAAATCGAGACTTGCACCTGACGGATCCCCAGTTCATTAGCGATTTCCAAAGCGCGATTGGATAGGACGACCGAGGGTGCACCTGAAGCAAGGTTGATCACTTCGACATCCGTCCACTGAATCCCCTTGGCCCAACCTGTACCGAAAACCTTCAAAATCGCTTCTTTGGCCGCCCAACGCCCCGCGTAATGCAACTCAGACATCTTGCGATCACCGCAATAGGCGATTTCTCGCTCTGTAAACACTCGGTGTAGAAACTCTTCGCCATGCTTTTGCTCCATGGCTGCGATTCGTTCGCACTCGATAATGTCGGTTCCAATACCGACAACCGTGCCAGCCCCTAAAGCATTATTGGATTGATCCCCCGTCATCTGATCATCGCTCCTGATCGCTTGCGGTCTCAAGTCCCGACGGTAACATCGCCAGCAATTGTCGCTGCGATAGAATCATCAAGGCTTGGCCATCTTCGTTTCGGTTTTCAATGTCCTTTTGACGCCTTGCACTGATCCCTGCAAGACTTTGTGCTAAATCCGATTCGCTCAGAGTTCCCTGGATGATGTATTGCGTCTGCATATTGATGTCCGATTGCACCTTGGCCCCGAGTTGACTCAAGAAAGCCGCCGAGTCCTCTCGATCCAGCCCCAAAAGGGTACCGACAAGCACCATATACTTACCAGCGAACGGGGAGTTACCGAGACTGTGTCGGAGAATCTCGTCGGCAATCCTCCGAGGTCTATGTTGCGTACCACTTTGCAGTGGAGATCCGTCCTTGTTAAATCGCTTGGGTTCATACCGAGCAGGATTTTCGGCAGCTGTTTCGATCCTCGATCTGCGAACGGTTCTCGGATGACGCACCCGATCGCTCCATACTCGACCTCGAACAAGTCCCAATTGTTCTTCGAGTTGATTCAAATCCTCAGCACCTGCTTTTATTGCCGCTTCGATCAGCAGCCTTGCGGAGACTTTGGCATCTTCGAGTGCATCATGATGCGTAAAAACGATCGAGAGATATTCGGCCATCGAGGCCAACGAATGGGATCGCAATGATGGCCAACTCCGCTTGGAGACAATCCGAGTGCACAGAACATCGATCGGAGAGATGGCAATATGATGTGCTAAGCAAGTGGACATGAGCACATTGGCATCAAAACCAGCGTTGTGCGCTACGATCACCGATCCGTCGATCCATTGACAAACCTCTGGCCAAATCTCATCCCAAGTCGGGGCATTCAACACGTCCTTTGCGGTAATACCATGTACCGCTACGCACCTGGGAGAAAAATACATTCTCTGGGGACGGACCATCCAGCGTTTTTCTCGAACGATCTTCCAGGGCTCAACGATCGCAATCCCCAACTGGCACGCAGAATTGGGTTGATGGTTTGCGGTTTCGAAATCCAAAACAGCGATCGACTCCATTCTATTGTCCTAGCATGTTCGATCGGCAGGCCGGAAAGAGCCGATCCTGGAGCTCAGAGGACATCGATCCAGCGTATTCGGATACTTCATAAGCCTCGACCAATAACGGCATAGTCCCCCAACTCGGGTCCCAAAAGCGAGATCCTCTTGCCGCCGTCTTCTCCAAAAAGAATTGTCGAAACCAAACTGCCCAAGCCTGGGGTTGGCTTGGCATATCGTTGATTCGTTCGATCGAAGGAATCCATTCGGCGAATTGCGATCGATGGCAAGCGAGCATTTTTAAGACACCGTCCAAATGCTCGGAGGCATCCAAGACAAAATCGGCTCGGAAAGCTACTGGGCGGGTAAACAAATCGACCATATAGGCTACGACGGGTTCTTGTTGGGGTACCCGATATCCAGGTGCGATTTTCGGTACCATCACCATATACGAAGCATCCTGCACGGCTTGTCCTACCGCGCGATGATCCGGATGATAATCCCAAGGCCTGTGGGTTAAAACCAAATCGGGCTGGAAGCAACGGATCTCACGGATGATCGCCTCACGCACTTGAAGCGTCGGCTGCAGTGAACCATCGGGAAAATCCCAGCAGTTGTAGTCGCAACCGAGAACCTTGCCCGATTCTTGCGCTTCGATCCTGCGTCGGGCAACCAAAGCATCCGAACTCTCTTGGTGGTGGCCCGATTGACCGTTAGTCACACTGATAAGCCGAATTTGGCTTCCCTGCTTTTTGTGCTCATGCAAGAGTCCGCCGGCAAAAAACTCGGCGTCGTCTGGATGGGCACCGAGCACCAAAATACGGCAAGGTTCGTGGCTACTCGATGCGTTGGAATGATCAGGCATATCTCATTATTTCAGCGGAGTATCAACTCTGGCCCAAAAAGGATGCTGACGGTCAGCGCGTCCAAGCACATCCTCAAGGATTGTCTGGGTCGAACCGACGATATCATAGCGTCTTGTCGTCCCTTTGGCATCGATGGTCACCTTCTTAGTAAAGTCCACCATTTCTGGACTGAGCCAAATGCTGTACTCCTTGGCCGCAGCTTTCTGTATTCGAACAGCATTGGTTTCGCGATTCAAAACAGCTTCGATCTGATACTCATCCCACCGATCTGGTTCCAACAATGGATGCACGAGGTTCTCTGGATTGAGTTGCGTCGTTTCAAACCACCAAAAATACCGATCCCCAGCCCGACTCGATACCACACTAAAGCGATCTGGGGCGAAATTTCTACGTCGAGTCGGGATCTCCATCCACTGGACAATCCTGGGTAATTCCTCCTGGAAATGATCATGTCCTCGACCCGTATAGAGCGTTACCATCGTGTCGATTTTTCGGTCATCGAGCAACTTGTCCCAAGTCGCTGCATTGAGATACAGAGGATTTTCTCCATCGAATTCACCGTTAACAAAATAAGTCGGCACGTACCGAGCATTTGGCCAATACTGAATGATGTACTTCTTAGCGATCGCACCGATCATGATCGCTCCGGCCCACATGTCCGGATGAGCCATAGCCAAGTCCCAAGCTGCATCGGCTCCCATGAAATGACCAGCAACAAAAACACGATCCGAATCGATATTGAATCGACGCATCGCATCTCGAAGAGGCTTGAGGATCATCTGATGCTCATTCTCGGTGTAGTTGTAGACCGGTTGCTTGGGTTCGTTCCACTCTGGAGACACCACAATGTATCCATACTTGCATGGATCGCCGTAGCATTGGAACTCTTGGTTGGATCGGCCTGGGGATGTCCACCAGTCGATCGCATTATTGAAAGGAATTTCTTGGCTTGGCAAAGCCAAAATGCATGGATACTTGCGATAAGGGTTATACTCGGCGGGCAATTGAACGATGTAGCGAACCATACCACCACCCAACTCTCTGCTGGTAGGAACCTCCAACAGATACCTTCCTGGAATTGGTTGATCAATAAACTCCTGGGGGTTCTCCGAGCTGGGTACCTTCAAGGTTACCTGCGACTGAGCACCCGTGTCTATCGCCGGTGGCATATTTTGTAAAATCCTTGAAACATACCGAGGTGTACCAGATTCGAGCTTCATAATGGACTGAATCAAAGCCTCATTCTTACGTCGGCCGGCAAGCAACTCGGAGATCATCCGCCGAGCGATGTAACCAGAACGCACGACCGAGAGATTCCGTTCGGCAAGCCCCGCTCCATAGAGCCATCCGGACAATCCCAGCGCAAGTCGCTCATCGGGCTTGAGGTCTGGATCGCTGCGCAGGTTGAAATAATCCGCAAACCGGATCCGTGTATCTTCGTTTAGATTCAATTCCATCTCTTGGAGGATGGGTTCAAACTCCTGCACCACCGTTGGATCGCTGGCCTTACTCAAATCCTCTCGCAACCATCCAATGACTTGTTCCCGCTCTTTTTTTCCTCCTGCGATGGTTTCGAGCCTGCGATCGATCTTCAACTGCGTTTCGACCGAAACGGTGTTTGCCTGAAACCCCTTGAGGATTTGCTCCGCAAGTTCATGCTGTCCTGCATTTTGAGCAACAATCGCCGCATCAAACATCTGATCTGCCAACAACTGGTCGATCCGTTTGATCTCGGTGCGACTGGTTTGCAATTCAGGGAATCGTTGAATTGCACCCACAAGCAACTCTCGAGCTTCCACGTAACGCTTGGCAGCCAAATAAACGCTAACGATATCGAGCCAATCCTGAGCCCTATTCGGATCTGCATTCCTGATCAATACCTCTCGCAACTGCAAGGGTGGGATGGCCGACATGGCGACTCTCATATCCCATGTGATCGATGTCTTCTCTGTATCTCCTCGGAGCCCTTGGATACGGACATACTGTGGCGAGACTTCTGTGATCCCCTGCACAATCTGCCTATTCGGCGACTGAAACATATAAATACGGCGTCCGAAAGGGTCGAAGGGCGTGGCGCTAAAGGCGCTTCCAAGTCCTCCCTGAATCACCGCGTCGTTTTTGCAAACTTCTCCCTGATTGACTTTGATCTGAATTTTAAAGGGCTCCAAAGTCTCGATCGGCTGACGGTCGGTTCGCTTCGTGCTGACGTAACTTACTCGAAGACCATCATCTAGCCCCGCAATCTTCGCAGCAGCTTGGGCCTCATTGCTTCCGGCAAAACCCTTCTTGTCGAGTCGTGGCAGGACTCGCAATGTCCCGGGTCCGACAGCAAAGCCATTATCGAGAATGAGCGTCTGTTGTTGAGCACAGCAGTGCTTAGGATTCCACCCCAGAGAGATAGCCAAAAAAGTTGCTGCTAGCGTCCAATAGAGCCGAGAGTTCCTTCGCATCGTCCCTTGGCCCTTCCTGGTATCGAGCCCCATCGGGGCTTGTTATCGACCACCAAAATACTTTTTGAGAGTTTCCGAAGCGGCATCTTTGGTGTTCTTGGTTGTCGGCCCCGATGTCGATTTTGGCAATTTCATCGGAGGCTTCTTCTCAGGTCGCTTAGCCTTGCCGCTACCTTCTTCCGACGAATCGGCAGACTCAGAAACTTCGCCTGACTCCGATTTGTTAGGATCGAGTTCAGTGGAATCATGGAGAAGCTCGGAATCCAAATGCGTTGTCTCTTCCATTTGGAACTGTCGAGTATCAGGCTCGGCAACCTCAGGGCGACGATCGATCTGATCGGCTTCAAGCAACCAAGAACTGATATCAAAACTTTCCCGGGAATCCGTAAGCTTCGATTCGGCTTGCTCGGCCACTCGCTGTGCGACCTCTTGCGCCGTATTGACCTCCGGCTTTTTGGCGCTGGCAATGCCTATCTCAATGACAATCTCAAACTCCAATTGCCCCACGCGAATGTGGTCGCCAGATTTGAGTATCTTGGCTTTGTCGTGTGTCAGTTGCTTGTCGTTGACGAAGGTCCCGTTTCGGCTCTTAAGATCCAATAACAGCAATCGGCCTTCCTTTTGAACCAACGCGCAATGACGCCGACTGACCGACTCGCTCTTGGGCCTCAGGTGACAATCATCCCCACGACCAATGAAGAACTTTTCCTCCTTGATCGGGATTAGCTTTCCCTCATGGTTTCCAGAGAGAACCTTGAGCGAAATTTTCATATGTTCCTCGCGCCATTTAGAAGAGACCATCCAGTTACTCAAACCCAGGCACAAAACTGCTTTGAGGCCTGTTTCGAGGGACTATCCGAATCCGCAATCAGCGAAATCACCGATTCTTGACAGACTTTTTCTCAACCGGGCGGTTCATGAAATTCTAACCGATGAATCCCGCAGATTCAATCGTATTGTCTCTCTTCCAGGGCCAATTAACCCCCAAATCGCATCGAGTAACCTACCTTCCAACCAATCTTGCCAACTCCGAGTGGCCTGCGAATCCCCCCTTGCTTGAAAACCTCGATAAGCTTGAGAAATCGGGGCCAGATCCGCTACTCCCAACAGTGACGGATAATGCGGCGATCTGGAAACCAGAAAACTTCCGTGCTGCAAGAGCCCTGCTTTGACCCTTCTCTGAGCACTTCCGAGAACTTTGTGGTTCCCGACAACCACATCGACAGGGGTGCGACGATGAAAACAAAGGTATGGCTCTTTGAGCTTGTTAGCCCCACCGGCGACGGAACAAGTGCAGGCTTCGGACAACCTCGCATCGAACCCCATCTTGACCAATCCCGCAACAACCGACTCATGCACGGCTCGGTAGAGCTTTTCACTGTGCCCTTTGCTCCCAAGTTCCATCGGAGAACCGTCGCTGGGTACAACGATGCTGTAAGTGACCTCTTGGTCGTGAAGGATCGCCCCGCCACCTGTCTTGCGCTGAACCCATGCAAGCCGCCCTAAGTCGGGGTGACCGAGCGTATCGTCGGCGTGCTGAAGCTCATGGATCGATTGGAAGTTCCCGAGCGAAAGCGTCGGCTCAGACCAATAGTACAAGCGAATCAGGATCGAAGGCTTGCCGACATCTAAATTTGAGGCTTGCACAAGCTCCCAAGGATTAGCCGTGTGCAAGAGTTGCTGATCGATCTGCATGTTATCCAAGCCCGAGCGTGGATAATCTTCAAGAACAACGACCGACGCTCCTGACATTCTTTAGCCGATTCCTTGCCCCTAGCCGTGCTGGGCTAAGAGCTTCTGATAAGCTTGGTAATCCAGAAGGCCATCGAGTTGATTCGGATCGCTCATCTTGATCTTAATCAGCCAGCCTCCGGCATAAGCATCCGAGTTGAGGGTCTCTAACCTATCGACGATCCCTTCGTGAATCTCCACGATTTGACCGCTGATTGGACTGTACATCGGGCTAACAGCCTTGACGCTCTCGACCTCACCAAACTCCTGCCCGGCTTCGACACTCTGTCCAACTTTGGGCAAGGCCATGTAGACAAGATCGTTGAGTTCAGCGACGGCAAAGGCTGAGATCCCCACAGTGGCCACCCCTGAACCGTCCTGTGGAGCAAAAACCCACTCGTGCGACGGCAGATACTTCAAATTTTCGGGAGAAAGTGTCATGGACATTGGTACCCTAGAGAAAAGAACTCTTTCCAAAAACGAAAATCTAAACCGAACTGCCCCTCTTGTAAAAGGGCAATTCATGAACCCAAGCCTTCGAAGTCGTTCCACGGATATCAACTTGAATTTCAGAGCCAGTCGATGCAGCACCGGTTGCCAAATAAGCCATCGAAATGGGTTTCTGCATGGTCGGGGAAAATGTACCACTGGTGACCGTACCAATGCGATTGCCTTGTTGATCAAAGCACTCGGATTGCTCCCTTGCGGCCCTGCGTCCATCAAGCACCAATCCAACCCGCTTGAGTGTCAACGACTCTTTGGATTTGCTCAGTAGCACATCCCTTCCAATGAAATCCCTATCCTTGCACTGACACGCAAAACCCAACCCGGCAGTGTAAGGATCCATGCTCTCGTCAAGTTCATGGCCATAGAGTGGCATCCCAGCCTCTAGTCGCAAAGTATCCCTAGCTCCCAATCCCACAGGACTTATCCCCAAATCTCTTCCAGCGAGCAATAGATTCTCCCATACTCGTGGTGCGTCTTCAGCCCTTACAATCAGCTCGAATCCATCCTCTCCGGTGTATCCCGTCCTGGATACAACACAAGGCTTGGACATCTGCTCGGTCACCTTGGCGCGGTAATAGCCCAACGCTAAAACACTCGGTGGAAACAATTTTTTACACACCGCGATCGACTCAGGACCCTGGATGGCAATCATCGCAGTCGAATCGGTCACGTCGTTAAATTCAACATCGGGAAAGTCTGCTAGATGGGGCGTAAGCCATCGGACTATCTTGTCTTTGTTGCTCGCATTGACTACCAGTAAGAAGTAAATCTTACTGCTGGGGCTCTCCAAGCAACTGACCAAAACGTCGTCTAGGATTCCTCCAGATTGATTGCAAACCAACGAGTAGCGAACCTGCCCGGCCTGCATATCCATCACACGCCGAGTCAGTAGATGATCCAGCAGTTGATCTGCCCTTGGACCATCGAACCTCAATCGCCCCATGTGCGAAATATCGAAAACTCCCGCAGCCTGCCTGGTGGCCGTATGCTCAGCCACGATGCCGCTATACTGAATGGGCATTTGATAGCCCGCAAAAGGAGCCATCCTAGCACCATGATTCATGTGCCAATCGTAAAGCGGTGTCTTGAGTTCTTGCGTTTCCATGTCGATTCCAAATTGGGAGCTAAGCCTAGGTCGGATATGTTAGCAGTTCGCCAAGTTCCACGGCTAGTTCGGTCGCTTTAAGTGATGAATGAGAAACGCCTGAGAATCACTGAATTCCGATCCCTTGCTCCCAGGGTAGACCAATTCACAGTGGGATCCTGCAGCCTTGCAAGCCGCCTGCAACTGGATCCCATACATCGCCGAATGGGTTGGATCGGGTTCCTTACCCCCTAACACAGGTTCCTTTTGCTGTTTGGGATACTCCAAAAAAATCGGCGGATCATCCTTGGAAACCCACTCGATGGGCGAGTAGTGGCGAATCCATGGTAAAACCTTCTCACGATTGGCCAACAACAACTCAAATTCCTGGTCTCGGTTTCTTCCCTCGCCAGCAAATCCAAACGCATGACCTCCGTACACGCTGTTGCCGATCCACTCCCTAAGTTGCTTGGGATCTAACGATGTTTGTGCCCCAACAACAGCCGCGCAAGTGAGCCTTGTGGATTCCCTTGCAATCGGATCGTCGCTTTTTGGGTCGGCAATATCCTCGTGCAGCGCTAACCACAGGGATGTACAAGCACCCGCAGAACTCCCCGTGGCTCCGATTCGACTTGGATCGATGTTCCACTCCCGAGCCTTGGATCGAATGGTCTGCAATGCCCTGGCTGCATCCATCAAAGGAGCCTTCACCGGAGGCTCGACCCCTTGCGCCATCGCCTGCTGGATGAATCGATAGTTGATCGCCGCTACCGAGATTCCCTCCTGCAGGTACTTCTTGACCGGATTGTTTCCATAACCTGTTTTGTCTCCGTTCTTCCAACCTCCACCATGGATGAGCAATACCACCGGCGTAGGCTCCTGTGAGTCGGCCTTCCAAAAGTCAAAAGTCTGACGAACCGAGTCGTTCGCATACACATAATCCGAGACGGTTGGAGTTGGCCTTTGGGGAGCTTTCTTTTCGGCAGTTTTTGCAGTGGGCTTGGCCCCCGCATCGAATTGCTCAATGCGAATGTCATCAAACTCATTTTGATCATCAAAGGATCCAATTCCAATTCGCCCCGCACCAAAAGTCTTATCGATAGCTTCCATAATGGGGCGATCCATGTCATCGAAATAGACCTCGATCGATCCACTTGAAACCCGACGAATCACCTTGACCCTATGCCACTTGTCGTCCCAAGGAATGGTGTTTTGATTTTGAGTCAACGGTCGCCGGGGCTCTCCGTTGACGATCATGATCTGACCGCTGGCCGGATCGGGCTTGGCCCCAAGATGCACATAATAGAAATGCTCTTTGTCCTGATAACCAAAGAACACACAGCAGTCGCGATGGTTACCAGTATCCTGCGTACTACGAACCCGAAAAGATATCTGCACGTCGCCCGCCGAAAGGTCTTTGATCAAAGCGATGTTATGAGGACTACGCACCTTGGGTTGATAATTGCTGATGCGTTTATTGAGCCCGAAAGTACTGTTCCCATCCTTCTGAAGAATCTCCCAAGACGCGTCGTCGGTAGTCTCCCATCGCGATCGCCCCTTTTGGAAATCCTCCTCGAAGATCATTTTGCCAACTTGCATCTTATCGGACTTGGCCTCTTGCCCCATGCAATTCCCCATGAGCCCAAGCACCACGAACCCGATCGGTCTTGCAAATCGCATGTTCACTATTCGCTTTATCATTGAAGTATCTCCTAAGCAATCTTCCGGATTCAAGTTCCAACAATTATACTTTAGACGGTCGATCGCCTGTACCAGAGGAAACGCATGAATCGAGTCTCTCCGCACGCTTTTGCAAGAATGTCCGCCCAAGGCGAACTTAGACCCGTAGAGTCTGGTCTCCATGAACTTCGTCGCGGTCAATGGATTATCTGTCGATCGAATCTAGGACTAGAGCTGGCCGAAGTCCTCTCGGAATCCAAATCCAATCCCGAAAATCATTGGGATCCTGACCTTTATCATTCCACGTCTGCTCAGTGGGTGCGAGATGCGACGGATCAAGACCAATGGCTTTGGACTAAACTCCAATCTCTGAACCAAAACGCTCTGCCGCTATGCCAACAATTCCTGGCCGATCATGATATCAACGA
Source organism: Pirellula sp. (assembly GCA_040381975.1). Taxonomy (GTDB): domain Bacteria; phylum Planctomycetota; class Planctomycetia; order Pirellulales; family Pirellulaceae; genus JBKCUI01. The sequence continues at coordinate 13,676 of JBEIGI010000034.1, forward strand.
AACGCTACTAGATATCGCCACGAGCATCGACGGAAAATCGGTCGTCTTCGAATTCCTCGGCTCGACCTCGGAGAATACCGATGAACTCATCGAGAAACTTACCGAGATCTACCAAAGCTTCATCAAGAATTCTGAAATCTACAAACAGCTCGAACATGGATGCGGCCCGGGTTGCGGAACGACCGCCGGTTGCAGCCCCCAAAGCGACGGCAAATCAGGTTGCTCAAGCTGCTCGATCGCAAGCCGCTGCAAGAAACACTAAGCGATCCAGCCGCAGCCCATGGCTCTGGTTCCAAGGAACACCGCTGCCAACTGGCCAGGCGATACCCCATAAACGTCCTCGAGAAACTCGACTTGGAAATCTCCATCGGTATGCCGCGTGACGGTCGCGTCGCACGGCGCTGAGTTGTAGCGAAACTGAACCTGGGCCTTGGTCGGCTCTCCGATCGGAAAGTCTGCCAACCAGTTGCTCTTGCTAGCTCGGAGACTTTTGCAAGCAAGTTCCTCATGCGGCCCAATGACCACCCGATTCGTTTTCCGATCGACCGATGTAACGTAATAGGGTGAGCCCATCGCAACCCCCAAACCCTTGCGCTGGCCGATGGTGAATCCCTCGATACCCGGATGGTGACCCACAACGTTTCCGTCAGAAGTAACGATCTCTCCGGAAGTATCTAGCGTACTTTTCTGCCGAACGAACTCGGCGTGCTTGCCGCTAGTGACAAAACAGATCTCTTGCGAGTCTTTCTTGTCAGCAACCTTCAAGCCCATCTGTGCGGCTCGGTCTCGGATCTGGGACTTGTGAAATCCTCCCACAGGCAACAGCATTCGAGGCAACAAATGTCGCTTGATCCCTGTGAGCACATAAGCCTGATCCTTGTCGTCATCGAGTCCCCGATGGAGTTCCCACTCGGCCTGTCGCGATTCGGACTGGGGTTGAACCATCCTGGCATAATGCCCGGTGGCGACATAATAAGCATCGACGGCATCGGCATAATCGAACAGCCGACCGAATTTGATCCAGTTGTTGCACTGAACACACGGATTGGGCGTTCGGCCTTGCTGGTACTCGTCGACAAAATAATCGACAATCTGTTTGAATTCGGCCTCTAAATCCAAAGCGTAAAAAGGAATCGATAGCTTATCGGCCACCCGCCGAGCATCCGCCGCATCGCTTGCGCTGCAACACCCCTGCTTGTGATCCAGTCGGCCCTCAAGGATCGGTAGCAAGGGATTGGGCTTGCCGTCGCCAAGCTCGCAAGCTTTGCTCGACTGCTCTCCATGCCGCATGAAAACGCCGATAACCTCGTAGCCTTGCTCGAGCAACAATCCCGCCGCAGCGCTGGAGTCAACGCCACCGCTCATCGCTAAAACTACTCGACGCTCGGACATCGCTTCGAATCTTTCTTACTTCATCAATTCTTGTTTGAGGAACGTATAAGCCAGGGCCTGCATGAAAGCCGATTGCTTATTGTTGGCAGCCCCACCGTGGCCACCTTCGATGTTCTCGTAATACCAAACCGCATGCCCCTGCGATTCCATCTTGGCCATCATCTTGCGCGCATGCCCTGGATGAACTCGATCGTCACGCGTCGAGGTGGTAAAGAGTACCTTTGGGTATCGAACCGAGGCTTGCACGTTTTGATAGGGCGAGAACTTGCGAATATAACTCCACTGATCCGGGTAGTCTGGGTTGCCGTATTCGGCCATCCACGAAGCACCCGCCAAGAGTTTGTTGTAGCGTTTCATATCCAAGAGCGGAACTTGGCAAACCCCTGCCTCAAAAAGATCTGGATACAGAGCGATCATATTCCCAACCAATAGACCACCGTTGGATCCACCTTGGACGCCAAGCCGCTGCTTGCTCGTGACTTTGCGAGCCACCAAGTCCTTAGCAACCGCAGCAAAATCTTCGTAGGCCTTCAAGCGATTCTCCTTCAGTGCCGCTTGATGCCACCGAGGACCATACTCGCCACCCCCGCGGATATTTGCAACCACATACACCCCACCTTGAGTCAGCCAAGCCCTACCGACCGTGGCGCTATAGTTTGGCTGTAGCGATATTTCAAATCCACCGTAACCATACAAAAGCGTCGGATTCTGTCCGCTTAGCTCCAAGTCCTTTTTAGCAACCATAAAGTAAGGTACCTTGGTTCCGTCGGCACTGGTCGCAAAATGCTGACTGATCTGAAATCCGCTGGAATCAAAGAAATGCGGCAATCGTTTGAGTTCCTCCGGGGCTTTGCCTATCGTACCGATCGACAAGGTCGTAGGTGTCAGATAGTCCGTCGAGGTCATGAAGTAATCGTTGGATTCGTCTGAGTCGACCGCAGTGACGTTGACCGTTCCAAACGCGGGTGCACCGACAAGAGGCTCTCGCTTCCAACCCTCCGTCGCAGACGAACCCTCGGGCTTGAGCACAAATATCCTGTTCTTCACATCATCGAGCGTGTTGATGACAACGTAGTCTTTGGTCGTCGTAACGCTCGATAAAGCCGTCGACTCCGTAGGTTCAAAGAGAACTTGAAATTGGCGTTTGCCAGCTAAGTATTCATTCAGATCGGCTACCAAAAGCGAACCGCCAGGGTAGGTTTCGGATTGGACCGTCCAAGGCTCTCGGAGCTCTAAAAGTAGGAAGTTCTTGAAGACACTTTTGTTGGCTGTGTTGGGAGCATCGATCTTGACCAACTCCTCAGAACTTTTGAGCCAGTAGAGTTCGTCATTGTAAAAGGCGATGTTCCGCGTGACAAAGTTCCTTTCAAAACCCGGTGAATCATCGTGCATGGCTCCTACCGACATGTCGTCTTGCTTGCCCTCGTAAATCAACTTGGCCTTTTCCAACGGAGTCCCTCGTTGCCAAAGTTTAGCGATTCGTGGGTAACCAGAATCGGTCATCGAGCCTTTGCCAAAGTCGGTCGAAACGAAAATATGATCGATATCAATCCACGATACGCTCCCCTTGGACTCCGGAAGATTGAACCCGTCAGACACAAACGACCGTGTCTTGAGGTCGAACTCGCGAGTCACATTTGCGTCAGCACCACCGCGAGAAAGAGTGATCAAAGCCCGCTGATAATCAGGTCTCAGCAGGGCCGCCCCCTTCCAAACCCAATTCTCGCTCTCCGACTTGGCCAACGCATCGAGATCGAGGATGACTTCCCACTTGGGCTCGGCCTTCTTGTACTCTTCGAGCGTCGTTCGACGCCACAGTCCACGCTCGTTGTTCTTGTCTCGCCAAAAGTTGTAATAAAATTCACCCCGCTTCGATACAAAAGGTATACGAGCATTCGAATCCAGGATATCCAAGAGGTCCGTCTGAAGTTTTTCAAAACTCGACTCAGACTCCATCCGCTTGATCGAGATCGCATTTCTTGCCTTGACCCACTCGAGAGATTTCTCCCCCGTGACATCCTCAAGCCACAAATAGGGATCCTCAGTGGTTTCGGAATTTTTGCCAGCGATCGAAGGGTCTTGAGCCATGGAGGAATAAGGCGTGATGGAAGGGTAAAAAAGTGCCGTTAGCAACACGTATCGAGCGAGCCACATTTTTCGCATGGCGTAGGGTCTCCAGGTAAAGGTTCATGCGTAAGCAATCCTCGTATTCTAGCAAACCCCAATTTTGCGACTAGCTAAGCCGCATCCAGATCGTTGATTAGAAACGCCACCTGCCTCCAGTGAGGTCAACATTTTCAATGCCCTATTGACGCTGCCAGACAGCCTTTTGATATCGATACGCCGGCTTAATGGCCTCGTCGCGAAACGGCTCCTGATACAACGGCGTGGCTGAAGAGGAAAAAGGAGGTACCAACCACATCCATTTCCCATAGGGCTCGCGACCTGCTGCTTGCTCGTTCCTGCAAAACTCCAAAAACTCATGGCACACATTGTGATGATCAGCCATCTTAACCCCAGCCCGGTCATACGAATGCAATACCGCTTCATGAAGCATTAGCATCGCTTTGTCTCGCCACAATGTCCGGTCATTGGAAATATCCAATCCCATCGACTCGGCAATCTCGGGGAGCAAATTGTAGCGATTGGTGTCGGTTAGGTTTCTAGCCGCAATCTCGCAATCCAAGTACCAACCATTGAAAGGAGCAAACCGGTAGAGCATCCCACCGGCATCCAAGGCCATATCCGATACGGCCGGTAACGCATACCACTTCAATCCCCGTTGCATCAACCACGGATGCTGCGGGTGTGTCAATTCCACTTCTCGACGACAGTCCTCAGGCAACTCGTAGAGCTTCGCCCCCTCCTCGGCCGTCTGGATCACCAACGGTAAAAGCTCAAAATGACTCCCCTTAGGCTCCCAGCCCAGACCCATAATCCTTTGCGTCAATTCGTTCTGTGCCGGATCGCCAAGTTGTTTTCCCGACCTGAGCCTGACTCCCGCATAACGCAACAACTGAGGATTCCAAATGCGAGGCCCTGGTCTCTTTCGAGTTCCTGGCGAAAAGACGGTAATGGCCGGCCTTAGATCCCCTCCATTCCAGGCAAACCTCATGTGCTCAAACAAAGACTGAGCGATCGCATCGGATGTGTTGACATCACGGCAATCTCGCAAATGCAATCCCTTCCAATACAACCTACCGACACAACGCGAGGCATTTCTCCAAGCTAGCCTCGCTGCAAAACCTAGCTCTTCGGCCGTCTTGGTCCAAACTCCATGCTCATGCATCTGCTGAGTTACTGCCGCAATACGGTCCTTCAAGTCGCAACGACCCGGTTGCTCGGCATCAAACTCTTTGAGAAACGCAATCGCTTGTTCAAGAGCGCTTTTGTCGGTCTTGATTTGAACCTGATGCTCCAGTGGACACTTCGGCTTGAAATCTTTCTGCCTCCAGGATCCGGGCATCATGCCGCTTCCTTGCCCGCGCTGCGAATGCAAGAAACTATCTGTCCGAACTTTCACACCCGAGAGCCCTTTAAGTCCATCGACAAACACCCGATTGAATTCTCCCGGACCACAGACGATCACTTCGCAATTACCAAGCGTCGCGAGCTGATCCTTGACGTCCTGGATACTAAGCCGCCGACCAGAGCTTGAAGCGTACTCATTGAGTCGAATTCGACCTTGGCTTGATAACTCTCGCAATTCGGTCAAATAAGGTGCTGCGGCTTCCTTGCGGTACCCATACAGGATCGTTATGGATCTTAAGTCCGATATTCGTCTAGCGGCAGCGATCGCAGGTGTGATGCCAATCCCAGCGACAACATACATCAATGGTGCATCGTCAACAGGGCTCGGGCAAACATCACCCTCAGGCGCAAAAATCCTCAAAAGCGTCCCTTCGCAAGCCTGATCAAGCCAATTGGAAAAGAATCCACCGTCTTCGATCTTGACCCCAATCTCATAGCGAGAATCTTGACAATCGGTCAGTGAGTGGGACGCCCGATCCAAACCCCATCGATCAATCCCTCGATACGAATAAACTGACCAACCTTGGCAGACGGAAGTCGATCTTGGGAAACCGATTCCAAAAAGACTCGAAAGGAACCATCGGCTAGCGGCAATTTTTTGAGTCGGCAAAGATGCATGTCCTGCTTGCCCAAAAACATCGGTAGACGACCTCGACACCCTCCACATACCCCTCCGGCGCCAGTCTGCTTGATCAATTCCTCGACTGTCTTGACCCTTTTGGCCGCTTGAGACAACATCGCACAAGTCGCATTGGTGCAAGCACAAACGACCTCAGCACTCGAAGTGGTCCTTAATGTCGAGGACTCCAGGAGCAATTCCCCAGTGCTGGCAAAAGCTCGGCGCTGCAAGTCGCTCAATCGGCCACTACGAAGGACCAGACTCATGGCATTGGCAAGCCCACTCCAAGTCGAGGGGCTTTGAAGCCCGACGAGTTCTCCGGATGGCGAGACCATCAAAACAACTTTGCCATCGAACGAGACCAACGGCGACGCATCGGCCAAGGCAACCTGCTTGGCCACCTCAAGCCACGATCGATTCGGGAACATGCGAACACGAACTCTCGCCCCATTGAGCATACGATAATCGCTGACCACACAAGGCTCTCCATCGACATGAGCCAAGCTCCGGTAGACGGTACCAAATTGGGGCAACTCGTGAGCCGACTCCAACGCTGTGAGAATCGTTCCACCGGTTCCCTTGCGTTCAATGAGCCCTTTCAACACTCCGGAATCGATCTCCATGAGCTCGATGTTGCTGGCGCTCACAGCCGTCTCGGTCCTGCTTCTTGCCGACATCACATCGGCCGCCCCGAGAATCAATCCTGCCCGGATCGTTTCGTGCGAATAATTCGATCCAGGCCGAAACAAGCTGATGCTTCCTGAAAGCAAAAAGTAGGCGCAAGTGGATTTCTCACCGACCGAAAAGAGTGTCGTGCCAGGAGGATACTGCCGAACCTTCGCAGGATCCATCGGATGGAGTTTCGTAAACTCAGCAATCTCTTCGGCAAGCGCAAGGAGCTTGTTCTTTGCATAGCTTGCTGCCAAAACACCGAGTTTCTCACTGGCCGATGCGTCTTGGTGCAACAGTTCGCGAAAGCTATCCCCGGATAACGCTCCGATTTGGCAATCGCCCAAGGTCAAAATGGTTGCACTGCGAAATTTTCGATCCTGACGGAAGACCTGCTCGCCCATCAATACTCCAACTTGATCGACCGTCTCGATCAATCGCAATTTGCCATCGGACTCTTGGGTATAAATGCCACATCGTCCGCCGCATAACACATAGAGTTCCCTTGCCGTTTCACCCTCGGAGCAAAGAACCGCTCCTGCAGGGTATTGCCGTAATTGCAAGGTCCCCATGAGTCGATCGAGCTGCTGTCGGCTTGATCGCTCAAAAAGTCCAGCCATCGATCGGAGCACCGTCTTGGTCAAAACACCACCGGTAGCCTCCTGCAATTCCTCCCAGCCCTCGGGTCGTGACATGATTTTCCTATCTACCCGCTGACCATGGCCGCGATGATTCCAAAAGCGATCAAACCAAGCAGAATGAAGAAGAGAATCCAAACGATAATCGAGGTCTTGTACCGGATATGAGGGGTCGCTTGTACGATCTCTTTGTATTGCGGTGAATAGACCATTTCACCCTTAGAAGACAACAACAGATACAGAGCAAAGATCGAAATCATGGTCCCGCATGGAAATCCCAATAAGCCAATGACGGAAATAATAACCGCTGGTATCTTGCCACTGGCGTTTAGGGTTTGCATCGTTCTACCCGCATACAGTTGCAAGCCCGAAATCGCTAACACCACAACCCCGAATCCAAGGAGCATAATCCCTGGCCCCACGGTATCTACCTGGGCTCCTCCCGGGTCTGCAGGAACCAAATTGCTAAGCATCGCGATTCCAGTTCCGAAATAGAACAGACTTAAGAGCACCCCACCAATTCCGCCTAGTAAGTACAAGCAACCGATACTTTGTATGTTCGCCTCATGACTTAAATGGCTCGTTCGAATCAGCTCGGCTTGCGACAAATCGACATTGGCATCTGGGATGATGTTGCCATAAGCTGAACCGGAGGGGGTATAGGGGTTATCTGACATGCCTGCTCCAATTCAAAGATCACTGAAGTTATAACGACTGACAATCTTATCATAAACGAAAACCAACCGTGTTGCTTTCCGCACAGGAAACGCAGAAGCGATTTCCTAAGAAATTTCACTCGTCATCCAGATGGAAATGATGGAGGAAACGATGGTATACCGGGGCGATGATGATCGCGACCATCGACAAGAAAGCCAGCCCGCTGTAAAGCGCATAGAACGTCGCAAATAGTTTCCCAGCCGTCGATTCCATTCGATCCACCGGCCCCATCCCCGTTAAAATCATCGACGCGTTGATCAGGCCGTCAATCCAGGGCATGTCCAAAAAATAGCTGTAGCCCACGGTGCCGATGGCAAGCGAAACGCTGACGATAACCAAGGTGGCAAGAAAGGCCCGGAAGAGTCGCCCCAGAAACGACGACATCGATGCCATCGGCTCGTCGCGCCGCTCATACTTTTGACTCGTGCTCCTCTGAGTTTGTCTGCTTTGTTTTTTTGACAAGGCACCCTCGACATCGAAAGAATACTAGAACTTAAAATCATCGCTGCTTTGGCTGTAGACCGGCAAATAGCGATAGTACACCTCGAGGATCAAACAACCCATGCAAGTCGAGTAAAGTCGCCCCCCTACCTTATTGGAATGATCCCCCTCGAACATCCAACTACCCCGCAAATGACCATCGGCCCTCTGGGTGCGAATGAGCAAATCCCGCATGTAATAGTTCCAATTCTTCCAATATCGACCGCCGATCTGAAACATCGCTTGGGTCGCATAATAGTTGTAGTACATGTCGACCCCCGAAGGCCCCTGTTTTGACAAATACTCGATGCCATTGGCCACACTTCGCGCATCCTTGGTCTTACCCCTGAAGATCTGCAACAAAACCCCAATGGCCGTCATGCTCTTGGTCGGCTTGCCCCCTCGATACCGAAACATGTACTCGCCAACACGATTGAAATCCAAAAATCGATCGATCCCTTGGACTGTCTCTCGGGGCACGATCAAGTCCGTGGCTGCCGCACTCTTGAGCGCTAAGACTTGCCAACCTGCGATCGAAAGATCACCCGGTCTGCCCGGATGGTAGTCCCAGCCCCCATCGCGAAACTGCGCTTTGATAATGAAATTGATCGCCAACTGGCAACTCTCCTTGAGCTCCCCGGAGCGTGTCATTTGATAAGCTTCACACAGCGCAAGCGTCGCGATCCCATGCTCGTACATCTGCGCCGATGCAACGCTATCGACCCAATATCCCGAATCGGATGTTCGACGCAAATTCTGTTGCAGGAAATAAATCCCCTTCGATACCACCTCGCCATATTGTTCATCATTCTGAGTGTGACCTGCACCCAAAAAACACATCAAGGACAATCCGGTTGCAGCGAAACGATAAGGGTCGATGCCATCGCAGCCAGGTGCACATTGGTTCCCGCAAGAATGCTCGTAGTTCATGCTCCAAGAACCATCGTTGAGTTGATGACGCGCCAGATAATCCAATGCCCAAGCTACAGCAAGCTCGCTCTGCTCGTTGCCACCGTTCTTCTCAACCAACGCTGCACGCGATGCCTTGGAACGACCTTCCAAGGACATCTCGGCAAAGCCCAGTGCATTTCCACTTGAAGAACTCGTCGACGATGCGGCTCGCTCGACCATCTCCGCCGTACCAGTCGGTGTGTCGTTTGGCTCGATTTGCTCCTCGACATATTCCGATATCTTCTCAATTGCCTGAGGACTCGCAAGCGAACTCGACGCTTGCACCGTATCGGCCTGGGCCTCGACAATCTCCGTCGAGTCCATTTCAAAACTCTGCAACTCACCCCCACTACTCTCGCCAGACTCAATCGTGATCCCATCGCCACGTCCAGCTCCCAAACCAACGGTCCATACCGCAAGGCATAACAGTAACCCTAAATGGATCACGAAACTCACTAGAACCGAAATGCTAACCCGCCTACCCCCCTGAACGATCGGACTTGGTTCCTCGACGTCGATCGATCCCAACGACGATTCATGCGACCCCAATGCCGATTCAATCGGCGGGGGCTGAGTTGTTGTTTGCTCGATCTCTACCATCGCGACACTCCCTCTTGCCCGGATCGATTCCTATTGCGCCTAATCCCAAGCTCTCTTGATCCTAGCTTGTTTCGTCACACGGCCGTGTCAATCTCCATCGAAGCTTATTTGCTAGCAATTTCTATTGGGGAGATTGCGGCCTTCGGTCCGTTTCGCGCAGGGATTGTCTCACGCAAAGACGCGAAGACGCAAAGGAAGACGCGAAGAAGAAAAGAAAGGAAAGAACTTAGGAAGCGGGTTTTACGAACAGTTCGACCGCAAAACCCACCATCGCCAGCGAGTTGAAGAGTGCATGGATGATAAAGCACGGCAAAATGCTGCGCTGGAGTTGGTAGACTCGCGCAAGGACGGTGCCAAGCACACAAAGTGGCACCCAACTGACTCCGTACTCGAAGTGGGCCAAGCCAAAGACAACTCCACTGACGATAGCAACCCACCACGGTGGATAATGCGCCAAAGCCGAGCTTGGTAATTCCTCGCTTGCTTGCTCTTCGAAGCCTCGAGTCGAGTTCATGGCATCGGCATTATCAAAAGGATTGGTCCGGTCTGGGGTCACCGAAAAGAGCTCACTCCTTTCAGCAATCAAATCGTTTTCCTTTCCATCGTTACCCAGAAACAACCGTTTTAGATTCAGCCCATGATGCCGCAAGGTGTCAAGCCAATTGATCAGCAAGAATCGAAACGCATACTCCTCCCAAAGCGGTGCAAAAATCACGGCACTCGCAAACAGGAGCGGATACCCCCACGTCTTGGCTCGAAGAGAATCGATCACCGGATGCTGATACTGGATCTCGGTCAGTTGCGAGACTCCGATGTTGATGAGCATCACCATCGGAGTGATCCAGAGGAACACCAAGATTCCCACCATGATATTTCGCAGAAACTTGCCTGAGGTCATCCCCAAGACCCCAGGAGTCGACTTTGTTCGAGATAACGTGAAGATCGCCGAGGCGAGAGAACCGACCACGAGCGATAAACCTGCTGCAAACATGAACCAAGGGGACTCGGTGATCCCCCCACCAGACTGTGCCAATGCCACCGGTTTGATCCAAGCCGGTGCGGGTAGTTCGATGGCAGAATCCGCAGGAAATGGAACCGTAGGAGCTGGTAGGCTCTTGCGAAATTCCTTGTAGAAAACACCCGCAAGGGCAAACTGAGCCAGGACGATAAATACAAAGCAACCTATTAGATCCAACAACCCAATGCGGTCATGCACCTGATCCCTAAGCCAACCGCTCCATGCCATGATTCGCTTCCAGGCGATCAAGACCCAGGCATGCACCATGAGGGTGCCAAAGAGCAATCCCAATGCAAATAGTCCAGCCACAAGGGTGATGATCTGCTGGGTTAGGGTAAGTTCTGTAGGTTGCATCAGTCGGATTTTTTTCCTGTCTCTTGCTGTGCCTGTGGCCCGCCCCCTTGGACAACCATCCAAACGTATTGAGCCCCAGATACGATCGTCAAAAGGATCGAACCCCAAAGGCATATCGGTAAACTAAATCGAAGCCAATCGGGAACTTCAGGCAGAGATCTTAAATACAGTAACGAAGCGATGACCGCTGCACACTGCAAAACCATCTTCCATTTTCCCAATTGCTTAGCAGAGAAGTCTCCCCCTTTGCCTTCGACCATCCCTCGTAGACTTGTCACCAACAGTTCACGAGCCACCACGAGCGTGGCCATCCAAGGTGCCATCGGTGAACCCTTGGCTCCAACCAGCGCGATCATCGCGCCACAGATAATCACTTTATCGACGAAAGGATCGAGAATTCGACCCAGCTTGGTCACCTGATTGAACTTACGCGCCCACCAACCGTCGATCCAATCGGTTGAGACAGCGATCACAAAGATAATCAATGCGGTGGTCCAATCGCTCCGCTCAATCAACGCACATACCGCAATAGCCAGCAGCAGACGGATCGCAGAAAGTGCATTGGGAACATTCCAAGGGTTCGTCGATACCGCAGACGGCTTGCTCATTCCAAGACTCGCATGGCTACACCGATTAGATCGTATTCTTTGGAAGAGACGATCTCGCACTCGACCAAATCGCCTGCCCGGAGTTGCAGATCTTCCGAAGGGGTGACAAAGACGCAGGCATCCACGTCAGGTGCATCGGCATAGGATCGACCGATCCAGGAGTTGGAGGCTCCATCGACTGGTTTATCCAAGAGCACGTTCAGCCGCTTGCCCTGTTGCTTGGCACACCATTCGAAAGCGTTTTTTTGCTGGACGGCCATCAATCGTTTTCTACGCTCCTTCTTGATCCGCTCGGGAAGATGTTCGTCCAATCGCGCTGCAGGTGTGTCGGATTCTATCGAGTAAGTAAACACGCCCAGACGCTCGAAATGCATCGAATCGACAAACTCTTCGAGTTGGTCGAATTGCTCATCGGTTTCACCTGGAAAGCCAGCGATCATGGTGGTTCGCAGGACAAGATTCGGAATCGTCTCCCGCATCATCGTGACCATCTCGATGGTCGATTCCCGTGTTACTCGTCTCGACATGCGCTTGAGCACCGGATTGCTCGCATGCTGCAATGGCATGTCGATGTAAGGCAAAATACGCTTGGCCTGAGCGATCGTATCAAGCAGCGGCTTGTCGATGTACATCGGATAGAAGTACATGAGTCGAATCCAATCGAGACCTTCGACGTTGTCGAGTTGCTCGAGCAACTCTCGAAGCCTCGGCTCTCCAAACATATCGATGCCATAATACGTGGTGTCTTGGGCAACGATGATCAACTCGCGAACCCCGTTGTCGGCCAAGCGTCGGGCCTCGACGAGGATATCCTCCATCGGCTTGCTCGCATGTTTCCCACGCATCTTCGGAATCGCACAGAATGTGCATAGCCGATCACAGCCTTCAGAGATTTTCAGATAGGCGAAATGCTTAGGGGTGACCTGCAGACGCATGTTGTCTGCAAGAGCTCGAATCGGGGCAGGTCGAAAAACGGTGCGTTGCTCATCCAATCCGTCCATGATCCGACCAACCACATTGGCGATTTCGTCGCGTCCAAACACACCGACGAGGCCATCGATCTCGGGTCGCTCGACCAAGAGATTTTCATTTTGACGTTCGGCCAAACAACCAGTGATCACCACGCCTCGGATTTTGCCCGACCGCTTGAGCTCGAGCATCTGATCGATCGCTTCAAACGATTCCTTTCTCGCGTTCTCGATGAACCCACAGGTGTTGATCACCACAAAGTCCGACTCCTCGGGCTTTTGCACCAATTGGTAGCCGCTTTGCTGGAGAATACCGAGCATCTGCTCGCTATCGACGAGGTTCTTGGGGCAGCCCAAGCTGATAAAGGCGTACGAACCTCGTTTGCCCTGGACGTCCTGACCAGGGAGATTCGAGGAAGGATCAGGGATTTCGACGATCGGAAGACTACGCATAGGATGATTTCGGCTCAGAAGTGAGTCGATCGGCTAGTTTGGAACAAAAACACCCTCTGATAATACCACCAGGATCGGCCTGCACTAGGCGAAAATCCAGACCGTTTGATGCCCGCCCCTTCGCTTTCTGGGCCCTTTTTGAAACACCGTGTCGGTAGAGAGCACAGAGTTTTGAGGAAGTCATCCACACCCTCTGTGCCCTCGGTGACTCTGTGTTTTCCTTCTTTAAACCCCTTTGGTTGCAATTCGTCCTACCGGTCCGATCGCAGGGAACCGAGCAACGGTTGTCGCATGGCCAATACGGCGGCTAAGACACAGAAAACCAATCCCAACAAAATCACCCAAACCAGCATCGTCAAAGGGCCCCCGAGAGAAACCACAGAATTGCCTCTGAGTAAAACGGGTGCCGAAGCCGCTAAAGCACACACCATGCCGATCCCAAGCCCTCGCAGCAATTGCCATCCGTTCTCCAAGAACAAAGCCCAGACCAACCGTCCCTTCGGAAAGCCCATCGCCCGCATGGCCGCAAGCTCGCTTCTGCGTTCCAAGGCACTTCGCAATTGAGATACTCCCAGCCCAAGTGTCCCGAGCAAGAGCCCTAATCCTCCCAAGAGTTGGAACGCGCTCAAATAAGTATTCTGAACCGCTAAGAGTCGACTCAATATCCCATCGGCCGATGCACAACTAAGCCCTTCATCGGCCCACCCAGACTCCAAGACCGTTCGTATCTGTGCCACTTGCTCCTTCGATGCACCCTCAGGCGGTTTCACAAGAAACTCTCGATAGCCACCGATGTCCGGAAAGATCTTCTGAAAGTTCGCTTCACCGATCCAAAGGCTTCCTTGGAAAATCGTGTTCTGCAAAACACCCACCGTCTGAAAATAAACGGTCTTGTCCCCGAACTGATAACTAAACCTTTCACCAACATATCCACCTAAATGCAAAGCCCATAACGCCGTGTTTTGATCAAGGATCACCGGCAGAGGACTCTCCGTGGTTCCCATCGCAGATGCTTCGATGCGTTCCCAAGGTGACTGCTTGATGTCGGTTCCAAACCATGCCAGTTCCGATTTCCCATCGGCTCCTCGGTCGATCTCCTTGATCGCTGCTCCGATCCCCATCACCCGAGGCTCCGAAGCCTGGAAGAGATTATTGCAACTGGCATCGTCCCCACCTCGAACCCTCACCGATATGATCTTGGCATCGACTAGTCCCGAAGCTTTCTCTCCGAGCGTTTGCCTTTGCTCTTTAGGATCTGCGATGTTGACATGAATGCTCTGAGAACTCTTGCCAACCCATGCAAAGCCTCCAGTCCCTCTCCTGTCGGGTTGCGATTGAAACAAACTCATCGCCAAAATCAAGAAGCTTGCCATCGCCATTAAGGCCACCGTAAGAATACTTCGAAGTGGAGCCCTGAGGGCATTCGAACGAGCCAGGGAACTCAGATCCACCTGGGAATCTTGCACCTTTGGGCTCTTGTTGGTCATGCCAGAATAAAGCCACAAAACCATCGCGATCATCCACAGCATACCGCTGCCGACAAACGCTCCAGCTTGGATTTGCCCCTGCAACCATTGGCCAGCGAGCAAGATCACCATTCCAAGCAGTCCGCAAGAAACTGCCATCACTTGAATCCAGCGATGGGCTTTCGGACTCGGAGCCTCATCATCCATCCGACCTTTTAATAGCCGAGCGACACTCGCTCGCTTAAGCTGCCTGGTGACGAACCAAGTCGTCAACAACGAAACCAGTAATCCCGACAACCAGCCAATCCATAAACTCATCGGTCGAACATAGAAATCCAAGAACGATACAGAGATGGCACCTACCCACCAACTTTTCAATCCAGCCAGCAATGCATAAGCATATCCGACGCCCAACCCAACTCCGATGGCCGAACCGACTGCAGCGACGAACCCCGATTCGATCAAAAGCAGCCTTCGAACCTTGGACCGTGTCCAACCCGAAGCCATCAGCAACCCCCAATGCTCCGCTCGTTTTTCAATCGTGAGTCGAAACAGTAGCGCCACCAAAATCAATGCTGCAGCGATCACAAAGAAACTCAGCGACAAAAACAGAGCATCAAAGGGTGTTGTTCCACTTGCTGCCTTGAGCTGCTGTTCTCGAAGTGGCAACTCTCGCCACCCGAGAGTGCTGAGGTTCTTTCGGGCAATCGCCAGCAACTGCTGACCAGTTGCCTGGCGCATGGGCTCGCTGAGTCCATCGAAACGAATCGATGTTTGCGAACCAAACCTCGATCCAAACAACTCCCGAGCTCGAACATCCGAAAGAAATAGCTTCGGTGTCAGTCGATGAGAATTCCAATACTCGTCGTCCTGCTTGTCGATCTTACGGGTCAAGGCAAAAGGAGTCTCCCAACTGGAGATCGACTCTTGATCGGTGATGCCAGGGACGACGGGGGTCCAAGCTGGATCATTAAACACCGTGGGTGCTTGCGAAAATCGAGCAGGCGACTTGCGTCGATAGGGTTGCTCGGGCTCGCTCAAAGGTGCGATAGCCAGGACAGTCGCCTGAAAACTCTTCTCCACTTCGGTTCCCTCGACCGTCTCGGGCAGGAAGTAATCAATCTTCAATAGATCTCCTTCCTTGGCGCCGAGCTCCTTGGCCATCCACTGGTTGATCACCACCCAATCATCGGACGTGGTTTTCGCTACCAAAGATTTCTGCCCGCTTTCACTGAGGTTGTTTTCAATGGGCTTGTTTGCACTGAGCATCCGCTCGATAAGTTCCCGAGGAACACCGCTGATGATCGAGTAAGGGACACTGCGGCCTGGACTCTGCTCTTGCGAGCTTGGTGATTCCATGGGACGAATGACCTGGGTGTTGTTGGCAAGATAACTCAGGATCCTCACCGAAGCCGACTTGTTCGATCCGGTATCGATCGCCTCGGCGAGCGTATCGGGGATCATCATTTGTTCGCTGGTAAGCTGATCGTAGGAAAAAACACTTTGAGGCTCAGCGCCCGATTCACCTGCGTTCGGATCCGGAAAACTTCGTTGGACTTGCTGCCATCGCAAGCCGAGATCCTCGAGTGTCAATTCCAAAGCAGTGAGCAATGGCTCTTGACCGCTTGCCGAACTTGCCGCCGCGTTGATTTTGTCTTCGATCTCTAATGCCTTTTGAAGTGCGGACTTCGAAGCAAACGCGTTCAAAACTGGCCGCTGATCGCTCCTCAAGGAAAATCGACCTAGGCTTTGATCGGGAATCACATCGACCACTTCCCATCGCGACAAAGCGACGACTTCATTCTCTTTCTTTCCAAGAGCACTATCGGCAGGTACCACTGCATCGCGGGATACTTTCAAGGTGATCCGATCACCGACTTGGACTTGGAGCTGATCCGCCAAAGAACGATTCAAGACAATTTGCTGATTCCCAAGTTTCGCTGAGGGCGTGATGGTCCCAAGTGCCCAAAAGTCCTCATCGACCCCCAAGAGTGCCATCTCGGTGACTCGATGCGTGGTGATCTTGCCTTGATCCTCCTGCGAACGATCTTGGTGTTCGGCAACCGCGGACTGAATCCAAAGAAAACCGCAAAGCGATGCATCATTGGTGCTCTGTTTGGCTCGATCAAGTGATGCTTGATCGAACCATCGCGGCGAGACGATCATTCGCTCGATCGAACCAATGCGATCTAGCGCGATATGCTTCAGCGAGCCTCGCATGCTATCGCCCACGAGCAAGGCCCCGACAATCACTGCGCTCGATACTGCCACTCCAAGGGCCACAGGGAGCAGTAACCTAAAAAAATGGAGGATTGTTCGAAAAACCAAAGGCAGCATCGTTGGCCTAAACCAGTTTCGTGGATCGACCCAAACACTCTAAAAGGAATTCGAGGATCTCGATGTGGCGACGGGCCTCAGCGATATCCTTGCCCCAAGTGTACATGCCATGCCTTCGGATCAAATACCCCCAGCATGGCTCATTGGGATGCTCAGCAAAGTACTTTTCGACTCGCACTGCGAGCGATGGGATATCCTGCGTGTTATCGAAGATCGGTATCCAGACGCTCGCCTCATGGGTCGTGATCCCTTCGAGTCCCTTGAGCATCTCGAAATCGCTGATGCGAATCCCGCCTAAAGCCGAAAAGTGCTCGGACAAAATCGTACACCAGACACTATGCGTATGAAGGATCGCGCCGGCTCCTCGCTTGGCAGCCAAGCAATGGAGCAACGTCTCGGCGCTGCTCTTGGGCTGGTTCTCAAAAGCCGGTTTGCCGAGCTCATCGCAGACGACAAAGTCATTAGGGCCCAAGTGCCCCTTGTCCTTGCCACTGGCAGTTACGAGCAGCCTCAGAGGATCCCTTCCTACCACCGCCGAATAGTTGCTCGATGTGCCCAGCGACCAACCTCGTGTCCAGAACTGATGCCCGGTTTGCCTTAGCCCTTCGATGGCTGTTTCATATTCCTGGAGTTCTGGTTTGATCGGTTCGTGTTGGCTCATGAGCTCGGTGGAATCCAAAGGTATCGTTGGACAGAAAACATCGCATGGAGAATTCAAGAGATTACTGTGGTCGCGGATTTCAGGCAACCGCTTGCCCATCCACTCAGCTTAAAATCTCACTGACGAGCTTCCCATGCACATCGGTCAGTCGATAATCCCGACCTTGGAATCGATAAGTAAGCTTCTGATGATCGATCCCAAGCAGATGCAAGATTGTCGCGTGCAAATCATGGACATGTACCAGTCCATCAATGACGGAAAAACCCAGCTCATCGGTCGCCCCATGGATCATCCCGGGCTTGATCCCACCTCCGGCAATCCACATCGTAAAGGCATCCACATGGTGATCCCTCCCCGAGGACTCCCGAACCTCGCCCATCGGTGTACGACCAAACTCACCTCCCCAGAGCACGAGCGTTTCATCGAGCAACCCGCGTCGCTCCAAATCGAGAATCAAGGCTGCCGAAGCTCGATCGGTCTCCATGCAAACCCTATCGAGATCTTCATTGATGTCTTGATTCTTGCCCCCGTGATGATCCCAATCGGTGTGATAAAGCTGAACGAAACGAACCCCTCGCTCGACAAGCCGACGAGCTAGCAAGCAGTTGCTTGCAAACGAGCTCTTACCCGTTTGGGCACCATATAGTTCCAGTGTTTCGGTCGTCTCATCATCGATTCGCATCAACTCGGGAGCCGATGCCTGCATACGAAAGGCTGTTTCATAGGCAGCGATGCGAGTCTGTATCTCCGGATCGGATACCTCTTCAAAACGGATTCGATTAAGGTCATTGGTCGCTTCGATGAAACTCTGCTGCAGACTGCTCGAGACTCCTTTGGGGTTCTCCAGGTGCAAGATGGGGCTTCCCTGACTACGCAGCGGCACACCTTGATACTTGGAGGGTAAAAAGCCAGCCGACCAAAGCGTATTTCCTCCTCGAGGTCCGCGAGGGCCTGATTGCAAGACCACAAAGCCCGGCAAACTGTCCGATTCGGATCCAAGACCGTAGGTGACCCACGAACCGATGCTCGGTCTACCCGGGGCTTGGAAACCACTGTTCATGAAAATTTTCGCAGGACCGTGATTGAAAACATCGGTCTTCATCCCACGAAGCCAACACACCTTATCGACGATCTGCTGATGGAAAGGGAGCAACGTGCTCAGCTCCATCCCGCATTGGCCGTAACGAGCGAACTTGCGATTGGTCCCCATGAGTTTCGCATCGGGGGGCAAGAACGCAAAACGTCGTCCTTGAGTGAGGCTCTCTGGAGGCAACTTGCCATGAAACTCATTCAAAACCGGCTTGTCCGCAAAGAGCTCGAGTTGGCTCGGTCCTCCTGCCATGAACAAAAAGATCACATTCTTGACCTTGGGCGGCAGATGGAATTGGCTAAGCGTTCCCAATGGCTTGGGGTTCTCTTGGGCCATCAGAGACTTTAGCGCCACCGATCCAAACCCAACCCCTGCAGAACCGAGAAACGCTCTGCGCCGCATTTGCAACAATTGATCTGATCGACTCTCGTTCATGGCTTAATCTCGGTTTACGAATTCATCCGCGTTCAACAGCACACGAGCTACTTGAGCAGCCGCAACTCGCTCGGGCGTGAAACCGCCCAAGCGATCCAATTCATCGGGATTTTGTCGGTAGTATTCAGTCGTCGCAGCTTCAAAACGACTCAATCGATCCAACTCTGTGGCACTTGGGAGCCTGCACCAAGCCAGAAGAACCATTCGTCGGATCAGATCGAGGCTCGAAACCGTCTTTGCCGATGGATCATTGGCAGTTGGTGCTTGCTGGATTTCTCGCTTGGCACGATCTGCTAGTTCAATCGACAATTCCCAAAACACCGGATCATTGGCCAGCGTTAAGGCCTGAAGTGGAGTGTTTGTACGGCTTCGGCGCGTGCATACAGTACTAAAGTCAGGGCTGTCAAAGGTTGTAAACAATGGGTAAGGTGCACTTCGAAAAAACTCCGTGTACATCGTCTTGCGAAATCGATTCGCACCGGTGTCTTCCTTCCACGTTTTGACGTTCTGAGTGAAACTGTAGATTCCCGATGGCTGTGGAGGATGCACACTCGGGCCACCGATCCGTGTGGTCAATGCACCGCTGGCACTCAAGGCTCGATCTCTGAGAATCTCCGCATCGAGACGAATGACGGATTGTCTTGCCAGCAATCGATTAGCCGGGTCGATTTGCACAAGATCCGTTCGAAAGTTACTGCTTTGCTGATAAGTCTCCGAGGATACGACGCGATAGATCAAATGCTTGAGCGACCACCCCGATTCGATCCAATCACTTGCCAGCCAATCGAGCAGTTCTGGATGACTGGGCGCGGAACCTTGGAGCCCAAAGTCGTTTTCAGTTTCGACCAGTCCTGTTCCAAACAGCTTCATCCATACACGGTTGACGATCACACGAGCCGTCAGTGGATTTTCTTTGGATACCAACCAACTCGCCAATTCCAGCCGATTGCTCATCGGACTTTCTTTGCCTTCTCGAAAGACCGATGGGATCGTTGGACTCAGTGGACCGTTGTCTTTGTCAGGGCTTAAAAAATCACCTCGCGTTAAGCGGTAGGTGCTTGGCGGTTTGGCTTGATCCCTGTAAACCATCTGCGAGACGGTCTTGCCTTGATTGGGTAAGCGTTGACTCAGATCTGCAATTTGCGATTTGAGAGACTCGATCTCCTTTGTTGGCAAAGGAGTTTGGGGAGGGATCGCTGTGGTGCTGACGTCCAAGACAAATCGTCCGATCAAGTAATCCTTATTGATGTCATGAAGCAGATGGACTTCGACGGGAGTGTTGCTTGCGGCGATCGGGTTGGCCAGTGCAAAGATAGCCCAATGAGGCGCATTCATTTTGAGATCTGGCTGGGATTTAACCTGGGCCGCATCGGTATTGATTGCCCAACCCGTTTTGGCGTCCGAGTCGATCGCATGCTCGATCGGATATTTTGGTTGCGAGTGATCGGCCCAAGCTTGAGTAAACAACTGCTTGACTTGGTTCGAGAGAATTTGGAATTCTGAGAGAACAAAATTCCCGTTGCTGGCTTTACCCGGACCTGAGTTGGGTAACGAATCGTGCGTCAAAGTACGCAGACGAACTGCGGTGACCGGTTTGAGGTTATCCGAGTGAACGAATTCAAATTTCAACGTGGCATTGCCTCCGAGTGCCTGCGGGACAAGTACTGATCCATCCTCAAGCAATGAGAGTGCCATAGAGTCGTTACCTTGGGTTCCGATGGCATGTTGGATAGCGACTGTCTCCCACTGGAGTTCAGGAGGTGGCGATTGGGATTGCTTCTTGTTGTCGGCCATGAGTTGTATCAACTGCTGATTGAGCGTCTGGAGCTTTCGAAGATCTAGCAAAGCCGTATCTGAAAGACCATAGACTTCGCCTTCGAGCACATCGATCACGGGGCTAGCCGAATTGCTATCGGCACAAGCGTTGAAAAAGGCATAGAGGCGATAGTAATCGTCGATACTGATCGGGTCGTATTTATGGGTGTGGCACTGCGCGCAGCCGATGGTCAGTCCAAGCCAAACGGCACCGGTGGTGTTGACGCGATCGACGATCGCTTCGTGCCGATATTGATCGGCTTTGACACCACCTTCCTCGTTGATCATCGTGTTGCGATGAAAGGCGCTGGCGATGAGTTGGTTCTTGGTCGGTTCCTCCAGCAGATCGCCAGCGAGTTGCTCAATCGTGAACCTATCAAAAGGCATATCGGCGTTGATTGCAGCGATGACCCAATCACGATAAGGCCACATGGTACGCGTGCCGTCGATGGTAAAACCATTCGAGTCCGCGTAACGGGCTTGATCGAGCCAGAAACGCCCCCAGCGTTCGCCCAGTTGAGGGCTAGCCAGCAGCGTTGCGATCAAGCGATCCATACGATCGGGCGAAGTATCATTTTCGAAGGCTTCGAGATCCTCGGGAGTTGGAAGAGTGCCGATCAGGTCCAGATACAATCGACGCACGAGGGTCTGCGGGGATGCCGATCGGGATGGTTTGAGCCCAACGCGTTTCAGTTCGGCTTGCACCCAGGCGTCGATGGAGTTTTGGGGGTTGGACTGAGTTTCTTGAGGGGGCTTGGGTGTTGCTAGAGGAGCAAAGGCCCAGTGCTTCTCGTAGCGTGCACCTTGGGCGATCCAGCGACGAAGTGTTTCTTTTTGGGCGACCGATAGCGGTTTATTGGTCGAGGCCGGTGGCATCATCAAGTCGGGATCCTCTGAGAGGATGCGATGGATTAACTCACTTTGATCGGGGCTGCCAGGGACGATCGTACGAGAAGCTCGGTTTGGATCGAGTGCATCGGATTCTAAGTCGAGTCGAAGGTCCGCTTGCCGACTCTTATCATCGAACCCGTGGCAGGCAAAGCAGTGGTTGGCTAGGATCGGGCGGACATCCTTTTGGAAATCGACTGACGGTTGCTCGAAGGCAAGCAAGGGGCTTGCGCAGAGCAACAGCAAGGCGATAGGTGCGATGATCCAGGTCGGCATGATTTAGACTGGCGAAAACCGAGGCGGGAACGATTCGAAAATGCAACACTCCATTCTACTCCATTTTCAACGTTGCTACTTAGAACTACTGGCTTCGGATATCGAGGTTTTTCAATGCAAAGACCAAGATGGTTCGAAGTTTGCGCCGCAGGCCATTGAATTTCCGCTAATGCAAATTTCCCAAGAAATCTTACCGTTTGCATAACGAGGTATCTTCCCAATCGAGCCAGTTGCGCCCACCATGACGACATTCCAGGTATCGAATCCCCGGTAGGGTTGATCGACGCCCGAGCTTTACAGTTAGAAAGACCAGGAAAAACGAAGATGAATCAGATCTTTTGGGAAGCATTCGGAAACCTAACGGTTATCGGCCAAATACTTTTTTTTCTAGCCTTGCTGATCGCTTTTGCATTCGAATTCATCAACGGTTTCCATGACACAGCCAACGCGGTCACGACCGTCATCTACACCAAGACGCTCAAACCTACGCCGGCGGTTTTCTATTCTGGATTTATGAATTTTCTGGGGGTGCTTCTGGGAGGTACGACCGTTGCTTTTAGCATCGTCAATCTTTTGCCGGTCGATTTGCTGATTCAGGGAAGCAGTTCTCGAGCGATCGTGATGGTTATCTCGCTACTGCTTGCCGGGGTGATTTGGAATCTGGGAACTTGGTGGATGGGACTGCCGGTATCGAGTTCTCATACTCTCATCGGCTCAATTTTGGGAGTTGGGCTAGCCAACAGCCTCATGACCAACGGGAACCTTTCGGGGGTTAACTGGAACAAAGCGATGGATGTTGGCAAAGCCCTTTTGCTCTCGCCGCTGATCGGATTCGTGGCCGCTGCAGCTTTGCTACTGATCATGAGAGTGTTCCTCAAGAACCCCAATTTGTACCATCCGCCAGGCGAGGGAGACAATCCGCCATCGTGGATCCGAGCCGTTTTGATCGCGACCTGTGGTGGTGTGAGTATGGCTCACGGATCAAACGACGGACAAAAAGGGATGGGGTTGATTCTTCTGGCACTCATCGGCTTTTTGCCAGCTTACTATGCGATGGATTTGCGGCACCCGAAGCTTGCTGTCGAGGTTCACGATGCGGCCGTTTCGATGAAAAACAAGCTTGAGCAAAGCGGTCAAGCTAGCGAGTCCCTTATCGAGCAGCTCAGCAACATCGAAAAGAACCTTGAGGGCAAGTCGAACCTTTCGGATGTACCGACCAAGGATCGGTGGCAAGTGCGTCAGTCGATTTACAAGCTGGGCAAGGAGTTCGACAAAGCCAAACTTTCGCCAGAGTTGACCAAGGAGTTAGCCGGTCACCGCAAGACGCTAAAGCACTCGATCGAGTATGTCCCGTTCTGGGTCGTCCTAGGGGTCGCTTTGGCTTTGGGGATTGGCACAACCATCGGTTACAAGCGGATTGTCGTGACGATTGCTGAGAAGATTGGAAAGACGCATTTGACTTATGCACAAGGTGCTGCGGCCGAGACGGTTGCTGCGGTGACGATTGGACTGGCTGATATTTTCCATGCTCCGGTAAGCACCACGCAAGTACTTTCTTCAGGGATTGCCGGAACGATGTGGGCCAACAAATCTGGGGTACAACTCAGTACGATCCGAAAGATCCTTATCGCCTGGGTTTTAACGTTGCCTATGGCCATCGCCCTAGGAGGCCTTCTGTTTTTCCTAGGCGTATGGATCTCTGGAGAGTAGATGATTTCTCCGAAATCATCTACTAGCGCTAGAGCAAACGCAGACTAGCGAGTGGTCGTCGCCCACGCAAAGTAGATGATTTCTCCTAAATCATCTACTTGCGCTAGAGTAAACGCAAACTAGCGAGTGGTCGTCGCCCATGCAAAGTAGATGATTTCTCCGAAATCATCTACTAGCGCTAGAGTAAACGCAAACTAGCGAGTGGTCGTCGCCCACGCCGCCTGGCGTCGGCGTGTTTTTGACAAGATTGACAAGATTGACAAGATTGACTGTGTTGACAGCGGACGGAATTGACATTGTTGACCGCATTGACGGCAAAAGCCAAATCAAATCGGCAAACACACCTCTCACCTCGGTCAATACCGTCAACAATGTCTGGAGATCAGTCATGAATGGGTAGTTGATTGCGTAGAGATCTTGCTGTAGGTTGATTTACTCAAGAGCAGTCACGTTCGTTCCTACTCACGGAGGAGTCTATTCATGTTCAGCTTAAAGTCTCAATTCGTTTTTTTGTTCCTCTCCCTCTGGGGGGCAATCCAGGTCCAGGCAGGATTTACACCTTTTGATCCGACCACTCCACCTTCATCCCAGAGGGAAAACATCTTTACAATCACGAATTTTTCTTTCAGTGGTACCCCAGGAGCACGCGCCGGAGATGTCGTCCTTGCGGAGTCCTTGATCGAGCCTCTCGTAAGTTTTTTCAGCATCACCTACACATTCACCGACGGTGTTTTGGCAACCTTACAAAGTGGTGTGGATACGATCAAAATGGACTTCGATGTCTCTTTAGCACCGGGCTGGTACATTGCGGAGCTGGATGCTGATGTCCCAAGCGTCAGCAGCAACTTGGTGTTTGAAACTCAATACAGTGACTCAGGATTTATCTATACCTCCACTGGCGGTGCATCCAATTTTACTGCTTTCCCTCATACGCAGATGCATTTCAGTTCGAGGGTTTACTATCCGGGTCAGTTAGATTCCGTGGCCCCTAGAGTTGGTTTTTTCTCAGTAAGTTTGCTAGCTCTCAAATCAGGTGAAGTCCCAGAACCGTGCTCGATGGCGATCTTCGGCGTCGGTGTTTTGGGTCTTGCGACTGGTAACTATCGTAGAAGAAAGCGAATGCATCATCGGTCCATGTAGATTCAAGACCTAGCAGCGTCAGAGTGGTCAAACCAGTGACCTCACTTTGGCCGCCTGGCGGACAAAGTAGATGATTTCTCCGAAATCATCTACTTTGCGTCAGAGCACACCCTGACATAATTAAGTCCAATCAAACTATCTCCGTCGTTGCTAGACGTTTGCTCTGGTAGGACCATCAACACTTTGCCAATTAGAACTGGCGTCCATAACTAGGTCGGATCACCAACTCGTTGCGCACGCGATCGATCCCTGGCTCGAAACCAAGAATGGTCTCAATCAACTCCGAATCGCGCCTGCTGGATATCTCCCCACGCAATACAACCACTCCTGCCTCCTGGACAATCACAATCGATGAATTGGTTCGCTCCCTAATACGCTCTTGAATTCTTTCGAGGCGACGCGGATCAGCTAGCACCTCACTGCCCTGGTCGTCGGCCATCGAACTCAAATCCAACTTGGGATAATACATCCCCGATTTACTCAATGGTCCTAAAGGCCGATTCGTTCGAGGCGATCCGGTCTCAAGCCGCAAATTGCTCGTTGCTACCGGGGCATTCCCTACCCCCACTGCCTGACTGGCCCCAACGAAACCCTTGAGCTCCGTTCGGTTACTCCCGACGAAATCCCCTTGCTGACGATTGCCTCGCACAAATCGACTATCCTGCCTAGCCAATCCACCAGGGTTGTTGTCCCCAGGCCTGGCCGTCCCCGCCTGATTATTCCCAGGATTCGGCTGCCCCATGTTCATCCCTGGTGCCCCAGGCGGAGTCCTAAAGCTCGATGGACGATTCCCTAAACGCCCACCAGGAGTCGTCTGCTGGATACCCCCGGGCGCAGATCCAACATTTCGATTCCCGATGAGTTGAGCTTCGGCACTCTCGCAAGTCCAGCAGCAACCCACACACCCCAATAACAAAACCAATCCAACACGTTTCCAATCGACAATCACCATAATCTCCACTCCCTATTCGATCGATGAACGCTCGGGTGCTACAACCTGCCCGACCGACTGACCCAACCGAACCCAATACTCGCTATCGGTCAGCCGAACCAATACTCGATCCGACTCGATCTGAGCAACAAAAACATCATGCAAGTGGTTCGGAATGCTCTGGCCTGCTGGCACCTTCTCAACCCGACCACGCGCACTGGTAGAAAACCACGCCTCGGTGACTCCCTGGCGATTGACCGTTATGGCCTTGAGCTCCAAATCTTGTAGAGCTCTAGCAAAACCCTTTGCAAACGGATTGCGTTGCACAAGCATCGTCGGTGGCTTGAGCTCACCCATTGCATCGGCCGTCAACTCCCACTGGCTAAGCTCTTTCTCATTGACCGCCTTATCCAAACACAACACCTGGATGCTCAAACTCACATCCAATCGTCCATCATTCCCGATGGGATTCAAACTGACCGAACGTATTTTCTGCAAATGGCTTGCACGCCGAAACGAATCCAAGAATGCACTCAATTTGGCTAGAGTCGTTTGACCCCTGAGCGAGTAATCGATTCGATGTCCCACTCGCTCTCGCTTGCCTCGCTTGGTTCGCGACTTGATCTCGATGGGTGCTGGCTGCGAAGCGTCCACGCTTGCAGACTTCAATTCATGCTTCTCGACCAACTCCAACAACCACTCTTGATACAAAGATCGTGCCAGCGTTGGATCCGAAGGCAACGCCCGATGAGCATACTCCTCCAATCGCTTGCCCGCCTTCTGAGATGCAAACTGCACACGCTTGCTCTCATCAATCTCATTGCTCAGCCGATCCCTCTGCGATTCCAAATCCTTCTTGGGCTGCTCAACCCACCCTTGATACAAACGATCAACCCCATAAATTCCAAACACGGCCGCACAAGCGACCAGCAACCACTTGGTCGTCGATGTCATGATGCAGCCCCCTTCTTCTTATCGCTTTCCAGATCCGGCTGCAATTTTTCTGCCCCCAATTTTTCTGCCGGCTCACCTTCGGGCTCTTTATCCGAAGGACTCGACTGCGGTACCGATTTCACAGGCGCAAAACGCTTCAAACCCGGCCCTTGGATCGGGAACTCGATATGGGACTCAAACTGCCAAGGATACTCCTGAGACTCCGCGTTTTGAGTGATCTGCTTGCTTACAATCGTGTACTTAGCTCCTCGAATGCGATTCTCAAGTTCCGAGATAATTTCTTGCGATTTGACCTGCATCGACAAATCCAAAGTTCCGTTCCCCTTGGCATTGACCGTTGCCGTCAACCGACGAACCGTTGCGTCTTGGCCATCGGGCAACCGGGCCGCCAAATCACTCAGTTCAGCAACCCAATCGACCTGATCCGAAAGCCAACTCTCGACCAGAGCCACTTGATCCGACTTCTCTTGGAATTTCGAAGTCACCTTCGCGGTATCCTTAAGACTGCTCTGCAAAGATTCGACTTCATCTCCAAGTTCCCAAACATCACTCAGGAGAAAATATCCCCCGGCCAGTGCTGCGGCAGAAGCTAGTCCCCCGAGTGCTCCCCACCTGACCCACGGGTTCGGTGGAGCTGGAGCTCGCTTGGGAGCTAATAAATTCACAGGTAGGCTTTGCTTATCGAGCAAATCTAAAGCGGCCCCAACGGCCGCCGCCGATGTTGTCGGTACGGACCCCAACGCCGATCGCAAATCGGTGGACAAATAAGGCTCGGTAGTGCCACTCCATCCTGAGAGCGGATCGATCAATCGTACCTTGCCAGGCTCCTGAGCCTCGACTGCCTTGGCGACCTTTCTTGCGAAATCTCCTGTTTCGTAAACAATCCAAGTGGCCGTCAAGTCGCCGAGTGACTGCGGCAAGAGCGTCAAGCAACGGTTTGCCTCGGTATCGATCTGCTCGGCAACACGCTCAGGATCCTCAGCCGAATAGCGTATCGATCGCAACATCAGCGGCTCACTACCGCAGCATATCACAACCTCAGCCTCTCCGGTAAGCAGATGGATCGAAATCGTTACAGACTTGTTCGGCACACCCGATTGACGCAGCAAACTCAAAGGGGACAGTTGTCGTGAACCGATCGCCGCAAGCTTAAACCCCGACTCGTTGCATTGACTCTGTAGACTATCCAAATACCTCTGATTGATCGCGAACGCAAACACCTGCTTGCCAGTAACAACATCCAACCCGTCCTGCGGCTGCACCTCGATCCCCGCATCTTGAATCACATAAAAATCCACACTAGGCGGCTCGCTGGATTCCCCCTGCTGCTGCTCGACCTCCGAAGCAACCAGTGTAGGAAGCTCATCGACGGATGCAGGTGGTAAACTCAGCGTCAGCAAATCCAACTCTGGCCTCGATAACAAAACCACCAACCGTGTAGCACTGATCCGCTGCTCTTGAAAGTGATTCGCAAGTGCCACCAGCGGCAAATGCCGCTTACTCTCTTCGACACCACCACCGGTCACTTCACTTGCTGCTCCTGTCGGGATCAGCGACACGACTCCATGCTCGCCCTCTTTGAGCGTTCGACTCGCTCCGCCACTGACCAAATAAAAAAGATTGTCCCGATCCCAATGAACGATCGCCAGCCGGCCCGAGAGCGTCGGCTGTGCTTGCTTTCTGGTCAATAATGAAAACCGATCGAGAATCTTCATGGAACGCTTTGCGTGAGTGCCTCTGTCGAGAATCCGCGATCCCAAGGGTGCCAAACACGAACATCCCTAATCTTGGCTGGAATCTGTCTTGCATCAATCACTACTGTTGATCGAAACACAGGACTCCGATCGTCGCGGAATCCTATCGATTGTAACGAAAAAACATCGCTCCTGGTCGTTATGTAAGGCTCAAGCTCCCCGAGCTTTGCCCAGTCGACGATCCCTTTTTCTACCAACCATCCAATCGACTCGATCGCGTTTTGCCCCGCCCCATTATCTTGCCTTGCCTGCACAATCCTCTGGCCAATCTCAGGTGTCAACCCAGGAATCGCGCCTAGAACGATCGCCGAGGCCGTGGTGATGTCGACCCGGCCCTCGATGATCGGTTGCTCGATGGTCGTGGTCTCTGCAAGCAGTTTCGTCAGCCGTGTCTTGACCTCCGATGAACTGCCACTCCATGGACTGCTCATGGTTTGGCGTGACGGTGTCCGACTTGCCGCCGAACTCCCCTCGGAACTTCGTGCCCCCGCAGAGCTTGAACTAGCTTCAATCGTCAGCGTGGCTTCGACAAGCTCCAGCGGACTCTTGAGAACATACTTGCTTGGAACCTGCCAGTTGGGTGTCCATTGCCCAGGTGCAGCGCCCGTCATCCCGCGATTGCTTGCAGCAGCCCTGCTTGCCGTCGCAGAGATCGCCCCTTGACTGGACGGCCTCGGAGATTGTGTCGCAGGTCCAAACTGACGCATGGCGATGATGAAATTCGCATCGCCGACGGTCATCACCTCACTGAGTTCTTGATGCAAACGACGCAAATCGGGTTGATTGAGCCATACTCGAGGCTTTCCATTGGGCCGCTCGTTGCGTTCACCTTGCACCCACGTCAAATAACGATTCCACCCACCTGGGCTCTGCTCGCCTAACCCTTGACTGGTTCCCTGTCCCATCGCCACCGAATTGACCTTGGAGAGTTCCCTCGCCATCGGACTCATTGCCACTTGGCCACCCAATGGATCGCTTAGCAGCTGCTCCATAAGCGTTTCCTCCCACGGATCCAAACGATAGTTTTGATCCAGGTCTCCACCAAGCCATCGGAGTTTAAATCGCTCCAAGGATCGCGTTCGCTGTTGGCGCTGCAAATTCGATTGCATCCCACCCCCCATCGCTGACTGCATCGCATCCTGTGCTGCGGTCGTCGCGGTTCGCACCCCAAGACTTGCTAGCCACCCGTCGACGGTCTCCTCGTCGGCCTCGGGCAACGTCAATAAAACCGTTCTGGCAAGTCCCGGTCGCATCTGATTCCACCGAAGCAGAGTTGGGATATGCAGCTTTGAGCTCTGACTTTCCCAGCCCCATTTCCAACTCTGAACCGGATTGGTTCCCACAGGCTGACTCTCTTGAGCATTGGACACCTCGCTACCACTTAGCAATGTAAATCGCCAAACGCTATCTTGCCGTTCCGTGTTTGCATTTTGCTCGATCGGGTTGCTTTGCAACACTTCCCTGCCAAAGACTCGGGAAGGTTCGTCGTTTTGCAAAATCGCTTGCCGGATCTCCAAGGGTTGTTCGAGCAGACTCGCCGCAAACTCAATCCCGCTTTGCGCACACAACCTTGCTTGCACCTGCTCTTCCTGGAGTCGTGTTAGTCGGTACTCGTTCTCCATTTCGAACGAGTACCGATACGCCGCAAGCGACACGAACATCACCAGGACAACGACCACCAATAGCGCCATCCCCTTGGGCCTCTTGACCCGACGCTCCTTTTCATGCCCGTACTGGCGATCGTTCAGCATCCTCGATCCGCTGGTAAAACCCCGAGTACCAGTGCGAAGAAATCCAGATGCCATTGAGCAAACTCGCCAAGGATTTCGCATCATCTTTGCCCCCCGGGTACGCCCGAGTTCATCATCGCCGACGGGCTCGCATCGCGATTCCCGGTCTCGACAATGATCACATGCTCGGACTCCGAACTCTCGGTCAATCGTTCCCCGAGTCCTCCAAGTTGCATCGGGCCTTCGAGCGATTTGGCTTGGGCCTCAAAGAGCGGGTTTTCCAACTCCAGCATCTCGTCGCCGGAACCTTCCAACTCGGAATCCTCTGGAGGTGGATCAGGCTTCTTAAACTCCGAGACCGGCGGAAAATCAAAGCTGATGGCAATCGCCCTAGGCACTCCCCCCTGAGAACTGCTGCTCCAATCATCGAGCCATTGGTTTCCATCAAAATATTGAAACTTAGGTTTGATCACTCCATAGAGTCGCGTCTCTTTCAGCGGTGGAATCCACTCGGTCTCCTCTGCAGCCATCGCTTCGAGCGGGTTTGTTTTTGCTAAGTCCGATGCAGAGCCCTTCCGAAGCGGTTTTGCAGACTGCACACCATTGACCGGTGCGCTCGTGGCCCGGAATTGATCAAAGTAAACTTCAGGTATCCACTCGCGTCGAACAATCTCGTACTGGATCGTCTCTGGATCTTGGATCTCCGCGAGCATCGCATCTTCTTGGTAGATCGGTTCAAGCCGATACTCGACATCGATCCGATCGCCACTCCAAATCGATTGCTTCCACTGCTCCGTGGCAAGCTCTTCTGGGGTCGCCCCAAGGGACTCGATCGTCACTTCGCTCTGCTGGTTCGTCGCAGAGGGCTGGTCTCCAAGCCTCTGCAAAAAAAGAACCGGATCGAGCGACGGTAGGATCGTTGCCGTGAATCCTGTGATGTCGCCTTCGAAACTCATCGGCACCGAATCAGGATCGTTCGGATTGGAACCAGCAGATCCTCCTCGAGCTAAATGATCCAAGTCCTCGCTGAGCCACGACCGAGTCAATCGCAGCACCCGAATCCGCTGCGATAGTTTCCAGCTCCGCTCCTGGGATCGCTGAAGCGAATCCATCATCGCCCAACCCAGGAGCATCAGCACCGACAAGAGCCCAAGTGCGATCATCAACTCCATGAGCGAAAAACCATCACGGTTCTTTTTGCGAACAGTTCGAAATAGCAAACAATGGCTATCGCTCATATTCCCGCTCGCCCACCGACGGGAATTGCCGAACCTGTCGAGCTACCTGGGCCTTGGCCCGGCAGGACCGGCTTGCGTCGCACCAGACGCGTAAGCTCCACGAGCGGTTTAGCTGCCCCTGCCTTGCCGCCGGTCGGCATGCCGGAGGTTGCCCCGTCGGATTCGTATAGCTCGACCTTGATCGAAACCAATTCACTCGGCATCGGTTTGGTTGGATTGGATCCCGGGGCCAGCGTTTCAGGGCCCTGCTGGTCAGGACCGAGCTTACCATCGGCTGGTGTGTTGCCCGTGGTGTCTTGAGATATTACTTCAAAAGGCTCGACCGTGACGCGATAACTTCGCGGAACGCTTCCAGGCAAAACACCTGTGTAACTTTCGATCGACTCGCCGCTGTGCATTCTCAAGATCGATTCGTCGACGATCGATTGGGCTTGCACCAACGCCCCAATTCGCATCTCAGCCTTGCTTCCAAATCGAGTTCCCAAGGAGATCAGAGACAATAGCACCATCGCACTTGCCGCCAATATCGCCGTCGCAATCATCAC
Source organism: Pirellula sp. (assembly GCA_040381975.1). Lineage (GTDB taxonomy): Bacteria > Planctomycetota > Planctomycetia > Pirellulales > Pirellulaceae > JBKCUI01. Next base: position 45,644 of record JBEIGI010000034.1, read on the forward strand.
CTCGAGCAAGGAGAATCCGCGCTGCGATGATCGCGGTATCATCGAACGATCTCCAACTCTCCCGTCGCCGCCGTAAACGACACCGTCACGGTCTGCTTAGCCCGCTTATCGAGCAGCGTGATTTCAGCATCTCGACCACGCCCCTGGGCGGTCATCGGCAAACACCACTTCTCATGCGAGCTGCTCGTCGCAGGATCGGAATATTCGCTAGACTCATGCGTCCCGCCACCGAGCCCTGAGCCAGCCGTACTACTCGAACCATAGCCGCTGGAGGTTTCGTTGCTGCGAGCAAAGCCTGCCGCTTCCGAATCGTAACTGCTACTCGAAGTGCTACCTAAGTCCTCTTGGTCGGACTCTTGATCCATCCACTGCACCGAAGTGACCACGATGTTCTCAGGCAACTTCCAAACCCGAGGCGTCACGCCTGTCGATCCATGCCCCGTGTCCGACTCCCCACCGATCAAATGTTGAATCCCCCGGGCAGGTGTCGCAGTCGCAGGTTTGGAGGCGACCACCGACGGACTGCTCGTTGCCCCAACAGCAGGATCGAGCCCACGGGAGTCCTCGGTGAGTTCCCCGTTGATCAAAGCGTCAATGCCGCCGGAACGAAGTTGGCTGTCCCCTTGCGTGATCTGCAAAAAGACCGGCTCACCACTCATCATCGCTTGGTACCGACCATCCTCGATCGCCTCTCGCAACTTTTGCGTCGCTTCGCTCAACTCAGCCTTCCGCATCGGACGTGCGATGCTCGGCCAAGCGATCGCAAGAATCCCGGCAATGAGCACCACGACGATCATCAACTCCAAAAGCGAAAAACCTCCGCGAGGGTGCATTCGTCTTGGGTGTTGGATGATGGATCTTTTCATGACTTGACTTTTGTGGGTGTGAGTTCGAGGCTCGATACCGGCACGCGGCCGATACTACTTGTTATTATCACGCTCGTCGGTGGCGGCTTGGTTGCTGATGTCATCGGCTGTACCGGGCTGGCGATCAGGTCCCAATGAAAAAATCCTCGGAAAACTGTCGGTCGATTTCGAATCCGTTTCGCTTGCCTCAAACTCGTACTGGAAATCGCCGCCCCAAGGATCCTTCGGCAGTTTTCCACCTTCGATATAAGGCCCATCCCAGTTTTTTGCCAAAGCTTCGTCCTCAGGAGCCGAAACCAGGGCGTTTAAGCCCTCTTCGGTCAACGGAAAGGTTTTCATGTCCACCGCATACATTTTAAGGGCAGAGGCAAGGTTCCCGATTTGAGCCTGTGCGGTTCGAATGTCGGCCTTCTTCTGGGTTCCGAGCAATCGCGGTCCAACGATCGCGATCAATCCAACGAGAATGATTAGCACGATCATCAATTCCAGAAGCGTCAAACCTTGCCGCGATGCTCTCTTAAAGTTTCTGTTCATGTCCGAATTCCTTTCAATCTTGTTTCGTGTTCTAGTTTAGGTTGGGTTGTGTATTCGCTAAGCTGGTGTTAAGGGTGGAGAGGAGGTTATCCGATCGAGGAGTTCAGGTCGAAGACCGGGAGCAGAACGCCGACGATCACGAACATGACCATCCCACCGATGAAGATCAGCATCATCGGCTCGATCATCCGAACCATCACTTCGAGTTTCCGTTCGATCCTCCCATCGATCCGATCAGAGATCTTTACAAGCACCTCATCGAGCGTGTTGGATTCCTCGGCAATACGGATCATCGCCATGACTTGAGGCGGAATCAGTCCGCTTGCAGCCAGTGGCTTCGAAAGCGTATCGCCAGCAGTCACATTTTCTGCGGACTTGAGCATCGCTTCGGCAAGCAGTACGTTCCCAGTCGACTCACTGCTGATCCTAAGTGATCGCAAAAGAGGCACACCGTTTTTGAGCATCGTTCCTAGCACCCGACAAGCTCTCGAAACAGCCGCATCGTGGAAGATATCTCCAACAAGAGGCGTTTTGAGCTTGATCTGGTCAACCATCCTTCGCCCAGACTCGGTATTGATCCATCGCGTGATCCCAAAGACGATGCCTGCGACAGCTAAGATCACCAGCAAGCCGTAGTTCATTAGCAATTTGCTTGCCCCCAAGAGCACGATGGTGATCAGAGGCAAGCCCGTGCCGTTTTGTTCAAGGCGGTCGAAGAACGGTTGGAATTTGGGGACCAAGAACACAACCATCGCTGCGACGATGATCGAGCCGACGACACCTAGGATGATAGGATAAGTCAGCGCGCCGATGATCTTGCTTCGCATCTCGTCTTGCTTGCGAAGAAAATGCGAAGTCCGTTGCAAGGCCTCTTCGAGGAACGCACCCTCTTGACCAGCTCGAATCATGCTCATTGTCAGTTCGGAGAAAATCGTAGGATGCTTGCCCATGGCCACATCGAGCGTGTCGCCTTGGCTGACCGCATCGTGGATCGCAATGCAAGTCTCTTGGAGTTTCGGATTCTCGGTCGCTTCGCTGAGGATCTTCAAAGACTCGAGCATCGGCACGCCGTTGGACAGCAGATCGGCAAGTTGCGAGCAAAAGTCAGCGACCTGATCTTTCTTGACGCGAACCGGCAACTTGATCGAAATCGACTTGGCAGCCGGTGCCGCGTCTTGGACGCTCATCGGGAACATCGACTGAGCCCGCAGTTTCTGCATCGCTTCGGCGCGCGAGCCGGCCGCAATCATGCCAGAGAGTTTTTCTCCGGTGCTCGATTTTGCGGTGTAAGCGAAGTCGGCCATCAGGGACTACCAGGGATTATCTTAAGGAAAATGATCGGTGGGTTGTGGGGAAGGACTCGTTGGATTTAGTCAGCCTTGGTCACACGCAAGACTTCATCGATCGTGGTGATCCCAGCAAGGACTTTGTTCCAACCGTCCATGCGAAGCGTTTCCATTCCGTTGCGAATGGCCGCTTGCTTGATCACATCCGATGTCCCGGCTTGGGTCATCAAGTGACGGATTTCATCGTTGGTCACTAGCAGCTCGTAGATCCCGAGTCGGCCTCGGTAACCGGTGCGACGGCAGTTTTCACAGCCGACACTTCGATAGAGTTTTTGGCCCGAGGCGGCTAAACTCTCGTGCGGGAAATCTTCGGGGACATCCTCTGGCTCAGGCTCATAAGTCTCCTTGCAATCCTTGCAAAGAACCCGTACGAGGCGTTGGGCCAAGACCCCTTCGACGGTGCTTGCGACCAAGAAGGGTTCGACACCCATGTCGCTCAGCCGCATAAAGGCTCCGGCAGAGTCGTTGGTGTGCAAAGTTGAGAAAACCATGTGGCCCGTGAGGGATGCTTGGGTTGCGTTCTCGGCAGTTTCCAAGTCGCGGATTTCACCCACGAGGATCACATCAGGGTCATGACGAAGGATGGCACGAAGGCACGCGGCGAAGGTCAGACCGACCTTCGTGTGGACTTGGATTTGATTGATCCCTTCGAGTTGGTATTCGATGGGGTCTTCGGTCGTGACGATTTTGATGTCTTCGGATTTGATTTCGCTCAGTGCACTATAGAGGGTCGTCGTTTTACCCGACCCGGTTGGGCCCGTGACCAAGACGATGCCGTGAGGGAGTCGGATCAGTTTTTGGAACTGTTGGTAAACGCGATCCGGCATCCCGATCCCTTTGAGGGAGAACTTCAGGTTCGATTTGTCCAAGACCCGCATGACGACACTTTCGCCGTGGAGCATGGGGATGACCGAGACACGCACGTCGATTTCGCGACCCGAGACACGGAGTTTGATTCGACCGTCTTGGGGGACACGCTTTTCCGCGATATTCATCTTGGCCATGATTTTCAGGCGGCTAATGATTGCGGCCCGGAACTGGTTCATTTCCGGGGGGGTAGGTTGGCGTTGCAAGACGCCGTCGATGCGGTGACGGATTTTCAAGCCCGCTTCTTGGGATTCGATGTGAATGTCACTAGCTCGGGCTTCGATGGCTTCGGTGAGGATTTCGTTAACCAATCGGACGACCGAGGCCTGCTGAGCTTCTTCGGCATCTTCGAGGCTATCGGGGTCGATCCCCTCGAGCATTTCGATATCGCCACCTTGTTGGCGTTGAAGAGCGATCAGGCCGTCGATCGTTTCAGAGCCGACGCCTAAATATTTTTTGGTCAGGCGTTGGATCGTTTCGGCCGAGGCCATCACTGGGCGAACTTCGACTTGGAGGGCCGAAGCGACCGAGTCGATGGCGGCAAAGTCGAAGGGGTTGGAGACGGCTAGGCGAAGCCAGCCTTCGGCGCGTTGGAGAGGGAAGACCGAGTGGCGGTGGATAAGTTTCGCGGGGAAGCCTTCGAGGGCATCGCCCGAGAGTTCGGTGTCATCGGACGGGAGCCATTCGAGCTGCATCGAGCGAGCGCTGGTGGCCAGAAGGTCTTGGGCGGAGGGAAAGCTCCAGCGTTGGGCCAGGGCTTCGATCGGAGAGCCACCGTTAAGGCAGTCGGCGAGTTCGCGCAGCTTGACCGAATCAAGCAGTGGCTCGATTCCGTTAGGGTCTGAAATCATGCGACGAATCCCTTTGGAAACTAGACAGTTCGCTCCGCGAACAAGCTGTGGTGGGTGGTGGGGTGGGGGGCGTGTTAAGGCGGGGAGTGCTGGCAAAGGATGCTGGCACTTCCTAGAGTATCTTTCGGTTAGGTGGTCTGGTCAAGCTTGATCGGAAAGCCCGCAAAGTTAATCTTTGCATGGATTAGCAATACTAATCCATGCAAAGATCCGTCCGATCCGTCCGATTTGGGGTTTTCAAAATAAACCCCCTTTAGGGCTAGACTCTAGGGATGGAACGGCTATCTTTCTCCTCGCGGGATGGAGCAGCTCGGTAGCTCGCGAGGCTCATAACCTCGAGGTCGTCGGTTCAAATCCGGCTCCCGCAATTTTTCCAAAGCCGTCGGTTCTCCCGACGGCTTTTTTCTTGCCCCCAAAGATAGGGGTAGGGAAGTCCGGTTGAGCCGGACTCCCCTCCCTCCGAACCGTACGGGCGGTTTTCCCGCATACGGCTCTCCAGTTAGTAGGTTCCTATGGACTGATCGAACCGAACATGGGCTTCTTGCAGGCTATAG
>JBEIGI010000035.1:0-50556 GCA_040381975.1 Pirellula sp.
CCATCGGACTGGCAAATGCTAGCCATACCAACCCAAACGTGCCTATTTTGAATCGACTTCGCATCGCAGACCTCCGGTTCTCAATCCTTGATTCCCCGCAAGACACCCCGAGTTTTGCCTGACTTTTGGCACTCTTTGGGTCTTTGTAAGCTCCCTCGACCAACATGGACTACCCACGCGAGGTACGATGAAACTTCATTAGTTTATCGGCTTTTATGCGTCTAGACTGAAACTTTGTGCTCCCAAGCGGGTTGGTTCCCCTTACCCCCTTTTCGGGTTCTTCAGGAATCATTGTGGGTGCAACTTCATGGGTCACCACCCGGCTTCACGCCGGCGGGGCCATTTATGCACCTGTAGCTTTAAGTTACGCCTCCACTGGCATAAAGCCAGTGGTAGGCTCATTGAATAAAATACACTCCGAGCCACCCACAAAAACACCTGAATAACGCCTTTTCGCAACCCTAAAGATCCAACAACATGAGCTCTCTTGCACCGAAAAAACGCCGCAAATTATTTTGGTTACTGGCACTCCTCCCCGCCCCCTTGATCGCAGCAGGCCTCCTGATCGCCCCCTTGCGCGGCCCAGGCCCGCGCCCCCGTCAAAACGGTGCTGGCACTCGCCCCGAATCAATAACCCTCGTTGCCCTAAACTCCCAACCTGAAACTACGCCAACAGCCGCAAACAACATCGAAGCTCCGGCTTGGTCGCGATTCCGAGGACCCAACGGCTCTGGCATCAGCTCCGATGCATCGATCCCCACCAAATGGTCCGAGACAGAAAACCTCAAGTGGTCGACGGAGCTACCCGGACCGGGTTCCTCAAGCCCCATACTTACCGATCAACTCGTCTTTCTAACCTGCTACAGCGGTATCGATTCGCAGTCTCGTCAAACCGACACGAGCAACCTCAAACGCCACCTGATTTGCCTTAGTCGCCAAGACGGCAAGATCCTCTGGAACCACACCGAGCCTGCCGTGCAACCCGAAGATCGCTACCAAGGGATGGGTGTTCCCGAACATGGCTATGCAACCAACACCCCCGTGACCGATGGCAATAGGGTCTTTGCTTTCTTGGGCAAGTCCGGTGTTCTGGAATTCGATCTCGAAGGAAACAAACTTTGGCAAACCAGCGTTGGAACCCAGTCGGGAAATCGAGGCTGGGGAACCGCATCGAGCTTGGTCCTCTTCGAAGACCTCGTGATCGTGAACGCATCAGAAGAAAGCCAAACGATTCGAGCCTTAAAAGCCTCCGACGGCCAAGAGGTTTGGAAAGCGACCGGTTCGGCACTCGAACAAACCTACGGCACACCCATACTGGCCAAAGTCGATGATCAGCGAACCGATCTGGTGATCGCTGTCCCTGGCGAGATTTGGGGACTGAACCCAAGAACCGGTAAACTGGTGTGGTACGCAGAAACTTCGCTCACAGGGAACCTTTCCCCAAGTTTGCTGCTCGACAACGATACGGTCATCGCATTTGGTGGATACCGATCGAGTGGTTCAGTGGCCGTGAAAATCGGTGGAAGTGGTGATGTCACCAAAACCCATACCCTGTGGACCAGTCGCAACTCTTCGTATGTTTCGACTCCAGTCTTGCTCGATGACAAACTATACTGGATCGATGATAAAGGGACTTACTATGTCAGTTCGGCCAAGACCGGTGAACTGATCCAACGCTCTCGCGTTTCGAATATCACCACCCGAGATCGCCCCGTATATGCTTCGGCTGTCGCCATCGGCAATCACCTAATGTTTCAAACCCGCTTTGATGGTCTGCTGGTTGCAGCTCCAACGTCCGATTTGAACGTCGAAAGTCAAAACCGTTTCGAATCCGACAAAAGCATGTGCAACGCAACACCTGCGGTCGATTCGGGCGAATTGTACTTGCGCTCCGACAGTCGAATCTATTGTGTAAGTTCAAACAGATAACGTTACGGTTACGAATCCTCTTTCCCTAGGAAGAATTGCATCATGAAAAAGCTTTTGATGGCAGCCCTACTCTTCGGCGCAGCGACTTGTTCAAGTCTTGCTCAGCCCCCCGATGGCCCTGGCCCCCAAGGCCCCCCAGGTGGTTTTGGTGTTCCCGGCGGACCTGGTCGTCCTGGCGGCTTTGGGCCTGGGATGAATCGGCCTTTCCCCGAGGACTTTGTCAACATGGCTATGCGCTTTGACAAAGACGGCGATGGGAAACTCAATCGCGATGAACTGATGGAAATGGCTCGCGAAACCCAACGATTCCGTATGCAAGGTCCACCAGGAGGCCCACAAGGTGGCCCGCCAGGATTGATTCAAGATGCTCGGCCCGAAGGTGGTGCGCCAAGAGAAGCACGTAGAGCCGAGGGTGGCCCTCCGCCAGAAGGTGGACCAAGGCCCGAAGGTCGCAGACCAGAAGGCGGGCCACGTCCAGAAGGCGGACCACGTCCAGAAGGTGGACCACGTCCAGAAGGTGGACCACGACCAGAAGGTGGACCACGACCAGAAGGTGGACCACGACCAGAAGGTGGACCACGTCCAGAAGGTGGACCACGACCAGAAGGTGGGCCACGTCCAGAAGGCGGACCACGACCAGAAGGTGGACCACGACCAGAAGGTGGACCTGGTGGTTTTCAACCAAACCCCGAACGATTCGTCGATCGCGCGATGCAATTTGATCGCGATGGGGATGGCAAACTCAGCCGAGATGAACTAATGGAGTTTGCAAAGAACATGCCCTTTGGTGGCCAGCGACAGCAAGGACCAGGCGGACCACCTGAGGGTGGACAAGGTCGTGGACGCGGACAAGGTGGTCCTGGTGGAGGATTCGGCGGACCAGGAGGCCCCGGTGGTGGACCAGGAGGACCCGGAGGTCCAGGTGGCCCGGGCGGAGAACGTCCCCGTCGTCCAGATTTCTAAGTTCTTAAAGAACTGTTTTTGTTCAATGCTAATGTTAAAAGCGGAAGTGCGCAAGCACTCCGGTGAGGGTTAGAAGACCCTTGATTTTCCAATTTTTTCTCACCGGACGGCTCGCGCCGTTCCGCTTTTAATTCTGAGCCATTTGGCTTTAAGCCAGACGGTGGGCTTGTGCATTAGGGTCGGAAGTTTTCAACGACTCCGACCGAATGGATCCCCATGGATTTCAAAGCACAGCAAGCATCTTCGAGACGGTCATTGGCGCTGAGTTCTGCGTCGATGACCACAATGGCTGCGTGCAAGGATGCGGGCGTCTGGTATCCAACAAGCGATGTCGATTCTCTGGTCAGCAGACATGAGTCGAGAATCACAAGGTCATAGTCTTTGGCCAATCGCTCTACGAATCGGGCCATGCGTGCCCCTTGGCTCTGAAGCATGCTCATCGGTTGAGGTTCGGTCAGCGGAAAGATCGCAATGTTCTCTTCGACCGAAGAGACCGCCGCTTCGTCCATCGGCAAACCGTCGGTGATGCATTGATGCCACGAATTGGGCGCATCGATTTGAAGTTGATCGATAAGGCTCGGGTGTTGCAAATCGGCATCGACCAAAGCGACCTTAAGGCCGGCCTGGGAAGCCGCCCGGGCAAGGTGCATCGAAACGGTGGATCGACCGACCCCTCGTTCTCCGCTGGTGACTGCTAGAATCTTGAGACCAGCTCGGTTCGAGGCAGACAGATGCTGGCTGACTCGCCGCATCGATTCAGTGTTGACCTCTTGAAGTTTCAAAACGACTTCGGGCCAGCAGAACGCATCGACTTCCCAAGAAGGGCTCAGCGGGTTTGGGGAATCCCAAGGCTCCTCGGGTGCAGAGGTTTGTTTAATGTGATTCCTCGAGTTCTGGGGTGGCACGGACGAATCGGTGTCCCAAGATCCAAGGAAGGAGATCGGTGTTTGGCTCATAAGTCGTCTTCCACGGGTTATCCAAGGAAATGCATAGCGAGAAAGGCTTTATTCGAACGAAGCCCCGATGGGTTGATAGGGCTTGGGTGGATCCGGGATTTCCATCGATGTCGGTATTGCGACGGTCGGCGCGCTGGGCGAGATGCTGATCGGTTCGTACTTTTGACGAACCGGTGGGTAGGTCTGACCGGTGAGTTTCGTGGACGAGTTATTCGACGGCTTGACCGGCAACGATACGGGGTTGGGTTCCTTGTCGCGCTGGCTAAGATCGATCGATTTGCCTTGTCGCAAGAGGATCATATCGCGAGTGTTGAGCGTCGATGCGCTAATGGATTCGGCCGATTGAGGCAGTACAGCGTTGGACGGCGACGTTGGTTGTAAAGAAGTTGTTTTCTGGGGAGTTGATTGAGGGAGCGTTGGGATTGGGAGTGGCGATGGCGGAAGCGATACCGGTGGAACCGAAATTGCTGGCGTGCTCGCAGGCGCGAGGTTCGCATTTGGTAGGCTCGCAGGCGGGAGGGAACTGGGCGTTAAAGAAGCAGGCGGATTAGGTTCGCCAAGGTAGCTTGCGGGAATTACCGGATCGGAAATCTCCAATACGGCTTTGTTGGAAGATTCGCTAGAATGGTTCGACGGGTTTGCATGGGGAGTCGCGACCGGAGTTTGATAGGTGGCTCTTTGGGGGCCTTGATTGTGATCCGCTGGCGACGTGACGGTTGATTGGCCGCTGGGAGCCTGGGCGTTGCTGTTGAGGAGTCGTTCGTTGGCTCTTGATCGCTCAGAGGCTCGGTCGGTGTAGAGTTTAAGACCGATCAGGAGCATGGCGAAGGCAAGAAAACCGATCGCTGCATTCAAGAGCTTGGACGTTCTTTCAGGCTGATGGTCTTGGATCTGAGGCCTTGCTACGTTGGCCGTGGGCAGTTCTCGGCCCACGTTGGCATGATCAGCCAGGGGACTTGAGTAGCTTGCCGCAGGGCTGGCGGGTTGGCAAGTTTCGGACAGATCCGGTAGCGAGAAAAGAACCGGCGGCAGTTTTTCGCGTGCCACTGTGGGCTGCTTATGAATCTGTTTAGTGCTTCGCAGTTTGGGGATTGGCTGAGTTTGGTTCATCATGGGTCCTGCTGATTCCATTCGTTGGACACCTTGGTCTATGCGGATTTGACTCTAGGGATCTTTGGTGTGAAAATCTATATCGACCTGGAAGACCTTGACGATCCGTTAATTTTGGCAGTTTGGGTCGATTTTTCCGGCGTCAGGTTCAAGTAATGCTAGCGAACCTCCATCCTTTCCCAGCGTTAAACGATTGTCCTCAATCGTTTGAAAGCTTTGCATCCGCTATCCGTTTAGCCGTATAAGCCCACCAAGGCTGGGCATCATTTCCGGCCATGTAATCGGTGATAGACATGAAGACATCGAGAACACAAGGGTCATGTCGCGTGCCGGTGATTTCATTGAGTCGATGGTAGAGTTCCAACGGATCCTTACCGACAAGATCCTGCGGGGTGTGTATTCCGAGCAAGCGAAGATCTTTCGCTGTTGCGGGTCCTACGTTGGGAAGATCTGTAAGGGCATGGGTTTTAGAACGATTGGTTTTCGATGGATTCATGGATCGATACCAGTTTTGCTGTCCATTTTGCATGTGATCCTCGATTGATGCTGATCGACCGATCGGGCAAGCAGATCCTCAACACCCTGTTCTTCCGACGTGCGAAAGTTGGGGATACTCAACCGGTTTACCGATTATAAAACGCTCAATGTACGATGCGGTATAGCCATACCGGAATTAGATCTTGGTTTTTGCGCGTTCTTGAGTAGCACTCCAGATTATTTGTTTTTCTCTACACGTTCGGTATAATGTCGACGACAAGTGGGATTTGACTTGAGCGGACAAGATATGCGCACCAAGGGAGGCAGAATGACCACGGAAATTCCAAATGATTTGATACCCTTTGTGCAGCGTCTGGTAGCCACGAGGCGTTTTTTAAGCGACGAGGACGTTATCGCTGCCGGACTTCGCCTATTACAAGCCCGTGAAGCATTAAAGGACGAAGTCACAAAAGCTTTTGACCAACTTGATAAAGGCCTCGGTGTTTCAGAGGCTCAAGTGTTCGAGAATGTTGAAAATCGAATCACTGCTATTGAGTCTGGCGATCTTTAATGCCTTCAGTTTTTTATTCGCCTGAAGCTGAAAAGGATATCTTAGGTATAGCTGATTACATAGCTCGCGACAAACCAGAGGCTGCCCGAAGATGGGCTCAACGACTTCGGCAAACATGCCAAATGCTTGCTTATCAACCAGGCCTCGGAGAGATTATCGCTGACTTCGGAATAGTTGATTGCCGATCCTTCAGTTTTGGTCAATACGTCATATTCTTTCGGCCCTCACCGACTGGCATTGAAGTCGCAAGGGTCATTCATGGTAGTCGAGACTTTCGAAATATTTGACAATAACGACGGCCATCATCACCCCGTTGCCTACGAGTACCATTTCATGGATCACCAGTAGCTTCGAGTTGGTGTTGGATCTTCTCGATCCTTTTAGGCGACACACTCATTCGCGTTCCTAGCTTCTGAGCATGAACACTAACGCGATACTCCTCGATCATCCATCGATACTCTAGTAGCAACCCCGTCGGATGCCACTTCATCTTGTGCTTTGAAAAAGCCAACTGATTTTCAAGGCGGATCATTCGCTGGCCATAGTCCTTGGTCGCTTGGGCTGGCCCGCTATCGAGCTGCTGATCTTTTTGCACTCCAGCGAGTTTGAGCTTTTCTAAGCGAAGGGACATGGCTCCAAGAAAACGCGAGATATCTTTGATGTAAACCCACGGAGTATGCAGGGCGTGGGCAGGATCCATCAGGCCATCGAGTTGCGTTCGAATCTCTTGGCTCTGCTCCCAGAGAGTTTTTGGCATGTTCTCTTTTTGACGCCGAACCTGGTAATAAGCTTCTGCGAATTTTTGCAACCAGCGAGCAACCTCGCCCGAGGCCATACCGATTTTTTGTACGCTCCCTACTTTCCGAGCCTCCCAGTCGTTTAGCGTTCTTGGGCAAGGTTCGAAGCGACCGGTATCTTTTGCCCATTGCATTTCAACCAGTGCCAAACGTGCGATCAACAATGACACAAAATCCGACAACGCGTTGGCGTTGAAACGATCCGATAGCCATAATCCACACTGGGTCCACTTGGGGAAGTATTGAATCTGACTTTTGATCTCCCGTCGCTGATTGCTTGCCCAGAGTCGAATCAAGCAATCTCGCAACTGCTGCTCGGCCAAGTGGGGATGGTCATAGAGGATCGTCGAAGCTTTGGAGTCACCCCATACCAAACTCGGGTAACGTTCCATACGGACGCCTCCGACGAGCTCGATCACCTTATCAGGCAATTCGGGGATATCCCATTGCTGCATCTCTTGTCGTTGCCAAGGGTAACTCGTTGGCGTGGCTTTGGTCCCCTGCCCTGCTCTTGGCTGACTCTGGTCGATCTGCTTCAACGCAGTTTGCTGTGCTGTTTCAATCTGCCTGGTGACGATCAGGCTTTTTCCTTGAGGATCTTTCAGCTCGATTCGGAATCGCAAGTGTTCGGGCAGAGCATCGTTGTCAAAGTCGGACTTTTGAACTGGCTCGCCAATTTGTTTCGAGCACACCTCGCACAAACTTTTCCAAAAGGGTTCAGCTCGACCGGCCGCATCGAGCATCTTGGGCATCATTTGACGCGCTGTATCGGGTATCGGCACCAATTGCCTTCGAAGCCTCTTAGGTAGCGACTTGAGCAATGCCACGAGTTTCTCTTCGAGGAGTCCGGGTACCAACCATTCGAGTTTCTCTTGATGCAACTGCTCGGCAAATGCCTGCGGGACTTGCACCGTTACCCCATCGCTCTCTGACCCGGGTTCGAAACGGTAGCTCAGTGGCAAGCGGCTTGTCGATCCGATCTCGAGTTGATCAGGAAACTGCTTGTTCATCGAATCCGCATCGACTTGCAGTTCCAGCGCCTGGTAAGAAAGATACGGAGGGGCCTTGGTATCTTTAAGCGTTTTGTCCCATTGCTCGAGAGTCACTCGATCAACGACATGCTCTGGGATACACTGCCGATAGTAAGCCAATAGAGCAAACGCATCGACCAGGCAGTCTCTTCGCCGAGTTTTATCTCCGATACGCTGAAGATCATCGATGAACTTAAGATTTTGGTTCCAGAACTTTGCCCGCGATTCGAGCTGCAATTCAGCTAGCCCATGCTCGATCAGCAGATCGCGAGCAAGTTTCCTATCCAGAGGTGCAAGTGGGACTGGGTGGCGATTGACCGCTGGCAGACCCATGAGGCTACCGCGTCGCATGACCATTGCGGAACCTTGTTTCCGGCTGAAGTGGGGTTCGTCGTAGGAGTATTTCAAACAGTGTCCGAGAACTCTTTCAATCCATACCGGATCGATCCGAGCCGCGGTTCTTGCGAACCGATCGTGGGTCTCGACGACTTCCGAGCATACGATCCACTTGGCGTTAGCACCGCGAAGGGACGAACCAGGCCACAGCACCAGTTCCATGTTCGATGCACCTCGGTACTTACCCTTGTCATCAAGCATCGCCACGCCTGAGGGCAAGCCGGCTAGGATTGCTTGATGCAACGGCGCATAACCGTCTGCAAATTTCTCGCGAGTTGGGTTCGGGTGGTCCGACTGCTCAGGTTCGACGATGGCGATCTTTCGAGATTGGATGTTCATGCCAGCTTCGCGGCACTGTTCCAGAAGTTGCCTGTGGACATCTCCCCATTCTCGCAATCGAACCAGAGACAAAAACGAATCTCTGCAAGCCTTCTCCAGACGGCTTCGACCGAGTTTTTCTCGGAGCGATTGGTAGAAATCCCAAATGCGAAGCAGCGTCACAAAATCGCTTTGGTTGTCCTTGAATCGCTTGTGGGCCTCGTCGGCAGCTTGCTGAAACTCTGGAGGCCGTACGCGTGGGTCTTGGGTTTCAAGCGCCGAAGCGATGATGAGCATCTCATGCAAGCAACCGTTTTGGTGGGCGGCCAAGAGCATGCGTCCGATCCGTGGCGAGACTGGCCAAGTCGACAAAGTTCGACCGATGCGCGTTAAACTTCCCGACTCCTCGATCGCCTCGATTTCGCGCAACGTTTGAAGTCCTTCGCGGATGCTCTCAGGCCTTGGTGGATCGAGCCAAGCGAGCGACTCGATATCCTCGATCCTCAGGGACTTGGCATGGAGAATCGTCGCAGCCAAATCACATCGCATGATTTCAGGCTGGGCAAAGCCAGCCCGCGAGTGGTAATCCGATTCGTCATAGAGCCTGATGGCGATACCCGGCCCAAGGCGACCGCATCGCCCCGAACGCTGATTGGCGGAGGCTTGGCAAATCGGCTCGATCGGCAATCGCTGCACGCGGCTTCTTGGTGCATAGCGTGAGACACGAGACGTACCTGTATCGATCACATAGCGGATTCCAGGAACCGTCAGCGATGACTCTGCGACGTTGGTGGCAAGTACGATTCGGGTTTGCCGATGGGGTTGAAAGATACGCTGCTGCTCGGCCTCCGTGAGCCTTGCATACAGAGGTAGAACTTCGATCGAATCTTGCAGACCACGATGGGTCAAGTGCCCTCGAAGTCGTCGGCTCGCATCCCGGATATCGCGTTCGGTCGGAAAGAACGCAAGGATATCGCCTCGGCCTTCGCTAAAGAGTTCATCGACGGCCATGCAGAGCCGATCGAGCTGGCCGGTATCGGTTTCGATAGCTGGGGAATCGGCCAAGCTTTGAACACCACGGTAGCGAATCTCGACCGGATAACTGCGACCTTGTATCGTCAAGATGGGTGCAGGTCCAAGCGTGTCGTAGAAGTGTTCCGAGAAACGCTCAGCATCGATCGTGGCACTGGTGATGATGAGCCTGAGCTCTGGTCGACGATGGACGAGGTCTGCAAGGTAGGCCATGAGCATGTCGATTTGGATCGATCGCTCATGGGCTTCGTCGACGATAATGCAATCGTAAGCTTCCAGAAGCGGATCTCGCTGGATTTCGGCCAACAGGATTCCATCGGTCATGAGTTTCACAAGCGACGATTCCTGCGTGCGATCTTGGAAACGAATCTTGTAACCGACAACTTGACCCAACTGGGTATCGAGTTCTTCGGCCAGTCGATTGGCGATCGATCGCGCAGCGAGTCGTCGAGGTTGCGTATGACCGATCCAACCGTGACGAAACAATCCCGCCTGCAGGCAGAGTTTCGGAAGCTGGGTGCTTTTGCCCGATCCGGTCTCACCGCAGACGATCATCGTTTGGCGATTGGCCAAGATATCGAGGATTTCCTCGCGATGGTTGAAGATCGGCAATTCCGGATCGTAATCGATTCGATAAGGAGTCGCGAGCCGTTGATCGAAGCGTGCATAGGAGGCATCGAGTGCCGACTGCCATCGCTGCAAATCCTGATCGAATCGTTCGGGGCTAACCCGCTGAAGCCTTGCCCATTGCCGAGCCAGTCGGGTCGAATCATGACGCAGTAGACGCCCAACATCGATGGAAGCTTGGGAGTTCAAGCTCATGTCCGCTCCCAGCGGATAGCGAATATTCTTGCGGCCACGATAAAGCAAAAACCGCACAGAGTCAGCACGCCGAGTTCGAGTTCGATGTCGGGCAATTGCAGATCTCGCCAAAAGATCTTGTTGTATCCTTCCAAAGCCCAAGCATTGAAGGTCAGCATGCCGGCTCGCTGCATCGATTCGCTCATCAGGTAGCGAGGAACCATACTTCCGCCGAGTGCCGACATACTCAGAATGACGATGGTCGAGACCCAACTAAGCTGCGTTCGGGATTTGCAAAGCGATGCAAGCAGCAGTGCGAAACTGGCCGAGGCTCCGGCTGTCACGAGCGTCATCGCGATGAAGCCTTCGAGGTGGTTCACCAAATCGATCCCAAAGACCAGACTACCCCAACTGAACATCAAGACCATCTGAAGAATCCCAACGATCGTCAGATAAGACCATTTGCCAAGCAGCAACTGGTCCATGCTCAGGCGGCTGCAAAGCAGTCGATCCAAGGTGGAATTTTCACGCTCCTCCAAGAGCGAACCGCTCGCGGTCGTCGCCGAGAACAACAAAAACATCACTGCAATACCTGCTGCGTACATCGCAATCACCGGGTTGGTCTTCTTGCCCCCCAAAACATCGACACACTGGATCGATGGAGGTTCGGCAAAAGAAGCAACAGGCGGCATCGAGTTGGCTTCGCCTGGAGTAAATGCGGCGGCTTGAACCCCCGAGGGTGGCCCTTGGGGCACTGCTTTGCGTTGCTCTTCGGAAAACGCTGTCATGACCGATTTTTGGACCAAGGCTGAAAGGACTTGCCCCGAAACTTGATCGTAGGAATCCGATAGCAATTGAATCTCTGGGAAAGCCACTTGGCTTGCGGGTACTTGGCTTGCTGGTTCGGAAAAGATCACCGCCGCCGAAATGCTCCCTCGCCGTACAAGCTCTTCGGCAACACTCGGATCAACCAATTGAGCAAGATCTTTTTGAACCGAATCGGCATGCATGAGGGCCGAATGCGCATCGGTGATCCGCAAGGATTGCTGCTCTCGCAACAACTCGATCGCACGCCTTGAGATCGCCGAGTCGGCTCTGTCGGCCAATGCGACTTTGATCTTCGGAATCGATGCTCCCGTCGTGCCCCGCGAACCAAAGATCAGCGCAAAGATACTGAAAAAAAGGATCGGGACGAGAAAGGTCAGAAGCAATTCCGACCGATTGTTCTTCAATCGTCGAAAACTAACCTGAAGGATCGTCCATACCATAAACGGAATCTCGACTGAAAAGGAATCCCCTGGCAGGGGTTTGCGGGGATCATCATAAGATCAGGGATTGGAAAATGGAAACCCGGGATCGAGCCCGACGGGTGATCGAAAGAAGCCGGTTTATTTGCTAGCATGCATCTTTGCCTGCTCGATCGATCCAAAGTGGGTTTTAGGGCAAATCGCAAGTAGCTTGCAAGCGGAAAGGAACCCAGAGTTGACCAAAACCTCCGAGGCTCTGATCGAAATCGCACAAAAATTGGTTCGAGACTTGCGTGGGCTGAAGTTTTCCGAGCCTGTACACACGGTCTACAACCCGCTCGAATACGCATGGCTTGCACATGAGCAGTATCTAGAGGGGTTCGCCTCGGGTCCAAAGCGGGTCTTGTTTCTGGGGATGAACCCGGGGCCTTGGGGGATGGCTCAAACGGGTGTTCCGTTTGGTGAAGTCCAAGCGGTTCGTGAGTTTCTCAAGATCGAAGCCACGATAGGCAAGCCCACAAAGGAGCATCCCAAAAGACCCATTGAGGGGCTTGCGTGCAACCGTTCGGAGGTCTCGGGCAAGCGGATGTGGGGTTTATTTCAGGAGCGTTTTGGAACTCCAAAAGCGTTTTTTGCTGAACATTTTGTGGCAAACTACTGTCCCCTCGTTTTTATGGATCAGGGAGCAAGGAATCTGACTCCAGATAAACTACCAGCCCGAGAGATGGGCCCTTTATCCGAGCATTGCGATCGGCACTTAGCCGAAATGATTCGGATTCTTAAACCCAGGTTTTTGGTTGGGGTGGGGCAATTTGCAGAAATGTGCTTGACTAGGGTTTGTAGGAATTCAGGGATCGACTTGGGAGACGGATCGAGGGAAAAAAGCGTTAAAATCCTCAGAATCCTCCACCCCAGCCCAGCTTCACCTGCTGCCAACCGCGGTTGGTCCCCCGCGGTGGAAAAAACGTTGGTTGAACAAGGAATTTGGGAAGAAAAAAGAGCCAAAAGAGCATAGAATCGCAGGCTCTAGCGTTACTTTGGGCTCCCAGCATCGATATTCTAAAGTAGAGCGACGGAACTTTTCCAGCCACACAGGACTCGGAGAGGTACACGAATTTTGGTTACCCACAATCATGATGCCTCCAGATCCCCGACAAATTGAAGAATGGCTGAGCGGTCTGCTCGACGGAGAACTCTCCGAGCAAGAGCAACGTGACTTGGACGCGGCCATGCGTAACGACCCTTCGATCGCTGAGCGACTCGAAGAGATGACCAACCTCCGACGCGCCCTTTTGCAAGGCCGCTCGGTAGGCCGATTGGGATCGGATTTCGCAACAAAGATTGTCCAAACCGCCCGCCTTCGGGCATCTGAGATGGATGCCCCGCCGGCCTGGGTTCTTCCAGATGCCCCAAATGCTCTAGCCCCTCGGACCCAGGACACGCTTTGGCAAGAAGACGACTTGCCATCCGAACGCTCCGCTCCGTTGTCTGTTGAACTTGTTGCCACGGGTGCTCCGAGCAAGCCGAAGATGCGTGGCATTATGGGCGCTGGACATGAGCCAACACCAATCACCCCAACGACTCCCGCCGACCGTTTCCTCAAAATTTGGCTACCTTCGCTCGCCGTGGTTTTGGCTCTATGTGCCTTGTTATTGTTCCTGCCTCGCAATGGCTCGGATGTCACAGTAACTAAAAACCCGAGCAACCCTGAAGGGTCCGGGACAATTGCTGACGCAAGTCCTGAGGAATCTACGACTCCAGAGAAACCAAGCAACAATCTAATTGTTCAATCCGAGGAGCCGAACAAGCCGACGAGTCCCAAGCCGATACCGGAGTTGCCCGGACCCAAGTCGCCTGAATCCAAGTCGCCCGAAAAGATTGCAGATGTTCCCCAAGCGATGCCAAATAACGGCGTCAAGCAATTGCCCCCCAAGATCAAAACATCATTGGTCGCATTCGTCTCGGTCGATAAGGTCGCTCGCGAAAATGGAATGCTGACCCAACTGTTGGATCAGTATGAAATCATCTACAGTGAAGATGTCGTTCTGAAAGAAGAGGATCGTCAGCAGCTTGCCGACTCACTGATCGTTAAGCTCAAAGCCGATCTGAATGCTCAAGATGCAAAGTTCTACGTAATCAAGGGTAGTATTGCACGAATCGATTCGTTTATGCAGGATCTACAAAAACAGAAAAAAGACTTCCCTGATTACCAGTTATCATTGACATCAAGCCCGATCGCCTTGGACATGGTTGGGCAACTCGATGGTCTTCGCGATGCTCTAAAGGATGCCAATCCCCAAAAGCCCAACAAAAAAGGCGCTTCGACCAACGACGAAGGCTACTTGATCCTCTTGGTTCGTGATTCCAAATAAGCTATCTCAGCCCAAGCTCTTGTCCGATGGCAAGAGCATCTTGGCAAGCTCCGCTCCAGCTTGTTTCGTCTGCAAAACCCTCTCGGTGAAACAGCACTGGTTCGTCACCGATTCGAAATTCGATCCAGCAATCGCGAACCTTCACTTTCTGGACATACTTCATCGGACACAACACCCAATGGTTGGTGTCCGAAAACAGGACATGCTCCTTGGAGAACCATTGCAACTGGGGTTCTTGGCCAACAGGGACAATACGATAGGCCTTGACATTATTTTCTGCGAATTGTCGCAGAACTTGAAACCTAGCGTAAGAGAACCTTAGAAGTTCCATCACGACGTAGACACCTAGAAATACAGCCGGAACCGCGAAAAACGAAGTTTCATAGTTCAGGCTCATCGGAATAAAACTCAGCCAAATACTGAGCACTAAGAGGATCAGAAAAGCTCCACCATTGGGTTTCAAGGAAAGGGCCTTGGTGCGGTTTTTCAGAGCAAGACTCCGTTGAGGTGCAAGGATACAGTCCCAGGAACCCGCAGGTGCGGCCTGGACAATCAAGCCTTCTGCCTTGCGTTGGCGCCCTAGGGTCGATAGGAGGTCATACCACTGATCTTGGAAGAAACAGGTGCTTGGGATCATCGCCCATGGAAGAGCGCTTTCGGTATCCGGGTAGCTAATCATTCCTCGCTTCGTGTTGACCATGTATCCTTGCATTTTGGATTGCAAGCACAGATCGTTGTGCCAAACTGTCAATCGACCGCTGGATACCACTCCATGCAAGGGTCCGGCTAACCATGGTCTACGCTTGAGGAGTCGAACGGCATGGTTTCTGCCGACGTATCGGATCCAAACAAACCACAGAACCAGCAATGCGGCAATCGCTACAGCAGCAAAGCCCAGCACTCCGAGGCCAAAAGACAGGATCGCACCCCAAATCACGCCAGAGATCAGCACTAGCGGTACAATGCAACCGATTTGCAACCTTGAGCCAAAATGATTTGCGATCCGTAAAACATCTAGATCGCCACTGAAGTTTGTCACGAACCGGTCACCAGCAAAACTCGATGGTTCCGATTCGCTGGTATAGTCGGTCGACTCCCAGGGATTGATGGAGTTTTCGCTGGAGCTAGAGTTCAAAATGCAAAGAACCTTTTAGTATTTCTTGTTACAATTGGATGCTATGAGCACTGCCAGCACATTGAAACTCCCAACACCGATCAGGCACAAGCTTTCGGAACTTCGAGGCTTGATCAGCCGTGTCATCGCGACCCAAGGAATCGCGGTGCTTTTGATTTGGTTGCTTGGGTCGTTTATCGCCTTTGGACTGATCGATTATCTGCCAACCCGATTTGGAGCCGACGAATCACCTCGCATCGTCCGGTTGTTCATGTTGCTGATCATCGCGGTCGGAACCCTAGGTATCTTATACCATTATTTTTGGAATCGTTGGTTGGTGCGTTGGAGTGACTCGGCATTGGCCCTTGCCATCGAGCGACGTTATCCGGAATTTCAAAGCACCTTAGTCACCACGGTCCAAGCTGCGAATCCGTCGGCCAAATTGCGATCGAAGGATCTCGATGCGATCGAGCATCCGAATCGACCGGGGATGATCGAGCTTGCGGCTCGCAAAGCTGTCGAAAAAATCACCTCGATCGATGTGCGATCCTTGGTACAACTCTCGACACTTCAATGGGAACTAGGACTCCTTGCTGCAACCCTCGGGCTATTTGGAGTCGGATCGTTGGCCTATCCTGATTTGGTGTCGCACTGGTCCAAACGGCTTTTTAATTTGTCCGATGCTCCTTGGCCCAGGCGTACCTCGCTGGGAGTAGTTGGATTGGAACTCGATGTTCCTCCGTTTACCAACTCACCGACCCGAGATCGGTACTTGGTACCCATGGAAAACAACCGACTCTTGGCCCCCAAAGGTTCCTCAGTGCGCCTTCGCGCAACGGCCAAGGATCTGCTGGCGGAGCCTTATGATAAATGCGCCTTGCATTACCGCGATCGAGCCGGGAATCGAGGCCGAGCCAGCATGCTCAGCTATTCCAACTCCAATCCGCGCGAGTTTATCCTCGATGGTCCACCCCTCGAAGCGATCAATGACAATCTTTGGTTCTCGATCGTCGGAGGGGATGCTAGGCTTTCGAACCTAGTTCTCGAAACCGTCGATGCTCCATTGGCCTTATCGACCGATCTAGATGTATCCTACCCGAGCTATCTGCAACGTTCGACCAAAACGACCTGGGGCAACGAGCGGCTCGAATTTCGAAATGGGATGCGATTACCCCAAGGCACCCAAGTTGGTTTTTGGATACGAGCCAACAAGCCGATTCGCAAAATCGATGTGATGCAAGTGGCTGGGACTGCAGGTGAAGACTCAACTAAGCAGTTTACAGTTGAACTGGATAAACCATCTTTAGAATTCGCTCTACCAGCCACGGTACTGCTTGGAAATCTATTTGTAGAACTAAGGCTCTGGGATAACCTCGGACTCTGTTCAACCCGTGTTCAACAGTACGTCATCGCAGCCACAGCCGACAAAGTTCCCGAAATCGACTTTGTGCTCGAAGGAATCTCGACGGCTATCACTGAGAATGCCAAGCTTCCTGTTCGAAGCAAAATCAAAGACGATTACGACCTGAATCAAGCTTGGGTGGAATCGAGAATCGACGAGCAAGAAATCGTCAAGACCGAGTTGCAAGTCGATGCACAAGGGAGTGGGGATTTGGACATCGATCTTAAGGCGATGAAGGACTCAGGACTGAGCACTCCGAGCGTCGGTTCAGTCTTCTCGCTGATGGTGGGAGCCTCAGATTTTTTTGACGTGCCACCTAGTGCGGATGCACCCTCCATTGCTCACATTGGTCGATCGACACCGATTCAACTGAGCGTTGTTACCGAAGATCAATTCTTGATCTTGCTCGATAGACGCGAAGCCGCCATGCGGCGAAGACTCGAGCAAATCATCAGCGAACTCGGACAACTGCGAGACCTACTGATCCTGACCAATAAAAACAACAAGCAAGTCCAGGAGCAGGCAGAAGAAGAAACCTCTGGGACAGCAGAAGGTAAAGAAACTCCAGCTCAAACCCGATCCAGAATCCTTCTGCTTCGCAGCCAGCAAGCATCGGCCCAAGTCTCGAAATCCGAAGGGGAACTCAAAGGCGTACTCTCGGAGATCTCGATGCTCGTAGCGGAACTGATCAACAATCGAATCGATAGCAAGGATCGCCGAGAAAGGCTCGGACAAAAAATCAAAATACCCCTAGAGGCGTTGCTTGAGTCAAAGTGGAAACCGTTTGCCATGCAGATCAGTCAACTCGAAGGAACGATTGGCAAGCTGACGGCAGAGGAGCTCTCTGTTCAGATAGACCAATCGGTTGCAAATAACAACGATATCATCGCAATACTCAATGCGATCCTCGCCGATATGATTGAAATCCAAGACCTCAACGAAATCATCGATCGGGTTCGAGGACTGCTCGACCAGCAGTCGAAGTACCTCGATCGTTCCAAACAAGAGCAAAAGAAAAGCACGCTGGATCTTTTGAAATAGCCACGTGCACGGAGCCTCCGATGAACACACACCAAATCCATCGAGTCGTCCTGATCGCAGGCATGCTCCTAAGTACATGGATGACCTCTTTGGCCCGTTGCCAAGCACCTTCTGGTGCGGTTGGGGAACTGCAGAAAGAGCAAAAGGCGCTTGCCGTACAATATGCGAATCTTGAAGAGATTTTCTTGCGGATGAGTCAGCTTGAGGCAGCGACCAACCCGACGCGAGCGGCCCTGTTGTTGCAAGCAGCACAGATGAGCAAGCAGCTTGCAACCCAGCAGCGAATGATTCAAGCGAGCGAATTTTTGGCCAAGGGTCAGTATTCGCGAGCCATCCCTGAGCAAGAGGCCAGTCGAGACAACCTGAAAAAACTCTTAGAACTCTTGCAAAGCGAGAATCGTTCGTCTCGGATCAAGGATGAGCGAAAAAAGCTCGAGGATGTCCTCAAGGACATTCGTCGCATCGAGAACATCCAAAAGGCAACGCGTGGTAGGACCGAAGCAGGTCAAGACAAGGAGACTGCTGCAAAGGACCAAGCCGATCTAGAAAAGCAACTTGAAAAATCTCAAATGGACCTGACCGACGAAAAAGACAAACCTTCTAAGCCTGATCCGTCCGATAAGCCTGATCCGTCCGATAAGTCAGGTAAGTCCGATAAATCCGATCAACAACAACCTTCCAAAAAACCCCAGAGCAAGGAACAGCAAGCTCGTCAGCGTGTTGAAAATGCCCGCCAGTGGATGCAAAAGGCCGAGAAGAATCTTAAGGACAACAAGCGTAAAGAAGCTATCGACGAGCAACAGCAGGCAGAAGAGGAATTGCAACAGGCCATCAAAGAGCTAGAGAAGATCCTGATGCAATTGCGTGAAGAAGAGATCGAACGCACCTTAGTCGATCTTGAAACAAGACTCAAGCGAATGGCCGAATGGGAGAAAACAATTCGGGATCAAACTCAGAAACTTGATCAGTTATCTGGCGAGGACAAGGATCGGCAGTTGGAGATCCAAGCCAATAAGCTCTCGACTGAGCAATTGAAGGTGTCGATGGAAGGTCAACGAGCGATGCTTTTGCTCAAAGACGAAGGATCTAGTCAAGCTTTTCCTGAGGCGCTCGAACAAGTGATCCGTGACTCCCAGATGGTCGTCACTCGACTGGGTTCTGCCGATGTATCGAAAAGCACTCAATCGATCGAAGACGAAATCTTAGGTGCATTGGATGAGATGCTCGAGTCGCTCAACGAGGTGCAAAAGAAGCGAGAGGAGAACAAGCAGCAGCGTCAAAATCGCGGACAGGGGCAAGGTGGATCTCCCCAGGAGGATCCTCTTGTCGGGCAGATTGCCGAACTGCGACTGATCAAAACTTTGCAGTTGAGAGTCAACAAACGGACCGATCGATTGGCGGATCAGTCCAACAACAACGAGGACCTCGTTGGACAAGTCTCCGACCCTCGCTTGCAAGAGGAACTCAAAGAACTAGCTAATCGTCAGGAAAAAATCCAAACCGTCACGCGGGATATTCTTCTAGAGGCGGCCAAAAAGTAATTGCTTGCGAACTGCGAGCTATTGCTGCTGCGGAAGGTGAGGTTCGAACTTGCTCCGCGTGGCCAACTCGGCTGCTTTGACGCTGTCGACGGCAGACTCATAGAGCAGTTTTTGAGCTCTTATCTTCCCGTGGGCCGTGCCAGGTTCTAGCCTTTGGTAGCCGCCGCTTGGCAGGAGCTTCCAAGCGTTCTGGTTATCTTGAAAATAGGTAGCCAAGATTTCCATCAGTTTGTTTTTGCTCGATGAGTCTTCGATGGGAGTAAGCAGTTCGATTCGGCGATCCAAGGACCGGGGCATCCAATCGGCACTTGAAATAAAAACCGAATCCTGTCCACCGTGGCAGAAATGCAAGATACGGGCATGTTCGAGAAATCGATCAACGATGCTTACGACCGAGATGTTCTCGCTCAAGCCTTTCACATTAGGTTTCAAACAGCAGATACCTCGGACATTGAGCCGGATCGAGACCCCGGCTTGGCTTGCTCGATACAAAGCTTGGATGATCTCAGGATCGACAAGTGCATTGAGTTTTGCATAAATAAATGCTCTCTGTCCTTGGAGTTTTCGCTGGGTCTCTTCTTCGATCAAAGACACGAGTTTCTTGCGTAGTCCAAGGGGTGCAGATTCGAGTTTTTCATAAGGTTGAGGCTGGCTGTAACCGGTGATAGCGTTGAAGAATGCAGAAGCGTCTTTGCCAAGCGATTCATTGCACGTGAAATAGCTGATATCGCTGTACATCCTGGCGGTTGATTCGTTGTAATTGCCGGTACCAAAATGGACGTAACGGACAATCCCATCGACCTCTCGCCTTACGACGATACAAACCTTCGCGTGGGTCTTTAACCCCCGCACACCGTAGACGACTTGAACGCCAGAGCGTTCCAGTTCACGAGCCCAGACCATGTTTCGGGCCTCATCGAAACGGGCTTTGAGTTCCACCACTGCAGTAACGTATTTACCCAACTCCGCAGCTCGCTTGAGAGATGCAACAATAGGACTTTTCCTACTGGTTCGATACAACGTCTGTTTGATAGCTAGCACATCTGGGTCGTTGGCAGCCTCTTCGATCAATCGGACCACGGGTTCAAAACTCTCGTAGGGATGGCACAAAAGCAAATCGTTCTGAGCGATATTATCGAACATCGATTTGGTCGAGTCGATTTGGGGAGAACGCTGTGGCGGCCAAACAGTGTCTCGCAGGTTCGGGAATCCCTCGATTTCGGTGATGCTCATCAAAGCCGAAAGATCCAGTGGGCCGGGTATCTTGAAAATGTCCCTAGGTTTGAGCATCAGTTTATTGGCCAAGAAATCGAAGGTCGCCTCGGATACCTTGGCATCGATCTCCAAGCGAACAAAGTCGGCTGAACGCCTGGAACTGAGCACCTCCTCCATCCCCAGGATCAAGTCCGAAGCGCTGTCTTCTCGTACCGAAACATCAGCGTTGCGAGTCACTCGAAATGCCGTGCACTCCTCAACTCGTTTGCCCGGATAATACTGTTCGATAAAGCAAGTAATCACATCCTCGATTAGAGCATATGCATAAGCACCACGCTCTCCTGGGATCTTGATCAAACGGGGCAACGCTTTACCTATCGGAATAAATGCAAAGCGATGAGGCAGATCTTGCTCGCCACTTGCCATGCGAACACAAAGGTAAAACCCAAGGTTCGAAAGCAGAGGAAACGGTGCATCGGGATCCAAGTCCATCGGCGAGATGACCGGATAGATCTCTTGCTCGAAGAACCGTTGCAGGGAGTCTTTGTGCAAGGCGTTTGCACGCGCAGATTCCACACGAGTAATCCCCTCGCTCTTGAGGATCGGTTCGATCGAGTTCAGAAAGCACTCATATTGATCGGAAATGATCTTGTCGACTCGACCATAAATTGCTTCCAGTTGCTCTGTGACGGTCGCTCCACTGGGATCAGGTGCTTGAATCTGCTGAGCCTCTTGGAGTTGCAAGCCCCCGACTCGCACCATGAAAAATTCATCCATGTTGCTAGCAGTAATCGCCAAGAATTTGAGTCGTTCAATTACCGGAACCTTGGCATATTGTGCCTGGTTGAGCACCCTTTGATTGAATTCTAGCCAACTGAGTTCGCGGTTGATGTAGTGGTTTGGGTCTGGTTTCATAGTGGCCCTATTCTACATAAATCCCGAAAATCTCCGCAGAGCAAATCGCACTGGCACCAAGCATCGAAAGCCGATAAACTCGGAAGTCGAATTCTAGTTACCCAGCCATCCTAAGGGGAATCCTCGGAGAGAGCGATCATGAAATTCATGGGATTGATCCTCATGTGCGCCGCCAGCAGCATGGCCCTTTTGCTACCAGCCATGGGCGTCGTGAAGTTTCCAGTCCTGAACCAAGCTACAATCCAAGGGCTCATCGACGAAACCCAAGGCAAGACGCCCAGTATCGCGGAGAATTCTGACCCACAAACCTCTGCCGGGATGCTCGTCGCTGCCCAAATCTCAGGGACTCCTAGCGCCCCAGAGGCAACCGAATCCAAAGGATCGATCAAGACCGATTACTTGGGCAAAATCCCTTTCACCCAAATCGGCTCTCAACGCGTCGGACTCGGCGTTTGGCTTTTACTACTCCCAACGATTCTGCTAGGACTAGTCATGTGGACGTTTGGATCAAGCCCCAAATCGTCGAAGTAACTTAGACTCCAAACGCCTTTTGCATCTGCTCTCGCACCTTGGTCAGTCGATCAACTCCTCCACCTCCGACTTCGGCCGTCGTCCAACCGCTCCATCCGATGTCGTCGAGACCCATGCGGACTTGATCCCAAGGCACATCGTCGTCGGGAGAAGTGATATCGACGAATTGGTTCTTGGCTCTGCTAAAGCCTTTCACATCAAGCTTCACAGCTCGATGGCCAAAAGCATTTAACCACTGACGTGGCTGACCATACTTCCAATGGTTTCCGATGTCGTAGTACATACCGACCCAAGGGCTCTTGAAACTGTCGACAAACTCGATGAATCGGTTTGGAGTCTGCTCCGGAGGTGCGTCGTGATCGTAATGGAGTTTGTTCCATACGTTTTCGATCAAGATCGGTTGACCGAGCGAAGCCGCAAGTGGAAGCAGTTTCTTGATCTCCTGTCGCGCTCGCTCATTGACCTCCGACTCGGTTCCATCATCCCCGCGTCCGACAACGATTAACACCCCGCTACCACCGATGGCATGCGCGACTCGCAAGCAATGAGTGATGTTGGCAACGCCCGCTTTGCGAATCTCAGGATCAGGACTCGTAAGCCGTTTATCCCAGTGGGCATGGTTGATCGCGTTGTGGCAAAATACGCCCGACTCTTGAACCGCCTCCCTAGCTTCCTGAACCGTAAAGCGACCCGCCTCATCAAAATCCACTCCATCGAATCCCGCTTCTTTGGCCAGTCCCAACCTCTGCGAAAGCTTTATAGGCTTTCCATCGATATCCCCTTTGATCATCGATAGTTTACAAGACAAGAGAATTCGCTTCTCCGGAGGCGTAATGAGCTTTAACGACTGCGACTGCGGTTGGTCTTGGGCTTTCGCACTTTGCAAATTGCCAGCAGAAGCGATCGCAGCACCTGAAAGCACAGATGCTTTGAGAAAAAACCTACGGTTGTTGGCGTTGGAAGGATGACTGTTCATCAGAGGAAATGGACCTGTGAGGGTGAGGGGAACGGGCGTGAGTGTTCCCCTTCATTCTACAGGATTCCTCCTGAAAGAATTACTCGCGACGCATAGAAAAACCGGTGTAATGCAAACCGGTTTCCTCGTCGACGACAAAGGCCCCACCGGGTGCAAGATACTTGGCGATCACCTCAAAAGGTGGCAGTTTCTTACTTCTTACCGCAGTGACCAAAGCGGTCAGAAATGGGTTGTTCTGGGCGAACTGCTCAAGGTTATCGATGTTTTGCGGATCGGTCGCTAGATCGTACATCAGCCGCATCCCTTCCTCTGGACGCTGATAGGCAAGGATCGACATTTCGCTGTTCTTAAGCTGAGCCTTGATCCGATCCTTGACCAACTTGAACTCGATTGATTCCGAGAGCAAACCATCCCCCGAAGAATTCATCTTGATCACTTCCTCGATCGCTTGGTACGAATCGCTTATCATCAATTGATCCTCGAGGATACAAACCGCAGGCTGGGGCAGACGAATGCTTCTTCCGTCTACATCTGCATTCCTTGGCTCTATTGTATAAATGGTTGCATCACCATAGAGCTTGCTGATCATTTCAGGTCCTCCAGCCCCTTTGAGCTTTTCGAACATCTTGGGCAAGATCTCGGACTTCATCCTCGACGCATTCTTGACGTGGATGCAATAGACATTCGATTGGCTGTTGATCTTCTTTGGAGGGACGATCAACTGCACCAAACTAAAGCGATCGTTCAGTCCATCGATGATGTCGTTTCGTAAGTCGATACCAAGGTTGCGGTTAGCCTCCTTGATGAACCGATCGTTAAATGTACCTTCTCCTGCAAAGGTATCGACGATCCCCTCGACAGCATTGAACGTCTTGGCCATGTCCCAGTTCATGGTGAAGTAACTCGTGACCTGCTCGCTTACCCAGGGCTCTGGTTCAGTCGATCCTGCCTTGGGACGAATCACCTTCATGATCCCCTGCCGATTGGGATTCAAAAGCAAATGCCCATGGATGATCGAATCGAATTCATTCGGAGCGATGATTGCGCTGCCACCGACCCCCTTGATACCATCGAGTCCGAGTGTCTTTAGGGCCGCAAGGATCGCGACCGATCCATTCGTACTCCGACCAAACTCGCGCACCATCGCAAGCGGATCGATGAAGAAGGAAACCTGAGGCCTCTCACCTTCTGTCCCCACGCAACGGGACATGATGGTCGTAAAATCCCGATTCTCCGATAACGGCTTGTGATCGATCCCGTTTCCAGTCCACACCATCGCCAACTGCTCTGCATAATCGGCTCGGTTGGTAGCAACCATCACCCCCGAATCGATAAAGTAAGTCAGCGACTCACGCTCCGAACGCCCCATCGATAGAAGCTTGACCTTGCCGACCTCTTTCTGGGATAGCATTCCTCCGTTTGAATCCGTAGCTTGTTCAGCACGCTCGATCAGGACTTGCAACGCAGGCATTTCATCGCCCGCCTCAAGCATCACCACAAAGGCCGGCTCGGTCTTGGTCGCAACCAGTGCCAATGCAAGCTCCCCGTTGGGAATCGACAAGAGCTCATCGAGGTTCAAACCGATAGCATCTTGCATCCCTTGAAGCTGGCCGACGAATGTCGAGTAGAACGTACCCAAGATCGGAGCGATCTGCGGGTCATTCATCATCTTGCCCATGCCGGTCGACTCCATCTTGGCCTTCATGTCCCGAGTGTCGTCGACGCGAACATAAGCTAAAGTCTTGGTAGGGAACAATTTAGGAGCAGTCAGGTGCTGCTGGGCAAAGCCCAACGAACCAGATAGAAAAACAAAGCAAGCCGCAAGCAGATAGGAGGTGATTTTCATAGTGCTGATCTATTCGCCCAAACCAAGGGAATCTTGTACTCGAACCCCCTAGATTCTAGCAACTTTTAGCAGGTCGATCGATGAAAACCTAGAAAGGCCCGCAGACTAAAAGACTTGAAGCTTACTTAAAGTGATCCGCTTGGAGCTCGTAGTAAACTCCCTCAAGCCCATCGACAGGCTTGATGTAGGGGCGAACCGAAAGAGTCCCAGCCAACGAGTGTCGACGAAGGGATTTTGAGGCAAACTCCTCACCTAGGAGTCTAACTTCGATCATGTGTGTCAAAGGGGGTTGCTTACCAAAACAGCAGGTTGCAAAATCGGGAACCAATACGAAGGTTTTCGACGCATTGCTCGACAAAGAGGTTGGGTGAATATATCCCTTAAGAAAGACTTTCTTGCCGTTTAGCTCCAAGGCAGCTTGCGGAGGAACATCGGGTGCACCAACCGGGCTTGTCAACGCGGCAAAAGAAACTCGCTCGTAACCATCAGGCAACTCGGTGTAGTACTCGTAAGTATGCTTCGTCGGGCTTGCGATGAGCATTACCGTACTCAGTAGTCCACCTAGGATCGCTAGTGGCTTGCCACTGAGCTCGCCCGGATATTTTCTGAAATTCGAAAGGGCAATCAGGGCAAATAGCCCCCCCAAGAGGCTCAAAAAAAGCAGGAGCGGGGAGTACCAGCTCAAAAGACCCAGGATGCCAAAAACCAAGCTTAGAACCGCCGCTCGCGAAAGGCTTGTGTAGCCATACTCATCCGCATAGGGAAGCGGTTCGATATGCGTGCTTTCGATCGGGCTGGTGCTGGCGGTGCTCATCGTCGGTAAACGTCAAACTTCAGACTGCGGATCGTTCAAGTGGAAATCATCCAAAGGGCAAGACCACAGGCCCCAAGACTGCAAGTCAGTACGGAAAATACGATACGAGAGTTCAACAAAAAAATATCCTCAGGAGTGGCTTGCAAGCCCTCGAATCCATCTGAAAATTCAACCTCCGACATGGCAAAGGTTCGGATTTTCCCCTCGCTCAATCGCAAACCAGTAACAGACTGGAAGGAATTTAACGATTCTGCCGAGGTCTCTTGCGCAGTCCAAGCGACGATGGAGTTTGGCCGCCCGGCAGGTTTCCAGCTCGATGAAGAGCCCGCACCAGCGGGTTGTCCAGGCTTCGGGGCAGGAGTCGCACCACCGGGTGAGTCCTTCTTGTCTGCCGCCGGGGCTGGAATCGGGAAAAAGGTCGAAGCTCGCTTGACCGCTTTTGGATCAATCTTTTCGAGCTCGGCCAATCGCTCCTTGGCCTCTGGCAACGGGCAAGCTCGAAGGTAGTTGACCACCGGGACTCGAACCCAGGAGTTATCATCGTTTGCTGATTTGAATAGTTCGCAGAGTCGGTCGATCTGAGTCCAGTCACCCCATCGAGCCAAATCGGGAATGACCAAGTCGGCAAGGTCTGGGGCGGCTAGCAAGTTCCGCATCGAGCCCAAAATCGCTTCTTTGGCAATCACCTGCGACTCGGTTCCGTGGAACCGCAGCGCCATGACCGACGCATACACGTCCGGGTAACTCGCCTTACGGTTGGCCAAGAACTGCTCGTCGATGAGCGGGAGACCCTCGGCACCTTTGAGCGTCAAATAAGCAGCGATCAGGGCGTCCAAGCCAGCTCGCTTGTCTGGATCGGAACTGCGGATCATCGACTCGAACTCGACAGCATCGGCTGGCGTGCCACAAATACCGAGCATCGTATAATAGAGACGCTTGCGATCCGGAGAGATGGCTGGATCTCGAATCCACTCCATGAGTTGGTCGTGATCCATTTTGCTTTTGAGTTTTTTGACATCCTCATAAGGGGCCAAGGCGAACTCATCGTAACTATCGCGAGCTAGCAAGGAATCGGGATGTTCGAAATGCTTTTGATAGAAATCCAATCGCTCGATTGGATCCTCAGGTAACTTTTGGATTTCCTCGATGTACTTCTCAGCATCGGCAGACAGGGGCAAAGGCGAGGACCAAACAAGGTTGCGAGGATCAACTCCAAGC
Source organism: Pirellula sp. (assembly GCA_040381975.1). Classification (GTDB taxonomy): domain Bacteria; phylum Planctomycetota; class Planctomycetia; order Pirellulales; family Pirellulaceae; genus JBKCUI01. The sequence continues at coordinate 26,614 of JBEIGI010000035.1, forward strand.
AGCAGAAACTTCTTTTGTGTTTTGCCCGGCCCAAAATAATTGGCTTCGACCTTTTGCCCTTTCTCCAGCAACGATTCTCCACGCAAGATTCTCTCGACAACGAACGTCGCGTTGCCATCGATATCGACCCTCCCGTCACTCACAAGACTAGCGATGGCCACAGCATCCATCGAAAGGCTTTCCTGGCGAAGTGTTTGGGAGGCAGCCGAGCAAAAGGGGCAGGCGCTCTCGGCGCGGGAACTGAGCATCGGGCACAGGAGCCCAAGCATCAGTGACGCAAGCCACCGGGGGCCAAGGTCTTTAAGGAACGATCGTTTGGCTGGATTCATCGATTCTGGTCCTGAGGGATCGCGTTGTGTGCAGAACGAACTTATTGATAATGTAAGTCAAATCGCGGTCGATTGGCGAGATCTAAAGGCCGATTTTCCGGAATGAAATGGGGTAGCAATCCGACCCGATGTGGCTACAGTGCTAGGACTTTTGAAGATATTCACTCCCAACATCCAAGCTCAATTATTGATAAATCCATGAACGACACCAAGTCGATTTTACCAATTCTGGGAGCCGATTTCTCAGGCACATCTGCGGCCGAACCGACAGGTGCAAGTCGCATGGGGGGATGTGGATCCATGGGGGGAACCATTCCCCTTGCCCAAGCTGGCCCCAGTGAACAATCTGGCAACGGCAAGCTTTTCGAGTCGAGCCGGCGTCTTCCCAGTTGGCTTCGCCGGGAAGTCCCCAAAGGGAACGGAAATCAGTTTACCCACGGACTTCTCAAGGAACTCAGGCTCGAGACCGTTTGCGAGAATGCCAAATGTCCTAACCGCATGGAATGCTACTCGCAAAAGACCGCGACATTCATGATCCTGGGGAATGTTTGCACAAGGCCTTGCGGATTTTGCGCCGTCTCCAGGGGACGCCCAGAGGCACTCGCAGACGACGAGCCCCAACGGGTCGCCGAAGCATCGGCCAGACTTGGACTCAAACATGTGGTCATCACCTCGGTCACCCGTGACGATTTGCCCGATGGCGGAGGCGAACATTTCTACCGCTGTGTTATCGCCGTTCGGGAACGCACCGGGGCGGCCGTCGAAGTCCTAACGCCAGACTTTATCAGGCATCGACACGGACTCGAACGGGTCATCGATGCAGCCCCAGAGGTCTTCAACCACAACATGGAGACCGTCCCACGACTCTATCGCAGAGTCCGAGGCCCCAAAAGCGAGTATCGATGGACCCTGGAATTGCTCAGCCGAATCAAGCAACGGAATGCAGCGATCAAAACCAAAAGTGGTCTAATGCTGGGACTCGGCGAGACTCGTGATGAACTACTCGAATGCTTGGCAGATCTTAGACGGTACGGTTGCGATTTTTTAACCTTGGGCCAGTACTTACAGCCAGGCCCAAGATATCTGCCAGTGGTTCGTTATGTCCCCCCAGAAGAGTTCGAGGAATTGCGACTCATTGCCAAGTCGATGGGATTTCGCAAAGTCGCCTCCGGCCCATTCGTGCGTAGCAGTTATCATGCACGCGATATGGCCGAAGACTAACTGCTGAAAACTGACAACAGCCCTCAATCGCTTCCCCGAGTATCCATTGCTCTGACGAGACTCGTTGACATGCGATTCAAAACGATCGATGCGAACATCGTCGCAGCTATCCCAGTGCTCATGGCGACTCCAGATCGAAAGCAAAACCCCTGAGCCTTGAGCAACTTCATGCTGCCTACAAAAAAGATGCCATGCAGCAGATAGAATTCATAGGAGTATCGAGATACCCAAGCCACCCAGCGCGGCGTTTGCTTCAAAGCCATCGAGGCCGCCAAAAGCAGCCATGCCAACGCAATCGAAAGAAATTCCGTATTGCATCCTGCTAACACAACACAAGGAACCGATAACCAAACGAGCGATTTTGCAGGACTGCTGGTTCTCAAGGCCAAGATAGCTCCATAGAATGCAAAGCTATTCCCAAAGTAATCGGCACCCAAGTTGAACATGACCCAAATGGCCGACCCAATCGCGAGAACTTGAAGCACCTTTTCATCATGAGCAGTCAAACGAGCTAGAAACACACTGAAATACAAAGCCAACAACAAACCGATAAACCAAGTGGCTACGTTGATCAAATCCTCTGCAAAATAAAGTCCTATCCCGCTCATCTGCCAGAGAAACTGAACAAGACTCACCGGCTTGTATCCAAAAATCGCTGTGGCTAAGAAGGCCAATGCCGTCGCGATCCAGTACGCAGGATAAATCTTTTTCAGTCTTGCGATGATCCACTCGATCGGATCTCTCGAATCGCCACCTATCAACGCCCCGCTGATAGCCATAAACAATAACACCCCAAAAGTCCCCATGCTGATCGGACCAAACTGAGTCCAATTCGCTCGATCCATCAACCCCAGAGCGTGAAACACCACGACAAGCATCAGGGCAGTGACTCGCAAGCAATCTAAACCCGCAATCCGCTGGATCATTCTTGATCTTTGATCTCGTAGATCTCGACTCTTCCAAAGTCCGGGAACTTGCCCTCATTGCTTTTTCCCGGTTGGCCCTGTCCACCAACGACAATCAAATTCCCTTGTTGGTTAAAGAGCATCTGCGTAATGCGATACCCAGATTTGATCGTTCCGATCCGATCGCCACTTGCTAAATCAAACAAAGCTCCATTCCACTCCCCTCCCCGCAAACGCCCAGCCATCAGAAAGCTATCCTTGGCCGGATGGATAACTATCGCCTCCATGAGCCCCTCTCCAGATTGCTTCTCATTGGTCTGCAAAATGAGCCTACCCTCCTTCCAGTCCCATCGCTGCCAAAGCTGCTTGCCATTGCCCGCCATGGGATCGCGCATGTCCCCCATCCCGCAAACGATCAAGTGATTGTCATCGGGCGTAAACTCCATGGCGAATATGCCACCCAAATAGCAATGGCTCTTGATAATTCCCCAACTGGTGAAATCTTTCGACTCAAAGCCCCCCACCTGAGTTCCGCTGTGGACATCCCATACCCGAACTTGCCCCATCAAATTCCCGGCCGCAACGTACTGGCTGTTGTGACTAAAAACAACCGACTGCACCGATGGCACATGCGATAAAGCATGGATAAGCCGCCCGTCGGCAGCATCGAGGATCTTCACACAAGGCTCTACCTCTTGGGCAGGAGCATACTTGTAATCACCCGCAAGATACTGGCCGGTGACGCTCGCAAGCCATCGGTGATCTTTCGAAACGGCCATGTCCCACGACCAAAACGAATGCACCTTTTCCTCGCGCTGAAAAGCATTGTCCTTGGCCGAAAACCACTTGAGCTTCCCATCGTAGCCTGCAGTGATGATGGCCTGATGCTCAGGCACAAAAACAGCAGAACTTGCATAACTCTCATGCTGTCCGATCCGCTCGTACTTTTTGCTCTCGATATCGACTCGATAGACACCATCCATGCAAGCAGAGATCAACTCGCGGTGGTCTTCGAGCAAGCATGCACCCAAGATCGCAGTCGGGAGTTTGAAGTCATGGATTCGTGTGATTGTTTTTTGCATCGTTCTATCCGACCAACAGTTCTTCGATGGGTTGCACGTTTCCCTCGACCCTATGAAAGGTCGGCAAGTCGGGCAGATCGTACTGCTCCTTTGGATCGATCCCCAGCGCCTTAAAAATGGTCGCAAACAACCGGCGGTTATCGATCGGTTTGTCGGTGACTTCGAATCCCATCGGGTCGGTTTGTCCAACAACCACTCCCGGACGAATCCCGGCCCCAGCCATCACCATCGACCAAGCCTTTGAATAATGATCTCGACCTCGAGCCTCATTGAGCCATGGAGTTCGTCCGAATTCACCCATGGCAATCACTAAGGTGTCTTGCAACATGCCTCGCTCCTCTAGATCGCTGATGAGCTGGTAAAGAATGTTATCGAGTTCCGGAACGAGCATCTGATGCATCTCGTGCTGGAAGACATGGTTGTCCCAAGGCATCCCGTTGGCGACCATCACAAAGGTCGAGCCGTTTTCGATCAAGTGGCGGGCCTGTAGTGCATACTGCGCAAAAGCCCCAGCACCGTACCTTCGGCGATCCTCCTCGGGGAGTTTGTCCAAATCGAAAAGGGGCGCGCAACTCATGAGCCCTTTGACCCGATCAAAGGCCGCATTGTAGCCAGCAGCCGCCTGGCTTTTTTGGTCGTTCTCAAACTTGCGGCTCAGAAACTTTCGCAGAGCTTCGCGATCCTCATGGTCGACTTGCGATAACGACTCGGGTCGCAAAATATCTGGTATCGCGTACTCGCCCCCTGAGCGGACCGGCCCGTATTGAGCACCAAGCCACCCGGCCCAATTGCCCGCTTTAAACGACTTGAATTCGTTGCCCTCAGGACATGGATCGAGCAAGATGAATTGGGGCACAGGACTATCGAGCTGGCCGAGCTGCTCTGCAACGACCGAGCCGAGGATCGGTCGAGTAAAGGGTGGCCGAGGCTGCTCGCCACGCGTCAGCACATCGATTCCTTGGAAATGTTCGCTAGGCTCGGTACTCATCGAACGGATCACCGAAAGCTTGTGCATCATCGTCGCGCATCGCGGCATGAGCGAACTGATCTGCACACCCGGAATCGAGGTCGGGATGGCTCCAAAGGGCCCACCGGTGATCGTGCCGGGCTTGGGATCCCAAGTTTCAAACTGGCTCGGGGCACCACAGAGCCACAGCAGGATGCACTTCTTGCCCTGCTTTTTGGTCTCCTGGGCGATCGCGGGAACCGAAAACAGTGCATTGAAACTAGCGACTGAGGCGCCCCCCGAAGACATCGCGCCCTGAAGAAACAATCGACGATGAACGCGGTGCTCAGGACTCCCACAGTCTTGCGTTGCGCGATCGGTATTTTGAAAATGCTCGGACAATGCAGCGGCCCGTTCTTGGTGTGTGACTTAGTGGTTGAATCGGAACTCAGCAGAAGTCAAAACGGCCCAGAAAGCGTTTTGCCAAACAACCTTTGAATCTGTTCCAGGGGCGTTTGCTAATGATTTTTGAACGAACGACAGCAATGCATTGAGCTCATCGTCGTGCGGTTCGCGTCCAAGAACCGTGAGGAAGAGGTCTTTCGTAGCTGTCTTTGGATCGGGGTTGCTTGCTAATCGTGCCGCTAGCCCATGAGGTTTGCTCGATTCGAGAAGCAATTGATGCATTTTGGGGTTATTGGTCAGAAACAATGCATCGCCGATATCGGTCGTGATTGTCTCAGGCATCACCTCGGGTATTCGATCTCGCAGATCCGATAGGATGGGATGATCCGGATTCGATTTCTGATCGATAGCGATTTGAATCGACCGGACGAGTTGTTCGGCGGTAAGAGGTCGTTGGATCGACCAAGCGAAGGTCGCGGGGTCTTGAACCCCCTTGGGTGCGACCGAGCTTCTTTGGTAAGTACGGGTCGAGGCGATTCGGCGCACAAGTCTACGGATGTCATGGCCGGAATCGACAAAATCCTTAGCAAGGAGTTCGAGCAACTCAGGATGCGAAGCCGGATGAGCCGAATCCATTTGGTCGAAGGGATGGACAATGCCTCGGCCAAGGAGCATAGCCCAGATACGATTCACGAAGGCTTGGGCAATTCTCGGGTGTCCTGTGAGGACTTCGTCCACAAATTTCTCGCGGCGTGAAAACTTAGGGATGCGGGGCTCCTCAGGGTTGTTCGCAGCCACGTAAAGATCATCGCGATCCTCTTGCTTAGCATCTTTTTCAGGACGTGGCTCGTCGATCGTTTTGGCTTCGAAGAAGGTCAAAATATTCGGGTAGCTCGAACCATGAATGTTTGCAAATTCAGAAAATCCGCCGATGGCCGATTCGCCAATGCGAGGGCCAGAGTTGGTCTTTTGATTTTTGCTGCGATTGAAGAAAGCGACCAAGCCCCAGTAGTGTTGTTGGTGGATTTCGGATGCGATCATATGGTCGTGGCATTGAGCGCAATCGATGCGGATACCGAAGAAAGCCGGGGCCAGAGCCTCGGCGATCGCTTGGGCATTGTCGTTGCGCTCATAGAGGAACCAAACCGCACCTGCTTGATCCTGAGTTTGTGGGCGGGCTAAGAGGATTTCACGGGCTACTTGATCCCAGGGCCGGTTGTTTCGAAAGACGTTTTCAAGGTAGGGTCGCCAGAGTTTTTTTCGTTCGGCGATTTTCCCGTTGGGTGCTCGGCCCATTAGCAGGGTGTCGAACGTGTCGGCAAAGTTTTGGACGTAGTCCTCGCTTTGAAGGAGTTTATCGATCAGCTCGGCTCGTTTCGAGGGACTTGGTTCATCGAGGAAGCGTTGACGTTCATCGAGTGTTGGGATACGACCAACAAGATCGATATAGACGCGGCGGACGAACTGGGGATCAGAGCAGATTTCGGCAGGTTGAATAGAAGCTTTGTCGTAGGCGGATTGGATCAGAGCATCGACTGGATCCGAATCTTCGTTGGCTGGACTCGCTTGCTTAAGCGACTCGTTTTGTGCAAGAGATACAGGGCAAGCGATGATTGCGGACAAGAGCAAGCAAGCAAACGGCAGGGCCAAGCGATGGAAGACGGGGGGCTTGTGCATAGCCGCAAGGTGGAGGGTTGGAGTGGGAGTCGAAGGATACTGTGCAGGCAAGCATTTTAATCCATGGCCTTGCGTTTGTCAGTCGATCGGCTTTTGACGATTCGCTTGGAATATTCGTGCATAGCGCCGCCCTGGGATTCGTTACGCCAAGATAATCGCAAGCCCTTAAAGGACGAAACCCTCCCACGCGGATGCCGATCCGCACCGTCCCCCACAACAACGTAACCACGGGGTTGCTACTCCCAAAATGGCGGCGCAACCGGCGATCCAATGTCCCCAGGGTAGCCCCTGGTTTGTTCACCCCCCCCGCAAAAGGATGTTTTTTCCGTTTAGTAACCCCATGTGGATTTACTTCTTCCGTCTTTATCGCAACAATAGTGTTGTACAACCCTTTCGTTGCGTATTGCAGGAAAACAATGAAAAGAGTAGAGTTTTACACGGGCGAGCCCGTTGAGCCGTCGGATCTTTGGTTTAGGGATCCGTTCATCGACCAGGTATGGGAAACGCTATTGCGGCAGCACGTCTTGATTTCCGCTCCTCGTCGAACCGGAAAAACTAGCGTCATGAACCATCTGGCTAGTAAGCCGCGTGAAGGGTATTTGGTGGTGTACCAAAACGTCCAAGATCTCTCCCATCCCGCTCAACTCTTCCAGACGATATTAGAGAACTTCTACGAACAAAACCAGAAACTGACAGAGCAACTAGCACGAAGTGGTTTTGGGATACTCAAAAAGGCGATTGAGTTCGCTCGTAAGAACGTTGATTCGGTGAGTGCGGGGGGATTCAAGATCGCGTTACGCAAATCCGATCCTGATTGGGAGAGAAACTGGAAGCAGCACGGTGAATCGCTACTTGCCGCGATTCGAAAATCTCAACATCCAGTTTTATTAATCATCGACGAACTTCCAGACCTGATTCTCGAAATGCGAGATCGCGATGAAGAGATGGTGAGAGACTTTCTCGCTTGGTTTCGAGTGCAGCGTCAAAATCCAGTCCCATCACAAGATCGCGTTCGATGGCTGATTGGCGGTTCTGTAAATCTAGCCTCCACGCTCGATGAACTCGGTGAGGTTGCCGCGATCAACGACATTGCGATCGAGACTCTGCCCGTACTAACCGAAGATCAAGTCATCGAATTCGTAACGCGAATGCTCGCAGGGCGGGAGGTTCCCTACGAAACGGACGTTCCTCGGACAGTTGCAAAACGGTTGGGGCGCCCCATACCACTATTTCTACAACTTGCGACACAGGACATTTTTCGCTCATGGCGTAATAACCCTAAGACGATTACTACCAAAGATGTGAATGCGGTTTTCGATGCAATGATTAGCAGCCAAGCATCACAAGACAAGCTTCAGCATTACCATTCTCGAATCAAACTCCACTACAAACAACCCAAGCAGTCCGCAGCTTATGCCATACTTGGACAACTGAGTCAGAGTTCATCAAGCGGACTCTCACGACGAGCGCTCTTGAGCGAGTTCTTTAGGCACCTCGATACACAAAACTGGGAGGCGAGCGAACCAGAAAAACGTCGTCAATTCAATCACCTCATGCGCGACCTTGAGAATGATTTTTACATCGTCGAAATCGATGATGAGAGCTATGATTTCGCAAGTGGACTGATGAAAGCATGGTGGAGGAAATACTATGCCTAATCGCTCAAGTGACTCTCGAATTGGCATTTATCGACCAAGCATGTCGTCACGTTTCCGACGCGAACAATTGACGGTTGGACGGGAATCTATTTTGCTCGACACGCTTGGCCACCTGAGAAGTGCAGCCGATAGAAAATCCAAGCACCATTTTCTTTTCTTAGGGCCTCGGGGGATCGGTAAATCGCACCTGTTGGCAGTCATCGAAGACCGAATTTCGGCGGACCCTCGATTGGCGACGCGACTGGTTGTGGCTCGATTTCCAGAGGAGTCGGTGCGAACACTTTCATTTGCAGATTTACTTAAACAGCTCGTTTCAATATTGGCCACAAACCTCACCGAGGAACCGCTTTGGAGGGAGCTTTCAGCCAAGCTAGAGAAGATCCAGGATTCAAACGAAGTCGTTGATTCGGTTGTCCCGGTACTCCGTCGCACCAACGATGCAAAGAAAAGAACCATCGTTGTCATGATCGAGAACCTCAACGAGCTATTCTCGAAACAGATCCGTCAGGATCAGCAAATCAGTGCCATTCGTAAGTTCTTCATGGACAAAAATGGTTGCTCTTTGATAGCAACGGCGCCGATGCACTTCGATGCAGTGACCGACGTAGCCCAACCATTCTACGACTTCTTTGACACGCAAACGCTTCGGCCGTTCGACAAGGAGCAGTCCGTAACGCTGCTCAATCGGACCAGAGAACTCAATGGGGACAACACGAATGTAGTCAAGGACTTGTCGCATTGCGTGATGGCCTTGCACGACATGACCGACGGGAATCCGCGACTTATGGTGATGACGTGTGAGCTCATCGTTCGTGAGGGAATTGAATCGGCGAGCGAGATCCTGCTGAGGTTGGTCGACGGTATCTCCCCTACGTATCAAGCCAGTCTGGCCGAAATGGCTCCGCAGGAGCGTGCCGTGATGGAGACCCTCGCTTCCATGCGAGATACAACGCCTAGGACTCCTGCGAATATTTCTTCGAAACTTGGAATCTCTGAACGCCATACTTCGGCATTACTTAAGCGACTCGTCGACGCAGGCCTACTGAAGTTTGCGATCAGTCCAGACGACAAACGGTCTCGTTCCTATTGCATTCGCGATGGCTTTTTCGATATCTGGCTCGCATTCCAGGCGGGTGGCGTGAACAAGAGACGAATTCTCCTGCTTGCTGGGTTGATTGAGTCGTTTTACGACAAAAAAAACGCGCCCTTTCTAAGATCCGGCGTTCCCAATGATAGTTTTTCGTTCGACCCATGGCCCCCCGCCAATCCGAACTTTCCGCAAGATCAACAATCAAATTACCTCGCGTTTCTTCACTCAGAGATTAGCGAATGGGTACGATTCCGAGCAGGGGAGATTGAGCAGTTAGCGGGTGAGCTCAATCAATTGAGATTGGAGTTATCTGAAAAGTCGGTAAGTAAAGCATTGCTCCTTAGAATCAAAACGATCTTGCCTGCAACACATGATGAGGTCAAGGCCTTGCGACTGCGTCTTCAGTCCGCCTACCTTCATTTTCTTGTCAGCGAGGATGAAACGTGCAAGCGAGAGCTTGAGAGTGTTTTGGAGTCCACGATCGACTTAGCGCCTGACTTGGAAGATTTGATTAAAAGCAATATCGAGTACATTAACAATAAGATCTCCAAAATAAATAAACGGCCTTCTCGATACCCAAATGTTTTTATTTCATACGCGTGGGGTGATTCAACGCCAAGTGGCGAGCACCGCCAAAACGTCGTCGAGATTCTTTGTGACACGCTCAAAGCTGAAAGAATACCGTTTCAACGTGATAAAGACGAACTAAGTTCTGGGGATTCGATTCGTGAGTTCATGAAACGACTCTCCAAAGGTGACAAGATCATTACGGTTATCAGTGAGAAGTATCTGCTTGACTCCGAGTCATGCATCTTATTCGAACTTTTCAAAGTGTTTCGCCGCAAAGATTATGAACCCAACGAACTTCAAGAGGTGATTATCCCGATCATCTTAGATGACGCAAAGAAACTAATCCAAACAAGAAAGGGACGGATTAGCATTGCTGAAAAATGGAAAGAGAAAGCGGTCGAACAAAAGGTTCGTTTGGGGGAAATCGATCCGATGGCCAAGTCATCTGTCGAGAATACCGATGTCAATGACATGTTGGAAATGGTGGAACGAGTTCCAGACATGCTAGCTGCAATTAATGATATAAAGATCGGGCGATTCCAAGAACTCGCGAAAAGCAACTTCGCCGAGGTATTAGAAATCCTCAGGAATTCTTATTGGTCCGATGAATCGATGGAACCGGTTCCGCCCATTGACCAAACCACGCAACTGGCTTTAGCCGATCGCGTCGGTCAAGATTTAGCGAAACAGCTAGAAGATGCATCTTTATTTATGCACACAAAGCGGATCGTGAATCTTTACTCGCAGGGTTGCGAATGGATAAACGCTGGAGGATTGCACGCATCTCCAATAGTGCGACGGTGTTTGTATGTGAGACTTGCAAATGCGTTGCTACTAGATTCCGAGGAAAAACGAATACCAAGCCAAGGGTTGGATGACGCCTTAGATTTACTTGATTTGGCCGACCAAGAGTGCTCTGTTCGCGACGACGAACTGGACGCATTGACGATCGCAACAAGACTTCTTATAGATCATTGTCGAGGAGACGATAGCAAGTCTCTAGGAGTTCTCAAGGCAATTGATCATCCGGTGGCATTCGCCAACCGAATACGTTTTCTTTTTTTGCGCGGGCAAATGGATGAGGCGTTTGAACTTGTCCATCATAGGGAATTGGATGTTCGTTGGGCGGAGATTGCCGCTGCGATTTACGTTCGACGTGGGCGATTATCGGACGCAATAGGAATCTGCGAATCGATGCGAAACGGCGGTATCAAGGGATCCGAAGATCCGAATCTAGTCACCATTCGCTACTTTCGATGCCTGATACGCGTTGCAGACGAGTATTTTAGAATGATTTTTCCAGGGGGTCGCATTCGCGTTGACCTCACCACAGAGGCGGAACGAAAGCAATTGGCACAAATCAAGAATCTATTGAGCCCGATCGTTTCGAAAGTCTTCGGGGCCGGACGAGTTTCGAACGGGATCGAACTACGATCGCTAGAAATCGCATTTGACGCCACTCACTTGACGGGTGACATTGAGTTGGCGTCGCGAATCGCCACGTTGTTAGCGTCGGCTAATCCAATATCAAAGCGTGTTGTTCAATTGGTAAACGCAGGATTCCTTAAGCCGGATGTAGACCTAACCCGTCGACTAAAAAAGGATTGGCCGAAATCGACTGCTGTGTCACTGTCCGTAGGTGAACTTATCGCTTTCTACCTTGACGATCCCGTGACGGCAATGAGGGAGCTTGAATCATTACCGAAGGGGGAGCTAGATCATGACCAAAAATCTAGATTGGCCTCGGTGCTCCTTACACTAGGTCAGCGAGAGGAGGGCGAGATAGGAAACAGGTCCTTCGCTCTTCTCGCTGAGGTATTTGGAGTCGAGCACTACTTTCTTCGTATGGCCGAGGCGATCTCGGCAATGGGCAAAAAAGACTGGCCTCGCGCCGAGCGGCTTCTCAACGAACGCCCTGCTGCAGATGATGCAGATTGGCTCGGTCTCCGGGCAACGGTCCTGCAGCAAATGGGTGATCTCAAGTCTGCACTTATGGATCTAAAGAATCTTTGCGAAATCACCAGTGCTCCAGTCGTTCTGCGGCGTACTGTCGCCATCGCATTGGAGATCGAGCCCAAAGAGATTGAATTTGCGATCTCGATTCTCGAAAGGCTCTCCCGCTTTCCAAGTGAAAAGAAGATCGCGGAGCGAAAGCTTGCGGAAATCGGCTGGGAAAGTGGTACCGACGATGGAATAAAGCGAGCGGCTCAGATATTCAAGAAACTGTATCAAGAGAATCCGAATGAGCCCGAACTTGCAATGAACTCCGCCGTCTGTCTCCGAAATTTGAACGCGTTGGATCAGGCGATCGCGATTCTTGAGGAGCTAGAACTGGGCCATCCCGAGTTCCTCGAGGGATTTCTATTGCACACTAAATTGCTGGAAGCGCAAGCTCGTGCTGAGGATGCTTTCGCCCTGCTCGATTTGGAATCGGTCCGAAACCGATTTTGGAACGAAGTCGAGTTCCTACGAAGATACATGGACCTGGGATACGTGACTGCCCATGAGCTTGAGGCGCACAACGCGATGTGTCAGATCGGTTTGATCGAGGATGGAAAGCCGGAGCAAGAAAAGACTCTGCACGCGATGAATCTCCAACAGATCTCCGATTTTTTGGAGGGTCGCAGACAGGTTTTTGAGCGAATTGGCGAAATGGTAGTGCGAGGTCAAGCACCCTGGACGATGCATGCATTCCAAGAGCAAACCCCCATTCTGTCGGCGTGGTCCTATCGAACTCAAGGGTTGATTCCGTGGGGCACTCTTTCAGGCCGCGCGAACTTTTCTACCTATGCATCGAACGCATTCTTTTCAAAGCTAACTGAAAACGGAGAGCGACACCTTGAGCCCATTGAACCAAGGATAGGAACTGATGCGGTCGTTGCCGATATCAGCTCCTTGGTTACCTTGTATAAGCTGGGTTTGCTGGAGAAAGCTGCTGATTACTTTGGAACGATTTATCTGCCATCAGAGTACCGAGATTTTGAATTGTTCGATGCAAAGAGATTTCAGCCACATCAGCTCTCGAATATCGAGCGATCCCGTCGGCTATTCTCGATGATGGCTCGCGGGCAGCTTCGTCGTCCAAGCGTTGGAACCGTCGATGTCGAAGTCATCGATTTCCAAAGCAAAGCGGACCAGTCGTCTTACTCCGTTGGCGACGTTGCGCTATGTCTCAAGCAGATTGGACTTATCTCCAAAGAAAAATACAAACAACTTTCGGCTGACCAGAGTTTCATGGTGAGTGAGCGTCAAGGAATTGAGACCCTATTGATGTCAAACCGTTGCCGATTCACGCTCTTGGCCGTCCAGACACTTGAGTCGGCTGGACTGCTCGATACTTTGGTGGAACAGTATCGAGTGACTCTGACGGAAACAGCCGCTCGCGAACTAGATCAAGAACAGTTTGCTTTTGATCATCAAGCGAAGATGGCTCGTGAAAGTCGCGATTTATGGAGAATAGTTCGAGACAACAACAATTTTCATTACATTGGTATCAGTCGCACAACTGCATCGAATGATTCTGTAAGCGAGGCCTATCAGGGAGAGCTGGTCGATAGTTTGCGTTGGAGCCTCGTTGCGTTTGATCTCGCAAAGGAACGCCGATTACCGTTATTGGCCGATGATAGGGTCTTGCTTACCATTGCCCAAAACGAATCCGATGGCAGGGATACTGTGGCATTTAGCACGCTGGAACTGCTGCCGTCGCTAGAAACCGGGCATTTGATTTCACAGGACGAAAGGCTTCAGCACACTCTTCAGCTAATCGCATGGCGTTATCGATTTCTGAAGATCGACCAGCAGTTGTTACTGCACGCTGCGAAGATGGCTGTGGAATCTGGACAGACACCTGGGTTTCAACTCAAGAGGATTGCTAGGTATATCCAGGATTGCATGCTGGACGTCGGCTTGTTTGGTGGTGCTGAGAATGTGACCTCGCGAATGTCGATGGCACAGGAGCTTTACGCTTACTGGACTAGAACAGTTGCAAGGTTCATCAACCTGCTTTGGACAGACGATTCGATCACTGATGAAGCGGCGGAATCGTTTACGCGTTGGTCTATCGACAGTTTGCTCCCGACGTTGCCGATAAGTGGTTCAACTGATGTACAGATTCGTCTATCGGAGAGTCAAGCAAAATTAGTGCTGGTACACGTGCTTTCAGAGCGAGGTGCGAATCCGAATACATCACGTTCAGCAAGATTGGTGAGCGTTCTCCAGGAAGCATTGTGTATGTCGCAATCCGAGTGGTCCAGAACGGTCTTTAGCTTGATCGAAATAGATGAAGAAAGCGAGCAGACCGATATATCCCAAGAGAAATGGAGCCGTATTCAGCAGGTCTATCGCCGCGGCATCGCGAAGCACGCATTGTCACCCTTCCATCATGATGGTTCTTACCAAATCGATTCACGAGGCATTGCACTACTGGAGGCATCTAAGTCTCTTCGAATAAGGCCTGCTGAACAGGAAATACCTGAATATGTTCTGAATATACTCAAGAATTATGAAGACGAATACGTCATCAAGACAGCGCCTCCTGGCCCGATCGTTTTTCATCGCGAGCCAGAAAGTGCTGGGGCGAGCGTTTACGAAGCGTCAGATTTGCTGATGCATACGAATTCGAGAGCAAGAGAGTCTGTGATCGCTTACTTGAGTCAATTGGCCACCCGATCCGAGGGTTTAATGTCCGAGAGATTGAAAAAGGCGATAAAGGACCAGTCCAAGAGGATTTTTCAAAAGCGGGCTATTCATTGGTATCCAGCAACCGAGGATCTCATGGAGATCCTTGAAAATGACTGGCAGCTGAATTTAGCAGGATTTCGGCAATTTCTTGTCGCAAAGAATCAGGATTGTATTCACCGCTATTTCAATCGTTGCGTTCACCCACGGTTTCATCCGGCAAGCACTCTTCCTACGTCTTCGTTCCACGCCTGTACAGACCGAGCGAGTATGAACGATCGTGTGCTCCCAGATGTTTCCAAGGATGCCGCAAAAAATGGAATTGTGAGCGCATACTTCAACCATTTGGGCCATTTGCCCTTGGTAGATGACTGGTCACTTTCTAATGTTGCCCAGCGTTCCGAGATCCAAATCAGTACCCAAGAGCTCTTGACGCTTGCTACCCACGACAACTACCTTTCTGCCTTCCATGGATGTGTGGCTCTGGTCGCAAGGTGGGACAAACTAGACCAAAGCCAACAAAAGCAAGCGGCGGAGCATCTATCCGATTTCATCTGCTTGTCACGGAATAGCGATCTTTCGACACGACGAGGTCGCTTCTGGACCTGCTTGAGTCGGATGGCTAATCATTTCCTCGCATGGATCCCGGTTTATGGGCCTGAATTGGGCGATGATAACTCTGCTAGCTTGGCATGGTGGATGGCAGGGCGTCTCGCAAAAGTAGTCTGCGAAGACGTAGAACAAGAGCACACTCCGGAATCAAACTTGCAGTTCGTTTTGGAACGCAGTATTGATCCACTTGTTCACTATAGCTTTCAGATGAATCAACTGATACGCGGAGGCGCGACCGGTTCTGTTTTTCATGCTAACACCAGTCTGATGCAGCATGGTGGTCCGTTTTTGGCTGCATTGATTGCAAGCTTCAAGCTCGAATTCGGGGCCATCTACGTACTCTTGAGCGAGCAGGCGAGAATGGAAATCGACAAGTGGATGTTCGTTAACGTCCTACATCGGTCCGTTGGAGTTGCACAAAAGGACAGCTTGTTGTTTGGAAACTACGAGACCGATATCCAGACGACGATCGATCAGTGGGTAAAACGGATCGACGTCAATGACGAAGCACACGCGGTGATGTCAAAACTAAGCGCTGATTGCGCAAGGCTGACCGACAGCAATGCTTTGATAGATCTGCTTTCCTCATTTGATTCGCTCGGACCAGATGACCAAGCATTGTGGCTAAATCGATTGAAAGTATCTGTTTGGAGGAATGCAACGCCACTAGACCCAATCCTCAGTCTACTGCGCGACCCGATGCGCTCAAGGGTGTTTGTGCAATCGATGAAGCGAGAACAGTTATCCATGGCCATTGAGTTGTTGCTTTCGATTCAACAGCATGGTGGGGATGTCTGGAAACACGAGCTACCGCATCGACTGGTCGGTTGGTTAGACTATTTCGAAACGCTTGATGAAAAGAGCATCATCTTCAATGGCATCGTTTGCAGCTCGATTGCCGGTGAGTCCCCATCGGCGATCGATGAAGTCCGTGAACGAGAAGATTGTTTTCAACTGAAGGATGCGTTCACATTTCAGAGAGATAGACTCGAATCGGCCCGAACGATTGTACCGCGTTGGACCTGGTCAAGACTTCGAGTCTACCTTGAAAGACTACGATTTGATGGTAAGGCGGTGTCACTCTAGAATAAGCGACATGACGATTGCGAGTAGGCGTAAACGGGCCTGAAACTTAAATTCTCAGCGCGGGTGCTCTTTGGCGGTAGATTCAAGTTGCTCCCTTGTTTCTATCCCGACTCTCTGACGGAGATCCCGCTTATGTCCCGCCGATGGAAAGCTACGATCATCACTCATGGTGAAGTTCGCAAACGCAAACGCAAACGCTATGTCCCTACATCAACAAACGTCGCATAGGGATGATGTTTGATCATTGTAGAAAACATTCTTGATTTTTTGTCTTGCCCTACCCTTCGCCTCTTGCGCTATTTACTCTCGGCGCTATGGATTCGGGTGTGTCTGAGCTCCGGGGCCTCCGTTCGGCTTTACGTCCAATAGCGTTGAATGACTTCCGATGGTTTGACTAACTAATTACCGCACCTTTGTCTCAGAGTGATTCTATTTTTCCAGACGTGCTCGGGGCGCTCAAATCGTCTTGAACCAATGTGACCTCAAAAGGGCTTTGTAGCATGTAACGAACTCCTCTCCAGGTGACTTGATGAGCAACGCTCGCCCAAAGAGTGGCCCCAACATAAACAATTTGCGTTAAAGGGATCGCTAACAAAAGAGTCCACAAGCCTAGTCGCTCCTTAACCTGTGAGCATTGATCCCGATCCCTGCGACGCACTACCGTCCAAACCGCATGCTCAATCCGACGCAATAAATAGATCATGATCGCTAGATACGCTAGAGTGCTTGCCAATATCCACATAGCAACAAACCAATGACCAGTTACGATCGAAGCGACCAGCAATCCAATAACCAGTAGGGTCAATCCCGCAGTGGCCAAGGCGTGCATTAGCACTCCAGCGAAATCGGGATGGTACAAACGCGTCCAAAGCATTTGCCGCTTGAGAAACTCTTGGCAAAAACCCAATCCGCATGATTCTCCAATAGGCATCATCAACGAAGGGATGAATCGCAGTTGAAGCCCCTTTTCTTTTAACAAACTCGGTGCAGGTGCATCGTGAACCATCCCCCGGCTCCAGCGTTCCAACAAACCTGTTTCAATTAACCATTTTTTCTTGATCGCGAATGTTCCTCCCCAGGGAATACCAAAAATCCACATCGGGACAATCGCCGCAGCATTCCAAAGATGACGGACGATCGAACCCCATGAATCGCGATGAGCCAAAAACCAACGGTTTCCAAACGTAGCTCCAACCGATGGGTCTTGTAATGGTGCCAGCAACTCTCGCAACCAGCTCCTGTGCGCCAGCACATCTCCATCAATGGTCGCAACATCGACGACCGAATCCTCGAGGCCCTCGACAGCTTCGACAAGAGCCGAACATTGCAATCCACAAGTGCGTCTTCGATTCTCAAGGGTAGTAATCTTTAGTCGATGCCCCTGCGGCTGATTGGAAACTTGGCAAGCCACATCGAATGCCGGATCACTTGGATTGTCAACTACCACCCGTATCGTGTAGTTGGGATGATCTTGGTCAATGAGTCTTTGCAAGGTCTCTTCTAAACGCGCATCGGCTCCGCGAAGCGGTAGAAGGATCGCCGCCTCAGGGTAATTCTCTACCGGCAGGATCAACGGCGGTGTTCGCTTTAGCAATCTCTCGAATGCCAGGGCAAAAAACGCTTGAACCGTCGCTGCAGCCACGCTCGCGATCGCAAACCAATTGGCTATCGATTCGAGACTCAGGCTAGTCATAACGAAGTTCGGACTCCTTGCGTGTTTTCATGCTCTGCCTGCGAAAAGGGTTTGTATCCTTTCATTGTCACTTGCCAAGGGCCTTGGATTCCGTAGCAAACGCCTCGCCATGATGTCGATCGAGCGAATAAGCATCGCAGTAGCGCCAAAGAGTAAATCCACTGCGTGAGGGTCACGCCCAAAAACCAACCCAGCAGACTCGGGCGTTTCCAATTTGGTTCTCGACCTAATCTGCCTAACGAAGACTCGACGGCTCGACCGATCCATAATACCAGTAACACAAGCGCAATCTGAAAAAGGATCATCGCAAGCCCGAGAATGCCAGCCTGAATTATCCGCTCAGACCACAGAAATCCAACGACCAAAGACCAACCGATCAGCAGAATGAGAGCTGAACAGATTCCATGCAAAGCGACCAGAGGCCAAGCGCGATGATACAAGCGAGCCGTGAGCAACTGGCGTACCACCCAAGGCATGAATGTTCGCAACGTGCAATCTTCACGGTTAACCATCAGTAGCCCTGGAACAAATTCTACTCGCTTGCCAATCGATCCGAGTTGATCGGTGAGCATGGTATCTTCGCAAAGAGCCGATGCCCACTTCGTATCAAGCTGAGCCTGCTTGATTGCTGATGTTTTGATGGCAAGCGTTCCTCCCCAGGCGATGCGATACCAAGTCATTTGCACGATCGCCGCCGCGTTCCAAATATGCCGCACCAAGGCCCCAGTCGATTGAGAATCGGGTGAATACCAACGATTCCCCGTAACCGCTCCGACTGCTTCATCGTCAAGCGCAGTGGCAAGCTCTCTGAGCCAAGTCTGGTGACAGACCGTATCGGCATCAAGCTGAGCGATGAATTCCGTTTGCTCATCGACCGATTTGTAGGCTTGCAAGATGCTCGAGCATTTCAGGCTGCATGTTTCGAGCGGATCGTTGAGGTATTGGATTTCAAAGTTGTTTTTTTCGTGCCTTGCTAATACGGCGCGTAGAATTCTATCGGACGGATCGCTTGGATGATCCACTACGAAAAACACTTTGTACCAAGGGTAATTCTGTGCCAGCAGTGCATCAATGCATCGACTCAAGAACGGATCCCCACCTCGGAGACATAAAATAACTGCAGCCTTTGGGCACTGATCATCCGAGAGCAGAACACCTTGTGGTCGTCGGACTTTATTTGCGAATCCATAAACCAACCACGCTTGGATAGCTACCGATACGCACATGATTGCGATGATCCCTACGATCAAACTATCCATGGGAGAGCACTCCAGAGAGATTGAGTGGTCGTGAACTCCAATCTGTCGATTTGGCCACTACCAAATCAAGGAGTTCCTTCGCTAGCTCTTCGGGAAATACTCGATGATCATAACGCAGTGCCAAAAAGAGGTTGCCTGCATACTCGTTAATCGTGAATGCAGATGCGAGAAACGGGGTCATCGGTGCTAACATGGTGATATTTTTCAAAATCAAATTGCCAGTACGCATCGTTCCGTCTTGTCCAAGCAAGGGGTACTTCGAAAACGATTTTCCTAGATTCGTCACCACCACGGACGTCTCGCACCGTCGTGCAGGGTTAGCCGAAGTCCGCTTGGTCGCCAGGTACTTTCTGACCCAAAGTGAAGCGATAAAGATCAGGCCAAGGCGATTCTTTTTGATCAAGTCCATTTCCCAGTGAAGGCTCTCAAGCAGACTCTCAGAATTCTCAATCTGACTGGGCATTCGATCGAGGAAGACCGAACTGACGATATTGCATGCCGTCTGTTGCGCATCTTGATCTGTACTTCGCATACTGATGGGAACCATCATCCGAATCCATTCGTCGGGGTTTTGAAATCGATGCCTGAGCCGAAAATCTGCGATGGCTTCAAAAATACAACACATGAGCAATTCATTGAGGGTTGCACGGCGATTTTTCGCGAGAATCCGAAATTGCTCAACAGTTTTTTTTTCAAACTGTGCGATATGGCAACAAGCCGACAAAACATCTGGTTTATCTTCTAGTACAGGACGGTGAGGAATCACCGCAACGGGTTTGCGTACCAGGAACTGCTTGATGCCAACAAGCCCCAACTTCTGTTGCCGAAGAACCCTTGGGATCTGAGTTAGACTAATTCCAAAGCGATTTCGGTTTGGCAGTAAGCTTATTTTATATTCCGGAAGTTCTGATTTCTGCCCCGACAGTGTGCCATCGTAAAGTAGCCATAAATCCTCGACGGCAATTTGGAGTCCCAATCCATCGACGCAAGCGTGATGGCACTGAAAAACGATTTCACATGCGTCCGAAGCTTCGTCAACAAAGACTTTCGTAGCGGGTTCTTCGAATAGATCGAGACGACTATCGCTGACCCACGAGTTTTTGTTTTCGGATCGAGTCCACTCGATCGGCACGCTCTGACTCGGGGATGCGAGCCAATAAAGCCCTCTCCAAGATCGTGCCACATGCGATCGAAGCATCGGATGGCGATCGAGTGTTTTGCGAAGCGCCCCGATGAAAACATCTCGATCGAGTTTTCCCGTAAATTGCATTCGGCAGAAAACCACGCAAGGGTACGCCGGGCTGTCTTGTGCAACCATCAGGTGCTCGAAGGATGATAGATATAGACGCTTGGCGATCATCCCCGTGTCGAAAGAGCTTGGGCACGTGAAATGGGAGTTTTGAAATCAAGCTGAGCAGATTGGCTGCGGATCCATTTGGAAATCGATTCTTTCGAGTCTTCGGTTGCATGAAGCGATAAAGCTTTTGTTAGCTCAGAGGCGCTTATCTTGGCACATAGGATTGAGGAGTCAACGAGCCCCGGTTGGCAGAAAATGGTTCCTTGAGGATCTATCCCTAGGGTCCATTGGCCCCCGCCGGGACCGATAACATCTAAGCTTACGCTAGGAATTTCAGACCATGTATTCGCTTGGTCGAGTGAATCGAGCGACTCCATGGCTTGCCGTAATACTGGGTCAAACTCGGGCTTACTGCTGCGCCGTTTACCCCAACGATCTTCCTGTCCATACTGCAAGAAGCGATGCAACATCGCTTGATCAATCACCGGGCATGGAACTTGAAAGTGGCGTTTTAGATTCGAGCAGTCGAACAGCGGATCGGTCGCCTCGTAATCGTTGTACATGGTTACCCCCGGAAGGAACTCTCGCTCGAAATCATTGAATGTCGCAGGATCGATTTTTTCGTATCCGACGTACTCAACACCGGTCGAATGGAAATAATCGTATCCAGCTTCGATAATTTCCTTGGGAGTTACGCACTGGTCTGGGGCCAAATGGAACGTATGCTCGTGGGCCTTAGGAGATAAAATCAAATGTGTGATGGCTTGTGAAGTCCAGTCCACCGGAATCACATTGCGACGTTCTTGGCCCGTCATCGGCAAGCGTAATCGCGTCATACGCTTACCATCAGATCCGAGGGGTTGCCTTGGTACAACCAGCGCCATCAATCGCAGATAAAGATAGATACCGTGGTAAGTATTCGTGTAACCGGTTTGCGAATCACCTGCGATTACGGCAGGACGATAGACGGTCAACTGATCGATACCCTCGGCACTTCGCACCATGCACTCAGCCTTAAACTTGCTCTCTTCGTACACGTTCCGGAATGCTTGGCCACAATCCAGCTGATTCTCGTAAATCGTTCCATCTCTCAAGCCACAGACGTAGGCGGTCGAGACATAATGGAGGCGTCGAATACCGGTCGTACGACACAACTCGAGCATGTTCCGTGTGCCTTCGTAGTTGGTTTTCCATGGCTCGCCATCACCTTCAGGATGGAAGGCCAATGAGGCGGCGCTATGGATCATCTGCTTACAGTGTGTAGCGACCCAATTCCTTGCGACAGCGGTAAGCCCCAGGTTGGATTCTCGCAAATCTCCCTCGATCATCACTGGACGAGCAAGTCGATGTCCTAGTTGGTTTTCCCAGTGTTGAAGGATAGCTTCCAAGCGTTCCTGTGCCGACTCCTTTTTAGTCCCTCGAACCAAAAGTGCCAGTTTGGTACCTTGCAAAAGAAGATCCCGGATGAGGAAACGGCCGAGCAGACCGGTGCCACCGGTGAGAAAAAAATAATCGTTATTCATGGGTGCCTAAGGCTTTTTGCGATCAACGAGTTGCAAATCAAATTTCGTAATTCCACTATGAGCCACCGTAGAATCTCGGTGGTCGTTTAAAAGAGGTTTCCGACAATCGGTTTACCCAAGATATTTTTCTTCGACACGAGTGTAATTACTGACGGATCGATTCAACGGACGAAATCGACCGAAAGTCGGATTTTCAAAGCATCGCCTCAATCAAAAAAAATCTTGTTTCGAAACGGGGACAGTCCCTAGGGGTCTTAAACGGGGACAGACCCCGTGTTGATGGTTGTGAAATGACAGCATTTTTTTCGGTATCCGGATCCGGAATCTAACGTCGATTCCACCCAAAAGAGGGGCTTAACCGTCTCTTCAGCCCAACATTTTCCAAGCTCGGCGCAGACCCCGCCCCAGAAGCGCTTAAGGCTCTTCAAAAAACCCACGCTAACTCTCCAAAACCGCGACTCGATCCCCCAAAGACAACCTACCTGTGTGTCTCAGGTCGAATCTAAGCACCCCCGGGAACAATCCCCTTTGCAGATCCTCGTGTGATCTCCGCTGTGCCTTAAGTCACCTCTTGGCAAACAACAATCAAACCGCCCACAAAGATGCCCCCTAGCTCTCTAGGGCTTACTCCTGAGTGCGATGCGTCTGTGGATTACTCGACCGAGTCTTCGCCACTCTCAAGCAGCTTGCTTGCATCAGGCTCCTTTACCGCCCGATAGCGATACATCTGGTCAAACTCCTTGGCCTGCCGTATCACTAACTTCGGCCCAAATCGATGATTCAAAATGCACTCAGGGATATCCCCAGGTAAACTGTCACCGCTCTTTCTCTCCGTGATCTTGTTCCTTATGCACCACTCAAGCGCATCTAAATACTCCCTTTCACTGTAGTCCAAAAATCCCTTGTCGCTGCAACGAAAGCCTCGATCATGCAACTGGGGATCATTCGATAAACTCTCAATCTTGATCGCACTGAGAAACTCACCCTTGGACATACCAGGAATGAACCATGGCTCGTTATCGCCATCTTCTTTTCCGTTGTCTTGACAACCCTCGGCACTAGAAACATCCTTCGGAGAATCGACTACTAAGACTGGATCTGTCTTGAGAACCTCCTGCTTTTGCAGCGTCTCCTGCTTCGACCTTAGCCTATCGAGCCTGACTTTGGCCGACGTGTACTTGTAATCATCGATCCCCCGGGCCATCGATGCCTTCACCGCATTAAGATCGACATACAATGCACACCCAAGTAGATGATCTTCGTCCTCAATGATCGTCGAGTGAAAACGGCCTTTCCAAAACGGTCCCATCGAACCTCCAGCCTCGAAATTTGCCCTCTGAGCTACCTTTTGACACAAAAGCCGCATCCACCAACTGATGCTGCTTAGGCGCTCTCGGATTTCCTTGATCTTCTTTTCATTGCTGGCCAAAGCTTGGATTTGTGTTTCCTTGGGAGGAATCGGCACGCGATGGACTTTGTCTCCTACTTTGAGACACTTTTTGGACTTTGGACAAAGATTCAGCCAACGTCGAGCGACTTCCTCATCGGTCCACTCCTTGACCACATCGGGCCTGGATCGCAGGATCTGATGGATATGGTTACTCAGCAAGCAATAGTCCAACAGATCGATCGCCATCAGTGAACTTTGAAACTCCAGGATATCGACGATCCAATCTTTGCGACGGGAGTTGTAGTCGGTGGCTTGAGTTTCAACTCCGAGCAGAAACAGATTCCTAGCGGTTTTTGCCACCACATGCGCAATGGTGACTTGGTCTGGATCAATCAAACTTCGACGGGTTTTACGTGACATAGCAGTAGCCCTCCTGTCTGGCCTACAGATGAACGAAACACACAAACACGGGTAAAGCAATCTTCCGGTGTCCATCCGTACCGCATGCAATGGCGGCAGTGCC
>JBEIGI010000036.1:0-49176 GCA_040381975.1 Pirellula sp.
ATCATCACTTACAACCTGAAGGACTTTCCGGCCCAGGCACTTTCCCGCCACGGAATTGAGTCTCTTCACCCTGATGAGTTTCTGTCTTCGCTTGTTGCAACAGTTCCGGGATCCGTCTGCTCTGTTATCAAGCGGCAGCGGGAGAGTTTACGCAGACCACCCTACACTGCTGTGGAACTCTTAGAGATATTTGAAGGACATGGATTGATCCAGTCAGTCCGCGGACTCAAGCCCTTCTTGGACTTACTGTAGTGGACAGTAGTTCTTCGTTTTCAATCACCTTGCTACGCAAAAAAGCACCTCTCGAACTATTCAAAACCATTGGGAAAACACCGGAAAGTTCGGTTCCTGTCCTGTCCGCAGGACTGCTCTACTTTCAACTTTCTACTTTCTTGGTTTTCCCAGGGTTTTTTGCATTTCTGGCCAATTGCTTTGGAGTTCTGTAGCGACCATGCTGGCTCGGTGCATGGCGCCGTGCGGCGCTTGCATTTCGCGTCGCGCACCCCAACTAGAGTCGTTTTGCGAGT
Source organism: Pirellula sp. (assembly GCA_040381975.1). Lineage (GTDB taxonomy): Bacteria > Planctomycetota > Planctomycetia > Pirellulales > Pirellulaceae > JBKCUI01. The sequence continues at coordinate 528 of JBEIGI010000036.1, forward strand.
CGCGCGAGTTGTAAAAACACTGGGGTTTTGCATGTCCCCGGTCTGGCACCGATCCACGCCCGTGAAGGCGGTAGGATTCGAACTAGTGCCGTGAATTTTTGAACTGCGGAGGCTGAGATAGCGGGCCGAAACAAGCTATCACCCAATCTAGAAATTGCCCTATCGGAGGGAACTCAACTGCTCAGGAATTCCGATTACTTGAGAGCAATCTCGATGCCGCTGCCAAGCGAAATTGGCTGCCGCTCTTTGTCGAGGTATGATGTGCACCTGAGTTGAATTGCTATCTGAGTACGGAGCAAGAGTATGGAAGTATCCGCTGATGCCTACGAAAACGAGCCTGTGAAATACCCATCCTTTTATGTCACGAACTTGAAAGAAGAAAGCGCAAGCGTTGCCGACTCGTATAGAAACCAGGTAATCTACCGAGTCAATGGGAGCTGCCTTAGGCTAGCGGTGTTCGAAGGTGAGTATCGCTGGCACTATCATCCGACATCAGATGAGCTCTTCATCGTCGTGGAAGGATGCCTTATGATCGACCTCGAGGACGGGCGGGAGCTGCGGCTGCAGCCATGGGAGAGTGTGACCATTTCTGCCAAGACAATCCACCGCACTAGAGCGATCGGGCGGACCGTAAATCTCTGTTTTGAAGAGGTAGGTGCAGAGACAGTCTTTGTTGAAAGGACGGCATAGCAAAATGTTGGACCGAAACTCCGATGGTCTGTTGTTAATTGGAATCATTGTTGGCAGGGGCTCGGTCAAAATTGCCGTTCGCATGAAAGACTACACAATGAACACCGTGATCGGCCGCGCACAGACTATTAAGAACTCGTAGGAGTTCTTCCTTTGGACTAGGGGGTTACCGTCGCGCTACACTATTGTGCACAAAGGACTCTGATCGCGAACTTGACCAGCATTCCTGGCGTTGCGAGTAGAGCAATAAGTGCTCAGGATGAACCGATGTTAGATATTGTTGATACAGCAGTTGATGCTGGTACGTTCAAGACCCTTGCTGCGGCGCTTGGAGCGGCAGGTTTGGTGGATACACTCAAAGGGACAGGACCGTTTACGGTTTTCGCACCCACAGATGACGCCTTTGCGAAATTGCCCCCCGGGACAGTTGAGAGCCTGCTTCTACCCGAGAACAAGACCAAGCTGATAGGTATTCTGACACATCATGTGGTTGCCGGTAAAGTAACTGCAGACGACGTTCAGAAACTCACGACCGCCACAACCGTCGCTACGAAGTCAGTGAAAATTGCAGTCAAGGATGGTAAGGTCATGATCGACGATGCGACCGTCACATCAGCTGATATTCACTGCACCAACGGTGTTATCCATGTCGTCGATTCAGTAATCTTACCGAGCTAACCCAATGAATAATTCGTTCTACAAGACCTTATCGAAGCTCTGCTTCGTACTTGGCTTCGCATCCATTCTAGGCTCAATTGCTATCTGGTTCCTAACGGGCGGTGAAGCTGCTGAATCGAAGGCCCATGCCGAACGATTCGGGATTTTTGTCGGACTCTGGGCGCCAACATTCTTTGCGCTTTCGAGCAGACTTGAGCATTGGTCTAGCAGCCACAAGCTGTAGGGCAAACCGCCATCGGTACTTACAGGTTGAACCTGACGCGTTAGTCTTTAAATGCCCTGAAAAACGTCTAACGCGTCAAGTTCAATTTTGCAAATACCGTTTGGGAAGGTAACCCTCACGATACTGCGGAGAATAGATTTCTAAAAACGACAAGGTTATTTAGGTATTTCTGTGGGTGGCTCGGAGTGTATTTTATTCCGTGAGCTACCACTGGCTTTATGCCAGTGGCGTTGAATTAGTGCAAGCGGTAGTCCGCAGACACTCCGGTGAGTGACGGAATGTCCGCAAATTCAATTAGTTTTCACCGGACGGCTCGCACCGTTCCGCTTTTAATTCAACGCCATTGTTCCCATCGACACGCCGGATCAACTCGGCATCGCCAGAGGTTGGATTATTTGAGCCTTTGGTATTTCGTTTTGTATTTCTCGTACAGGTCGGTGTGTTTGCTCGAGAGATCCACCTTGCGACCTTGGATCCATGCGTGCTGGACCTGAGTTGCCGTTTCGAGAATGTCGCCATCGCTGATGAAAATCGAAGCGTCCTTGCCTGCTTGCAGCGAGCCGACCCGATCGGCTAAGCCAAAGATCTCTGCAGGTGACAAGGTGATCGATCGTAATGCGATTTCTGGATCGAGACCAAATCCGCATGCCGCCGCTGCGTTATAGGGCAGATTGCGTACACCCGAGGCACCAAAACGACCTTCGCTCGAGATGCTAAAGCGGATCCCTTCGGCCTGAAGTTTTGCTGGTAATGCGTACATCGAATCATAAGGCGCATCGCGACGGCTAGGAAGTCGATATACCGCCGAAAGGATAACAGGGATATTGGCTTCCTTGAGCAACTGACCGCAGTGGGCCGCATCGGCACCGCCATAAAGGACCATCTTTAGGCCGTGGAGTTGGCAAAAAGCGACTGCGGTTTGAATTTGTTTCAATGAGTTCGCAACGATCATCACCGGTGTCTTGCCTTCGATGATCGGGATTATCGCTTCGAGTCGCAAATCGATGCTTGTTGTTGGGTCGGAAGCTTTCGCTTTGATGTAAGCTCTAGTTTCGCGAATGATCTCGTGCAGAGGATTGAGTCGATCTGAATTTTCCGACTCGCCCGACTCGGCATCTCTCTGACCACGCGGGCCTCTCCCGCGTCCTTGTGCACCCCCGAAACGAGGCCATTGGATCGTCATGGCCGTATCGGCCTTGACCGTCATGTCTTCCCATGTCCAGCCATCGAGTTGCATGACCGCAGCGCGACCTGAGACCAAGCCCCCTGTGGGGCTGACGAGTGAGAAGAGTACTCCGTTGGCTCTGGCTACTGGAATCGCTTCAGAATCGGGATTAAATGCTGCCGGGGCTTTGACATTCGGGTTGAGGCTACCGACTTCGGCGTTGTCGACCGAGGCATTGATCGAATCGACTTCGACAAGTCCAAGATAGGAAAGGGAATCAAAGAGGCCTGGATAGACGTGTTTGCCTTGAGCATCGATGACTTCGTAACCGTCTTGGGGAGCGATTACCGGTTCGATCTGTGCGATCTTGCCATCTTTGAGCAAGATGCAGTGATTGACTAGGGTTCCATTGGACACCGTGTGCAACACGGCGTTTTGAATCAGGATCGGTTTGGTTTGCGGTGCTCCTGGGATTTGGTCAGAGGCCGAAGCCAAATGAGCAAAAGCCACCGCCAACAGCGTTGAGCAAAGGGACGCAAGTGATCGGATCTTATTGAGATATTCAAGACAGGTTGTTTTCATGGTGGATTGACTATTCATGACCTTCGTGGATGTGCTGGTTCAAAGCGCTTTGGTTTTCATCGTGATGGTGGTGGCAGTATTCGTCATGGTTTGGCCAAAGGCGCGAAGGGTCATCGGCCAGAGAACTGCGATCCCCAGCAGACTCACCACTTTCGAGAACTTTTTGCACAAGCTTGCTGTGGATTTGAGCATCTCGGACTCGCATCTTGGCATCTTGTTCTCGATCAAAGTATTTTCGCCCATCGATCCAAGTCTGTTCGCAGCGTGAACGAACCGAAAGTGGTGAGCCGGTCCAGAGGACAAAGTCGGCATCTTTGCCGACTTCGAGCGAACCGACATGCTTATCGATCCGAAGTTGTTTGGCAGGGTTGAGGGTGACGAATTGGAGTGCTGAGTGAGGGTCGACCCCTCCGTATTTGACCGCTTTGGCTGCCTCGTGGTTCATGTGGCGACCCAGTTCGGCATCGTCGGAATTGAACGATACAACAATCCCTTGCTGGTGCATCAACGCTCCGTTGTAGGGAATCGCGTCGTAGACTTCGAGTTTATAAGCCCACCAATCGGAGAACGATGAGGCTGTCGCACCGTGCTTAGCGATCGCTTCGGCGACTTTGTATCCTTCGAGGATATGCTGGAGCGAACCGATTTTGATTCCATACTCATCGCAGACTCGAATCAGCGCGAGGATTTCGTCTTGTCGATAACTGTGGCAATGGATCCATCGCTCTTGACGCAGGATCTCGGCGATTGCGTCGAGTTCCAGATCGCGACGCGGAGGCAATCCCTTGCGTGTCGAATTCCATTCCTTCCAGTTCCTGTCGTACTGTTTTGCGGCGTTGAATCGATCTCGGAAGAGTTGTTCGACACCCATACGGCTCTGGGGATAGCGAGTTCGATTCGTATCGGTCCAATTGCTTTGTTTGACGTTCTCGCCTAAAGCGAATTTCACACCTGCGGGTGCCCCTTGAAACTTGAGCTCTTCGTAGTGCCGGCCCCAACGCAGCTTGATCACTTGGTTTTGGCCGCCGATGGGGTTGGCAGAACCGTGCAGGATATTAGCGGATGTCAGACCACCTGCAAGCTGGCGGTAGATCGTGATGTCTTCGGCATTGATAAAATCTCCGATACGAACCTCTGCGGTGACTGCCTGGGTACCTTCATTCACACCGCTGTCGGTGGCCATGTGGGAGTGGCAATCGATGAGTCCTGGGCTGACTTCGTATTTGGATCCATCGATGATCGTGGCACCCTCAGGAACCGGCAGATCGATCCCGATGGCTTCGATCTTTCCATTCCGAACGATCATGTCCGCGTCGCGTAGGACACCAGCCGGGCCGCCGGTCCAAAGGGTCGTGTTTTGAACCACGAGGACCGGGGGTTGTTCGGGGATTGATTCGAGACCAAAGGATGCCAGCGGGTATCGCATGGTCGAGAGCAGGGCTGCTTGTTTCTCTTTTTTCTCGTCATCTTTTTTATTGTCTTTGTTCTTGTCCTCTTTAGGTTGTTCATCTGAAAGGGCTTTGGTGCCTCGGACTGTCCACTGGGTGCCATCTGGGAGTTGGATGGTTCCAATAAGAGACGAAGGATTATCGCCTGTACCGATCAGGGCCATGGATAACAAGGCGACACCGATCTCTGAAGACTCCGACTTCTCAGAGGTCGAGTCTGAGGCTGTTTTTCCCAGGAGTTCCTTGGTTGATGTTTTGGCGCTTAGGGTAAGATCCGACCAGCGTGGTGCGGTCATCTTGATCGATCGATTGGTATCCTTCTTGGAATCCTCTTTGGATACCGAAGTTTTCGCTTCGGGATCTTTGGGCGTCTCGGCATCTTTGGGTGCTTCGGGCTCGGGCAACGGAGGTAGGATGAGGGTTGCAGTGATCTTCTTAAGGGAGTCGTTGATCGAGACTTGGAATTTATCGAAAGAAGGTTTGCTCGGTTCGCTCACCGCTTTTGTGTTGAGGATAGCAATATCCCATAGGCCATCGATGTCCTTTTCGTGCTTGAAGGCTGACGCGGGTCGAGCACCGCGCACCCAGACTTCTTCGATGCGGGTTTTCTCGTCCCAAAGATCCCCGCTGGAGATGATGAGATTGGCCCAGTAACCAGGTCGGATTTTTCCAACTTGGTCGGCCACACCTAAGAGTTCTGCGGGTTTGGTAGTCACGGCAGCAAGAGCCTTGGTAGGATCGAGTCCTCGCGCGATGGCTTTACGGACTTGGCCGATGAATTCCGATGGTTCCGACAATCCGCTGGAGGTCAAGACAAAGGGGACTCCTGCTCGATCCAATCGGGCAGGGTTTTCCGGAGCGATTTCCCAGTGCATTAGCTCTTCGAGTTCTGTGTCCAAGACCGCTTCGATGGTTGCAACGTTGGGTGGTTTAGGGAAGTTGACAGGGAGAATGAAGGTACGTCCCGTCTTGGAAATCAGATCGACCAGTTGGTACTCTTGGCCGGATCCTTTAAGCAGAGCTTTCAACCCGAACTCTTTAGCAAAGGAATCGGCTCGAAGTGCGTATTGTTCGTTTAGGGTGTCGAAGACGAAGAGTTTGCCCGACGCGATATGTTGCTGGATCGAATCGAGGGCCGAGTCGGCTTCGGGTTTGGGCAAGTCGGGAGAGGAGCGATAGGATCTCGATGCAGCATCGTACCATTGGGTATCGAGGAACGTTTGACGAGCAAGTGCCACGGCCCCCATGGGACTCGATGGATAGCTGCCAGCCCCTCGATTTCTAGAGACTGTCAATCGCACGTGCATGGCCATGTCGCTTCGCAGAAGGTTCGCAGCAAGTGGCGTATCTGCGGTCATGGCAAGGGCGCTGGTGCCTTTGATGATCCCGTCCTTGGGGGCAAACAAAGCGGTGGTGATCCCTGCTCGGCGAAGAGCTTGGAGGTTCGAAAGAGATTCGGCTGTTGCGGCTACAGAGCGTTGGGGAGTGATTTCTGGATTCCAATGGGGCGTGCCACCTTTGGTGGTAAATTCCGGTAAATCGGTTTCGAGTCCGATGTCGATCAAGCCTGGATAGATCGATTTGCCGGCCATATCGATCACGCGCAGGCCTTCGCGTGGTTGAATCGAAGCACCGACTTGGACGATCTTGGCGTCCTGAATCCAGATCGATGCCGATTCGATGACTTGGCCCGGTTCGAGAATCACTCGGGCATTGGTCAGAAGGAAGTCGTTGATTTTGTGATCGGCGATTCCGACATCGGGGCGGGTGTCGATTCGCTGGGCCAGGGCGATCGGTGGTGCCAAGCATAGAAGCAGTTTCAAGGCGGCCGCAAGCAGTGCGCGATTCATGGATGATTGTTAAGCAAGTGTACTGGAGTTTGGGTCGACTGAATCAGTCTGATTTCCACCCAGTGTGATTCAAGCTTTTCGATTTGCTCAGGTTCCGGGGGGCCGCTTGGCTAGATTCGTCGAAATAATCCGATCCGCATGGGCCAAATGCATCGACTTTAACGGCCCGAGCGGATCGAAGATTTGCTCAGCTATAGCCCAAACGAGGGAATCGGTTTAGGATGGAGCGTGGATAGTGCGGTGGTGTCCTGAGGTACAAATTATGCCAATCTACGTTTACGAAGAGATCCGAGAGGATGGCACCGATGGTGCAACTTACGAGTTTTTTCAGCAGATGAGTGATGCACCTTTGGAGCGGCATCCAGACACGGGAGTTCGCATCCGAAGGATTCCGGCTCGAACGGCCATTGGTGGTTTGTGGTCTGATGGGGCGATGAAAAAATCGATTAGCGATGACAAACTTGCCAAGCATGGGTTTACCAAATACGTCAAATCCGGTGATGGTCGTTATGAAAAGACTCTCGGAGATGGGCCGTCGATGATCTCCCCCGATGGATCTTCGAGTTGAGCCGCGACCAAAGTGAAAGGGTTTTGATAGTGCGGGAATTGCTTAAAAAGACCAAGGCAAAAATTGGGATCATCATGGGATCCCAAAGCGATTGGGCGACGATGCGAGAAGCTTGTTTGATGCTCGATGAGTTTCAAGTCGAGTATGAGCAGTTGGTTGTCTCGGCACATCGAACTCCTCAATGGATGTTTGAGTATGCGCAAGGAGCAGAAGGTCGGGGGCTAAAGATCATCATCGCTGGGGCTGGCGGTGCAGCTCACTTACCCGGGATGGTCGCAGCCAGCACTGTATTGCCGGTGCTTGGAGTCCCGATCCAGAGCAAATCGCTCTCGGGGCTTGATTCCCTTTTGAGTATCGTTCAAATGCCCGGAGGAGTTCCAGTTGGAACGTTAGCGATCGGTACAGCGGGTGCTAAAAATGCGGCGCTTTTGGCCGTGAGGATTTTGGCTCTCGATGACCACAAGCTCAAGGAGCGTCTTGAGGAGTTTCACAAAAAGCAAACCCAGGGTGTGTTGGATGACGTCGTTCCGCGTGACCAGTGATCGAAACAAAGTCGTCTTGCCCGGGGGGACCATCGGAGTCTTTGGAGGCGGGCAACTGGGTCGCATGTTTTGCCATGCTGCGCAGAGGCTTGGATATCAAGTCGTTGTTTATACCGACGAGGCCGACAGTCCGGCCGCACAGGTTGCAGCTCAAAGTATTGTCGGTGATTACAAAGATGTCGATCTTGTCAAATCCTTTGCGAAGAGGATCGATGTTGCGACTCTGGAGTTCGAAAACATACCTTTAGTCGCTGTGGAAACAGCTCAGGAATTTGTTCCAGTTCGGCCAGGCCATGGGGTTTTGGCTGTGGCACAAAACAGGCTCAAGGAAAAGTCGACCCTCCGAGACTTTGGGTTCCCAGTAACCCCTTTTCATGAGGTGCGCAGCTACAGCGATGTGTTAAATGCCTCTGGATTGCTCGGTTGGCCGATGGTCATCAAAACGGCCTCTGGGGGCTATGATGGCAAGGGGCAGCGCAAGGTGAGCAATTCAACCCAAGCCAACGACGCGTTGGAAATCTTGGGGCCCGAGCCATTGATCGCGGAAAAGTGGATTGAGTATGTGGCTGAGGTTTCGGTATTGGTCGCTAGAAACCCGGTCGGCCAAATCGAGGCTTATCCGATGTTTACCAATTCGCATCGAAATCACATTTTGGATCTAACGACCGTTCCTGCTAGGGAGGAGCTTTGTCACGTCGAGTCCAAGGCATTGGAGATTTCCAAGGGGATTGCCGAGTCGCTCGTCCTAGAAGGTCTGATTTGTGTCGAGATGTTTGTTGACAAGGATGGGGCTTTGATGGTCAACGAGTTGGCACCGCGACCTCACAATTCTGGACACTTGACTATCGAAGCTTGTACGGTGAGTCAGTTTGAGCAGCAGGTTAGAGCTGTTTGCAATTTACCCCTTGGAGATGTCTCGGTGTGTCGACCGGCGGCGATGGTTAATCTTTTAGGTGATCTTTGGTCTCAAGACCGAGATCCGGATTGGACCAGAGTTTTGGCTCAAGCCGATACCCATTTGCATCTCTATGGCAAGGCTCAAGCCAGGGCGGGTAGAAAGATGGGGCACTTGACCGTGTTAGCTAAGAGTGCTTCCGAAGCTGCTAGGCTTGCCTTCGAGCTTCGCGACACTCGAAACTCCGGCGGGTGAAACAAGCTTGCGTGGCGCGAAGGCTAACGTGTTGGATAACCGGTGCTGTAGTTTGGGTTTTTCCCCATGAGTTCGTTGCGTCTGGGTTCGGCCAGTGGGTTGAAGAACCCTGGTGGACGACCGCCGACGACGCTTGGGGCAATATCGTTGAGTGGATAAGGATCAAATTCGGCGGCCTTAGCCTTCTGACGATCGATCGTCCCGAGTCCGAATCGTTCGGAGTATCGGGATGCTTGGCAACCGCTAAGGAGCAGACAGGTCAGAGCAGTTCCGAGGATCCAACAGCAAGCGGGAGATGAGACTTTGGACTTTTGCATTGGGGCATCCTTACCCGATTGACCTTGGGAGTAAAACATGGGGTTCATCGAGCCGATGCTTGGTCGACCAAAAGTCCAAGAAGACTCGCCGTGAGTGTATCGATGTGTAACCTTTCTGTGCTAGATCATTTTAGGTGGAAAATCCTTCCTAGAGGCTCTGCGGTTGACGGTTATAACACCCTCAGGAGTTGCAAGGTTTGGTAGGTGCTCGACTGGACAGACTGGCTAACTTATTCGAAAGGCTTTGAAAAGATCAAGCTGATCGATACGATAGATCGGTTCTGGAAATGTCCTGTTTTTGGGAATTGAAGGGAGAATGCTAGATCGATGCCACTTCTAAAAAAAGAGAAGGACATTTTCCCGGAAAATCTTTTCGAGTCCTTGGATTCTCTGGTTGCTCAGGGAGGTCGGAGTTGGTGGGCCATGCAGACGCTTCCTCGTTGCGAGAAGAAGCTCATGCGAAGTCTGATCAAGGGGGAGATTCCCTTCTATGCACCGGTCGTTGAGAAGCGGTACCGAAGTCCGCAAGGTCGAGCCCGAACGGCGTTTGTTCCCTTGTTCAGCAACTACGTGTTTCTTTTTGGGGATCAAAAAGCCCGTTACGATGCCATCGCAACTGGTTCGGTTTGCAAGACGCTGCAAGTTTCCGATCATGTTGAGTTTGTGGAAGACATCTCTCGAATCTACAGAGCGATACAAACAGGTGAGCCTATCTTCCCTGAAGCCAAACTCGAACCTGGAGATCCAGTGCGAGTTAAGACAGGACCATTCAAAGATTTTGAGGGTGTTGTCATTCGCCGTGAGAATCAACTACGGTTGCTCATCAGCGTGCGTTGCATGGGGCAGGGCATTAGTGTTCAGTTGCTCGACTATCAAATCGAGGCACTGTCGAAGGCGACTAACGCACGTGGCGTTGGACAACCAGTGCAAGAACCAGCCCCAGCAAAGAGACCGTAAGGGCCACTAGCCATAGTCCAATCCACGGTGTCGAAGTCCAGAATCCTATCGAGAGTCGGTTCACGAGAGCCGATGTCCATTGAGAGCAGAAAATGCCTCCGGTCTGAGCCAACGCGATCGCAGCAAGTCCGGTGACTTGAGGTTTCATCGAATGCGCGTTTTCATTGCAGGAAACTTGAAACGGGCAATTCAGAGCCATTGCGAGTGCTAAAACTCCGAAGACAGGCCAACCTGCCTGGGCAATCAAACACCCAGCGAGCAATAGCATCCAGCCCAGGGGGCCGACAAACAATAGATGCTTACGAACTTTTGGCAAAAACGGAAGGCACACCAGCAGAATCGTTTCGAGCAAGATGCATGTGGCAAAAAGGTAGTATCCAAGATCCCCATAATTGGTCGTCAGGAATTGGTGCGAGTAGAGACCGAACGCACCTTCGCAAAAGGACGTTAAGCACACCAGTGCAATCAGTGCTTTCCATCGCCAAGATTGACAGGGGCGTGCTTGTTGTTTCGTTTGTTCGATCCATTCGGATGATGTTTTGTGCTCGAGCGGTGGCTTTGTGGGATGCGAGAAACCGTCCAAGAAAACGAGTGATGCAGCGACAAAGGCGATGTGGGCCAATGCCGAAGCGGCAGCTAAAAAAAGGTGATATCTCAGAACCATCGTTTCATCTGTAAGCACCGCGCCGGTCGCGAGGATCGCTAGCATGTAGCCGGCGCTGCCGGCGGCTCTGGCCGAGTAGGCGTGATTGCGGAGATTGGCCACAGCAAGATGATTCAGTAGGTTCATGCAGCAGGCATGGGCACAGGCAAGCATCAGTAAACAGATGGCCGTTTCGATGAATCCGGGCAAGAGATTCCGTCCCGCTTGGTAGTTGGCAAGTTGGATACCTAAGAGGAATTGGAGAGCTCCTGCGCCCAGAGCCGCACCCAAAAGCAACCGGCCCGGGTGCTTGGTCCATTGCCTGCGTTCAGCAAATCCAAATAGAAAAAAGGACAAGAGTCCGGCAACAGGGACGAGGCTTGCAAGGATACTCGCCACGGGGGTGGTATGGATCTGTCTCAAATGGGTTTGCAATGGGAAGACGGCAAACCCCAGTGATAGGAAGTGAAGGAAGAATGCTCCGCTGGTAACGAACCATCCTTGGGTACGGTTCGGATCTGTGTCGTGCGATTCCATTCGATCTTGAGCGAGGTAAGTGAATGCGTTAGCTGGGTGGGGTCAAGATGGTAATCGATCTTCAGAAGATGGCGAAAGTCAAGCCTGTTTTTCTGTGAGACGATCAGGGGGGCGTATTGAGGCTGTAGTGCACTTGCCACGGGGACTTGGAGATAGACTTGGTGTATTCCTCGAAGATCGAGGGGTTTTTGAAATCGAGTCGTTTAAGCGTTTCGACCGTAAAGAACTCAGAGAAGAAGCGTTCTCTTTCGGAGATGTTTCGCACACCATCGCTGGACTCTTTGTCAAAGTGATCGTTCAGGGCCTGGGTGATCCGCTCGATTTCCTTAACTCTTTGTTGCATGGTGCGATGGATCTGTTGGTCGACCCGAGTGCTCAGTGGCCTTGTTTCGGATTTCTCGGTTTCCAGAGGAATCTGGATTTTCAGGGGAGCTCCTAGGCCAATTTTCAATAGAGTACTGAGTCTCGGATCGGTGCTGATCGAGACGTGATCGAACTCGTGTTGTAAGAGTCGAGACTTCCAAGGATCGTTTTGGTCGAAGGTCGAAAGAATAAAGACTTGATGGGCTAGTTTGAGGTTGATCAGTTGGATCTTTGCAGAAACATTGAGTACTGGTTCTTGGGTGTCCTCGTGGACCCCATGGCTCGTTTCGATAATTCGATATCTGTATTGGTAGTCGAACGTAAACTTCGTTAGACCCTGTTTTTTGTGTGCGGCTAACTGGCGATCATCGGTCTCGAAAGAAACTTCTCCGGTTTCGATCAGTCGCTTGATTCCAGGCGGTGCTGATTCGATCCATCGAGCGTAACGCTCATTGCCCGAGTCTTGGGCCCAGGACAAAACTGGCAATAGCAACCCCAAGCAAACTCGGGTGAGTCGCAGAGCAAGTTGATGGAGTTCGATTGCCATGGAAACGAAAAACCGCTACGAGAGGCAGTGGGGTTTGAGATTCGCACTGGTTTGGGGATCATCGGAGCCTTGATTAAATCACACCAATGGCTCTTGGTGCTAGCCAGGAACTCCAAAGATCAGTAAAACTTGTGGATCTTGATGCACTTTCGTGGGGAAATAGGGATGGCAAAAAAAGCAAAGAAAACGTCGGTTCAGGAAGAGGTCAAGGAGGTTCCGATCAAGGGTCGGGATGTCGAGACGATGACCAAGTTGCAACGGCTTGCGACCGCGGTGGCCGAGGTGGCCAAGAAGCGTCGCGACCCGTACTTGGATGTACCTTCTCGATCGTTGTCGAATTCCCAGTACAACCGCCGAAAAAGGCTCATTGAGATGGGGGGTAAGACCAATCGGAGAGAGCTCTTTAACCTCAATCAAGCCCGAGCTTACATGCAGACGATTCTCGTCGGTAGTGGTTGTTCGCGATTGATTCGTCAAGGCAAATCGACGAGCATCCGGGGCTTGTATTACATGCTCAAGCACAACATCGAGGGGACGAAGGAAAACACCTTCGAGGATCAGAGTGAGTCCGATACGATCATTGAGGATTTGGAAGTCATTACCGGTGCGATGCGAGAGGAACTCCACCTATATGCCGAGCCTCGAGGGAGTTTGGCCGGTCCGCTGGTGGTCATCGACGGCGAAAACGAGTTGGATGCCGCAAGGATGGGTGCTGCCGGATACCCGATTCCCAGCATCGTCGAACCCGACCGATTGAAGATCAAGCGATGCGACGCGAAATTTATCTTGCATGTCGAAAAGGGTACGGTTTGGCAACGCTTCAACGAGGACAAATTTTGGCAGAAGCACAAGTGCATCGTATCGCATGGAGCGGGCCAGCCATCGCGCGGGGTGCGACGCATGCTCTATCGGTTGCACTCCGAATACAAGTTGCCCGTATTTTGCCTCTTGGATAATGATCCTTGGGGATACTACATCTATTCGGTGATCAAACAAGGCTCGATCAATTTGGCTTTTGAAAGCATGCGGATGGCTATACCGGACGCGAAGTTTATTGGCCTCCGAAGTATTGATTTTGAACGTTGCCAACTCAAAGAAGACGTCATGATCAAACTCGACGACAAGGATAAAAAACGAGCCAAACAGATCGCTTCTTATCCTTGGTTTTCCGAGAAGAAACATTGGCAAGCGGAGATCAAGCAGATGCTGACTAACGACTTCAAATTGGAAGTCGAGGCCTTGATCAGCCGTGATATTAGTTATGTCACCGAGAAGTATGTTCCAGAACGGTTGCGAGACAACGACTGGCTTGATTAGTGTGACGTCTCGTCCTGCTTTTCGAGTACGAGCAGCCTGTATCCTTACCCGCAATAATTCCTCAAGAACCGTAAACGCCATTAGTTGATATGACAACCTCGTCAAGCTTGAGCGTCCAGAGTGTTGAGAAGGTACTGCCACCGGAGTTTCGGCAAGGTCCGCTGTCGATCGACGATCAACGCCTCGAAGTGGCTGCGATCGAGTTGGCAAAAGCCTTGCAAAAGAGGGCTTCAGAGTTGCAGACACCTGCCGAGAGGCGTCAGCAAGCTGAGCTCGATCGGATGCTTGAGCATCCCGAGGATAAAGCGACCCTTACTCAGATCACCGACCAGAGTTTTCGAAGCAATTCGCCAGGTCGGGTGGTTGACCAAATGGTCCACATCCTGGATGTGCAAGGAGTTCCTCGGTTCTTCAGCATGTTTGACCAAGCGCTTTTGAAGGGCTTTCAGTCGTTCGGAGAATACCTTCCGGGGGTAGCTGTACCACTGGTCAAAGAGAAGATGCGTAAAGAGACAGCCAACGTCATCTTGCCTGCCGAAGAAGAGAAGCTTCGAGGACACCTTTCGGAACGATCCCGCGAAGGGGTTCGGATGAACGTGAATTTCCTCGGTGAGGCCATACTTGGACAGCAGGAATGCGTTAAGCGGCTGGACCGTTATCTTTCTGCCTTGCAGATGCCCGAGATCGAGTGTGTGTCGATTAAGATTTCGACGCTGTATTCTCAGATTTCACCACTGGCTCGCGAGCACACGATTCGAATGGTCTCGGACCGCTTGGAGTTGCTCTATCGTGCGGCAGCCAAGGAGAGGTTTGTTCGTCCCGACAAGACCGAGGTTCCCAAGTTTGTCTATTTGGATATGGAAGAGTACCGAGATCTGAGCCTTACCGCAGAGATCTTCATGCGCACCTTGGATCGACCTGGGATGGAGAATGTGCGAGCGGGAATCGCCTTGCAAGCCTACGTGCCCGACTCGGCACTGGTGCAAGAGTCGTTGACACATTGGGCTCAAAAACGCGTCGCCAGGGGAGGTCAGAGCGTCACGATCCGGATCGTCAAGGGAGCCAACATGGAGATGGAACGCGTCGAGGCATCGCTTCGAGGATGGCCGCAAGCTCCTTACCGATCGAAATTAGATACCGATGCGAACTACAAGAGAATGCTTAGGTTTGGGATGGAGCCAGAGCGTCTGCAAGCCGTCCAGCTCGGGATCGCTTCGCACAACCTTTTCGATCTTGCGTATGCGATGGTTTTGGCTGTGGCTACGGGGTCATTGGATCGAGTCCAGTTCGAAATGCTCGAAGGGATGGCCAATCACCAACGACGGGCGATTTTGGAACTTTCGCAAAGGCTGTTGCTTTATGCCCCGGCTTGCTATCGCGAGGAATTCATCAATGCGATCGGGTACTTGGTAAGGCGATTGGATGAGAATACCGGCCCGGACAATTTCCTCAGGCATGCTTTTAAAATCCAAGTCGGCAGTTCGACTTGGCAAAGGCTGGAAAATGGTTTCATCGAATCGATCCGGAAAATCGATCAAGTTCCATGTAGCCCTAGGAGGACACAGGATCGCAATATGTCGCCTGTGCAGCCTCCAGTTCCTTCGGACTGGAGGCATTTTGTCAATGAACCCGATACCGATTTTTCACTTCCCCAAAATGCGGCTTGGGCGCAGCAGATTGTTAAAGACTGGATGCCTCGCTGTGACGCTCAGGCGATAGCGATTCCAGTATCGATCGGTGGCCAGATTGAGCAAGGCCGTGGGAGTTTGATCGAATCGATCGATCCATCTAGACCTGGGGTGATTGCAGCCAGGTACCAACAAGCCGACGAGTTGCAACTAAGGTCAGCTTTGGAGTGCCTCGAGCGCGATCCTGCCCAGTGGGGAAAGATGGATCCCTACGCGCGTTACGAGATACTTCGACGAGTGGCCCAAGAGATCCGTATCGCCCGAGGCGATTTGATCGGTGCTGCGATCCTCGATGCTGGAAAGACAGTCTCTGAGAGCGACCCAGAGGTAAGTGAAGCGATTGACTTTGTAGAGTTTTATTCGCGGTGTGCGCTGGATCTCCAGAGTCAGAGGGGCAAAGGGATCGCACCTTCAGGTCCGGTGGTGGTCATAAGCCCATGGAATTTCCCTATTGCCATACCCTGCGGTGGAATTGCAGCAGCCTTGGCCGCAGGGAACACCGTGTTGCTAAAACCTGCGTCCGATACCGTTTTGCCTGCATACATTTTGTGCCAGTGCTTCTGGAAGGCAGGTGTTCCACACGAGGCGTTGCAGTTTGCACCCTCAAGCGGTAGTGCTATCAGTAAAGTCTTGCTTAGCCAGCCATCGATCGCGCGAGCGATCCTCACCGGGGGCACCGATACGGCGCTAAAGATTCTTGAAGCCAACCCGCGATTGCCGCTTTTGGCAGAGACCGGAGGAAAGAATGCGACGATTGTCAGCGGTCTTTCCGACCGCGATTTGGCCATCAAGAATCTGCTTCATAGCGCGTTTTCGCATGGTGGACAGAAGTGCTCAGCGACGAGTTTAGCTTTGCTTGATCGTGAGATTTTCACAAGCCAGGAATTCAAGGATCAATTCGCAGATGCAGTCACTAGTCTGCGTGTCGGTTCGGCTTGGGATCTATCGACCAAGATTGGGCCGTTGATTCGACCACCTTCGGGGGATCTGCTCAGGGGACTTAAGGAACTCGAACGAGGGGAGAAGTGGTTGGTCATGCCGACTCAGCTAGGCGACAACCCTTGTTTGTACACTCCGGGTGTCAAATGGAACGTGCAGCCTGGTAGTTTTACCCACTGCACGGAATTGTTCGGGCCTGTTTTGGGGGTGATGGGTTTCGATAGGCTCGAGGAGGCCATCAAAATCGTCAATGCGACAGGATATGGATTGACCAGTGGCTTGGAGTCTCTGGATGACCGCGAACAGCAAGTATGGAAGAGTAAAATCCGAGCGGGTAATCTGTATATCAACCGTTCGACAACGGGTGCGATTGTGCTTAGGCAACCTTTCGGTGGGTTAGGCAAAAGTGCATTTGGTCCGGGAACCAAAGCCGGTGGCCCGAATTATGTCACCATCTTGCACCGCTGGGATCCTGCAGATCAACCGCAGCATCTCGATGCAGTTGCGAAACCAAAAAGTCCATTGCTTCAAAAGTTTTGGGATAAGTTCGACGGGATTGCAAAGGGTTTGATCGCGGTGGATCCCTCGGTTGGATCGGATCTGAGCAAGTTGCGGCAGGCTTTGATCAACTACGACCGCTTTGCTCTCGAGGAGATACTCGTGGAGCACGACCATTTCCGGTTGGTCGGTCAAGACAATCACCGCAGATATTTGCCGGTGAATCCTATACACATTCGGGTGCTTGAGACCGATAGCATTTGGGGAATATTTGCAAGGTGCGCCGCTGCGGTGGCGACCGGAGGAGTGGCAATTGTCAGTTGTGATCCTTCGATCGAGGATCACAAGATTGAGGCCCTCGAACGTGCGACATTGGTCTGGGCCGGTAAGATCGAGTGGGTAGAGCAAACCGACGAGCAGCTTGCCCTGGAAATGCAGTCAGGTCACGTCCAGAGACTGCGATACGACGGGACGACTAAGGTTCCAGAAAGCATCCGTCGCTTGGCACCCAAGCACACGATTTTTGTAGCCGATAGCCCGGTTCTTGCGCATGACCTGGAACTTCTCTGGTATGTCGAAGAGCAGAGTGTTTCCTTCGACTATCACCGATATGGGAATCTTGGATCAAGGGCCGATGAACCCAGGAGTCCCGTCCTTTAGAGCCCCGTTGATTCAATACGCCCGCTTGATCGGTACATTCGGCATCTTTAGATACCTTGGAAATGTCCATCGATCGATCGGACATTCTTAATCGAAGCTTAAGGCTAGGTTGCTAGAGTCCTTGCCAGAAGGCCGAGAGATAAAGCAGACAAGGGCTACTTCAAGTTGGTGGCTGCCGAGCTCTGATTCCTCTTTACTCTCTTGCGTTATGCGATCCACACGCATCTGTTGTACGCTGGCCGCGTGGCTGAGTATTTCCCTCAGTTCCTGCTGTATTGCCCAATCGCTTTCTACTGCGACAAGCGAATTGAAAGATCGTCAAACTCAGTACGAGGATCTTGCTAAGGAAGTTCAGCAATGGGAAGAGCAAAATAGGCTCTTGCGCAAGGCTGTACGGTTAGTTTCTCCGACGGTGGTTCATATTGAGGCGACCAAGGAAGAACCGGTTCAAGAGGTCTCCTTGGATACGAGACTAGATAAAAGCAAAGGGCGAACCAAGCGTGTTGAAGAGGCCGGTGCGGGTGTCGTCATCGAGCATCAGGGCCGCGACTATGTGTTGACCAATCGGCATGTCATTCAGTCGGCCAAGGCCGAAGACATCCGAATAGAAACGTATGACTCGATCCCGTTGCAGATCCTGAAAATCACCGAGGATGCCTCGACAGATTTGGCAGTGATCGATGTTGGCAGGAGCGATCTACCAGCGTGCCGTTTAGGAGATAGTCGCAGACTCGAAGTCGGCGAGCATGTGTTTGCTGTCGGTAGCCCGTTTGGACTCAACCATTCGGTGAGTCTTGGAATCGTCAGCGCCAAGGGGCGAAGAAACCTGGAGCTTGGAAACAAATCGATCGTGTATCAGGATTTCATCCAAACCGATGCTGCGATCAACCCTGGCAACAGCGGTGGCCCGCTGATGAATCTGCGAGGCGAAGTTGTCGGTATCAATACAGCTATTGCAAGCAACTCGGGAGTCAACGAGGGGATCGGTTTTGCTATCCCTATGCATTTAGCATTTGCCGTTGCGACTCAGTTGATCGAAAAGGGTGAGTTACAGCGTTCTTACTTAGGGGTCAGTGTCGAGCGGGCTTACAACGTCGATTCTCAAGGTGGGCTGCAAAATCAAAGAGCGCGAGGGGCGCTTGTGAAAGTCGTCAAACCCAATAGTCCCGCAGAAATTGCTGGGCTTAAGTACGGAGATATCATCCTGACTTTCGATGGAGTGAGCGTTGAGAACGACGAGCACTTGATCCAATTGGTGGGGCTTGCCAATTCGTCCCAACCCGTCGAACTCGAAGTGCTTCGGGAACGAGCACGAGTTTGTCTTTCGGTATCTCTGACCCCGATCACGCTGGCCCGCTAGGCGAGCAGGCCCCAAGGGGACGAAAACACCCTTTAATCTTTAGGTAAAGTATTTCCACCTGCCGAAGGTTTTCGATTTTTTCGGAAAAATCGGATTTTGCGTGGGTGGTAAAATTTGACCGTGACGAAAAATTGGTCAATAATTCATTTCTTGGGCTTTTAGCCGTTTTCGTTCTACATTCCGCCGTTTTAGGAGATTTTCCATGCGGAGACTTAAGCATCAGGGCTTTACGCTTGTAGAGCTACTCGTTGTGATCGCGATTATTGGTATTCTCGTTGGGCTATTGCTACCTGCCGTTCAAGCGGCTCGTGAAGCTGCGCGTCGTATGTCGTGTGGCAACAACATTCGACAAGTTGCATTGGGTTGTTTGAATTATGAGTCGGCCTACAAGAAGCTTCCTGCGGGAGCCTCTGGGCCTTGTTCCTACAACCCTTGGAGCGTGCATGACGCGGACATGAATGTCGGACGACAGCCGATCAACCGCTATTCTCTGTTTGTCGCCATCTTGCCTATGATGGAGCAGACTCAGCTATATAATCAAATTCAGGAACAACGACCGTTTTTCCGGTCGACTTGGGACATGCAAGGGAATTTCACACCTTGGCGAACTCAAGTTGCAACTTTCCGTTGCCCTTCGGATCCTGGTAGGTTGAATCCTGATGCAAACTGGGATTACGACGGATCTGGGCGCGTCAACTATGCAGGTTGCTATGGCGACACCGTTGTGAACGTCAACCAAGCTTGGCACCCGGCGGCAAACCGCGGAGCATTCCAAGGCCGCTATGCACGTCGCTTGTCCGAGATCACCGACGGCTTGGCCTTCACCGTCCTGCTTGGCGAAATCGCAACAACGCCTTCTCAAAACCTCGGCACTGGTGCAGGAAAACTTCGTATCCAAGGTGCGCGTTGGCAAGCAGCCGGTCAGGCGGCCGTTCGAACACCCACTGGCTGTAAGCGAGCCAAGCTTGGTGATCGCTATGATCCAGCGGTGGTCAACCAAGGCGATTTGTGGCACTCGCAAGGGATGCGTTGGCACGATGGGGATTACAACCATGCCTCGATCCAAACGATTCTCGGCCCGAACTCCGCTTCCTGCAACAATCAGCTTTGGGACTGGGGTATTTCGTCTGTGTCCAGTTACCATGGTGCGGGTGCCCACGTTGCGTTTGGAGACAACAATGTTCGATTCATTCCAAACTCGGTGGATGCCGGGGATGCTGGACGGGCTGCACCCGAGGGGATCGACGGTACTGGCTCGAACCTACCGAGCCCTTACGGTGCTTGGGGTGCGATGGGAACCAAAGATGCTTCCGATCTTTGGGATGCATCGAGCATCGAGTAGTTGCTAACTCCTCTGAAACATAGAAAATCTTTAAGGACGGTTGGATGTTTTCCAGCCGTCCTTTTGTTTTCAACCCCCGAGTCTTGAGGTGAATGATGGAAATCGATGTATCGACGGCCAAGCGATGGATGGATGACGGCAAGAACGACCACGGCCAGGATGTCTTTTTCCTTGATTGCAGAGAGCCCAATGAGCATCAGGTGGCCAATATCCAGGGGGTCACCTTGGCACCGATGAGCCAATGGCCACCCAGGCAAGAGATCACCGACATGATGCAGGGCAAACAAGTTGTGGTGCTGTGCCACCATGGTGGAAGATCTCTGCGCGTTACCAATTGGCTTCGTGCTAACGGCTATCCAACTGCCATGAGTATGTCGGGAGGGATCGACGCGTGGAGTTTGGAAATCGATCCAAGTGTTCCTCGCTACTGAGTCGCCTGTATTACCGAACCTCACGAGCATGAAGTTACCGTGAATTGCTCGTCTGGGTGGGCTTGCTGATTCGTTAAATGGGATCCAAACTCTAGGCTACTTGAAGCCCCTGAGTCCCAGTGCTTGTTTTCGAGTACGAGAAAAGACAATAGTCTGCATTCTTATCCTCAAAAATTCCTCTAGAACCTATTTTTGTTTTGCGCAAATCGACATCGTTAGCTTTCATGAAAAAACAAACAGCACCTTTTCCGTCTCGTTTCTGTATGGATACCTCAGCGTTCTTCAGTGCTGGTCTACTTATGTTTTCTTGTGGGTCGCTGGTAGCTCAAGATAAATCGGACAACAAGGAGCAAGTACGGCCCGCGCCTGAAGAGGTAGTGGTTCCAGAGGGGTTGGATTCTATCGCGGTCAAGCAACACATTGCGATCCAGTCGATGAAAGCTCCGTGGGGCTACTGGGGGTCTCGACCTGAGAGCTATAGCAGTTGGACAAACCACTCGAATCGACTCATCCCGATCTATGTTTTCGGTGATAGCTTGGCTCCCTACATCGATTCGCAAAGCATTTATCGCGATGAGTTGCGGTTGAAAGAGCTCTATGGCCAGGTCCCGGTCAACACGCTCAATCCGAACGCATCCTACGCCGATCAGACCGACGTGTATCGGTTGCAAAGATCGGCGATTGAAAGTGGCAGGAAGAAATACATTTTTCTTGTGGTGTTCGACGGGATGGACTGGCAAACGACGTGGGCTGCAGCGATTTATCGCAATCGACAGGTAAGTTATCGAGAGGGCCGTGGGACGGGTTTAATCTTTCAGGACTACAACCGTTGCCCGACGGATTTCGGAAGCATGGTGACATCATCCCTAGGAGAAGAAGTCGATACCGATGTCGATGCTCAGATCGATAAGAAGCAACCGACAAAATTTGGAGGTTATGACCACCGACTAGGAGGAAGTGCTCCTTGGGAAGCTTTCGCCGATCCTCAGTATTTGATCGGACGCAATCAACAGTCTCCGCATGTGGTGACCGATTCGTCTTCTTCGGCAAGTTCCATGACTGCAGGGGTGAAGATTTTAAACGGTGCGATCAACGTCAAGCCTGATCGCACCCAAGTTGAAACCATCGCTCAGTGGGCGCAGAGGGAAAAGGGTTTTGCAGTAGGAACCGTTACGAGTGTTCCGATATGCCATGCTACCCCTGCGGCAGCTTACGCGGTCAACGTCAGCCGCGATGACTATCAGGATCTTTCCAGGGATATGCTTGGACTCCCATCTGTCTCGCACAAAAGCCATCCGTATCCAGGCTTAGATGTTGTCCTTGGGGCGGGTTATGGGGAGATTGCCAAGTCCAACGCTGGCCAAGGGGAGAACTTCGTTCCTGGAAACCGATACCTTGCCGACGTGGATCGCGATGCTGTGGACATCGACAAAGGTGGCGTCGATGCCAAGTATGTGGTTTGCCAGAGAACCCCCGGCTTAGCAGGTTCCGAGGTACTCCGTCAGGCAGTGCGAAGATCTATCGACGGCAACCATCGATTGCTTGGATTTTTCGGTTCCAAGAACGGGCACCTTCCGTTTCAAACCGCCAATGGAGATTATCGTCCAGTTGCGACGGTCAAAGGGATTGAGGAGTACTCCCCGGAGGACATCACAGAAAATCCCAAGCTAAGTGAATTAACCCTGGCGGCCATCGATGTGTTGGCCGGTCGCTCCGATCGCTTTTGGTTGATGGTAGAATCTGGAGATGTCGATTGGGCCAACCATGCCAACGATATCGACAGCGCCATCGGTGCGGTGTTCAGCGGAGAGCAGGCTGTATCGGAGATTTTTCGCTGGATTGAAAAAAGGGAAGCATGGGATGATTCTCTTGTGATCGTCACGGCCGACCATGGCCATTACTTCCATTTGCTCAAACCCGAGGCGATGATTCCTTAATGTGCTAGGTTTTCGCTGGCTGAGTTAGCTGATAGGCCCAAGTCACGGGCCAGATCAAATCAGCGAGAACTTGTTGCAATCCCATAAATCCTTGCAGTGCAAAAGCATATCCGGTCACAAAGACCAGCATGTTCATCGGCACAAGAAAGAGCCACAGGAATCGCTTTGGATAAGACAGCTTGTGATCGGTGGGGTCTGGGGTTCTGAGTTGGATATAAACACTCAGCAGATGATAGGCCACACCGACACCAAGGATCAAGCTTCGAAGAAAAGCCGGTAGAAACAGGACGCTTACGATCCACAGCAGGATCGATGCGGTCGGTAGGAAGTACGGACTGGTGCGTATGAGCCAGTTATCCTCGGCCAGCCAACTCGTTGAGTCTTGAGGATCGATCGGATTTTTAGCCTTTAGACCGAGCTTGGTTTTTGACCATCGAAGGATGGTCGAGGTAGGTTGAAGAAGCAAAAGCGAAAAGAGGGATTGCGTGATACGACGTTCCCAACGGACAGCTGTTTTTAGGATTTTTGAAGAAACCCACTTCGAGCGAGTCAGAGCCAGTGTCGCAGCAAATCCGATCCAAAACATGCTTGCATAGAACGGATATTTGGATGATCTTGCAAGCCAAAACAGGACGGTTGAAAAAATAACGGGGCTAAGGGCCGCAAGGGTGTAGGCAATTGGCCATTGAGCCAATCGCACGAGGCGATCCATTTGCTTGGCAATCACTGGAAAATCCCTCATAACTGCAGAAACTCTTGCGTCAACTCCGAACGGATCTTGGATTTTAACTCCGCGAAGTTAAGCTTTATCGCATTCAATTCGTAGGGATTTTCCTCAGTGAGCGCAGCGATGGCAAGTGCAGAGTTCGATTTAGTGGTTTTAGGTGCTGGACCTGGCGGATACGTCGCTGCGATTCGCGCGGCGCAACTGGGGCTGAGTGTCGCTTGTATCGATGAAAACGACAAATTTGGTGGGACGTGCTTGAGGGTTGGATGTATACCCAGCAAGGCCCTACTGGAATCGAGCCACCTTTACCACGACACCAAGTCGTCGCTTGGGATCCACGGGATTCAGGTCGGACAGGTACAACTTGATTTGGCTGCGATGATGAAAAGGAAGGATCAGATCGTACAGACCCTCACCGGAGGGATCGATCTTCTTTTTAAGAAGAACAAGGTCACCGGAGTCCGTGGTCGCGGCGTCGTTCTAGGGCCAAACCTTGTCCAAGCGACTGTTGATGGGAAGCCGGTTGAACTCAGAGCCAAGAGGATCATCATTGCAACAGGGTCAAAACCAGCCTCAATGAGAGGTGTTGAAGAGGATGGGGTCAAGATCGGCAACTCGACGATGGCGCTTGCGTTTGACCAAGTTCCCGAGAAACTCACCGTAATCGGAGGTGGCTACATCGGGCTGGAGCTCGGAAGCGTATGGAACAGACTTGGATCGAAGGTTACGGTTCTCGAGGCGCTCGACCGGATTCTACCAGGGATGGATCAAGAGCTAAGTCAACTCGCGCAGCGAGCTTTCACCAGGCAAGGCATCGAGTTTCGTTTGCAGTCTTGGGTCGAATCGGCAAAAGTGGAAAATGGCAAGTGTGTAGTGCGTTGCAAGGGGGCTGAGCCTATCGAAAGCGACAGGGTTCTTTTAGCGGCAGGTAGGGTTCCTCTGACACAAAACATCGGACTTGAGAATGTCGGAATCGAAACCGACAAACGTGGGTTTATCCAAGTCGATAGCGATTTCCAAACCAAGGTGCCGGGAATCTACGCTTTGGGGGATGTGATTGGGGGCGCGATGTTAGCTCACAAGGCGATGGAGGAAGGTGTTGTCTGTGTTGAACGTATGCAGGGCATCCATTCGCACTTCAACTACGATTGTATTCCTGCGATCGTTTATACCCACCCCGAGATTGCTACCGTCGGTAAGACCGAAGAGCAACTCAAAGAATCTGGGGTAAGCTACAAAAAGGGCGTCGGAGCTTATGGCGCCAACGGTCGGGCGAGGACTCTAGGAGAGGCCGAAGGTCGCGTGAAGATCTTGGTGGACGCCAAGACCGATCGCGTGCTTGGAGTTCATATTTTGGGGGCTAGGGCAGGGGATTTGATTGCCGAGGCTGCTATCGCCATGGAGTTTGGGGCAAGTAGCGAGGATATCGCTCGGAGTTGCCACGCCCACCCGACGCTTGCCGAGACAATCCATGAAGCGGCATTGGCTGTCGATGGGCGAGCGATCCACTCGGCTTAAAAACGCGTTTAAATTGGCTCTAAAAAGTTCTGTTGTTTTTCAATCCTTAGTAAGTCCTCGCGATGCCTCGATACAATCCTGCTGAAATCGAACCCAAGTGGCAAGCTTATTGGGAACAGAACAAAACGTTTCGTTGCCCTGAACTCCCCGATCCAAATGGCAAGGGGAAGCTCTATGTTTTGGATATGTTTCCTTATCCAAGCGGTGCTGGTTTGCATGTCGGGCATCCCGAGGGCTACACAGCGACCGATATCTATTGCAGATACTGGCGGATGCAAGGTAAAACCGTTTTGCATCCTATGGGATACGATGCGTTCGGATTGCCTGCCGAAGAGTATGCGATTCGGACCAATACCCCACCGCGCCAGAGTACCGAAGCGAACATAGCGAATTTCACTCGCCAGTTAAAAATGCTCGGGTTCTCCTACGATTGGGATCGATCGTTGGCGACCACCGATGTGGAGTACTTTCGCTGGACACAATGGATCTTTTTGGTTCTTTTTGATACATGGTACGATCCACAAGATCGCAAGGGCAAGCCGATCAGCCAGTTGCCAATTCCCGATCATGTTGCTAGCAAGGGGCCTGAGGCCATCGCCAGTTATCGCGACACTTTTCGATTGGCTTATCAAGACGATGCCTTGGTCAATTGGTGTCCGGCATTGGGTACGGTACTGGCCAATGAAGAGGTGATCGACGGAAGAAGCGAGCGAGGAGATCATCCCGTCCAGAGAATTCCGCTCCGGCAGTGGATGCTCCGAATTACTGCGTATGCCGATCGATTGCTTGCGGATTTGGATATGCTCGATTGGTCTGCGGGTATCAAGAAACTGCAGTCCGATTGGATTGGAAAGAGCACGGGAGCCGAGGTGGATTTTGTTGTGGCGACCCAAGAAGGCGCCCCAGCTAAAGCCGAGTCGATACGGGTTTATACGACTCGGCCCGATACACTCTATGGAGCAACCTACTTGGTTCTGGCTCCCGAGCACCCACTGGTAGCGAAAATCACCTCGGGTGAGCATGCAAAGTCGGTCGAAGAATATTGCAAAGCTGCTTCGTTCAAAAGCGATCGAGATCGGACCGAGGGGGACAAACAAAAGACTGGAGTATTCACAGGGGCCTTTGCAACCAATCCCGTGACACAAAAGCCAATCCCGGTTTGGATTGCAGACTATGTGCTAGGGAATTACGGGACAGGGGCGATCATGGCCGTTCCGGCGCATGATACGCGTGACTACGAATTTGCGGTGAAGTTTCAGTTGCCGATCGTCCAAGTCGTCGAGCCGATTGCAGCTAATCCACAGGAGTTGGATGAGATTCGCAGTGGTAAAGTCTGCTTTGCTGGCGAAGGTATCGCGATCGCAAGTGGCCAGCTCAGCGGACTCAAGACCAAAGAGGCAAAAGCGAAAGTCATCGAAAATCTCGAGCGACTCGGTCTTGGTCGAGAAGCGGTCAACTACAAGCTCAGAGATTGGCTATTCAGTCGTCAGCGTTTTTGGGGTGAACCTTTTCCGATTCTTCACGAATTGGATCAAGATGGGAAGCCTAATGGACAAATCCGTGCTGTCCCCATGAGCGACCTACCGGTCGATCTTCCCCATCTTGAGGACTACAAACCCCACGGGCGTCCAGAACCACCGCTTGGAAAAGCCGATCCGTCTTGGCTGTATGTCGAACTCGATGGCAAGCGATATCGTCGAGAGACCAACACGATGCCTCAGTGGGCCGGGTCGTGTTGGTATTATTTGCGATTCATTAGTCCTAAGTGTTCCGATGCGTTTGTGGATCGCAAGCAGGAGGCTGCTTGGATGCCTGTGGATCTGTATATCGGTGGAGCCGAGCATGCCGTGCTTCATTTGCTCTATGCGAGGTTTTGGCACAAGGTTCTCTATGATCGGGGCTACGTGACCCACCCTGAACCCTTCCAGAAACTGGTCAATCAGGGAATGATTCTGTCGTATGCATTCAAAGATAAGCGGGGGGCTTTGGTCTCGGTTGATCTTGTTCAAGAAGATGAGCAAGGTGTTGCAAAGCATACACAGACAGGCGAAGAGCTTCATCGAATCGTTGCCAAAATGTCCAAGGCGTTAAAGAACGTCGTCGATCCAGAAGGCGTAGTCAAGGAGTACGGAGCCGACGCACTGCGCCTCTATGAAATGTTCATGGGGCCATTAGAAGCGACGAAGCCTTGGAGCATGCAGGGGGTCAATGGAGTTAGGAACTTTCTTGATCGCGTATGGCGTTTGATCGTTGATTCGCGGTCCGAGGAACTCTGCTGCAACGAATCGGTTCAGGATGTTCCAACGACACAGGAGCAGGATCGAGTGGTGCATTCGACGATTGCAGCGGTGACCCAAGACATCGAGAGTCTGTCGTTTAATACTGCAATCGCCAGAATGATGGAGTTTGTCAATTACTTCACCAAGGAAGAAGTTCGCCCGAAATCGGCGATGGAATGCCTCACTTTGCTCTTGGCGCCATTTGCTCCTCACTTGGCTGAAGAGCTTTGGCGGGTGCTAGGTCATGATCAATCCTTGGCCTATGCGGCTTGGCCCAACGCCGACCCGGAAAAGATGAAAGTCGACTCGGTCGAAATCCCGGTTCAAGTAAACGGAAAGGTAAGGACCAAGATCCAGATGCCTGTGGGCATTGACAATGAGCAAGCTCAACTTTTAGCGATGTCGAGTCCGAGGGTGATTGAGTTGCTCGATGGCAAGGAGTTGCTCAAGGTGGTGGTTATCCCGGGCAAGATGATCAACTTGGTCATCAAAAACTAGTGTTCCGCCCGTCGAGATGATGGGGGCTTTACGAATTATTGTGGGTTAAACCTCAAATCACCCTCATAAACGGCGAAAGTGCGAAAAACTCTAAATGGACGATTGTTTTTCAAATTAATCTAAGAATCGGGTAATACTACTTGCGTTCTTGCATCCACGCACGACAATATTTCGCAGTGGCAACACTACAGGATAGCGCCCCTAGGATTGGTTTTTCGACAGGTGTGCAAAATGGGACGCGATACGGAGAGCACGACAGAAAGTGAGTTTGAGGCACAGGAGGTTGTGCTTAGAAACTATGTACCTCGCGACACGCCTGAAAATGTCTACCGAAGTTTGCAAGGTTTTTATTTTTCAATCTTAGGATTGTTTGCGTTTTGGACGCTGTTGCGAATCGCCACGATTATGGGTAAACACTACTACAATGTGAGCCAGACGGCTGAGTCGCTCTTGCCAGTTGAGATTCGCTGTGGCTCCTTGGGCGCGTTGATTTGCGTTTTGTTTGCAGCATTCAACTTGATAACTGCAGTAGGACTGGCTGCTAAGGAGTCTTGGGGTTGGTGGTTGGCTTTGATCGGCTTGACCTGGGGGATTGTGCAGGGACTCGGAGACGGGTTGATTGCGGTATTCTTCAGTCAATCTTCTTTGGTAAGTGCGTTTCACGTTTCAATCGGATTGGCGATGTGTTTCGTTCTGGGTTGGCTCATACACATTCATCTTTCACCTGGCATGAGGATGAAATTCGAAGTGAGTACAAAAACAGCGATTGCAGCTGGGGTTGGGATTGCAGGTGGAGTGATCCTAGGAGTCTGTTTTGTCGCCTGGGTTTGGTCGGCTCAGGTCGTTTGAATCCATCTAGATCCATAGTTTCAGCCGTCCATCGAGCCGACCTGGAAGGGCTTTATCGACCCAGCGATTGATTTGGGGCTTGTTGTAGCGCACGCTAAAGTGACCGCAGATAATTCTTTCGTTTTGGAAAAGATCCTTTCGTTCCACGAAATCGTCTAAGTGCATGTGTCCATCTTTGTGAATGAGGTCTTTTCGGTGATCAGGTGCAAGGAATGTCATCTCGGTGATGAGGATTTTGGCGCGAAACATATCTGGGTTGCGATCGAGCCCGGCCGGGGCTGTATCTCCGGTGTATGCGACAAGGGGGGTTCGAGTTTCTGAAGTTACTTCGACACCCGCAAGCCTGGCATCACGAATTTGGTCACCGGTCCAATTGGCGAATTCAGTTTTGAGTTTCCGTCGTTTTTCCCAAACGATAAAGCCCAACGCGGGAATCGAATGCTTCATCGCATGGGTCGTCACGAGAAGTTCTCGGGTAAGATCGATCTCTTGGTTTTCGCGAAGCGGAACTAGTTCGCAAGGCATGCGACCTCGATCCAGCCGCGTAAAGACCTTGAGCATCTGATCGACCGTCGAAAGTGCATAGTCGGGCAAATAGAGCGTTGGGCGTTCCATTTTCATCATCCTGCGTCGCGCCACATAGGCTGGGATCGCAGCGATGTGATCTAGATGCGGATGACTGATAAAAGTCCGGGGCAAGGACATAAAGTCCCAAGGTTGAGCCCCAAGGTCGAAACCCAGTTTTAGTTCGGCGATACGCCAATAGCTTTGTACCGCTGCGCGGGAATATCCGTCGATGGTCAATCCAGCATAATGCATCGATAGGGTCGGCACATTATCTACCGAACCGATTCCATCTTCGACTGCGTTGTGAGAATCCTCGTTTACTTCATGATCCATTGGCAATAACCTCGCGAGCTGTTTTAGTCTATCAGAAGTACTTTGACGCGATGGTTTTTACCAGTGGCTCAAGTTTGGATCGAGCGACCTTGGACCATTCTAGGACATCCGAGTGCTCCGTCGCGCTTGGTAGATCTGGATTGGCGACATTGGTAACCACGGAGAAAGCCAATACCGGAACTCCAGAACGCATGGCCAGAAGTGATTCTGGAACGGTGCTCATCCCTACCATTTCGGCTCCCATTTGGGCAAAGGCTCGATACTCGGCGCGTGTCTCATAATTTGGTCCTAGTGTAGCCAAGTAGGTTCCGGTGCTTAATTGAAACCCGAGTTCCATGGCAGTTTCTTGGGCTCGGGCTAGCCACAAGGGGTCATAGGACCGATGTGAACGTCCAAGCATAGACGCAATGGCCGGATTTGGGTTCGGGATTTTTGGGCCTTGGAACAACCAATCAATATGAGAGTCGATCGCAACGACTTGGCCACTTCGAAACCTTGGGTTAATGCCCCCCGATGCGTTCGAAAGGATCACAAGTTCTATGCCTAGGTCGATGAGGGTCCTTAGGGGAACGAGAGCCTCCTCGGGTGACCAACCTTCATAGAGGTGACAACGGCCCTGAAGCATGGCGATTTGGATTCCCCCGAGATTGCCGAAAATCAAGCACCCCTGATGGCCGGGGACTCTTGGCAAGGGAAAATGTGGGATCGCTTCGAACGGGATCCTTGTCGGCTGATCGATGGAATCAGCAAGTCCCCCTAAACCGCTTCCAAGGATCATTCCAATCCGTGGCTTACACGATGGGTAGTGTTCTTGCAGCCAGTCTAGTGGTGTTGAAGCAAAGCCGTTGCTCTTGGGTGGAATTGGAATGGAACTGACTCCCAAAAAAAGGCGCGTCGCTAGTGTGCCTTAGGAGCCGCGTGCTGCGTCGTACTCTAGGACTCCGGTCAGAAGTGTCGTTAGTCTAGGTTCGGCATCGTTGGCGATGGCGATGATCTTGGAGACATCGGCAGCTTCAAGGGCATCGGGCAGGCACATATCGGTAATCACTGAGAATCCTACTGTTCGCATGGAACTGTGAACGGCGACGATCACCTCGGGAACCGTCGACATGCCTACGACATCTGCCCCGATTTGTCTTAGGAACCGATACTCGGCTCGAGTCTCAAGATTCGGACCTGCAACGGCAACAAAAACGCCTTGGTGGGCGACGATGTCCGATTTGCGAGCGATTCGCAAGGCTTCACGGATTAATCGGCGGTCGTAGGGTTGGCTCATATCTGGAAAGCGAGGGCCGAGTCGATCGTCATTGATACCGATCAGAGGATTTCCGCCCATCAAATTGATATGGTCATCGATAAGCATGATATCTCCTGCTTGGTAATTCGGATTCATACCACCGCAAGCATTCGAGACCATCAGCAGTTGGGCTCCCAAGAACTTCATCACTCTTACGGGCAAGGTGATAAGATCAAGCGGGTAGCCTTCGTACATGTGGAACCTACCTTCCATCGCCACGACAGGTACGCCGGAGAGTTCGCCGCACAGAAGTCGCCCGCGATGGCTTGTTGCCGTGGACTTCAGGAAGTGCGGGATTTCCGAATAATCGAATTCGGCTTGCACATGGATCTTACTGACGAGTGGCCCTAGGCCTGTGCCGAGAATGATGCCCGCGTGAGGCCTTTTGCCCCATTTTTTTTGGATTACGGCGCAAGCGTCTTGTGTTTTGTCGTAAAGATCAAGCATCTTGAAACCTAACTTCGAAATCTTCGCAGGAACTATCTAAGGATCATCTCATCGACGGTTCTACCCGAGGGAATCATCGGTAGAACGTGCTCTTGGTAGGGGACTTGTACATCGAGAACATAGGGTCCCGGGTAGTTGATCATCTCCAGCAAAGCAGGTTCCAGATCTGCCTTGTTGCGAATAGTCGCTGCACCGCAACCGAAGCCTTTGGCGATGTTCACAAAATCGGGGTAACGATTTTCTGCGTACGTATGCGCGATGGTCGAGCCCGGCCCTCGGGCTTCTTCGTGATCGATAGGGCCTAGGTAGGTGTGGGCGCGGTTGGATCCCATGAAACGATCCTCCCATTGGACGACCATGCCTAAGTGCTGATTGTTTAGCAGTAGAACTTTTACAGGAAGCTTTTCGCAATGAAGGGTCGCAAGTTCCTGGATGTTCATTTGGAAGGATCCATCGCCATCGATATCGATGACCAGGGCATCTTCGTGGGCGGCCTGGACACCCATAGCAGCGGGCAATCCGAAGCCCATGGTTCCGAGCCCGCTACTGCTGAGCCAAGTCCTAGGCCTTCGGAATTGGAAAAACTGAGCTGCCCACATCTGATGCTGGCCGACCCCGACGGTGACAAATGTCTTGCGATCAGCCGTAAGATTCGAGAGGGTTCGGATGGCGTGCTGCTGCAAAATACCGTCAAAATTCTGATCGTAACCGAAAGGATGTTTGGCTTTCAGATCGCGGCAATGCTCAACCCAAGCCTGAATATTCTCGGGTGGATCGACGATTTTGTTTAGCTCGCAAAGTGCGTATCGAATATCACTTCTGACTGCTATGTGAGCCACTTTATTTTTGTTGAGTTCCGAAGCATCCACGTCGACGTGAACGATCTTGGCATTCTTGGCAAATGAAGCCAAATGCCCTGTAACACGGTCATCAAATCGAACCCCGAGGGCCAACAAAAGATCACAGTCTCGGACTGCATAGTTTGCATAAGCAGCACCATGCATTCCAAGCATATCCAATGATAAAGGCCCATCGGCCGGATAGACACCAAGCCCCATCACGGTCATTGTCACAGGAATACCGGTCTTTTCGGCAAATATGCGAAGTTCCTCGGAAGCTTCCGCCGTGACAATTCCTCCGCCACAATAAATGACAGGACGTTTAGAGTGCCGGACGGCAGCGGCAATTTGACGAATTTGCTCGGGGGCTGCGTTGGGATGCTTCATGGGTGAATACCCAGGCAGGTTCATCGGGACATCCCAATCGACTTCACAAGAGTCCAACTGCACATCCTTGGGCATGTCGATCAGAACCGGACCGGGTCTGCCGGTCGTCGCGATGTAAAACGCCTCTTTCATCACCCTGGCGACATCGTCAACTTTGGTGACTAAGTAGTGATGCTTGGTGATCCCCCGACAAATTTCTACGATGGGGGTTTCTTGGAATGCGTCGGTACCAATGACCCCGGTGGGAACTTGTCCTGTGATTGCAATCAGAGGGATGCTGTCGAGTTTCGCGTCGGCGATGGCCGTGACGAGGTTGGTTGCTCCAGGCCCACTGGTGGCCATGACGACGCCAATTTTTCCGGTCGACCGAGCAATCCCTTGGGCCGCGAAAGCCCCCCCTTGTTCGTGCCTTGGCAAGATCGTGCGTAGTCGACCTTCGTATTTCGTGAGTGACTGGTGCATGGGCATCGAGCAGCCACCGGGGTAGGCAAATACGATCTCCACGCCGTGATCCACCAATGATTTGACCAGTATATCCGCGCCGGTCATCACAGAAGTTTTTCGTTCGGTCGTCAGTGGAATCGTCATTTCAATCTCCGTTTTGAATTCGCGTTAACAGTATCTTCGAGAGAATGCCTTCGGGATAGAAACTATACCAACCTATTGAAAAAAGGTCGAATGCTCGTTTCGTGAACCAACCCCCAAGTAGACCAACCTGAGTACGACAAGTTGACGTATCGAACGCCATTTTGTCGCACACAACCAAAGCGGATGGTCGAAGGTCTTGTTTTTTTGTATCAAATTGTCACCCCTTCACGACTTTTTAATTTTCTTTGCAACTGGCACAGGGCGTGCTCTGAGGGTTCATGTAACTCCAGCCTATCGTATGTCGGTACTTGCTCCGGGCATCATCAACCTCCCAACCGGTTATGATGGCGAGAATCGAATTGAGCGTTAGGCTGGAGTTTTTTTATTCGATCCCCCAGAGCTTGAGCTTTCTTTGAAGGGTTCGAACTGAAATCCCCAGGGTATGGGCTGCATGGGTTCGATTTCCATAAGATTTCCTAAGGGCAGATAGAATCGCTTCTTTTTCAAGATCATGAAGGTTGTAGGAGCCCTTGAATTCGTGGTGTTGTTCGCTTAGTGGATTGCCGCTGAGGTATTTCGGCAAGTTCCGGACCGTCAGCATTCCTTCTTCTCCCATGACCATCATGTTTTCGATGACATTTCGAAGTTGTCGAACGTTTCCTGGCCATTCGTAACCTTGTAAATACTCCATCAGATCTGGAGCGACGTCTGGTACGCCTCGAAGATGCCTTTTGGCGCAGTCTCGCAAAAAGTGGTCAACTAGGATCGGGATATCTTTAGGGCGTTCTCGCAGGGATGGTAGTTCGATTGTCAGAACATTGAGCCTGTGGTACAGGTCTATTCGAAACTGGCCGTCTTCAACCATCTCTGGCAGATTCCTGCTGGTTGCTGCGATCAATCGGACATCCACCTGGGACTCGACATTCGAGCCAACAGGGGCAAATCTTAGGGTTTCTAGGACGCGGAGTAGTTTGGGCTGGAGCATTTGCGGAAGGTCACCGATCTCGTCCATAAAAAGCGTGCCTCGATTGGCGGTACGAAACCTGCCCTCTCTAGATTCTGCAGCACCGGTGAACGCACCCCGTACATAACCGAAGAGTTCCGATTCTATTAGCGCATCGGGCAACGCAGTGACATTCACAGCGACAAACGGTTCGGCTCTTCGACGGCTATTCTCGTGGATCGCTGAGGCGACGAGTTCCTTTCCGGTGCCGGACTCACCGACAATAAGCACTGTGGAATCTGAAGCAGAGACTTTTATGATCTGATCGAAGACCTCTCGCATCTTGCGCGATTGTCCGATCATTCGACCAATACCACCAGCATCGATCTGGGAGCCATTTTTCTCGCGGACACGCATGGGAAGATAGCGATTCAAAAGCATCAATAGTTCATCTGGTTTAAGCGGCTTGGTGAGGTAATCCGAAGCACCAAGTTTCATCGCTTCGACCGCCGAGTGGATATCACCATAAGCAGTAACCATGAGCACTGGCACCGAGGGTTTGGTCTCTCGCCATTGCCTAAGCACATCCAGGCCGTCATCGGTACCGAGTCGTAGGTCACATACGACAATATCGACAGGAGCCTCGAAAGCCCGAATCGCCTCGGGGCGATTTCCCGCACCAATTGTGTTGTAACCTTCGGACCGCAGCATTCGCGAAAGAGCATCGCGTTCGCGTACTTGATCTTCGACCACGAGAATGGTCATTGCCGTGTTCATAATTTTTTGTAATTCGGTTAGGTGTTAAGGTTCGTCTGGTATTTTTTGGGATGCGAACATAAGAAGCGTTGGGACTCAAGGGCTTCGAGTACGAGTAGCATTTCAGTGTTCGATTTTTAATGCGTCGACACTAGCTGGTTTGGCTTGAAATCGCAAATTCAGTTTTAGACCGCCGAGCTCTTCGCTCCGTTGGCATGAAACGCTTCCACCGGAAGCTTCGATCAAGTTCCTCACGACGGCCAGTCCCAATCCTACACCATCGGGCTGGGTGCTGTAGAAGGGTTCAAAAATTTTTTCAAACAAGTGCGATGGAACACCAGGACCTGAGTCTTCTACGGATAGAGTCACGGTTTGTGAGTCGCAGCGCAAGGAGATTCGGATTTGCCCTCCACCGATCATCGCTTGCTGCGCGTTTTGTAGAAGATTGATCAAGATTTGCCGGAGGTGTTTCTTCGACACCTTACCGACAGCGATCCCATCGGAGAACCGATAGTCTATTTGTACTCCATGGTGCGCATGGGTGGATTTGAGAAACTGAAGTACGGACTGAATTTCGCTGTCGATATTAAGCCAAGTCTCTTGGCTTTCGTCGGTTTTTACAAATCCGAGCAATTGGCCGATCAACTCATTCACACGTTCGATCTCCCCGACCGATTCGTGAATCATGACCAGGGCTTCTCGTTGATCCATAGGAGATTCACCTCGGATCAGTTTCTCAGACGAAAACAGGTTTAGACGAATAGAATTCAGTGGATTGCGCAGTTCGTGGGCCATGCTCACCACGAGTTTACTCAAGTCCGCTAGACGCCTTGTCTCGGAATGTTTCAACGCCACCTCAAGGTCTCGCGAATGGGAGCCTAAGCGGAAAACGAAAACGGCTGTCGTCGCGACGATCATCGTCATGGCAAGGAGTACTGAAAACCAAACAAACCAGCGAGACCTTTCGGCCGACGTGATTTGACTCTCCATCCACTTCATCGGGATCGCTGTTCGATACACTCCAATCCGTTGATTCTGGTGCTCGATCGGTAGACCAACCTCGATCGCAATGACTTCCGACGAGGAGGTTTGATCTGTAACATCGCGCACGCTCTGAACGAACTTTTGAAAACCAGGGATTTGTTCTCGATCTAGTACCCTATCCTTGACCGAATCAATTTTGCCTCCCATAGACAGTATTGATCCGTCTGCGTCTTCGATGTACGCATAGATTCGATTCTCTGGCAACTCGATCATACGAAACCAATGTTCAATCAACCAAGGAGCGACTTTGGGTTCCGAGAAATCTTTTAGGGTCTTTCCATCCCCTAAGTCACCTTGGATACGAATGATTGTTCGTTCGACATGGGACTCAAGATTCGAGATTTCCGAGGAGAGCATCATTGATCGGCGATTGCTTAGGTCATTCCATAGCCCAAGAACGCAAACACCGGACACGAGCAAGAAAGAGACGAAAATCCCTACAAGGGGAAGATTTCGAATTCTCTCATTGGAGGCTTGCAAGGCAAGCCGAGCAGTATTCATAAAGTTAATTCCTCGAAGTTTTCGTCTTCCAAGCCCGTTATTATGGCTCATACTCTCGGATTATGGAATCCGATTCGATTTTCAAACGGCTGATCTTTGCATTTCCCACCAACTCGCTTGAGGAGTTGCCCTCGGGCAGCGCCCAGAGTGGCCAGCTTGAGGGGCTGGGCAAGCAATCACTTTTTCTTGACTACCATCAAGCCTGGACCTCTTTGTGGTCTCCAAGGATCCTTGGTCGTCTAGGGTTTCTTCCTGAATCCCGACGTTGCGACCGAGCAGGTTTGGATGTCGAAAACGCTCTGGTGGTGGTTCCCAAATTTTCCGAGGAACTCTTGGATCAACCACTCCAAGAGCAGCTTGAGATCTCCGGTAACAAAGTGCTCTTTAGTGATTCACGAGCCAGAGACTTGATCATCGAAGAGATCTCTCGGTTGGTAGGGATTGAAAGTGTTCAAGGAGGATCGGCCCCCAAGACTCCATCAGAGATTCGCAAAGACTTGGAAAATGACTTTTTGGCTTTCGGTTATGCGGTCATGCAGATCCAGCAAATGGCAAGAAAGCTGCGCTACTCATTCAATCTCGACTGGATGATTGTATCGGATCAGATCATTCAAGGTGCGTGCAATTTTAACGAAGGAAATTACGATGAAGCGGATCGATGGCTTACGGCCGCCTTCGATTCGCTATCCCAGGAAAGAGATCGATACTGCTCGCAACAAGGTTACCTATTGCATCTGGTGCTCACAACTCCCAGTACCCTCGGTAACCGCTTCGCATCCCAACTCCAATGCCCATCGCCTTTGAGCCTCTTGGCAACTACCGAGACGATCCAAAAGCTTCGAGTATCGAGCCCTGAGTCGTTCGACAAACTCGCCGATCGAATCAAACGAAAATCCTTGTGCCTAGTCGGTGGATTTCGTCGTGAAGTAACCCACACCTACCTTAGTGAAAAAGCTCTCCTGAGGAGTTTTCAAAGGGCCTACACTCACTGGGCTGAGCTAGGGTTGGCCCCGACGAAGATCCTGGCTCCGTTTTTTCCAAGCGTCCCAGCGCACTTGCCGAGCATTGCCAAGCTGTATGGTTTTCAGGGAGCTCTCCTTGAAAAATACCTCGATGGCATGATCCCGGAAAAGGAACATGCGAAACTCAAGTGGCAATCCTCCTCCGAAAGCCCCTCGATCGATGTCGTCTTAGGACACTTGGTCGATGCCATCGATCCTGAATCGCTCTTGGGCCTTGGGGCCGCGATGGCAAAGCAACTCGACTATCACCAGGTTCCAACATTGGTTTTAGCTCATTGGCCCGATCGTACTTGCGAGATTTTTCAGGATCTCCTCCGCGTCAATCGGCGAACCCCTGCGATTGGAAAATGGATTCTGGCCGATGAATACTTCCACTCCACTTCACAGCCCTATTGGTCGGATCAGTTCGGATCGCAGCACTTTCCATTCGCAGTCCCAAAGCAACCCGAGAAGATCCATGAACTTCAAAGGAGCCTTATCTTCTTGCAACGCAATCTCCATGGGCTTGAGCGACTCGCAGATATGCTCAGGTGCTGGATAGGCGCAAAGAAAACCCATGGAGATGCGGATGTTCAAGGGCCTCAAAGTCCTTTACTGGCCGAAATTGATAAACTTCTTGAGCAACTAGACTCGCAAGCGGCCCATGGCGAATCGAAGCTTCAGAACGATGCTTCATGGGCAAAGGATCTGGCCCCGAAAGTATTGGACCTCAGAGTCCAAGCAGAGCAGATCCTCCGAGGATTTCTCGGGTCAAGCCCTGATTGGCTCGTGCTAAATGATGCAAGTCACCCGCGACGCCTTGGCGTAGTCTTGGGTAACTCCGAATTTGCAGTCGAACCGCAAGAGTCTGATCGCATCGTATCGCTCAGCCCGCTTCGTGCCCAAGGCTCTCAATCCCACGCGATTATCGACTTGCCTCCGATGGGGTTTGCTCGCATCAAAGCCGGGATCCCCAGGCAAGCGACATCCGCCAAATCCGGCGGTTTACTGAAGTCTCTATTGGGGCACTCTTCCAAGGTTTCCCAAAAGGACGGTTCCTTGGCCAATGAGTTCATCGAGTTGCAAATCGATCCAAAAAAAGGGCACTTGCGATCCTTTTATATTCGAGACCAACGAGGTAATCGTCTAAGCGCCATGGTCTCCTTGGCTGGAAAACCTGCCGGTGAGCATCATCGCTTGAGCGACAATGATTGGATCCCGCTGAGCGAAACTCGTGTCGAGACACGGGACCCGAGCGACTCCTTCGGAACTGTTGTTACGCGAGGTGTTTTTGATCACAATCTTGATGCACATGGTAATCTTCCTTGGATTGAGCAAAGCCTAACGCTTCAAAAAGGTTGCAAATGGGTCGAGGTGCAACTTACTGGTGGCGGATTCGACAGGGCGATGTGCACGCCTGTTTGGCGAATGCTATGGCCCAGCGAGGCTGCGACTATAGAGCTCTGGTCGCATGGGAACAAATGCAAGTGGCTTGGGCCCCTTCAGGCAAACATCGAACTCATTGAGATCGATGATGCT
The DNA here is from genome assembly GCA_040381975.1 of Pirellula sp. GTDB lineage: Bacteria > Planctomycetota > Planctomycetia > Pirellulales > Pirellulaceae > JBKCUI01. Next base: position 39,073 of record JBEIGI010000036.1, read on the forward strand.
CAATACAAAATTTACTTTGCAACCGGTGGACTCAGTTACCACATCAAGCAAGGGGCCAATCAACTCCAAAGTCTCCTGCCGGTTGCTACCGATGGTTCGATCGATGCAAAATTTTTCATCGGAGTCAATTGGCAAAGACCATGGGAAACGGCCATCGATCTGTTTGAGTCACCTTGGGTTTTGCCTCCGCAGGGTCAACCCTCGGGTTTGTGCTTGCAGGCATCGAGTAAGCTTCCTTCGAGCGGTTGGCTAGCTCAGTGCAACCATGCCAATATCCGTTTTTCCCTGTTGCCTTGCGAAAACCTGCACTACCTAGACGGACAGCAAACAGTGCAAGCCGACTGGCTGATTTACCTATGCGAGGGTGCCGGCAAATCCTCGACAGCCAAAATAAGCTTGCCGAAATCGCTGCGATCTGCCTGGAAAGCTGACTTGTCCGGGCAACTATTGGATAAAATGCAGGTGCAAGGGGCAGACCTTTTGGTTCCCTATGCAGCATGGGAGAAATCCGTGATCGCAGTGGTCTTTGAAACCTGAGGGCAGTCTCCCGGCGAGTCATCTTTTCGAATCATCGGCGCAGCACATGAATCGGGCCAGCGAAGGCAAGGATCTAACAAACCAGATTATCGGGGGATATAGCATCCTGCACCGAGTAGGGGTAGGTGGAATGTCCGAAGTCTATCTGGCATTCCAAAACTCCCTGCATCGACACGTGGCATTGAAAGTCCTCCGAGCCGATTTCGTCGGCTCCGAGGAACACGAACAGCGATTTCTCCAGGAAGCCAGATCGGTGGCATCGTTGATCCACCCGAACATTGTCCAAGTTTATGATGTCGGTAAGTTCGACACGACACTCTACATCGCCCAGGAATATGTTCCAGGCAGCAATCTCAGTTCGTTCATCCAAAGGCGTGGTGCTTTGCCGGTCGATGAAGCTGTCTCCATTTTGTGGCAGGCCACGTCCGCACTACAGAAAGCCGCATCGATTGGATTAGTCCATCGCGATATCAAACCAGATAACCTACTTTTGACACCCGACGGAGAAGTGAAAGTTGCGGACTTTGGCTTAGCAAGAGCCAGAGGTAAGAATCAGAATCTAACGGCCGTAGGCGTGGCGCTTGGAACTCCGCTGTATATGAGTCCCGAGCAAGTTCAAGGCTTGAGCGTCGATTCCCGTAGCGATCTATACTCGCTAGGAGCAACTGCTTATCACATGCTCTCTGGTCGGCCTCCTTTTTCGGGGGATACCGCATTGGCTTTGGCAATGCAGCATATCCAAGCCGAACCGGTTCTACTCGGGCAATTGCGTCCGGATCTTCCCACGGACTTGATCGATATCGTTCATCGACTGCTCAAGAAAAGTCCCGAGGATCGATTCGCATCGGCCATGGAACTGGCCAGAGTGCTACGAGACTTTATCGATACTCACCTTGAGGGTCGAGGCGATAAGATGGTGCCTTTCTCCGGTCTGGTGATCGATCATCAAGCGATCACCTCAAGTGCAGCGACTGAAGAATTACAGGTCTTGCTGACCGCTCGAAGATCTAGCCGGGTTCCGAGTGTTTCGGATCCGGGTAAGCAGAGCCGAATGGTTGGTCTTGCGTGGATTTGGTTAATCGTTCCTTTGGCTCTTGGCTCGGCTTTGAGTTACAAGCTTGCAAGAGTCGATCCTTTTTCTCATCAGACAACCACAACCGCTGGTGTCCAGCGAGAATCTTCGATTGAACGACAATACGCTCTGGCTTTGTCCGAGAACAACCTTAAAAATTGGACGGCTGTTTCGGAGTACTTTCCACCAGCCGACGCAGTAAGCCGAAGTTATTTTCTCAAATCGCAATTGCAAATAGCGAGATTGAGGCTCGAAGGAGATGACCTTGCCGCTGCAGAATCGAGCCTGCGCGTGGTCGTCGACTCGCCTTACGCAGATGAGATCATGCGAACTATATCGCATATCGAACTAGGGTGGATACAACAACGACTTCGCCGCCAAAACACTGCCGAAGAGATCAATAACGAAAGCTACAATCGGGCGGTTAGAGAAATGTCGATATTGATCCCTGAGAAGCAACGGACAATCCGCGATGCACTGCCTCCGAAAGTCCGCGCTGAATGGGAGACCGTAGACTACTTAAACCAAACCCAGCCCAAAACTTCTGGGTCAACACCCCCGGCAGGAAAGTAATAATGCTTAGACGTTTTTGTGGGGAGCTAGCGTGTTAATCAGCCGTTTGCGAACAGCCGCAGTCCTTTTGGCAATCGTCTTTGGGTTTATCTATCTTGATGTCAACATGCCGCTAGCCGGAATCCCAGGTCTTTGGATGCTGCCGATCTATGCGGTGCTTTGCCTGGGTACATCGCGCGAGGCAAGTTGGATTGTCCGGGAAGCTTGGCAGATTCCTGTTTTTTGGTCACCCATGATTGTTTCGATTTCAGCAGCATTGCCTATGATTCCTGAAATCGCTTCGGCCCTGGGCTTAGCCTCCTGGGTCGATACGGATTGGAAAAGCGTCCCTGGCAGACTTGCGATGGTCTGCCTTGGAAATTGGATCCTAGGAGTCCTACTTGGTTTACGAGCCATTATGGCTTACGAAAACCGCCAGCAGGCCATAGGTTGGCTAGTTAGCCTAGGCCTCCTGCAGTATGTCTCGTTTGCAACGAGTTTTTGGTGGATCCTCCGTTACATCGGAGACCAAAAGCATGCGATGTTCAATATTGTCGGCATCGCATTGGTAACGAAAATGGCCGACACGGGAGCTTATTTTGCCGGGAAAAACTTTGGGCGAAAACCTCTGGCTCCCACGCTCAGCCCCAAGAAAACATGGGAAGGCCTTGTAGGTGGCTGGGGCAGCGCGTGCCTAAGTGCCTTGATCTACTTTTGTTGGATCGGCAAATCACAAAACGACAACTTAGGATGGCAGCTAGCCGGTGCGCTGCTCTTGGGCACTGCGCTAACTTGGTTCGGGCTCCTTGGCGATTTGATCGAATCGATGATGAAACGCTCGGGGGATATCAAGGACAGCGGAGGTAGTTTCGCTGGACTCGGTGGGGTATGGGATGTGACCGATTCGCTGATTCCTGCCGGAATGGTGGGGTTAATCGCGATCCTTTTGGGTTGGATCTGACCATGAGCACTAGCCTGGGGTTTGAAAGCCTCTGTGGTTCATGCGACAATACACGCCCTCTGGTTTTAATCAAAGAAAGTTCAACCATGTCAGAATCGACGCTAACGTTGGGAGACCCTCAGTTAGCTATACAATTATTCGGCCCCCAAGACACTCACCTGCGAAAAGTGAGAAATCAACTTGGAGTTGCCATCACGCATCGAAATGGGACGATTCGCGTCGCCGGTCCGAGCCATTCGGTCGATATTGCCACTGGCATTCTTGAAAAACTCAAAGAGAAAATCGTCCGAGGCGGGATTATCCAACCCGATGAAATCGACGGATTGCTCGAACAAGCTGCGGCCAATAGCCTTGATGCCTCGATCGATCCAAGATCCGAAAGCAAAGATGTCGCCATCGGATCTGCAGGTCGCCGGGTCAAACCTCGAACACCCGGCCAGAGCACTTATGTCGATGCGATTCGAGCCCATGACTTGACCCTCTGCTCGGGCCCAGCGGGATGTGGAAAAACCTACCTTGCCGTAGCTACCGCCGTAGAAGCTTATAGAGCCAAACTCATTCGCAAAATTGTTTTGGTACGACCCGCCGTCGAAGCAGGAGAAAGCCTTGGATACCTGCCAGGGGATCTCAAAGAGAAACTCAACCCCTACCTCCGTCCGTTGCTCGACGCGATCAACGAGATGGTTGATTTTGACCAGGTTAAGTTCTTGATGGAGCAAGAGGTCATCGAAGTGATTCCGCTTGCTTACATGCGAGGTCGAACACTCAATCAAGCCTTCATCATTTTGGACGAAGCTCAAAATGCGACCGTAGCTCAGATGAAGATGTTCCTAACTCGAATGGGTAGAGGTTCGAAAGTCGTCGTCTCAGGCGACACATCCCAAGTCGATTTGCCCCCTGGAGTCACCAGTGGACTTCGAGACGCAATCCAGCGACTCGGAGCAATCGAAGGCATCGCTGTGATCAAACTTCATGAAAGTGATATCGTTCGACACCCCCTTGTTCAACGCATCGTCACTGCCTACGAACAAACCCAAGGATCCCCGAGCTACACTATCAGAAAGCCCGATCGAAGCTAAGTCGATTTCTGAATCATCGCCATGCAAAACTCCTCAAAGAAAAGTCGTAGCGAACGGGCCGCATCGCTCAGAACCCGGCGATTCAATTGGCGTGACTGGATCGATCGCCTCAAGAGTCTGGACTTGATTCAAAGAGCATTCATCGTTGTTCTTGCTGGACTGATTCTGTCCGTTGCACTGAAAAGTTGGGAGCCGCCATTCCCCTACCGAATCGGCTATGTTCCCCAGCGAGCGATTCCCGCTCGGATCCCATTCCAGATCGAAGACGAGGCTCAGACCGATGGACTCAAGGTTCAAGCTGCCCGAGATGTTCTTTGCGTGTATGAGAATCGTAAAGAGCCGCTCATCGAACTGCGAGGTGAACTCCAAGATGCTCTCTTTGCGATTCGTGACCATCAAAAAAATCAACCACTCGATGAATCACTAAAGTCCGACTTGGAATTTTTCGGATCTCAATCCGAAGGCGCAAGCTTGACGAGCCTCGATCGCCAAGAGATTATCGATTGCATCAAGAAAACGCTCGCAACGGATGCAGATATCACCAAATTCGATGCGGCCATCCAAAAGGTCTTTAGCCCCCTGGAAGAATTTGGAATTATCCAATCGCTTCGACATGACCCACAAAAAGGAAATCAAAGATTTATCAAGGTTATTCAGCAAGGCAAGGATGACCAGCGAATCGAAGTCGATGTTTCGAGGGTTCGCAGGGCAGAATTGATCACCACACTCAAAGGATCCCTCGAAAGAGAATTTAAACAACAGTTCGGGGATGGATCTGCTGATTTACTCGCTCAAATTGTGCATCGGTTTCTCGCGGCTAAATTGCCGACAACTCTTGCCTTCCGAGAGGACTTGAGCAACGTCGCTAGAATCAATGCAGTTAGCACCGTCAAACCTGCCATGGTCTCCTATGAGACAACCTATGGCGCACTGGTCCCTATGGGCAAATTGCTTGGACCTAAAGAAATTCGATTGCTCAGAACCGAGCATCAAGCCTACACTCAGCAGATGACTCTGGGACAGAAAGTCCAACGCCTCGCGGCAACATGGGGACTCCTGGCGGCAGTATCGCTGCTTTGCGGGTTTTTCATTTACCAGTCTCGCGACAGTTCGCCAATTATAGAGGTTTCTAAAATCCTACGGTTGGTGGGACTTTCGGCCTTTACGATCATCGCCGCAGTCGTTGCTTCAAGAGATCCTTTTCATGTCGAGATTGTTCCGGTAACTCTCTTTGCAATCTCCGCTGCGTTGGTCTACGGTAGACCGACGGCCTTGATGCTATCGGCAGCAATCTGCTTGGTAATCGCATTTAGCACCGGTGGGGATCTTGCCGAGTACATCCTAACGTTCAGCGCCGCTGCAGGTGCGAGTCTCCTATCGGGAAGAATTCGCAACCGCACCAGATTGGTCTATGTCGGCTTAGGAGTCTCTCTAATTGTATTTGCAACCTGCCTAGGGCTAGGAATCCTTACAGGGCAATCCCTCGAGTTTTCCAGTGACCCTTACGGAAACGGCACAGGAAAATCCGTTCCGCTGTACTCAAGCCAACTTGTTTTGGAATCGCTCAAACAAGCTGCATTTGTGGCAATCTGTGGCCCTCTGATGGTCGGTTTGCTTCCGTTCGTCGAGCGACTCTTCGACATTGAAACCGATCTAAGCCTCCTGGAACTCGGTGACATGAGCCACACGCTTCTAAAACAACTAGCCCAACGCGCTCCGGGTACTTACAACCACAGTATCTCGGTCGCTTCCCTGGCAGAGTCCGCAGCCGAAAGTATCGGAGCCAATGGTTTGCTAGTTCGGGTCGGCGCCTGTTTCCATGATATCGGAAAAATGTTCAAGCCGAACTACTTTGTCGAAAACCAAATGCCCGGTGCCAACCGACACGATGCCCTCCAACCCGAACTAAGCACCCTGGTGATTATCGCGCATGTGAAAGATGGTGCTGACTTGGCTAAACAACACAATGTTCCCCAGCGAATAATCGATTTTATAGAACAACACCACGGAACCACCTTGGTTGAGTACTTCTATCACCAAGCGATCAAAGAGAATGAGGGGAATAAAGACATCGAGGAAGTTTCAGAGACTCAGTTTCGATATCCTGGGCCTAAGCCGCAGACAAAAGAGTCTGCAATCTTGATGATCGCTGATGCAGTCGAAAGCGCCACACGAGCTCTTCGCGAACCGACATCCTCCCGAATCCAAACCCTCGTCGACCAAATCGCAATGAAAAAACTTCTCGACGGACAATTCGATGAATGCGAACTAACCCTCGTAGAACTCGATGCCATCAAACAATCCTTGATCAAAAATCTAAACGCTATCCATCATGGACGGATCAAGTATCCCGATCAGCAATCTGCCGGCTAAAGAAGCGTTGAGTATGATCAAAGACCCCAAGCAAGCCGCTGTATTTCCAGCCGAACCCCTGACGATCAAACTCGATCGTCACCTGAGCCAACTCTCTTGGTTGGAAAAGTCGCTCGTGATGGCGGAACTCTCCAGGCTTGCCTATGGTCCTCCCTCGCTGATCTCAAAAGTCGTCTACCAAGCCGGTATCGATCAATGCGACTTTGTCTCCCAAGCCGGTTCAGAGGCCTACGTTTTCGGCACACCATACGATTGCTTGATCGTCTCGCGAGGTACCGAACCAACCAAATGGGAAGACATCGCAGCCGATGCGAAAGCCTGGACAATCGCCTGCGATATCGGACGAGTCCACAGCGGTTTCGACGGACATGTGAATCTGCTATGGCCTGAACTCGAAAACCGACTCAAAGAGAACCAACGCTCCGTTTGGTTTGCCGGTCACTCTCTCGGAGGCGCGATGGCCGCCGTCTGCGCTGTACGCTGCAAACTCTCTCCAATTCCGTCCAACCCCCAAGCGATCTTTTCCTTCGGAGCTCCACGCGTCGGTAATCGGGCCTATGCATCCTTCCTCAAGATTCGCCACTATCGTTGGGTCAATAACAACGATGTTGTCCCTCGAATCCCTCCACGACTCCTGGGGTACCATCACATGGGACGCGAAATCTATGTCAACCGAAAAGGCAAAATAAGCAGCATCCACAACTGGTTCCGATTCCAAGATCGCCTTCGCGGATTTATGCAAGGTTTAAGGAAAGGTAAAATTGACTACCTGTCCGACCATTCGATGAAAGAATACGTAACGATCATCAGGAACCTTTACCAATTGCATCAGGAGGGCAAACCGATACGAATCCCTAAAGCAATCCGCTGATTCCATCGGTTCTACTTCCCACCAAGCCTCGAGCCGGCATAGATTCGAGACGCATTGTACCTGGGAATCGCCATCGGAGTCGGCTTGATGTCAAACCCAATCGATAGCTTGCTGTAGTAAGCCAGTTGTTCTTGGCGCGAGCCCTGGTACAACTCCGGAATCTTTCTTTGATCCACCAGATCCAATAACAATCTCGGTTGTACAGCTTTGCCCAGATTTAAATCAAATCTCGATGTGTCGGCCACTTGCCCATCGGATGAGAACCTCTCGATCACCGCACGAATGTCCGCCGAATAAACAAACCGATTGTTTGCGTCCGTGGTTCCCAATTGATCGAATCCACCCACGGTGACAATGCTCTGCTCGCGATCGTGATACTGATAAGCTTCATAACCTGCGACTCGCAAGGCTTTCATGGCGATATAAGCTCGCTCGGCTGCTTGCTCCAAAGAGCTCGCCCCCTGCGCCTTATCATTACCCGAGGTCGATTTACCCCAAGATATAAACTCACTATCGCCACGGAACGTCAAGACTCGCACTGTGTACTTGCTCTTGCTGTCCAATAAAGAATGCTCGTTGTATCCCGGCTGACGGTTCATGTCGTATACAAATTTTTCCAAGTCCGGTGATTGAAAAAAGTCAGGTGGCAAAAGCGGATTGCGGGTCATGAAAGCATGCTCAAGTGGCCCTCGAAGCTTCTCCTTCGACAGTCCACTCAGCCATTTCTTGGCCCCTCGAACAGTATCTACATCTTCTTTCTTTCGTTTAACGTCTGCGTCACTCCCCTCGGTCAAAAGCGATTTGGCTTGGTAAGTCTTAACTCTCTCAAGAACCTGCGGTACCGAAGGATGATCGATCGAATCAAATTCGCCTGCCATCACCGCATATCCACTAACAACCCTGGAATCACGATACTTCATGACCTTTTGTGTGCCATCCTCGCGATACCCAGACCCCAACACCTTCTCCGAGTAATCAAACTTCTTCTCCATCACGAAGGTCGGTAATCCTAAATCGCGTTGGATCTCTTTAGCGAGAACAGTTGCCTCATCCTTCGCCTTCTCGCCCTCAAATGAATGGGCGAAAATCAACCAAGGACCATGCTCGGGCTTGAGCGAGAGAACCTCCTGAGCTTCTTTAGCAGATCGCTTGAATGGATTTAGCGACGGACTCTGCGCCGATGCAATTCCGCATAAGCAAAACCCGAATACACAGAAAAACACTTGAGCACTCAAACCGCTCAACGAGGTATCGCATTTCATCGCAAACGTCCCTGTTTTTCAACGACCAAGCCACTAGCTATCCAGAGAAAAACTCCTCCGCATCAGAGGGAATAGCATTTTCAAAGATAAAACGCCAGAGCTCTTTCCGGTCAAGACTGGGAGATTCGAGGTCGCCTCATTCAAACTACTTTCCGAGTTTACCTGCCGCTTTGCGAAAAGCCTCAAACTGCTCCCGAAGCGCCTCAGGCGGCCGTAGCCTTCCACCTTCTTCTTGCATCCCCCTAATGCCATCATTTCGATCCTTGAGACGATTGACTTTCCGGCCAGCTCCGCTGAGCCCCAGATTCCTCAATGCCTCGTCGAGCTCAGCTCGCTTAAGAGGATCCGTCTTGGCTTGCTCCTTGGCTTCCTTCCAGCGATCCGCGAATCGACGGAAATCTTCCGCTTTCCAGTCAAGACGCTTTAGTAACTCAGGATCGGGTTGATCTCTTTGACGGTCGATGTAATCTAAAAGCATGTCTCCCGCTTTGCGAGAATACTCCTCAATGGCTTGATCGGAGCCAAAATCTGCTGATTGGCTTGGGCCTGATCCCGCTGGTCCACCCGCTTGAGGTGTTCGTCCTGTGTTGTTGACTCCAGAGCCGGCACTGTTGGGTTCACTTGCTTTGGGTTGCCCTTGCTTGCCACCCTTCTGATCTCCAGAACCCATTCCGTCTCCTTGTTGCTTGTTCTCCTGATCGCCTGGATTTTTGCCCTCCGGCCCCTTTTGGGGATTTTCATTAGGTTTGGCTGTCTGCTCCTCGGAACTGCTTGCCTTATTTCGCTTATCGCTACCCTCCTGCTTACCATTTCCAGACTTGTCCATACCGGCTTCATCGCTGCCTGCTTTGTCGCTGCCTGACTTGTCGCTGCCTGCTTTGTCACTGCCTGCTTTGTCACTGCCTGCCTTGTCGCTGCCTGCCTTGTCACTGCCTGCCTTGTCGCTGCCTGCCTTGTCGCTACCTGACTTGTCGCTACCAGCCTTATCACTACCAGCCTTATCACTACCAGCCTTATCACTACCAGCCTTATCATTGCCTGCCTTGTCGCTGCCTGCCTTGTCGCTGCCTGCTTTGTCACTGCCTGCTTTGTCACTGCCTGCTTTGTCACTGCCTGACTTGTCGCTGCCTGACTTGTCGCTGCCTGCTTTGTCACTGCCTGCCTTGTCGCTGCCTGCTTTGTCACTGCCTGCTTTGTCACTGCCTGCTTTGTCACTGCCTGCCTTGTCGCTGCCTGCCTTGTCGCTGCCTGCCTTGTCACTGCCTGCCTTGTCGCTGCCTGCCTTGTCCCTGCCAGCTGTGAAGATCCCACCCGTGACCAGCCGTCACTTGTCCGAAACGGGGTTGTCAGGGACTGCCGTGGCCCTGGCGGGGTTGGGGGGGGGGGGGGGGTGGGGG
>JBEIGI010000037.1:0-48091 GCA_040381975.1 Pirellula sp.
GCATTGCGCGAGATCGACGAGTGTACTTATTCCACCTCCGATCAGATCACGCAATCGCTCCAAGCATTCTCGGATCTACTTCCCCAAGCGACCTTGAATCACCCATGGGCTGCCGACTTGCTCTATGCGCTTGGCAAGACCTACGAACGAGAGCTTGAATTTGCTCCGAAGCAACAAGCGGTACTTCGAGAGCAAGCGCTCAGGGCCTATCAAGCAGCCGTAAAGATAGCACCTTCACGTGGTTACATCGCAAACCAACTCGGATACAACTTCTTGCATGTTGGATCGCTCGACGAGGCAGCCAAGGCTTTGCAACAGGCGATCGATGCTGGCCCGACTCCGTATTCATGGCGCAATCTTGCAGAGCTCTACCGCCGTCGCGGCCTGGTGCGCGAAGCCCAGCTTGCCGACGAGCAAGCGGAGTTTTTGCTATCGGGTGTAACACCCGCTCCTTGATCGTTACTTTTTCTCAGAAGGACCCGGTCAATGCGGCTTTCCGCTTGATCTTCTGAGTATCCTTCGGGATAGATATCTCTACAGGTCGACGTGTGGAAATTTCAATTCGTTTTGACCCCGAGCCAACGGAGCGAAGAACTCGATCCAAAGAATCACGGCGACGAGTTGGATAGCAAAAAACTTGCCCATGAGCAACTAGTTTGCCTTCGTGATCTCGAAAGTATGTGGTCGAAGGATCAGCGCTTTTGCAACTTGTTCATCCAATTCGGATACCTTCTGCAGTCGCTGTTCGATCAGCGCCTTTTTCTTTTCCTCAAGTTGCTCACGGGGCACCGCCGCATAGACCCACTCGGGAACACCGGTCAAGACAATGCCGCGAAAGATTTGATCGTGGTGATAACGGTTCTTGGCTTCGACGGCCTCTTTGACCTGTTTTGCCTGCTGGGCAATCGGTCCAACCTTGAGTACTTCCGTTGAAAGATCGACTCCACTTGCTAGCGATTGAGCACTCAGTTCAGCAACACTTACCGAACCGATGCGAACTTGATAATTCCCCGGAGCCAAGCCTGTGACTTGAATCTTGTAATCGTTCAAATCATCGAGGATCGGTGTCCAGGGCAAAATACTTGCGGCATCCTCTGGAAAGAATGGCAGTGCCTTATCGAGCTTTTGAAATTTGATTCCCGTCGGAGTTGATTCGAGACCTTCGACACTGCAGTTTTCAGAGGCAACAACCTTTTTCTGGCTTGCGTCGATGGAAACCGAAGCGACCAACGGCGGAAAATTCAGACCTTTGAGGATCGAAGCCGCCATGAGAGCCTGGCCTGGTGGTCCGGGGTGAACGGCATCCCCGGCAGTGATCCGATTGTATTTGTCATCCTTGGCCCTGGCTGAGTCGAGCACCTTGAGGTACGGGTGAAACTGATCGACAAAGGTGCCATTGTTTTTCTCCGAAATCGTTTTGACCCCTTCGGAGAATTTCTCGAGCGTTTGGTTGTAGCCCGTAAGCGCCGTTTTGCCTTGTTCATCATTATCGAGTGGCTGTGGGGTGACCCAGGCTGTGCGAATATTCGCGGCGTTGGCTTGATCGGCCATCCCTTGTAAGCCGTCGACGTAGGGCTTGAATGTCTGCTCAGAGAATTCGCGATAACTGCCGTCGTTCATCCCAAAGTCGACGGTCATCGCAGTGGGCTTGTGGAGCAGCACATCGCGTGCAAATCGAGCGTTTCCGCCAACAGATCTGTCTCCGCCGATCCCGACATTTCGAAACGTGATTTTCCAATGCGGAAATCGCGTGACCGTCCACATCTCGACATAGTTCGAGTAGAGGTGTTGCTCGGTAATGCTGTCTCCGATCATGACCACTCGATCCCCGTCGCGAAAGAAGAAGTCTTGGCCTAGTGCTTCGGCGCACAGACCGAGGGATGTTGCCAAAATAGACGCCAAACCCATGCGAAGTTTCATGATCGTTTTCCAAAAAAGAGCTGAGGATTGCGTGATGGAAGAACTGCTGTGTTGCACTCGGGTCAAGCCTATCGAGCTCAACCCGTAATTTAAGTCACTGGGATTGTAATCGCGAATCGATCAATCCGCTTTGGATCGAAATGGCATTGGAGCAAACTCTTTCAAGCTTCTGCGCCAGGATTGCCATTCATGAGCCGTCGGAGGTGAAAGAATTTTGTTGGAATACTCTTTGTGCAAAGTGGTACAGGTTGTTTCGCCAGTGCGTTGGATCATGGCCGTGCGAATCGACGTTCCAAATATGAGGTATGTCTTTTTCTTTGAGGAACCTCTGAAGACGCTGACTGAAGCGAATCAGGCCGTCTTTGTTCCCACACGATAGCCACAGCAGTTTGAGTTGGTCTTTGGCTTTCTGTACGACGGGAATCAGTTCCTCGGGTGCCTTGGTATTAGGCGCAGAGGAGAACCCTCCAACCCAGGCAAACGTATCCAAATGGGTCAGGCCAAAATTAAGTGACTGGCCACCACCCATCGACAGTCCAGCTAAAGCCCGGTGTTCTCGATCGGGTTTGACGGAATAACGTGCCTCGATCGTTGGGATAACATCATCGAGCAAGTCCTTTTCGAAAACAGCAAAAGCCGGTGCAGCGGCCATCACGTTTCCTTCGGCCCGGTCGTTCTTTTGCGCCCGGCCATTGGGCATCACGACAATCATTGGTACAGCTTTGCCATCGGCGATCAAATTGTCAAAAAGCATGTCTGGTGTCGCAAACCTCTGCCATTCTGTTTCATCCCCACCGATCCCGTGCAACAGATACAACACCGGGTACTGCTTGTCCTTGGAGTAGCCCGGCGGAGTATAGACGTTTAATTTGCGAGTTGTGCCGACGGTCTTGGACTCGTACTCGATCATCTCGAGTTTTCCATGCTCGATTCCTTCTCGCCTTTCGGTGATTGTCTTGGGTGGATCATCGAAAACTTGTTTGTCGTCAGGCCCAAGCTCGATAGGGCCACCAAACCCGCGAGGGGGTTGCTGAGGAGCTTGAGGCTCTGCCACACAATACGAACACAACAATACAATGAAAAGAAGAACTCTCATCAAAAACACCTCTACTAGATAACAAAGCTTCCAAATATTAGTTCTTCAGGAATGATTCTGGTTAAAGGGGGCTCCACAGGCGAATGGAAGCGGTACGGCGCGAGCCGTCCGATGATGAAACATTGCGAAACCGAAGACATTCAATCACTAACCGGACGGCTCGCGCTGTTCCGCTTTCAATTTCAACGCCATTGGGAAAAAACCACTTGGAAGGCTCATTGGATAAAAAGCAACCCAAAATCATGGCATGCGCGTGAATGCCCATTTTACGGTGTCGATCGGCCCAACACAATCACATCGTGCGTAGGCGCAGTTCTCACTTGCTTGCCGTATTTTGCTTTTCCTCTGCCGCACTGCTTCGATAATACGTTGGCAACAATCCGATGATATCGGCTGTCTCTCCGCGAACCCAAGCCTGCCATCCTAATTCGGCCACAACGGCAGCTTGCGGTTGGCATTCCAACCAAGTTATTTGTTGTTGTGAGACACAATCCTTAAGCTTTTGTAAGGATGGTCCAACAACAAAGGTTTCAGAATCTAGCGATCGCCTCTGAATCTCTTCTGCTAAGCGTTCGTTGTCATCGATCCTTGTTGGCACCGATGGAAACAATCGTCGCTCGCGAAGTTGATACATTCCCCAGAACGATTGCCCTCGAAAAGCATCCACGACAACGAAAAGATCGATCGGATTGGAGTATTCTCTCCGCGAATTAAAAAAGTCTTTTGCGATCACATCCAGGGTGTCGACTGCGATCACTGGGATCCCGAGTGCATAGGCCATGACCTTGCCCGTCGCAATTCCCACACGTAGTCCAGTAAACGATCCTGGACCTTGCACCACCGCGATGGCTTGCAAATCAGCAACCGTCATTGCATGAGACGCTAACAGTTTCTCAATCGCTGGAGCCAGTGTCTTGGCAGATCCCCATCGTGGATCAAGCTCGATCGAATGGGTTGTGATTCGATCGAGCAAAGATTCGCGAGTTGCGTCATTTCCTATTGAATCCTGTAGCATTCTCAGATCGTGCGAGCAACGAGATAACGCAACGCTGCCGCTACGACCAGAGGTTTCAAGAGCCAAAAGGTTAAGGGTCATTTGCCGGCCATCGACTGCCAAGTCGATTGGGCGACTTGCAACGCTTCGTCGATCTTATCGGGCAACTTCCCACCGGCTTGGGCAAAGTCCGGTCGACCTCCGCCACTTCCGCCGACGGTTTGAGCAACCGGCGAGATCCACTTGCCGGCGCTGAGTCCTTGATCGACAAGCGATTGGCTTAGCCCAGCGACTAGAGTGACCTTGTCGTGATCGTTGGTTGCAAACATCACCGCGACGGGCTTAGAAGATTTCTTGCGGACTTGATCGATCCACTGACGCATCATGGCTGGGTTGGCATTAGGGACTTTGGCGACGATCAGTGATGTTTGTCCAACGCTTTGAGCGTTGGACACGAGCTCGTCGACATCAAAGCCGCTTGCGCTGGTGAGCTGGGTAAGTTGCTCATGGAGTTGTTTTTCTTCGGTGAGCAACGTTTCGATCCGACCGCTGACTTCATCCAAAGAAACATTCAGTGCCCGAGCCGCCTGCTTGAGCGCACTGCGGGTTTCCAGATAAGGTGGCTTACCCAAAGCGGATTTGGCTTGGTCGCCGATTTTCGCTGGAGGTGCTTCGCCTCCTCCTGCCGATGTAGCGATCTTTTTCAACTTGCGAATTGCCGTGATGAGCTCGACGGCTCGATTGCCGAGTTGATCGACAGAGCAACCGAGTTTTTCCGCTGAGGCAACTGCCTGGGCTTCAATCTTGTGCCTGTGATCCAGAGCGTTCGAACCGGTCAGGGCCGTGATACGTCGGACGCCAGAAGAGACACTCTCATCGGCTAGCAGTTCAATGGTTCCGATTTCCGCAGTGTTGCTCGCGTGCGTTCCACCGCAAAGTTCGCGAGAAAAATCACCCATCGAAACCATCCGCACTGGATCCGGGTACTTCTCACCAAATAGCATCATCGCTCCGAGTTCCCGAGCTTGGGCCAGCGGGACCGTCTCCCACTTGATCGTCGCAGCCTGCGAGATTCGGGCGTTGGCGATCCTTTCGATTTCCTTCAAGTCTTCATCTGAAATGGAGTCTTGGTGGCTAAAATCGAATCGCAACCAATCCGCATCCACCTTGCTACCTTGCTGCTGAGCATGTTTGCCGAGTTTGGTCTGCAGGGCATGATGGAGGATATGGGTTGCCGAGTGGGCGCGGCGGATCGCGTTGCGTCGATTCTCGTCGACCAGAGCCTGTACGGTCTCCCCCTCCTTGATCGCCCCAGAGAGCATCCGACCATAGTGGACAATCAGGTCGCCACTTTTCTGGGTATCGGTCACTTCAAAACTGCCGCTGGATGTTTGAAGTTTACCCTTATCGCCAACTTGTCCACCGCTTTCACCATAGAATGGCGATTGATCGAGCACGACTCGGAGCATATCGCCCTTGGTTTCGGCCGTGACGGTGCTCACGAGCCGATCGTCCTTGGGTTTGCCAACGATGACCCCTTTGATTTGTGCAGGGGATTTTGTGGATACATAACCTAGAAACTCCGACTCATGTAGAGCTTCCTTGAGGGTCTCGATCGGTCCGGTTTCGAACAGTTCGATCGTACCACCACCGCTGATGTCTCCGTGTTTGAGCATCGCCTCACGATAACCATCCCAGTCGAACGAGTAACCTCGTTCAGCGGCGATTTGTTGAAACA
The DNA here is from genome assembly GCA_040381975.1 of Pirellula sp. Lineage (GTDB taxonomy): Bacteria > Planctomycetota > Planctomycetia > Pirellulales > Pirellulaceae > JBKCUI01. The sequence goes on from JBEIGI010000037.1 coordinate 5,749, forward strand.
ATTCAGGTGGCACACCGTGGGTTTGGTACAAGGTAGCTGCCTCGGCTCCATCGACCATCGTGCTCCCTTTGCCACTCATGTCGCTAAAGAGTCGGTCGATACGATCTAGGCCTGAGCCGATCGTCGAGAAGAAATCGGATTCCTCTCGCTTCATGACTCCCGAAACGCGATCGATGGTTTCGGAAAGCTCAGGATACGAACTCTTCATCATCTGAGCGACTACGGGGACCAATTGATGGAGGAATGGTTCACGCATCCCCATTTGGTGTCCATCCAGAACGGCGCGTCGAAGTAATCGCTTGATCACATACCGAGCCTTTTTCGGGCCTGGATAAACGTTTTCATGGATTGCGAAGGTGCAAGCCCGAACGTGATCTGTGATTCTTCGAAGGCGTCGACCGTCATCGGTTTCGTAAGCGTACTTGGTTCCGCAAACTTCGGCGGCCGCTTGCACGATCGGATACAAGATGTCGATATGAAAATTGGTTGGAACGCCCTGCAAGACACTCGCGGCACGTTCGAGCCCCATGCCTGTATCGATATTCTTGCTAGGAAGAGGTCTTAGGTTATCCGGTGGGTTGCCCACTCGATTGAATTGAGTGAAAACCAAATTCCAAATTTCAACGTTCTTACCACCATCGAGGGTGTAGTAGATTTCCGAGCATGGACCGCACACACCGTCTGGACCTTGGCTCGGAGCGCTCGCTGGCCAAAAGTTATCGGCTTCGTCCATCCTCGAAATACGACTCATCGGGAGTCCGATCTTCTCGTTCCAAATCTTGGCCGCTTCGTCGTCGTCTTTGTAGACAGTAATGGTCAATCGATCTGGGTCGATTCCAAACCATTTCTTGTCGGTGAGAAGCTCCCATGCCCACTCGATAGCTTCGGATTTGAAATAATCGCCAAAGCTAAAGTTGCCGAGCATCTCGAAGAACGTGTGGTGGTAGGCAGTTCGACCGACGTTGTCGATATCACCAGTTCGCAAACACTTTTGGCATGTGGTCGCGCGGGTGAATTCGAGTTTCACCTTCCCCAAGAAATGGTCTTTGAACTGGTTCATCCCCGCGGGCGTGAAAAGTACTGAGGGGTCCCACGTTGGTACGAGCACGTCACTGGCTTGACGATGATGGCCCTTGGACTGGAAGAATGCTAGATACTTTTCGCGCAGTTCGTCTGTTTTCATAATTCTCGGTGGTTTCAATTAATACGGGGGCCAAGTTGCTCTTTTGATGACCCAAAGAAAGGGATAAATTTACCCGCAAAATGTCCTCTCGCGTAGTCCTACCTAGGAACAGAACCGTTACGATATTCGGCAAATTAATCGAGTCGCCGACCATCGGGATTGTCCGATCGCCTACCTTGGGCAACTCGATCCTGTGCGAAAGTCTTTATTATGTCTTGGGAATCGATCAAAGCACGCCTGCTCAGGCGTAAAACACTCTCGCAAATCGATCGAGAGATTGAATCCGAAAGTTCCCAGTCGCTCGTTCGCAGTCTTACTCTTTTTGATCTTACCTGTTTTGGCATCGCAGCAGTCATAGGGGCCGGGGCTTTTACCACGATTGGTAAAGCCTCCTTTGATGGCGGGCCGGCAATCTCGCTGCTGTTTGTCATCACCGCTGTGGCATGTCTGTTCTCAGCTTTGTGCTATGCGCAGTTCGCATCGAGTGTTCCGGTCAGTGGCAGCGCCTACACCTACGCCTTCGTCGCCTTCGGGGAGCTGACGGCCTGGATGATCGGCTGGAATTTGCTCATGGAATACGCCATTGGCAATAGCGTCCTGGCGTTCGCTTGGTCGAGCTACTTTGTGAACATCCTCGAAGGGATGCAAGGATGGTTGGCAAGCATCGGATTGCATTTTCAGATACCGCAGTGGCTCGTGCAAGACTTCTACAGTTGCTCTGGCGCCCCGGCCCAGCTCGCTGCGGTCCAGGCCGCAGGAGAACCGATAAGCGATGAACTTCAAAGACACATTCAGGCTTGGAATACCGCACCGAGTATCGGTGGCTTGAAACTGATCGTGGATCTTCCCGCGATCTTGATCAACTTCCTGGTAACAGGCTTGGTCATCATCGGTATTCAGGAATCCAAGCGGGTCAGTAATTTGATGGTGCTACTGAAGATGGCCGTGGTGGTGATGGTGGTGCTTGTCGGTTTCTTTTACATCAAGCCGACCAACTGGAGCCCATTTGCACCCAATGGCCTTGATGGGGTTTTTAAAGGGATCGCAGGGGTCTTTTTCGCATACATTGGATTCGATGCGATCTCAACGACTGCCGAGGAGTGCAAGAACGCTCAGAGAGATATTCCGCGTGCGACGCTTCTAACGCTCCTATTGTGCACGATCATCTACATCGTTCTTTCGTTCACACTCACAGGCATGGTCAGCTACAAGGAGCTCAATGTCGACGATCCTTTGGCGTATGTTTTCGAAAAAGTTGGGCTTCCATCCTTAGTGGGAATCATCTCCGTAAGCGCCGTGATTGCCACGACGAGTGTCTTCTTGGTCTTTCAACTTGGTCAGCCTCGCATCTTCATGAGCATGGCTCGCGATGGGTTGCTGCCGAAAGCATTTGCCAGGATTCATCCACGCTTTAAAACACCGGCCTTTTCGTCGATCATCACCGGTTTGATGGTCGCCTTGCCGACGGTACTATTCAATTCCCAGTTCGTCACTGACTTAGCTTCGATCGGCACATTGTTTGCTTTCATGCTCGTGTGCGCAGGGATCTTGGTATCGGATTCATTTCGTGGACAATCCAATGGATTTCGAGTCCCTCGATTTCCAGGCGAGATTATTTTGCCGATCTGTTTCGTCGCCTACTGCGGACTGCTTAGGAACCTACCAGAGAGCCATCAACTCGATGGGAATTGGATGCCCGAGGGGCAGTTCCACTACGATCGTATTCCCTACGCTATTTTTCTACTTGTGTTTCTCGGGCTCTCTGCTGCGACGGTTCGCTACCGATGGTCGGCCATTCCTGTTTTGGGTGTGGTGGTCAATCTCTATCTAATCGCCGGACTCGGGGCCGCCAACTGGATCCGATTTGGCATCTGGTGCCTTATCGGATTGCTGGTTTACGCATGCTATGGATATCACTATAGCAAGAGACGTTTAGACAATTCGAACTGAAGGTCAGTCGGTGATCTTGAGCACCAGCACTGGCACGTGGGAGAATCGAACGACTCGCTCGGCCACACTACCAAGCACTAGCCTAGATATTCCACTGCGGCCATGCGAAGGGATCACGATCAAATCAGCTCCAATGGTTTTTGCCCTATCGACACAGGTCGACCCGGGATCACCAATCAAAACTTCCTTGGAGCATTGGGAGTAGCGGGGGTCAGCGAATTCCTCATCGAGAGCTTTTTGAGTGTACTCCAAACGGACTTGGTCATCGATCGCCTCTACAGGGAAACCCTCTGGAGCTAATGGGATAAAGGTTGGCAGGACGTGAAGAATATGAACCTGCGAAGGGGAATCGGCAATCGATAAGGCCTTATCGACAGCTACTCTCGAATGGGTTGAAAAGTCGTAGGGAACCAAGACCGCTTTGTTGATTGACCAAGCCATGTTTGTACCTTGGGAGTCGCAAGAGGATCGAATCGACGTGACATGTTGCATGTGCATTTTACGCTCGTTGTGCCCCTCCAGGCGAACTTTTCGTGACCATAAATTCGAAATTGATCCGAGGTGCGACATTCTTGCATTGCTCCTTTGGTCGTATAGGATGACGGTTCGTTTTTGAGTTTGGTTTTCATTTCCTCTTCGTTAAGGTTCTACAATGATGCGATCGATCCACTCTTTGATTCTTGGCTTACTTGCCTTGATCGTCTCCTGGACAAAGGCCCCTCAAGGGCTTTACGCACAAGACTTACCTAGCGCTGATAAGATCACTGCGGTGAAACTTTTCGAGGTCCCGAGTTACTGCGAAGGTGTCGTGTTTGATCATGAAGGCAAGGGTTATATCTCTTGGGATAAGACCCTAACGCAATTTCAACTCGATGGAACGCACAAGGATTTTGCAGTGACGGGAGCCCCCAACGGCCATAAGGTACTTGCCGATGGTACCCATTTGGTTTGCGATGCGAGCCAACATGCCGTTTTGCACCTGGATCGAGATGGTAAACCTTTGGAGCATGTATCCAAGGAGTGCGATGGCAAGCCATTGCGTGGGCCGAATGATCTGACTCTCGATCCACAGGGCGGTTTCTATTTCACCGATCCGGGGGACTCGGGTAAGGATAAACTCATCGGCACGATTCACTATGTGGATGCGGCCGGTAAGACGCATTTGGTTGCATCGGGTTTGGCTTTTCCAAACGGGATTGTGCTGACTCAAGATGGTAAACGATTGCTCGTTGGAGAGAGCCAATTCAATCGCGTGCTTGAGTATCCGGTTCTAGCCCCTGGCAAAGTCGGGCCGATGAGAGTCTTTGCTGATTTGCCAAAGAACGCCAGTGGCAAGTGGGAGGACAATCAACCCGACGGCATGTGCTCCGATGCGAAAGGAAATCTCTATGTGGCCCACTATGGGATGGGGCAGGTGCAAGTGCTTGATCCAACCGGGAAATTGCTAAGGTCTTATCGCGTTGGAAATCAACTCACGAGCAATGTTGCATTCGGTGGGCCCAAGCACGATCAGTTGTTTGTTACCGGAGCGATCAATCCCGATGCCAAGCCTGGTGCCGTGTATCGATTGGATCTTGGAGTTCCTGGCCGAGTGATCCTACCGGCTAAGAAATAACAGGCCACTCAAGGTGCTAATTGCCCTGGAGTAAGTCTCCGCCGAGGACAAAGTCCCACTCGAAAGGTTCGCCGTCTTCGATGTGTTTTATTAAGCGATCGCAGAGTTGAAGGTTCTCTGCGGTCGCAGTTTTGGCTGCTTCTGAAAGCACCTCTCTTGCCTTAGCTCCTTGGTCTGCCGCATGCATTGCGGCACCGAGGACAAAGTGCGAGAACCAATCGGGGCGGGGTTCAAGATCCATAGCCAATTGGGCTTCTTTCAAAGCTCGTTTTCCTTCGGTAGGTGATTTTTCTGCGCGAACAAACCCAAGCATGGCAAGAGCGCGACGGGCTTCGAGCTCCATCGGTTTGTGATTTATCAGAGCCTTCCATTCGACTTCGGCTTGCGGGTATTGCTTCTGCGAAGCAGCGATGCGGGCTTTGAGCCAACGATCGATCGGATGCTGTTGGGCTTGGGGGGCTGTCGCTTGAGCCTTGGTGATTGCAAGCTGGAGTGCCTTGGCTTCTTTGTTTTTCTTTAGAGAAAGAAGGATGGAAACTTTGGCGAGCTGCGAGGTGGATTCCAAGGAGTGTTTGATGATCAGAGAGTTATCGATCATTTCCAGAGCTTGCTGATGTTTGCCGATGCGTTGGAGCAACAGGGCAGAGGTGATCATGGCTGCGAAGTCTTGGGGGTCGGCTTGGGCAAGTGCATCCAAGCGAGTTTGGACTTCGGCGTTGGTGAATCGCCGTTCTGGGTCGGAATGGGGCCAGTAGCGATCCATGAACTTGCTCCAATCGGAGTGCCATTGCATCCATTCTTGTTGGAGAGCCTGTCCTTTTTGGATCGTTTCGATACGTCGTTGCACGACAGCCCGCTGTGCGATGCTGAGTTGTTGAAGCTCGACCCCGCGGCGGGCAACGTCTAGATCCGCTTGGCCTTTGGCTATCATGAGAACGTCTCGATTGGTTTCAGCGTTTGTTTGCCGCTGCGTCATTTGAACGAACTGCCCCCATGTATCGATTGGATTATTCTCAATCTCTCGATTTGCCTTTCGAACGACTGAAAATGCACTTAGTTCAAGATCGATCGAAATGAGCGAGGATTGGAGGGCTAAAAGCTGTTGCCGAACTGCTTCGGTCTGAATTTTGCGAGTGTCCGCTTCAGTATCTTTGAGTGTTTGGAGGGTTTTTCCGAAATTCTCGGTTATCTGTTTGCCCTTTAGAAGATAGTCGCGGTAGTCTCGGCCAATCTTCAACAACGCAGCGACAGAATCACCGTTGGATGACTGCTGGACCAGCAGGTTTTGGTCTTGGCCAAAACCCGTGCTCCAAAAACAAAAAAAACAAAACAATGCTAGTCGTGAACGGTCTGATTGGATTGACATCGATAAATCCTTATCTGTCAAAAATCTTTTTTACAAAGAGATTCATTCCCGCCGAAGATGAGACATTCGACCAAAATTGTAACAGTCCAGGGTTCCGCTTACCCCCCTCTTATGGGGCGTTTTATTGATTTCGAGAATATCTTCCGATATACTCGATAACTGGGCACGTTGAAGTAAAGAGACGATGACCTTAGCTCCTAGCATACTCAAGTTCGAATCAGCCATCTGAATTGGCCGCAGTTTTTAGTTTCGTAATCGAGTTCACCATAGCCGTGAGGTATGTCATGAGACGCTTTGCATTAGGAACGAGTCTGTGTCAGTTTTCATTGTTGGTCTGTTCGATTTTTACTCTGGCAAAATGCTATTCGCAGGAATTCGATCTAAAAGCTAAGGGATTGATCCAAGATCCGCTTAAGCGAATCTTGGATCAAGAAGCGAAGGGCATCGTATCAAACCGAGCCTTTGAGTTAACGCAGTGGGTTAATCTAGATGCACAAAAAGCCAAGAGCAAAGGTGTCGTTTCGAGTCCCGAAACGATGAGATGGCACTCAGGAGAGTTACTCGTGGGAAAGCAGTGGCAACCAGTTGATAAGCTGCAAGCCGCTACGATTGACGAACGATGTGCGAGGTACGAAAAAGAAAGAGGTGGTCAAGTATTGACGTTGGATCAGCACCAAAAACTAGCCAAGTGGTGTCGGCAGAATAGCCTACGAGACCAAGCTCGAGCTCACTGGTTTGCAGTACTTGACATCAACCCACATGATCTGGACGCAAAAAAGGGGCTTGAGTACGTAGAGATGGGAAGCCGCCTTCTCAGCCCAGAAGAAGTTGCGTCCTTAGAGCAAAAAAACAAAGCGGAATTTGAAGCACTAAAACGTTGGATTCCAAGGATAAGCGATCTAGTGAAAGGTATTCAATCCACTGACTCGAAAAGGCGACTGAAGGCTATTCAAGAGATTCGCGAGATCAATGATCCAACAGTTGTTAGCGCAATTGGCTTCGCGATCAACCACGTGGATACAAATACCCTTATGCACCTTTTACGCGTCGTAGGGCGTTTTCGTATGCCCGAAGCTTGCTATCTCTTGGCATCCGTAGCAATCACGGATCCATCTACTGAGACTGGAACGATCGCGATGCAAATGCTCAGAGATTATCCCCTTGAATTCTACGTTCCGGACCTTTTGGATTTAATGACATCTGAGTATCAATTAAAACAGCGAGCAAGTTTCTCTGCTAACGGTTCATTTATTTTGCACCTGGTTCAGTCAAGGGAACTGCGACGAAAGTACGATGTCACTCAATTCAATCGGCTGATGGCAGGATCCGAAATTGCTAACCCGCGGTTCTCGGGCAGCGAAGTTATTTTTGCAACAAATGGATCAATTCCTAGTATCATCAACCAATCCTCATCGATTCGAAACCCAGTTGCCAATTCGATCATTGGTAGCGAGGGAAAAAGGCATGTGGAGCAGTCCGAATCAAACATCGAAAATCTGAACCATGCGATTCGAGCATTGCAAGGTCGAATTGCTGAGGTGCTACGAGGAGTCACCCAACAGAAGATTGGCGACGACGCCAAGGACTGGTGGGATTGGTGGGATCGTCACGAAGAATTGTATTCTTCACAGGAAAAGATGATAGACTATTCATTCTATCATGATGTCTCTGTAGCTTACATCGAGTCCAAGAGTGCTTACTCCACTCAGGATTTAAGCAATAACCCTCAAGTTAACGAATTACGAATTAGAAGGTTCAGGATGTCCTGCCTTGTCGCAGGGACACCGATCCAAACCCAGTCGGGACTGAGGCCCGTTGAATCCATTCGAGTCGGTGATCTGGTCGTGGCTCAGAATATACAGTCTGGCGAAATCCAGTTCAGACCGGTACTTCGAACCACCGTCCGTCCCCCCGCAAAAACTTATAACATCGCATTGGTCAACGGCGAAAAGATTCAAGCGACCTTAGGTCATCGATGGTGGGTCATCGGACAAGGTTGGGTCAAAACCAAAGATCTCAAAGAGGGAATGTCGATGCGGACCGACAGCGGTTATGCAACCATCGAGTCGCTCAAGGATGCCGATGCGGCCGTGACCTACAACCTGCTCGTCGATCAAGACCACACCTACTTTGTAGGTCAGTCGCGAGTCCTCTCGTTCGATGCAAGCGAAGCGATCCCGACTTTTTACAAAGTCCCCGGACTTGCACCGAGCCCACTGCGCTCGGAATGATCTCGGCTCTTCAGGAGTTATTGTGGCTAGGATTCAAAGATTGAAAACACGGAGTCACGAAGGACACAGAGAGTAAGGGAGAGACCCTCAAGGCTCTGTGCTCTCTGTTTCTCTGTGTTTCAAGAGGTTTCTTTAGCCGCCTGGACTCTGGTCTAGGCGGCAGTTGTTGATCGAGAACTCTAAAATCGCAATCGCTCCGATCTGCTCGAGTCGCTCCATGATCGTGATGACCTCTTTGCGCTTGACCATCGCACGAACAGCACACCAATTGGGATCCTCTAGACTGTTTACCGTCGGGGATGTGAATCCTGGAGTGATCGACTCGGCAACGGCTAATTTGGATCTTGGTATGTTGTACTCGAGCAAAGAGTAATCCCTCGCGATGACAACCCCCTCGAGCCGTCGGACAATCCGATCAGCAGTCGCTTGATCACGGCACTTAGGACTTTGAATGAGCACCGTCTCGTACTCGCCGATGATGTCTAAGATTCTCAGTTGGTTGGCTGCAAGCGTACTGCCTGTCTCGACCAAATCAACGATCGCATCGGCAACCCCCAGCGAGATCATGATCTCGACCGAACCGTTGAGCCCTACCAGATGCACCGGGGCCGAATGCTTGTCCAAATACCGCTTGGTCGTCCTAGGAAAGCTCGTCGCTACACGCTTGCCGGCCAAGTCGCTTGCAGACTGGATATTCCCATGCAGGGGGACACAGATCGCCAATTTGCACCTGCCGACCCCAAGCTTCATTCGTACATCGACACTTGCCTCAGCCTCTTCGACCAAATCGCTTCCAGTGATCCCCAAATCGATGGCACCTTCGGCGCACAGTGTTGGGATATCATCGGTTCTGAGAAAGGTGATATCCGCCGATAGACCACTGACGCGCGCAAAAAGCGCTCTTTCCTGTCGGCGAAAATTCAATCCGGCTTGGAGCAACAGTTCCGTGGCAAGCTCGCTGAGACGCCCCTTGCTCGGTACTCCAATCCTCAGCATGTTGTCACTTAAACTCATTGACCTTGCTCCTTGTGACGATTCTGTTTTTCCACAATCCCCGAAACACCTTCGCGACGCTGGAGCTCTGCTCGCAACTCGTCGACCGAAATTTGTCGTGTAGCCAACACGACCCAAAGATGATAGAGCACATCGCAGGCCTCGCGAACCGTGTGCTCCCGTCCGCCTTGCCCTTCCTCACGCGCCGCTTCAATCAGCTCAAAAACCTCTTCGGCAACTTTGCCCCCCATCTTCGACAACCCGCCACGAATAAGTTTGGTCGTGTAGGAATCTTCAGGCAATTCGATTGCCCGCTGGTGCAATTGGGACATCAACCGATCTAAAACATCAGTGGACATAATGCAGTGAAAGTCAAATGATACAACCGGGCAATAAAGCGAGCATCCTAGGCATTTTCAAGGCTTTTGTCGATTCCAAGTGGTTGCCCGACCACTAAACTACATCGAAATCTGTCCTATCAATCCGATCTTCCTGCGTCGTCGGGAGCCAGCTAACCGCAGATGCAAACTCCATCAAAACTGCCCGCCGACTGGATTATCCCCCCACTGGATCATGTCCTGTATTTGACCGGGCCGACCGCCTCAGGCAAAACCCAAGTCGCACTCGAACTTGCGGATGCACTCGCCAAAAACACTCCCGGGGTCGAAGTCATCTCGGTCGATTCGATGGCCATCTACCGAGGAATGGATATCGGAACAGCCAAACCCAGTCGGCAGATCCGAGAACAAGTCACCCATCATTTGATCGACATCGTCGATCCAACCGAAGACTACAGCGTCTCTGAATTCCTCAAGGACGCACATGCCAAGGTGGCTGAGATCCAGAGTCGAGGCAAACGCCCTCTGCTCGTAGGTGGCACACCTTTGTATCTTAAGTCTCTGATCTGTGGGTTCTTCCAAGGCCCTCCGGCAGATTGGGAATTTCGCAACTCGGTCGAACAAGAAGTTCAAGCCGTCGGCACACAAGCCCTTTACGAGCGACTCCAACAGGTCGATCCATTGTCGGCACACAGGATTTTACCAGGTGACATTCGCCGCATGATCCGAGCCCTCGAAGTCTCCAAACTATCCGGCAAACCACTTAGTCACTGGCAAACACAATTCGAACGCTTCGTCGTTCCGACCAATAGCCAAGCGTTCGTCTTGGGTTGGGACAGGCCTACAATCCACCGTCGTGTCGAGACGCGTGTCGAGCAGATGCTCGATCAAGGGCTCGTCGAGGAAGTCAAGGAACTCAAGAACCGATTCGGCAATCTTGGTCGAACGGCATCCCAAGCCGTCGGATACAAAGAGCCTTTGGAGTACCTCTCCGGCAAACTTTCATGGAAAGAGATGAAGGATCAAATCACCGCGCACACACGGCAGTTTGTCCGCCGTCAAGAGATTTGGTTTCGATCGATGCCGGGATTGCGACGCATCGAAATGAGCGACACCCTGCAACCTCAAAGCGTTGCAGAGCAAATCCTCTCATCGCTGGAATATCGGTAGGTAACCTAGGTCCAATTGCAACATGATCAGGTTGCATGCGGAGATGTAGACATTGTGGATCTGGCCCTCCCAAGCACCTTCGGGTCCTTGATCGTTCTCGATATTCGAATAAAGCCGATCTCGAAACGGTAACCACTCTTCGTCCCCTTGGCGATAGACGACCTGGCTGTAGTACAGATAGGTGTAGTGCCAGTGTCCGAAAGCATCATCGACTTTTTTGACGTCGTAAAGTTCTTTTCGGCTGTAGGTGATCATCTCTGGGACTTTGGCGTTTCCATAGTCTCCTGCATTGTAGAGAGCCGCAAGGGATGCTGCAGTGATCGCAGGCCTCGAGCTTCCCATCTGCTGACTTGAGTAACTGATCCCACCGTCTGGATTCTGACATGAATAGATATACTTTTTGGCCGACTCGATGATCTCGCCCGGGACACTGATCCCCGCATTGCGGCAGCCTCGTAGCCCTTGGACTTGGGTGATCGTCGTCGAGCCCTCGTCGTAGTCTTGGCCATCCTTAGCGCTGACATAGCCCCATCCCCCTGCGGGTGTTTGAGCTTTACCGCAAAAAGCAACAGCCCGATCGAGAACCTCGACCAGATCATCTCGTCGGTCTTGCAATCCCTCTTCGCCAAGGACTTGCGAGAGAAAGAGCATCGAAAATCCATGACCATAGGTGTACCGCTGGTCGTTTTGAGGATCTCCGATGAGCCCGTTTTTGCGGGACTGAGACAGGAGATAATCGGTCGTTCTGGCAATCTGCTTGGAATAGGGCCCCTGAGTGACCGTCGATCCACTGCACAACAAAGCTAGACCTGCCAAGGCCGTCACAGCGACCGGATAGGGAGGAGTGTTCCATTGCCCTCGGGACGATTGCGTGCGAGCCAAAAAATCGAGCCCTCGTCGCGTCGCCGATTCCCATTTGGGGTTGCGGTCTGAGACGCTCAGTCCCGATCCTTGAGCCTTGCCTATCCACTTCGGCCCACTGGCGAGCGATATTCCGCCAGCAATGGCTCCTGCAAGAAACTGTCGTCTCTGCATCGACGCTTGACTATTCATGCGATAGGTCTTTATCACTCATTGAGGTACGTAGCAAATCGAAACAACACTCCATATTAGCTCGCGTCAGCATATTAGCTCGCGTCAGCAAACAGTGGAGTCGAAAGGTATCGTTCACCCAAACTGCACATGATCGTCACGATGCGCTTTCCTTTCCACTCCGGACGCGAGGCCAATTGAGCCGCAGCGCACATATTCGCCCCGCTGCTGATCCCGGCCATGATCCCTTCCTGACGATGTAGCTTGCGGCCCCACTCGAAGGCCAGTTCGTCATCGACCTGGATCACTTCATCGATCAACGAGGTATCGAGATTCTTGGGCACAAACCCAGCACCGATCCCTTGAATGCGATGTTTCCCCGGCTGGCCACCGCTGATGACCGGCGACTGCTTGGGTTCAACTGCAATGGCTTTGAAGTTCGGATTGAGCTTCTTGATATAGCGTGCCACACCGGTGATCGTACCACCGGTTCCAACACCTGCTACGATCGCATCTATGTTGCCGGCCGTGTCGGCCCATATCTCCGGGCCAGTGGTTCGTTCGTGCACCGCTGGGTTGGCAGGATTCTCGAACTGCTGTGGCATCCAACCGCTTTTGTCTCCTGCGACCAACTCGTTGGCCTTAGCAATCGCACCTCGCATCCCTTCGGCTGCCGGAGTTAGAACCAGACTCGCACCTAAGGCCTTGAGCAACGCTCGCCTTTCGATCGACATCGATTCGGGCATCGTCAAAGTCAGTCGGTACCCTTTGGCTGCACAGACAAACGCAAGTGCGATTCCTGTATTGCCACTTGTAGGTTCAATGATGTGGGTGTCTTTGTGGATCCGACCATTGGCCTCGGCATCTTCGATCATCGCAAGTCCGATTCGATCCTTGACGCTCTTGAGCGGATTAAAGAACTCGCACTTGGCAAAAACCGTCGCCGTATCTGGACCAAGCAGACGGTTGATACGAATCATAGGAGTGTTGCCAACAGTTTCGACGACGTTGTTGAAGGTTCTTCCGATCGGCATAGCTAACTAGATCCATCTAGGGTTACAGGATGAAAATCGAACACAGTAAAAACAATCCGCACTCAAAGGGCGACAAAGTCCAATTAGTGTACTCGGTTTGGCAGGCTGAGCCCACCTCGGTTTGGCTCTCTAGATCGATCAAAATCCCTGAGGATCAAATCGTGGCCGATGGACCTTTTTCAAGCAATTCTCGAAGCCTGTCTGCGGCATTTGCTGGGTTTTGGGCGTTCCACACGCAGGCTCCAACGGCCACCCTGGAAAATCCTGCACGCAAAACATCCCCAAGCCTCTGAGCGTCGATCCCGCCTATCGCATATGCTGGCAACTCTGGGGCATTTTCTTGCAGCCACTTGGCTGCCCCCTTGAGAAACTCGAGTCCCGAAAAACTTTCAAAGGATTTGGTGCTCGACGGGAAAGTTGGCCCGCAACCGATGTAGTCGACCCCAAGCTCGACGGCTGACCGAACTTGATCGAGATTGTGGGTTGAGAAGCCTATGTATTGCCAAGGTTGCAAAAGCCGTCGCGAGGCATGTACCGAAAGATCCTCTTGGCCAACGTGAACCCCAGCAACTTGAGTTGTCGCAGCGATGTCCACGCGGTCGTTGATCAACAGACGGGTCTTTGAAGCGTCGAGTGTATCGAGGGCTATTTGCGTGTACTTCAAAATACCAATTGGGTCGGCCTGCTTGTCCCGAATCTGGATCAACTGAACCCCCGCATCGGAAATATCCCGGACTCGCTCTCGAAACGATTCGACCGGCAACCTGCAATCGACTAGCACATAGAGTTTCGCTTGTCTTAGGAATGCCAGGTCGCGTTGGCAAGCCAGCTGCAAGGCTGCATTCAGATCGTAAACACGATACCGAAGCTTCTCGATCGGCGGCCATACACTAGGCGTGAAAACCTTGCACGACTCTTCGATCACTCGCAAGCCTTGTTCGACACGAGAACCTGCGGCAGCCACGATCGATGCGATTCCATGACTGCGATCCTTCTCGCTGGGCGTCTTGGTCTCTCGCCCGACATCGCCGTGCGCATCTCTTGCCGAAACCAACCCAGCGATCCCTATCGCATCGATCGACTCTTGCAAGGCATGTCGAACCGATTTGTATTGGCTCTGTAAGTTGGAAAGACCCGTAAATCGTGCGACATCTTCGAGTGTCCTTAAGCCCTCGGCAACGCGATTGGCATTGGCATCGATCATCCGTCTGAGCACGATTTGGGAGTGGTCGATCTTCGTCTGGTCGTAGGAGTCGGGCATGAAGGGATTATCTCTGTTGTTCTAGAACCATCGACAGATAGCTTCTCTTTTCGATGTAGCTTAGTCCAAGGTTTCCTGCAGCAGACTCGATCGCTTGCTCGGCTGCTGCCAGCTCTTGATCCGAATGCACCATGCATTCGACTTCTGCGAATGTTCCAATATAAGAAACTTCGTCGAGTGTGACTGTCATTGATGGATGGAAATTTGCAAGCCTAAAAACGCGACGAGTCTTGCGCACCACAGCAACAGACTCGAAACTCAGACTCTCCCAAATGCGCATCCAGCTCTCGTCGGTTCCTTGGGCAAGGGGCAGTTCAAGTTCTGGACGGGTCTTGAAAGGGCCCTCTTTGCGTGGCCCTTTGTAGGTGATAAACCACCGGTCGTTTACGCGACGCATTCGCAATGCCTCGTCGGTGATCTTGAAATCGCGCGCTGGGTGCCGCAGGTAGTGGTCTTCGTGGGACTCGGACTGGAGTTCCTGGGCTTGAAGCCGATCGAGTTTGGCAAGCAACTCGATCGGATCATCGACACGATACTTACCCTCGATCTCGATCGGATACTCAATCGCGGATTTCGCCATCGTTCACCTCAAAGCGTAATGGTTCCGAACTACCTCGACAACGGATCTCATCTTACTTGGATCCTTGATTCCCGGGGAGGATTCGATGCCGCTGGCCAAGTCAATTCCGTCTGGTTTTACCAACTCGAGTGCCTCGTTGACATTTTGGGAATCCAATCCACCAGCTAACAATAAAGCCACACTCTGGGCCGTGGATCCAAGCATGCATTTGGGTCGTGGGCTGAGCAACCCCCAATTGGCTCGTTTGCCTGTTCCACCCTTCTCTTGTGGATCGTAAGCATCAACGAGCAAACCGAGCAGCGGTGAGCCTGGAGTGCAATATTCTGCGACCCAAGCTTTCCAGATCGGATCGTCGATCGCTCCGCGATAGGCAAGCGCCTTAAGAATCGGCAAGCTAGGCCAATAGCTGCTTTGCTGGTACTGACCAAGCCAGTCGACCGTCTCAAAGCCATGGAGTTGGATCGCATCCAAAGGACAAAACGAGAGCACTCGGTCGATCTGCTCTGGAGTTGAGTCGACGAAGATGCCGACTCGCAGGCAGGCTCCTTGGGCGATGAGTGAAAGCTTCCTCGCCGATTGGGGCTCGATGTACCGTTTGCTCTTTGGATAGAAATTCAATCCGATCGCATCGATCTGTAGCTCAAGAGCCTGGGCGACATCCTCTTGCCGTGTAAATCCGCAAAACTTTAACTGCGGTAGTTTCATGGCTGGGTTGCAAGTTGTATGCAGCGATTGATCCTGGCTAGCGAAGATTCCTTTCCAAGGATTCCAAACGCATCGAAAACACCTACACCGGATGTTTTACCGGTGAGAGCCAGGCGAACGGCGTTGATGCAAACCCCAAGCTTGACGCCCTTGGATTCAACCATCGCCTTGATCTGGCTCTCAAGATTCTCCGGTGACCATGGATCGTTCGCTTGAACAATGTTGCGGACTTCTTCGAGGAGCCCAATCGCTTGAGGCTCCCCTTTGACTCGTTTCTCCATACCCGCTGGATCGAAACCGAGTTGCTCATCGGGAATAAAAAACTCATCAAATTGAAGGATATCTCCGGCGACTTTGATCCGATCTGCTGCGGCGCTGACGACCTTGGTGCAATGCTCTGAGATCGAACAAGGTGGTGGATCGGAGATCAAGCCTGCTTTTTGCAAGTAGGGTAGAACCATCGCTACCTTTTTCTTGGTATCGAGCTTGCTCATCCACCGAGCCTCAAAGGCGATGAGCTTTTGTGGGTCGAAGGAAGCGGGTGATTTGTTGACGCGTTCGAGCGAAAAATGCTTGACCGCCTCCTCGAGGGTAAAGTCCTCGGTGCTATCGTCAAGCGACCAACCCAAGAGCAATAGATAGTTGAGCACAGCCCCGGGCAGGAAGCCTGTTTCGCGGTAAAAGTCGACAACCACGGGATTGAATGTCTCGGGGGTGACTTGCAAACGGGCGCCCTTGGCGACGGTCTCACCGAGTTGGGCGAGAGTCGCAAAGTCCTTTTGCTTTAGGTACTTATCGAGCTTTCTTTTGCTGAGTTTCGCGGTGCCTCCCGGTTCGGCGACGTAGGGTAAATGGGCATAGATTGGAAGAGGGTAACCAAGACTCTGCGCGATAAAGATTTGCCGGGGTGTGTTTGGCAAATGCTCGACGGCTCGCACCACATGGGTAATGCGAAAGTCGTAGTCGTCGACGACGCTTGCCAAATGGTATAGGCAAGTCCCATCGGCACGCTGTACGACATGGTCTTGTTCGTCTGCCCATTCAAAGGAGCAATCCCCACGAATCAAATCGTTAAATTGGCACTGGCCGCTGCGAGGCATCTTCAGTCGTACGACCGCTGTTCGACCCTCGGCCTCATAGCCTCGCTGTTGCTCGGGCGTGCTTGCCATGAATCGACGATCGTAGATAAAGGTTCTACCCTCTTTCTCCGCATGCGCTTTCAATTCCGCCAACTCTTCGGTCTTCGCGTAATCCTTGTACGCATGACCGCTTGCTAAAAGTTTCTCAACGGCTCGTTGGTATTGAGAGGAGCGTTGCGATTGGAAGTAGGGTGCATGGGGTCCACCGCACTCGGGACCTTCGTCCCAATCCAGACCCAACCATCGAAAACCGTCGAGGATCGGACGCAAAGCGGCCTCGACGTTGCGTTGCTGGTCGGTATCGTCGATACGGAGCAAGAACTGGCCACCAGCTTGTTTCGCAAGCAGGTAATTGAACAGGGCTGTCCGCACCCCACCGATATGAAGATAACCAGTGGGACTTGGGGCAAATCGGGTGCGGATGGTCATGGGTCAATAAACTTTTCTAGTCAACAAACAAAGCGGGATCCAAGGGGCTTCGCCAACATTGTTGCTCGATGTCGTGTACCCGCAAGTGCTCCGCGATGGCATCGGGGCTCGATCGCTGAAAATCTGAGAGCAAAAGATTGCAAATCCTTTCCCAAGCCTCTTTGGTCGTTTGTCCTTTGATCTCGATGTATTCAATCACCCCGGCGCGATCGTAGAGCATGCCATCGAGCTGATAGCGTTTTGAATCCTCGAAAAAAACCCAGACCCACGACCCATCCGGCTCGGCAAACATACCATCCCAAAGATTGACCGATTCGATGAATCCCTCGAAGCTTTGACAGATCGATTGCCCTGTCTGGCTATAAATGCGAACAAACATGCTCGATTTCTCTCATGGCGTTTCAGGTGGAATTTGTTTCCCGTGCGGATCGACCGTCGGGCCACCGGTGACTAGCCCTAAACTCTCACGCAACTCAGAAGAGGTGTAGTGTTCGAGCGATTCGGCTGTTGCATGAAGCCGGGGGTCGGATATACCGGTCTCCTCGCGAAGGTAATGCTCCCAAAGCCGATGCGTTCGAATCAATATCTGAGCCTGTTGATAACCCGACGGGGTTAGATTCCACGAGTTGCCTTGTCCGCTGACCCATTTTTTGGCCACCAGATCCGACATGGCTGAGAGGATGGCTTGAGCCGAAGCTTGCAGCTTCGAGGCTATACGATCGACGCTCAATGCGTGATCCGATGCAGAGAGATTCTCCGATCCATGGGCTTCGACATGCCTGTAGAACAGGGCCAGGATATCTTCAGCAAGGATTCTTCTAAGCAATTCGCGTTGATGCAACCAACGCCATAGCAAACCTCTTTTTGGACCGACAAAAATTGCAAGCACCAGCAAGCATCCTGACGTGACGGCAACCATGGCAGCCGAGTTGGCCGATTTGAAACCCCAAACGTGAGGTAAGCTAATTGCCAGAAGATGCCCGAAAACGCTGCTTGCTATGGCAACAATCAAACTGCAAGCAACCATGGCCCCGAGCCGATTGCTCAACATCCAAGCGATGGCAGAAGGGACAATAAGCATCGCGACCACAAGGATGTTGCCCACAGCGCGAAAACAGACCACGCATGTCATGGCGACCATCGATGCTAGCAGATAACTCAAAAATCTTACCGGGACACCTTGAGCCTGTGCCAACGTCTTGTCGAACGTCGATAGCGTCCACCACTTCCAAAAAACAAAAGTGCATAGTGCATTGAACAAGCAGATGCACCCGAGCTCCAAAACCACCGAAGGAATTTCACCCAGCGGTGTGGTGATTGTCTCTAAGACGATCGTTTCTAGATTGCCATACAGAACGCAAGAGGGATCCAGGTCGACATGTTCAACGCGAGCGATCATCACGATCCCCAAAGCAAATAGTGCCGTGAAGACCACTCCGATGGCCGCGCTTTCTTCGATACGTCCGAGACCTCGAACCATCTCGATCATCCAGACCGATAGGATTCCGATGAGTCCAGCTCCGAGCAGCGCCACCCATGGGCTACGGCTACCAAACCACAGGAACGATGCGGCGATGCCGGGTAAGACCGCGTGACTGAGCGCGTCTCCGATGAGACTCAATTTCCGAAGAACCAAAAAGTTGCCGACAAGAGCACAGGCGATCCCGCAAAGGATCGATGCGACAATCATCCAGCCGTCGACTTGCCAAGCCCACCACATCCTAAAGGCTCAACCTTGAAGGTCTCAATATCAACTCTTGGAACTTTCCATTTGTGCAAGTTCGTCACCAAAATCCAACGCAGGCTCTTGGGAAGACTCCTCGCTGGCGGGTTCCTCTTCGGGCTCTCCCTTTTTCTTTTTCTTCGACTTGGCCTTCTTGGGCGCCTTGGGTTTAGCCGCCCCCTTGGGTCGCCCCATAAGTGCGGTGATCGTAGGTAGCAAAATCACCAATGCGATAAAAGCCATCCAAAGCAAAGGTAGTATCTTGAATAGCATGGCAAATTGCAAAAAAAGATTGTCCGAAGAAGCACCGATCAGTCATCAAACGCTCTGGAAAAAAGATCCCAAAGGCCCTAATACCTTAGTTTACGCTTGCACCACGAGCAAGTATCCAATTCGTATCATTTTCCAAAGGGTCTGCATCAGGAAACCCGATAAGCTCTCGGTGGAGCCAAAATGCATCAAGAAGTCTTTCAATTTTTGCGGTACTTGGACGTCGAGCGTAACGCGTCGGATTTGACGATTAAGTCCTATCGTGAGGATTTGATCGATATGGCCGACTTTATCACCGACCAAGGCCAAAAGAAACTCCGCCCTCGTGATATCACCCCCAACGAACTGCGCGGATACGTCACGGCTCTTCACGAAGCAGGCTATGCCAAGTCGAGCATTAGCAGAAAACTCGCATCGCTCCGAAGTTTCTTCAAATTCGCTCAACGCCAGCAGATGGTCGAAAGCAATCCGGCCAAGCCCTTACGAAATCCTCGAGGAACAAGAAAGCTCCCCCACTTCTTGACCAACGAAGAAATCCTCTCGCTACTCGATGCACCGAGCAAGCAGACCGAGATGGGCCGTCGAGACACCGCAATCCTCGAAGTCACCTACAGCGCCGGGCTACGCGTGAGCGAACTCGTTGGCATGAACGACCGTGACATCGACTTTACCGATGGAACGATCCGCATCCGAGGTAAAGGACGCAAAGAGCGCATCGGTCAACTCGGCTCGCATGCCAGCAAGGCCCTGATGGACTACTTCCAATTGCGTCGACCTGCCCCCAACGGTACCAAAGAGCCTGCGACGTTCCGAAACAAATTCGGCGGACGACTCACGACGCGGAGCGTGGCTCGCATGCTCGAAAAATACATCAAGGAATGCGGGCTCGATACACGCACCAGTCCTCACACGCTTCGACACAGCTTTGCAACCCATCTGCTCAATGGCGGCGCAGATATCCGAAGTGTCCAAGAACTACTCGGTCACAAGAGCCTTGTCACAACGCAGATCTACACGCATGTCAGCACCGCGAACATCAAAGCTGCTTACGATAAAGCCCACCCTAGAGCCAAGAGAGCCTGATGAGCCCCTGCCGCTGATCACCAGCTCACCGAGTCCAAAACCTTCGAGGTCGCTCTCGATGAGTTCAAAACATAAAAGTGAATGCCTTGGATGTCTGAACTGAGTAAATCAGCAACTTGTTTGGTTGCAAACTCAGTCCCGACCTTGAATTGCCAATCCTCTTGATCACTCTTGGAGAGCTCTTCGACAAACTCCTTCGGGAGTGCTGCTTTGCACAACGAAGCGATTCGCTGAATACTTGCCAAACTAATCACAGGTAGAATCCCAGGAACGATCGGGATCCGTATCCCTGCTGCCTCGCATCGATCCCGAAAGCGATAAAAGTCTTCGTTGTCGTAGAACAACTGAGTCACAATCACATCCGCACCGGTGTCTACCTTGCGCTTGAGATTCTCAAGGTCGACTTCGGCCGACGGAGCCTCTTGGTGAACCTCAGGATAACCTGCTACCAAGATACCGAAATCGGGATACTCGCGACGGAGCATTGCAACTAGTTCGTTGGCGTAACGCAAGCCACCTTCGGTTTGCTGAAACTCCGTTTGCCCCTTAGGAGGATCCCCTCGGAGAGCAACGATGTAATCTACCCCAATCGCCTTGGCATCATTCAAGTAGGATCGAAGTTGATCCATCGTCGAACCAACGCAGGTCAAGTGCGAGGCGATCTTCAGGTTGTAATTTTTCTTGAGCGTATCAAGCAGGCCCAGCGTACCGCTTCGAGTCGCACCCCCGGCTCCATAGGTGCAAGTAAAAAAGTCGGGCTTAAACCGTTGAAGTTCTTCTACGGTCTTGAGAAGTCCCGGAAGCAACTCGGCCTTCTTTGGTGGGAAGAGTTCAAAGGACAAACCCCTCGAACCTGTTTGCAGACGCGTTGGACTGAAATAATCTCCAAGCTTCATCGAGCGACCTATGGCTACCGTTGTTTGACAGGACTGGGAGTTGGGCAGATTCCCCGCTAAGATACTTACAAAAGTCTTTTTTGGGAAACCCTTGCAATCATGACCGATAAAAAACTTTCCGGTAAACGTGTTTTGACCTTCGTCGGTGACATTTATGAAGACTTGGAGCTATGGTATCCAAAGCTTCGACTGATCGAGGAGGGAGCCCAAGTGGTCGTCGCGGGCGAAGAGGCCAACCGGGTTTATGCCGGGAAAAACGGTTACCCCTGCACTTCCGATGTGGCCATCAGCGATATGCATGAGAGCCAATTCGATGCGGTATTGCTTCCTGGAGGGTTCATGCCAGATCGATTGAGACGCCTAGAGTCAGTAAAAAAGCTTATACGGGACTTTGCTCATTCGAAGAAATGCGTCGCAGCGATCTGCCATGGAGGTTGGCTGGCAATATCCGCAGACGTCTATCGGGGTGTGAAAACCACCGGGTCTCTAGGAATCAAAGACGACCTAGAAAACGCAGGAGCCATTTGGGTCGATGCTCCGGTCGTCGTTGACCGGCACTTTGTATCGAGCCGTAAACCAGACGATCTTCCGTGGTTCGCCAAGGCGATGGTCGATGTCATTGCCGCTCAACGATAACCATGGCGGACGCGATTCACATACTCCAACTTGGCGATACCCACTGGGCCACCTTGCCCATCGCATCTGGGATCGACTCTTCGGCTAGGTTTGACCAAGTTTGCAAATGGATCGGATCGATCCGTGAGCCAATCGATTGGATCGTCCATACCGGTGACTGGGTTGACCAAGGGCATTTAGCAACCGATTCAGGGGACTCGACCCGAGTGGCTTGGGAGCAAATTTCGAAACTTGGCATTCCGATCGCTACGGCCATCGGCAATCACGATCACCGAATCGCACTGAGCGAATGTTTTTTTAATGCATGGCCAAAGGATCGGAAACTTTATCGCCTCAAGCCCCAATCGGATCGTCTTGCGTATTGGTTTCCCATCAAAGCCGATTCCGATCAAGGTGAATCAATCCTTGTCTTGGACGCGCGCGGATCGACGCAACTGGATCCCCAAGGCGAAATCTGCGATGACCAACTTGCCGAGCTCGACATGCTGCTAGCCGATGCAAACCGTCGCTGGACGATATTTCTGCATTATCCCCCTATCGAATTGGATTGCGATTGGATCAACCGAACGATGCTGATCCGAAACGGTTCGCAATTGCACGAATTGTTTGCAAAGAACTCGCAGCGTATACGAGGAGTCTTTTTCGGTCACATCCATCGCCCTTTGTGCTGCATCAAAGCTGGCGTACTTTACGCCAGCACCGGCAGCGCCGCGATGCACTTTCCGAACATGCCTACAGACAACAAAGCTTTCGCGCAAAGCGATCCGATCGCCTTTGCCAATTACATCACCATCAGCCAGTCTGGAACGTTGGTAAAAACCCAATGGACCATGCTATCGAACTAGAAGAACCACGATGGCGCAATCACAACTCAAAGACTGGGCTCAATTAATTAGGGTTCCCAATACATTCACAGCCGCAGCAGATCCTCTTGCAGGCCTATGCATCGGTTCGCTCGCCGCTTCGTTCGACGCCTATCCCATTTCAGCCCTGCTCGTAGCACTCGGCTCAATCCTGCTTTACTGGGGAGGCATGGTGCTCAACGATGTCTTTGATTATCCCGAGGATCTTAAGAATCAGCGCCCAGGGCCCATCGTCCGAGGGGCGATCGGCTTAGGCCAAGCTCGCAGCTTTGGCTGGGTCATGTTGGCCATCGGCTGGCTCCTTGCATGCCTTGCAGCTTACCTAATCCACCACTCGATAACCTGGACTCCCATCGTCGGTGCATTGCTCATTGGATCGATCGTCGGCTACGACGGCTTGCTCAAATCCACGGCGCTTGCTCCTGCCTTGATGGGGCTGTGCCGCGCTTTGAACTTGTGCTTGGGAATGTCCGTTGCCGCAGGCGATGCGTTTTCCAAATTGCCAACGGAGCTTTGGCTCTACCCGCTTGCCTACGGACTGTATGTCATGGGCTTTACCATCGCAGCAAGGAAAGAATTCCTCTCGGAGCAATCCAGAACCCGACTTTGGGCTGGATGGCTAACGAGCCTTGCCGGGATGCTCCTGTTTGCTTGGATCATTTGGCGATTCCCTAGCCCTAGTTTGTCCAATCTCATCGAGCGGCGCGGAGGCTGGTCGAGGTGGTTTTTTCCAAGCCTCATGCTGTTACTATCGTTGCCCGTTTTCCGAAGAGCATTGGTTTCAATACGATCGCTCCAAGGCCCAGATCTTGGACTTGCGATCCGAACTGCGATCATCAACATCCTGTTTATCGA
Source organism: Pirellula sp. (assembly GCA_040381975.1). Lineage (GTDB taxonomy): Bacteria > Planctomycetota > Planctomycetia > Pirellulales > Pirellulaceae > JBKCUI01. The sequence goes on from JBEIGI010000037.1 coordinate 29,101, forward strand.
TGCAACGCTGGCGCTGATCTACAAAGGCCCATGGCACGGCCTGCTCTTGGCCATGCTAATTCTTCCAACAATCTATTTGGCCAGGGTGTTTCGCTCGACCTGAGTGAAGGTGCCATCTTTGTCAGTCTTGAGGATTCTGACAGCTTGCAATTATTCCATCGATTTTCAATTGCCATCGACCGATATACGAATTTCTACGTGACGCACTTCCTCCGAAAGCCATTGAATTGATCTCCCTGGAATTCGCAAATACCCTCATGGGGATCCTGTTCGTCGGTATATGGCTCTTGGTCGGCCATATCCTCACCACGAACCAAAGCTAACGCGAAACATCAAGCCAAATCGGTTGGTTATTGACTAGCTCGACACGAGCACCGATCCGAAGCGATTGCGAGTCCGGTGAATTAACTGCGTGGATTCGATGCTCTGAGACTTGAAATTCAATCCACATCGAAGACTCAACTTGACGTATCGCAACCAACCGACCTAGGGCTCTTATTCGATCGAACTCCATCTCGATAAACTCTTTACCAGATGACTCTGCGGAGTCGACGCAGGTCACTTGCCAATCGGTAGGTCTGAGCCCGAGTTGCTTTGCCGACTCGGGAAGTTGGATCCATTGGATCGCCGGTCTACCCATGAGTTCTGCCACCTCGATACAATTCGGTCGGCGATACAATTCGCTCGGGGGTGCCGTCTGCAGGCACTTTCCTTGCCCGATCACACTCAGGCGATCAGAGATCTCACAGGCCTCGAGCGAATCGTGCGTCACGTAGATGCAGGTAAGTTTCCGAACTTGTTGCCAGTCTCGAAGGAGTCTTCGGATCGGCCCACGTAGGGACTCTTGCAAATGGGCTAATGGCTCGTCCATCAAGAGCAATGGACGCTGAGTCAGCAGTGCCCGCACGATCGCCAGTCGTTGCAATTGCCCGCCGGAAAGTTCGCTAGGCTTTTGAGCGAGCGTTGAACCTAAGCCGAATTGACCGACTAGCTCTTGCCTGAGTCCCGAGTGGGCATCTCCGGAGAGTTGCTCAGCGAACTTGAGATTTTCCAGCACACTCAGGTGCTCGTAGGTCGCGGCACTTTGACCTACAAACGCCAATCCCCTGCGGTGAGCGGGTTGATGTGTTGCATCCTTTGAAGAGAGCCATACACTGCCAGACTGAGGCTGCTCTAATCCTGCGATTAATCGCAAAAGTGTTGTCTTGCCCGATCCGCTCGCACCGAGCACCGAATGGAACTCGCCCTGCTCAACTTTCCAATCGAAATCGTCAAGTACCCTTTGACCTCGATAGCCGAATGAGACCTGCTTGAGTTCTACGGCCAAGGTTTCACCAAGATTACGGTTTTTGGCGCTGCAACCAAGTCATCACGACCGCAGCGACTTTGGTTATCGAATCACCCGAACACTTGTCCGGCGTATCGTTCATCGTGTGCCAGTAGCTGCGCGATCGCGATGCGACCGTCGGATAATCAAAGTCGATGATATCGATCGTCGGCAACAATGCGATCTCATTCAACGGCAAATGATCGTCTCGGATCGAATGCAAGACACGGGGACTAAATTCCTTGAGCCCAAGTTCTTTAGCCACCCCCCAGACCTCCTTGGCTAGCTCCGGTGCATACTTGAAACTCACCTCATCCCACGACAATTGCAGATCCTTGTCACCGATCATGTCCATCAAGATTCCGGCTCGATAGGTCGACTGAGGTCCATTGGCCACCAACTGCTGCGCAAAGTAGGTCGAACCGACGAAGTAGTCGCCGATGGTTGTGCCGTTGTTGGTGTTGTAGACCAATTCCTCTGCATCGAAGAAGACAAAGTCGACTCCAACCTTCAAGTCCATTTTGGCGACGGCATGCCCAAGCTCCATAAGCAGCGCCGTGCTCGAACCTCCGTCATTCGCTCCGATGAATAACCCTTTGGGATTCTTGGGATCCTGATCCGGGTAGGGCCTTGTGTCGTAGTGAGAACAAAGCATCACGCGGGGTTTGAGCTCTTGCTTAAAAGTCACGATCAAATTCTTGACCTCGACGGCTTGGCCCGTCAAAGGATGCTTGTGTGAAAAAGCCTGATATTGAACTTGTGCTCCTAACGCTTGGAAGTGCTCTTCGAGAATTCGCTGCTGCTTTTCCATCCCCACCGTGCCGGTGGTCCGAGAGCCGAGCTTGCAGAGTTTTTCCAGATAACCCATCGCCCGCTTGGAGTCCAGCGGTGCAGGTGGCTTCCAACCTCTTGCTCCAAGCTGGGAGTTTGCCGACTCACCAGAAGCAAGGCTAGCGACCGATGCCGACTCCGACGACGACTCGGTCGGATTCGAAAGACAGCCGACCAAGAGCCCCAGCAAACTTAGGGAAAACAAGCCAGCGATTTTTCGAAGCAAATTGCACCCGAGCAAATGGGGGGGTTGAAAAGCCAATTCGTTTGTTCATTGTTTGGATCATCACGAGCGTGTCAATCAGGGAACCCCTGAGCATTCAAGTCAATTTTCAATGAACTTCTGCATTTGGCACGCTCCTTGCTGTTTGTTGGTAAGGATCAAAAAAAGGTGCTGTCACATTGACAGGTGTCTGTCGAGCACCCCGCGATCGCAACTTTTTTTCGTGAGAGGGGTTTTCACCATGGCTCAATTTCCTTTCCAAATTCGACAATTTCCGTCGGCCTTGCAGGACATCGCCGTCGAGATGGAAAACATCTTCGACCAAGTCTTAAACAAAGGCCAATCGAGCAAAGGTTGCTCCAGCAACGGTTGCTCATCGACGGAAAACTCCGAGGCTTCGGCCAACGTAGCTTTCACGCCAGCCCTCGATGTCTTCGAGGATCAACATGGTTACGAATTGCTTTTGGATCTGCCAGGAGTCACCCTGGAGAACCTCAAACTCGAACTGCTCGAAGACAAACTCCATGTTTCTGGAGTCAAGGCTGCCGTAAGCCTCGTCGAGGGTACAGTTCAGCACCGAGCGGAACGCTCGGCGGGAAATTTCGCTCGAGCAATCCGTTTGCCCAAGCAAGTTGCCAGCGAGCATATCGAAGCTAGGTTCAAGGACGGGGTGCTAAGCATTCGCGTTCCAAAGATTCCTAAAGCAACCTCGCGAACCATCGAGATCAAAGGCTAGGTTCGTTTCCTATCGCCACAACCAATCGCCCCGTTTGGATCGTTCCAAGCGGGGCGAATTTTCTTGCTTGGCGGTTTCTCAGGGGAGCCATTCACCCCGCTCGACGCTCCAGTCGGTTCCAAAGAAACCTGCCCAGCGAATCGCTTCGATTCCGGTCTTCAAATACTCTGGCGAGAGCACCAGTACGTCTGGATATCCGGTGCCCGACGAGAAAATCGGTAGCTTGTTGCTAGCTCGCATCGATTGCAGGTCTGTTCCGCCAATCGCTGCCACCAAGCCACTCCCTTGCGGTTTGGGTCTTACCAAAAGAACGGTGGCCGATTCCTCGATCCATTCCGGCCCTTGTTTGCTCCAAGCCCCGCGCTGAACTTGGACGGGACTATCTTTGAGCAGACTATCCCAAGCTTGATTGATTGTTGCATTGCCATACAAGATCACATTTCGATCTGCCAAACTTGCAGGATCCTTTTGGGCGATCGCCAAAAATTGCTTGTCGCTCCAGCAATCGACCGATCCGTTGCCGCGATACCAAAAAGTCTCTGCATCGTATCGAGCTTTCCCGAGCATCCAACGATTCTCGGACTCCTCGCCTGCAGTTCCATAGATCAACATGAACCGATTGCGAAAAGCCTCCTTGAATACGCCGTAACTTGCAGCATCCCGTGCTTTGGAGCGTGGAGCGGATCGTTGCTGCCAAGCGTTGTCTATCTTGTCGAACCAAATTGTCTGATCGAGCGATTGGATGTCTTCAACGAAGACTTCTTGACCATTGATGCTGAGCTTCAAACTGGCCGGGAGTTTGGCATCTGCCGAAAAGAGCTTCGCTAATCGAATCCCCCAAGAGGCGATGTTGGTGGTTTTGGCAGTGAGTTGGTTGCTCTGTCGGTCTCGATCCAATTCGACGGCAGATAGCTCAGCGATTTTTTCCTGGCACCCAAGCGTGAACCAATAGCAGTCGGACGACACATGCGGGCCAGGAGTTGTAAAACGGATCGTGTAGACTTGCGTGGAATCAGGAAGCTCATGGCTTTGAAAAAAGTCGATCATCGCTGGCCAATCGCAGCACTGGTTACCCCACCAGTGACCGGCCCCGGGTTGCTCTTTGTAAACCCAGTCGGGATGGAAATTGGCAAGCTCCTGGCGCATCGTACGGGCTTGATCCACCGGGACGTTGTCGTCGGCATCACCATGCAAAATGTAGACTCCTTGTCCCTTGAGATTGCTTACCCGTGCGAGTGTATCGCTTGCTCCAAGCGGTCGACGCAGGAGTTTCGAAACGGGATCTTGCTGAGTGTTTCCCCCGCGTCCTGCATAACTTGCAAAAGACACCCAGCCGGCGCTCGGGCCGATGGCTGCGAATCGATCCGGAAAGAGGGTTCCGATATGCCAAGTCCCGTGTCCACCCATCGAGTGACCCGTGAGATAGGCCCGCTTGGGATCGGTTCTAAAAAGCGACTGTGCGAGCTCAAAGACTTCAAGTCCATCCCACCGCCCCCAATCTTCCCAGTCGAAACCGAAGTTCCTACGATTCGTAGGAGCGATCACGTAAGTGTTGTCTTTCGGTGTATACACAGCCGCTTGTCCCTGACCCTCGACTCCCGCACCATGAAGAGTCAGAATCATCGCCGGAGCCCGGTCGGCACTGAGGGTTCCTTGCTTTGGGGGTACAACGCCAAAGTATTGAACGCTCCCATCGATCTGGCTGATGAAGGTTCGGCGATGCATCTGATCGGAGCTTCCAACAGGCCATTTGACTTCGAGTTGATCGAGCAAATCCGACTTCGATGCGGACAAAGCGGGGGTGCGTTCAATCTGGATCGTTACATTCAGTTCGCCACCTTGCAACACTTCATGCGAATCGGCGTTGGTTGTTAGCTGGACGGGAACCTTTCTCAAAGAAAGAGGAGTAATCGATGGCACATCGAGCAAGCCCGCTTGGCATCCCTCGGCAGTTGTTTTGATTCGAAGGCCATCGAGCGTGTCGTTGCTTGCGTTGACCACCAGGAGAGAGCCAGTCCACAGGCCGGGCTGATCGCGCAAAACGGTGGGAAACGTCGTATCGCGAAGGGACAAATAAACCGACTTGTCGGGTTTCTTTATTTTGGCTGCGATACGGCCTCGTCCACTGGAAAGCAGGAGCCAGTTTTCACCTGCTTGGAGTTCCACTGGGATTTCAACCGAGCCATTCGAATACACATCGCCGACCCGCTGAGCACCATCGATACGTACTGAACCATGCCCTTGGGCATCGAGCAACCAGATCCCTTGCGTGGGGACTTCGACACGGACTGCCAAGGTGGCCCCGAAGAGTTCCCGGCCAGCGAAGCCCCCTTGTTCATCTGCAGCAAATTTTTTCCAGGGGGGCAGTCCCTCAGCGCTAGGGGAGGAATCTGCCTTGGGATCGGGCATTTGCAAGCGATCTTGGATGATCGCCAGTTCGATCGGATCCGTGGGAAGAGATGATCGGCCTCGCGGCATGCCTTGGCCACTTGAGACGACCCATGCTTCGGTCAGTTTCATTTCGGAGGCTTGCGTTTCTTGCGAAACCGCTTCCTGCGAATGTGCTAATTCTGCGAATACGAGAAAGAAACCAAGACACCCGAGTGTCACGAGTTGGCTGAAAAGCTTGGCCATCCGAAAGTCCCATGGAGAGTTGGGGAAATATCCACGATACGAAGGCAAAGGTTCTACTCGGTTTCAGGTCCTATTGCAAAGGGGATCGCAAGGTTCGCACAAAACCCAGGGGTAACAAGGCAGTAGATGGTCGGCTCCGGAATAAATGCTCCGGAATAAAACAGGGGGCTTCGGGAATTGTTGGGGGGGCACTCCATGGTTGCGGTATTGGGCGCAAGCCCTCCGGTGAGGATAAATTATTTCGCAATTCATGAGTCAAGATGAAAGGAATAGGCGCGATTTTGATCCTTACCGGACGGCTCGCGCCGTACCGCTTTTAATCGCGAGTGGAGCCTCCTGTAACCACAATAATTCCGAAAGAACCTAAAACAGATTGGTCTGGGGGTAATAAGGCAATACGGGGTGGCTGACCAGCAATAATCAACCGGGATATGACTATTTGAACACCAAGCCCAAGGGGCTTTTGGCAAGCAGTCAAAAGTCGTGGGCGAAGCGATTGGAGCCCAAACGCTAAATCGCAGTTTAGTAGGTTGAGGAAGCGTCCCAGACCCGTATGAGTCCATCTTTGCCCCCGGATATAATTTTGGACCCATCGGGTGTTACGGCCAGACATGTAACACCTTGTGGATGTGCCAAGATCGACAGCAACTTGATACCCGAGATGGGGTTCCAAATATGCAACCTGCCGTCACTGCCGCCATGAATCAAGCGTTTGCTATCGGTGGTCCAACAGATTGGGAATCGATCCTCTTTTGGGATTGGAATCTCTCGAATGATTTGACCAGATTCGCGATTGAGAATGAAGAGTGTGTTTTCCTTGAGTGGGCCCGCAATCCATTGTCCGTTGGGACTGATTTTTATCTGGTTTGGATTTAACTTTTTCAACTGGCTAGAAAGTGGTAGGACCTCAGGCTTAAAGGCGTTATTCGCACCGTATTGTGTAGGCCCCGGGATGACCTTCTCCCAAAAGATTTTGCCCGTATGCGCATCGAGCAATTGAATCAAATCCGTGTTCGAGTAATTTCGATTTTTGTTTCTTTTAAGCGGGTTTACCAACAAGAACGTTTGACCGAGTTGATCGCTCCTCAAGATGGATAGGAATCCTGTTCTGTCGATCGCGCTAGTTTTGAGCATAGCCTCTTCTTTTGACAAAACAAACTCGCTAAAGCGTCCGTCCATGGCCGCCAAGAGCGTCGAACCTGTCGGGGAGGTTCGAATCATCGATCCTTCGAAATGCCACGCTCCCAAGTCGTTCGAATATCGGTCGCGATTCGTTTCGAAATTCGCATGAAATGTTCTTGATCGCTCGCCTGTTTGCGCTTTCCATTGGTTGATTGTTTTGCGAGCGGCGGTGGAATAAATCCATTGGTCGTCCGGCGAGAAAGCAACGCACAGATCGTTTTCTATCCGCGATCTCTCCCACGTATCGACTGGCGTGTATTTCTCTTGGTTCTTTGATGTCCAGGTGCAAGTACCCCGTTGGATATCGAACAATCGAAGAGTCCCATCTAACGAAACTGAAGCGACAGATTTGCTGTCCGAGGAGACATCGATCGAAGCGATGGTATCGGTATGTCCTCGCAAAACCTGCCCACCGCGCATTTCTTTCAAGTCCCAGACATCGATGCATGGTTGGTCCCGATCAAAGTCCAGCTCCCTCTGGCCTGGCGTTTTCAGGCGAAGCCCAAGCAAACGGGCTCCATCCCGGGTGAAATGGTATCTGAGGAGGTAACCATAATCACACTTGAGAATCCCAAGAAGATCTCCGGACTGCGTGTCATAGATTTCGATGCATATCGAAGTTTCCGCAAACTTTACCGGATATACCCTCCCGACCGCGAGCCTTTTTCCATCATAGGACAGTGCCGTCAGATGGACCATGCTACTCCCTGGAGCCAGTTTGAATCGGAAGTCTTGGTTGCCTTTCCTTTGAATACGCACTTCGGTCTGTGCCCTAACATCCACAAACGCAGTGACGGATTCGTCTCCAGAGAGAGCCGATGTTTGAGCGTTGCTCCTTTGACCTTTGCCTCCTCGACTTGGATTTGGTCTGGATCCTGACGGGAGTTTTTGTTTGGATTCGATGTCCCAGAAATCGAGTCGATTTCCTTTCTCGAGAGTTGTTACAACTGTTTTTCCTTGATCTATCAACTCCAGCCCTGCTTCGTGGTCCCATGCGTCCAGTTCGACCGGATTCTCGATGGGTACCGACCAGTCTGACTGTCCCGAATCGAGAGAATATCTTTTGATAACATCGCCCTGGTACACATACAGTTTTTCCTCGGAGGAATATGTGTCGCAAGCGACCATCGCGTCTCCTGGAACCTCGATAGAGAAAGCTTCTTTACCGCTTTGGGTGTCCAAGACCATGATCCGCGAAGAGGTGATTTTGGGCGGTTGCCCAGGTACCGAGTCGCGGGTTGGTGGTTTTGGCTCAGCAGGTAAGGGGTTGGAAACCAAGACCATTTTCGATCCGGTCGTGCTCATGACAAGTCTCGGGGCGTAGTGCCTACCTATTTCTCCAAACCACCACCTCGAATAAGGACTTACATAGTTGAGCCGTTGAAGGTAGTGCCACTCCCATTCACGGAACTCGGTGGGTGAAGAAGCAAGAACCTGCTTCGAATCATCGAGCGAGCCGTCCCTGTTGCTGAGGTAAGCCACCTTGAGGTTGTTTGCGTATTGGTTTTCTCGCTGATTAGCGACATAGAGCCATGCTCCCCAAAACCCAGCCAGTAGGATGCATGCAACAGCTAGTCGTTTAAATATCAGTTTGGCTGGGTGTTGAGTTTCCTTTTGTTCCGTGAACCATCCACGGATCGACCACAGAAGCAGAACATCCAGAGGAAAACTGAACCAATAGGCAGGCAACCATTCGAGGCGAAACGGCGGAGGTGATCCTATACTACCCAAGGGCAGACGTGTCAGGGTGGACAGCAGATTGAAGGGAATCTGAAAAGTTAGCTTCAGGGCCATCACAACAACTGTCAATACGATGATCGTTCGTGCGGTTTGACGCAGCACTGCTCGATTTGAGTGAAAGATGGTGCACGCTAGGGATAAAGCCACTAGGCCAACCAATGGCAGGACGAACATCATCGGTGCAAGCATAAGTGTCGGGACGAACAGGTACGTTTCGGAAGCGGGCTTAGCACCTAAGTCTTTTTCGCTCTGTTTGGTTTCGCTAACCCCCTCTGTTTGCGGAGAAAAACGGCTTGTAACGGGTTCGCAAGCCAGTTGAAATCCGTTGTAAGTTCGCCACCCTTTCTGATTGAAGTAACTGTAGTCGACGTCTGCGCAGGATAAGCTCACGAATGGCAGAAATAGAACTCCAATGCACACCAACTGGCAAATCCATGACGAGATGAGTTTATAGGCACAGGGTAGTGCGAGTGGTTTTTTTGCAAGCTCTGGGGTTTGGTGCGTTGAAGCGGTCATCAATAATTGCTCCGACTGGCTCGATGACAAGGGACATGAATTTCCCGATTCTAGGAAAGAGACTCTTCATGAAGGATTTGGGCCATCTGGGGGGCTATGATTATACAGGCGAAATTCATGGAGCTTGCGTTGTGAAGCCGCTGGCACGCCCAAAACGATAACCGCATCTGCAGATAGCCGCTGCCAAAGAGGGCGAATCACATGCTTGCTCAAGGGAGCCACTGCAGCGCCGATCGCTAGACCTGCCATTCCCGCCAACGCAGCGCCAACGACCCAGGCAACTAACCTGCCACCTATCGGCATCATCGATCCTGCCGATGCACCGATGTCCTTAATCCAATACTCCGGCCCGCTGAGCCCATATTCGGCCAGACTGTGCAGGATGATGCCGCCACCGACCCACAGCATCGCCAAAGTACCTATCAGGCTTAGCGACGACATGATCTTCGCAGACAGGATAAAGTCGGTGCGGATCGCGCTGGCGATCTTCTGCCGTTCAAGCACCTCTGAGTCGATTGCTTGGAGTGGCTTGGCCGTTTCTTTGGACGAATCAGCCACAAACATCTCGCGCACCTTGCCATAACCTTCATAGCACAAATATGCACCGCCTAGAATGAGCAGCGGTAGGATCGACCAAGGCGCAATCGTCGATAGCAACAGCGCTCCGGGCAGCAAGAAGAATAGCTTGTTGAGTGCAGAGCCCCATGCTATTTTGCCGATGATGGGAAGCTCGCGGTCAGCAGTAAAGCCGACCACGTAACGCGGAGTTACGGCAGCGTCATCTATCACAATGCCGGCTGACTTGCCTGCTGCCTTTGCCGACAGCTTGACAACATCGTCGAGTGAGGCCGATGCGATCTTGGCGAACGCTGCCACATCGTCAAACAATGCCAGAAGCCCAGAGGCCATAAATTCTCCTGGTAATGGTATTCATAAAGGACTCGTCGCGGCAGAAATGAAGTGCGACTACTTCGTAACAGACCTTCTGAAATTTACCACATGAATCAGCAAACGGCCATCCAAATCCATCCCGCTGGATAGCACGGTCCTCCCATGATTTTAGTCCTTCAGAAATAACCTCTTAAAGCGGCCTGTCATAATCCCGAACTCGCCGCACTCACCCAAACCGGTGCAAGTTGTTTGTTCTGGGGTTGTCAAAACCGTCTCAATCGGCGCACTGCGAAGCGGGTTCACGGTTCGTCGTAACCGGAAAGCCAACCGTACGAAGGGAGGGGCATGATCTGCCACTCGCTTGGGTCAGGCCTTGCTGTACTGCGAGGCTACTTCATCAGCGTTCATGAGTGTTTATTAGCGGTCTGCATGTGCGTCAGGCAAGAAACCCAAACAGCCAAGAGAGTGGGTAGTGGAAAGTAGACCGAGTAGCCGCCTAGCGACTCGCCGAGTTCTCGCACGCCTTTTTCTAGAATGTTTTGCAGCGCCGCAGGGCAGATTTGGGCATCCCACGCTCGACAATCCATGGTTGGAAATGATCACCGGTATACAGTCCTGGGAGGAGTGATCGAGCCCATAACGGTTTGAATCAACGAGACGACTGCTTCTGGGGTTTTCCCCTTACAGTAAAGCTCAAGAAAGATGTATGCGAAGCGACGAGCCCTAGCCACGTCGCTGACCATGTCGTCGGGGCCGAGCGACTCAAGGAGAACCGGAAAACTCCAGTCGTTGGTAAAACCCAATCCGCAGTAGAACGCATCGCCCAAGACCAGCACCGGCTTGCCACGTATCGCCGCCTCGAGCCCCGACTGTGAATTGATGGTTGCAACGCAATGCGCTTGTTGAATCAAACCATAAGTATTGCACTCGTTTTGGTAATCGACCCTCACATGGCTGTCCTGAAGAAACTCTTGAAACAAATCCGAACCCTGTATCTTTCGCCAAGTTAGCCGGTCGTAGGGCTGAAGGGTTCCCGGTGCCAGCCCCTGATCCTCTTTGGGATGCAACTTGACGACCAAATCCAACCCATGGCGCTGGGACCACCGGTAGGTTTTCAAGAGCGGTTCCAATGGATTTCTCCAATTCCCAAGTCCAAACACCAGTGAGCTGTCGGTGTAAACTTGGCCTAGAAAAAGGCAATAAGGCCTTCCGCTGATGGTTTTGAGAATAGCATTGCCTGAGCTTTCGATCGTCGAATTTTCGCTATACGCATCTTCGGCAGGAGTCGTATGCTGCAACGATTTAAGTGCCGCTGTGTTCGTGATCAAGCTCTCGATGTAGGCCTCCACCTTGCTCGGGTCGACGAATTCGGAATATCGCCAATAGTAGTTTTTCGCCAAATTACGATTGGGGGTAATCCCCGAGACGCTATCCCAGACCAACCGATCCGAAAGCATGGTGTTCTCCAGTGCCAAAGTGCCGATCCGCTGGCGAATGGCCGCCGCTCGGATGAACGCATTGGTCGGCTCAAACCCTTGGACAATAACCGCAGCGTCGATCCGGCCTTGGATCTGAATTGCGATGCGATCGATCTGTTTTTGGAAGGCATCTCCATGTCGATTGATGAAATTGATCCGTTCTGCAGCAGGGATATCCTGCCAATGCTCGGTGGTCACCAAACTCATGAAGTAACGAAGGTAGTCTGGGCAATGAGGCTCCGAATCGATCGGACGATCGGTTTTCTGCCGAGGGGATGCCGCTAGGTCCATCAAATCCACTTCCATCGATTCGCATCGAATACCATCCTTTTCAAGCAATGCGCGAACCTGATCGAAATCGATATTCAACCACGTCCCGGTTTGTCCCGGTAAAAGGATGGTCCTCTCGCGCATTCTCAACTCCTAAAGGCTACGCCCCCTGTTCGGTCAAGATCGATGGATCATTGCAACAAGTTCCGCCCATCGCCGATCTGATTTTCTGAAACAGTATAGATCGACCTTCGACCCAGTAAAATTGCGGCTTACTCGAAACTTCGTTCTGTTACCCACGCCCACCACCGGACGTATCAGGCAGCTCGGTCACTTCTGGACCTGAAGGATCCCGACGGACCGCTTGTGAAATCTGAGCTCAAACGGCTCAACGAACAAATGAAGAGTCTCGACGACTCCATCAGCGTTCATGAGTGTTCATTAGCGGTTCGAGTCGCAGGTCCTTGCCGCAGTTTTTCTAACTCACAAGATCCGTCGCATCGGTTGCCGACGCCCCATAGGACGGCGAGCTTTTTTTGCATGTTTTGATTCGAGCAGTTGGAATCGTAAGTCCATTAGATGTCATCACTTGAGGCGGTTGTGCGTTTGCTCCAAATCGCGGTTTTGAAGAAACATATCTAAAATCGAGCGATTTCTTTCCGCTTTGTCTGGGATTTGCGTTTTGAGAGACAGAAGAGGTGTTTCGTGTTGGCATAAGCCACGGGACGCCTGTGTTTTGATGTCTCCTTTTTTCCCGAAAGAAGTGCTCTCGTGAAGTCTTTGATTACAGGTTTGGTTTTGGCGGCAGGTTCGATGCTCAGGTGGTGCAGTCCCCGAGCCGAGCACCATGGCGATCTTCCGCCTGGGTGAATTGAGCGTGGCTTTCCTCGCTCGACGTAAGAGCGAGGCGTACAGAGCACTTCGATATCTCATCGTTAGGCACTCCTGATAAGCCAAAATTCGTGATGAGATTCTGTAGGTAATTACGGATAAGCGTCCATAAAGCAACCATTTTTATTGTCGCACCGGCGCGCGTCGGTGCATGTGTTTTGAATCATTCTTTTTAAGGTGGTCATCAGATGAGGCAGTTATTTTCGAGTTTGATATTGGTATACGCGTTTTTTGCTATGGTTCCAAATACTAGTCATTGTGGTGTACTAATCACACCATTGTCTGCTCACACGTTTCCAAATGAGGATATTTTCCGGCCCGAGTGGTATCCTTCTAACGCAATCGATGGTCTATTAAACACGGCTGCGGGACCAACTAGGGCGTTCAACAAGGATGATTCATGCTTAGCATTAAAACTGGATGGCTTGCAGACTATAGATCGCATCAGGCTTTACAAAGATGCGGAATCAGGCAGTCCAGGTTTCGGAAAACGACCTAAGGACTTAAAGATTCAGTACACCATTGATTCTAACACTGATATGTCATTGAGGAACTGGATTAATGTTACCGGTTTATCAAATGGCTATTTAGGATCGGAATTGCTTAATGCAACCGCGGTGAATTCAAATGGAACAGTTCTTGGAGATTTTCACGATAGCCCAACGGGCGACGGATGGGCATCGCTGGTATTCAATCCAGTCCAAGCAACTGGGGTCCGGGTGTTCTTTTCGAAGCCGGTAAATGAATCATACGTATTCATGCATTACATCGTTTACGAATTTGAAGTCTACGGCCCACCCAATTCACCCGTCCCCGAGCCAAGCACCATGGCGATCTTCGGCCTGGGTGCTCTAGGCATGGCTTACCGCGCACGACGCAAGGCCAAGGCTTAGTCGATTGCGATCCTTGTAGTTAGAAATGTTTAACGCAACGGGCGTGCACATCGCTGCCCGTTGTTATTTGGTTCGCTTGTTCACATGATCTGCGACTCGCTTGGGTCAGGCCTCGCTATCTTGCGAGGCTACCCCATCCGCGTTCATGCGTGTTCGTAAGCGGTTTGCATCGCTATTCTGAAGTTGCCCAGTGAGCGGTGTAACGATCAACGCATCAGTGGTCATCAATATCTACTTTACACGATCGCGGGACCCGATAGCCTGGTTTTTCATACCACTGCCATAGGCCATTTTCGCTAAAAAATTCGACAGGCGACAAAATCGCAAATATTCATGTTTTTATATGGTGAAATGCCCCGTGACTCGTTTGGGGTGAGTCACGCGATTTAGAGCCTTTTGCCAAAAACAGAGCCTTTTGGGCGCGTCATGGTCATCGAGCGTCAGGCAAGAAACCCAAACAGCCAAGAGAGCAGTGGGCCAAGAGAGTAGAAAGTAGAGAGTAGACCGAGTAGCCAAGAGAAAGTGGGGTATTTCGCAATTCTTTGTCCCTAGATAGTTTTCCGGGGGCTCAATGCTCTACTTTCCACTTTCTCTTGTCTACTCACTATTGGCCTTGTGGCCAATGGATCAAATACACCAGAGTCCGAGAAATCTGTAGCCGCCGAACGACTTCACCAACAATTTTTTTAATTTCTTCCAGGTTTTATCGGGTTTTTCTTGATAAGGGGGTGGCGGAGGACTAAACTCAATCACGCGTAAGGTTTGGAAGGAGTCGATTTAAAACAGGGATGTATACGATGAAGAGTATTTTGAGTTGTGCGGTGGTGTTGATTTGCATGGTGGTTTCCGGTGCACAGGCAACGCATGCAGCGGTTATCGGATTTACAGGTGATTTTGCTCCCGGTAATTGGACGACGACTTTGGATGGAGGCGACGGGTACGTAAATACCTCAAACGCTCCAATTTCCGTGGTTATCGCATCTGCAAATAACTCCGACGGGAACGCGCGTAATACTGATTTTTCGATAGCCATGCCTTTTACTGGCTCGATTAGTTTCGATTGGTCTTTCACGACTTCGGATATTATTCCAGTTTGGGATCCGTTTTTAGTCGGAATTGATGGGGTTTACACTCAGCTTACAAATGATGGCGGTTCCCAATCGCAATCAGGAAGCTACTCTGTTTCACTGTTGGAGGGTCAGATACTCACTCTTCGAGCAAACGCCCGCGACTCTTTCGCTGGGCGGTCGGAGACAACGGTATCCAACTTCATGGCAGTGCCTGAACCAACATCGATGGCGATCTTCGGCCTGGGTGCCTTAGGCATGGCTTATCGCGCACGACGTAAGACTAAGGCTTAGTCTTTGATCCTTGTCGTTAGAAACGTTCACCACAACGGGCATGCACATCACTGCCCGTTCTTGGTTGGATCGATAGCTTAATCCGCCCTTGATGTCTTGCTAATTGATGTCTTTCTAATCGTCTCGAAACACAACTAGCTGCCGAAATCATCCATTCAGTCGTTCAATCAAGTTCCTCATCTGAAGCCTGGCCAAGAATGACTTTTCGTAGCACTTCCTCATCGATCGACTTCGACAAGGATCGAGTAGAACCGTCTCCGAAAACGACTTGAACAACTTCATAATGACTCGATGCCCCGAGATTTTTTGATCGCCAAGGCTCTTTTTTCTCTTTGCGATTTGCTGGTTTGAAACTCCACCGGAGTGTATCTGCATCCGCATCGCGTGGTTCGGTCCAGACAAACATTCGCACCACAGGACTCGATGAGCAAGATGCGATTTGCGTCGAGCAAAGTGCGATTTTGATCATAAATCAAATTAGGGTTGTCGGGATTCTTGTTGGTGTTCTGAAGCATCACGTACGAGGTGAATCGTCCACCTTGGGGACTCATAAGATCAGGTTCGCTTGGACAGGTAAATTCATCCACCTTTTGACTGGCTAAAGGCCAGTTGGTGTCAGTGTTCCAAGGGGATGACAAATCGTACTTCTTGTAAAGATTGTTCAATTCTAAAAACGGAAGCAGTGTAACTCGCCAGCTCACCTCGGGACCGCCTTTCACATGGGTATCGTTCAGTGGGGGAGGCTTGTCAAGTTCAAGCACTTTAGCGTCATTTGCATTGTACAGTCCGAGAGATAGTAATCTCAAATTGTTACCACATATCATTCTTGGGGCCGCTTTTTTACCCCTGCTGCCTAACTCCGCCCAAACGACAAGAAAGGCAATGCCAGCCAAAAATGAGCTCGCGAGCCCTAAGATACGCCTAGATCGATGATTACACTTTTCGATTCTCCAAACGGCCAAGAAGATCGAAATCCACAGAACAACAAAACCTATTCCCGCGTCGCGCTGAATCATTCCCTCCAAATAGCTTGGCAAAAGTGATATGGCATAGGCACTGGCAAACGGAAGAGCAGCGACTGCGACAACCAGCCATAAAAAAACAAAACGAAACGATCCTGAATTTCGCTTGAAGTAAAGAACTACAAGCGGGCTTATGGCTATCATCAAGAAGATCAAATCGAGCCCGATATCGATATAGAAACGATTCTGTTCCAAGATAGGATTCGACCACACCGAAGCTGGAACTCGGATTTCTTTGCTGGGCATGATAAACGGCTCCGTTTTATCAAGGGGTTCTTTAAGAATCCTGGTGCTGGAATCCGTTCCATTGTATCGATTCAAATCCGAACTAGACAAGTTTTTGTTTTCGCGGAACCCGAAGAGCTTGGTTTTACATGCGTTTGTCCTACTGCGGGTTCAAACCTCCGAGCCCGCCAAAGGAACCATCTAGATCAAACTACCCGCTGGGGGCTTAAACTTGATCCTGGACTCGGTCGTTGAATCCCTTTCGGCGATCCTCCAACAAGTTGCCTAATGGAGACTACCTACCCAAAGCTTACTGGCAAAGGGAAAGATGTCTTTGCCTAGCGAACTGAGAAGCTCGACGCGACTCGTTAAAGACGAAGGCTTCGGCGAGTCGAGGCGATACAAATCGTTGCATGAGTGTTCAGAATCGATTAGATTCAAACATGCTTGAGCGGAGGATAGGGCAATGCTGGGAAACAACCCCCTATTGTTTGATTACCGCGCCGTCTCAGGTCCAGGATCGAAGGGTTGCGTCGGTCGGTCTGACATGACGCACTGCTTCCCTTCGATTCTGGTGAGAATGCGATAAATCCAAACGCTGGGATCTTGAAGATCTCAAAGCAAATGAGTGACCGTTACCCATTTACGATTAACGCCGATCAGACAGAAATCCATTTCATTCCGAACCAAAACACTACCATGAAGACTTACTGGTTGGGTTGATGTTTATTGGTCCTTACTGCAGTCCTACTTGGATCGTTTGGACTTCTCATGCCTTCATTCCTCTCAGCACGGAATGTGGCTAGGGAATTGTCATGTGCGAACAACCTAAAACACACTTCTTTCGGTTTGTTGAACTACGAATCAGCTCAGAGACAACTGCCAATTGCAATCGAAATGGATGATGCAGGAAGGCCATGGCGAAGTTGGAGGACGCACGTTTACCCATCATACCTAGAACAGTTGCCACGGGTCTACGACACTTCGACAGCCTGGGATTCATCCACTAATATACGATTGCTAGATGGTACTCCGATTCCCACGAAAGGCAAAAACGGCGTCGCCGGTGTGTTAACGTTGCCCCGAGTTCCCGAGTGCTTTTCTTGTCCTGTTTGTAAAAAAACAGCCGGTGTCAACTATGTAGTTATTACAGGAGAGGGTACTTTTTTTCCACACTCGAAGACCGTCAAACTCTCTGATGCATTAGATGGTCCTGAAAATACGCTATTGCTCGTCGAATCCGTGACCTGCACTCCAGAATGGACGGAACCTCGCGATCTGGATGTCAACACGATGGAATTTGAAATCAACTCTCGCAAGGGGCCTTCAATATCGAGTTTTCATTCAGGTGGAGCGCTAGTTTGCTTCGCCGATTCGGAAGTTTTTTGCGTCACGCCGTCTATTACCCAGCAGGAACTCAAAGCGTTAATATCCATTAATGGTGGAGAATCCATCAATCGAGAAGACTTAGTCTCGCGCGGTGTACTGATCCATCGCAGATAACCCGTGGATCGTTACCCATCGATACCGTCGAAGCAGTAAGTACCGTCATCGAGTATTACTGCAACCGTTGGCAAATCGAGATTTACTTTAGAACACTCAAATCGGGCTGTAAGATCGAAGAACGTTACTTCGAGCGATACACGAGACTTGAAAACTGCATGGCGATTTATGCGATCATTGCATGGAGGATTTTGTATCTGTGCCGTTTGGGCGAGGTTCACTCAAGCGAGCGTATTTCCCATTTCGTTTTTTGATTTTGAATTGGTTGGTTTGCGTAATGAGCCACTCTAAGTCGTTGATCGTCTTGCGCTCGGCCCCAAAACGAACAAAGGTGTCGCGAGCATGACTGAAGCTAAATTGGCGAGGATGTTTGTCGCTCACTTCGGCTGTGTCACACATAAGCAACGCGACAAGATTGTATGCAAGTACGTTCACGGCAAGTTCGCATTTGAGACCCTGCGGTGATTGGCATCGGCCGTAGAGATCCGCTATCGCCCGGGCAGGATACTTTTTTCGATCCAGCAAGGTAGTCACGACCACTTTTTGATCGCATCGACCGTGCGTTCTAAAACCAATGATGCGAATCGTGATCGTAGGGGGGAGCTTTTCCCAGTCTTCTCGAGATATGCGGTTATGATCAAACTTGGGTCTTGATAGCACCCTGGTTGCCTGTTGATTTGCATGGATTCCGAATGCGCCATCGATCTTTCGCTTCAAAAGTGCCGCCATGTCATAATAGGAATCGAAGATGGAATCTCCCACAACAACTTGGTTTTTCCTTAGGAAATCGAAGTTTTTTCGAAACAGACTCAGCTCTCCATTCACTTCGATTCTGTTGAGAATGCGACAAATCCAAACGCTGGGATTTTTAAGATCTCAAAACAAATTAGTGACCGTTACCCATTTACGATTAGCGCCGATCAGACAGAAATCCACTTCACGCTGAACCAAAACAAATGGGCAACCCCCTCTAGAGCCTGGTAGCCACAAATCGCACCTGCAAATTTTCAAATTCTATAGACATTCCCGGTGCAATCCAGCCGCCAATCTCGCATTCTATTGTGAGACTCATCGCGTTGTGATTTTCCGAATCAAGAAAGGTAAAGATGATGTATTGTTGGAAATTTCGTAACCGTTCACGGCCCGGACGGTGGATTTTAGCAAACTGATCTAGACGCCGTCAAGGATTTTTTGGCTAAATGCTTGGATGAGCATTCCCAAGCATCGCCTCGAACTCCCACCCGAAGCCGAGCCCGCTCGTGATTTTA
>JBEIGI010000038.1:0-47876 GCA_040381975.1 Pirellula sp.
TGACGAACGCTGATTCCAGGGCGAGGTGAGTGGTTCGGGTTTGAACCGCTAATGAACACTGATGGACGCTAATTCCAGGGTTTGGTGAGTGGTTCGGGTTTGAACCGCTAATGAACACTGACGAACGCTGATTCCAGGGCCAGGTCAGTGGTTTTTCCTGCTTTCTTTTTGGCTGCTGATCAGCGTTGATGAGTGTTCATCAGCGGTCCGAGTTTTTGAACCGCTGACGAACGCTGATTCCAGGGTTTGGTGAGTGGTTCGGGTTTGAACCGCTAATGAACACTGATGAACGCTGATTCCAGGGCGAGGTCAGTGGTTTTCCTGCTCTCTTTTTGGCTGCTGATCAGCGTTGATGAGTGTTCATCAGCGGTTCTTTCCCAGGGCAGTTTACTCATCAGCGGTTGCTTGCTTCCGAAATTGATCAGTAAGATCGTTCCAGATTTTTGACAATCGCTCTAGTTCCTGCGGTCGGTCTTGGGCAAGGTTTATTGTTTCTGCGCGATCTTGAGAAAGATCGTAAAGCTCCCACGGCGAATCCTTTCCTGACGCAACTATTTTCCAATCTCCATCGCGCAAGGCTCGGTTCGCTTCGTGTTGCCACCACAGGACTCGCGTCGATGACTTGGGTATTTGGGTTTGGGGATGATTGAATTCCTTTGCAAAACATTGTCCAGGCAAGGCTGGATCGTTCCAATCCGCCTTGGGTGTTCCAGAGTGTTCACTGGCAAGTGCTAGGATGGTTGGGGCGATATCGATGACGTGGTATGGGTTTGATACAGGATTCGTGTTTGGCTGGATGCCTGCAGGCCAATGGGCGATCATCGGCGTGGAGATTCCACCTTCGTGAACCCAGGTTTTGTGCCTACGGAAGGGGGTGTTTGATACCGACGACCAGCCAGGGCCAAGACATAAATAGGATTCGGCTGAACCCGCCGGTGCGATCGGGTTGTGTCCGTCTCCCCGAACCATGATCTCAGCACTCGCTCCATTGTCTGATAAAAAAAGTACCAGCGTGTTTTGCCAACCGATCGGGTCTTGTTTTATAAAGTCGAAAATTCGCCCTATTTGAATATCCATCGCTTCGATCATCGCTGCATGGACGGCCATCTTATCGGCTTGAAATGTTTTTTGCTCTGGGGTGAGTTTGTCCCATGGAAGTGGACGATTGAGTTCACCCGGTCCGAGTTTTTCCATCGCGTCGGGAAAATGATAAGGAGGTCCGATTTCTGTCTCAACATCGCTTGGGCTCTGGACTCCTTGAGCAAGCCCTAGGCGTTTGAGTTTGTCCAACCGCTGTTGGCGGATTTGGTCCCAGCCTTGTTGGTAAATGGGTTTGTATTTATCGATTAGGTTTTTAGGGGCATGCAGAGGAAAATGCGGTGCGGTAAAGGCGACAAAAGAGAAGAAAGGTTTTTCTCGATGGTTCTCCTGATGGTATTTCAATTGCTCGATCGCGCGAGAGGCGATCTCGTTGCTCGAATAATAGGTGTCCGAAGGTGCTACGGGTGGTAGAGGTTTGTCATCGAGTGTATGGTTCTTGGGTTGGAAATGCCGGTCGTGGTCTTGAAGGCTATAGGATTTCTCGAATCCATTTTTGGTGGGTAGTCCATCGACGTGCCATTTGCCCGAATGGTAACTGCGATACCCATAGGCCGAGATTCGCTCAGGAAGAAGCTTAGCCCATTTCGGACGAATTCCTTGCCCACCGCTTTTAACTCCAGGAACCATGTCGCGTCGGATCTGTTGTGCGTAATAGCCCGTAAGCAATGCACCACGCGTCGGCCAACATCGAGCCGTATTGTAGAACTGCGAGAACCGCAAGCCTGATGAGGCGATTGCATCAAGTTGCGGTGTGCTGATTTCGCTACCGTAGCAACCCAAGTCCGAGTAGCCCAGATCATCGCAGAGGATGACCAGGAAATTCGGGGACTTAGAGGCAGAAGGCTCCCCGGCATGTAGATAGTTTAGTATCGCCAAGAAAAACCAAACCACGGTGGTTCTGATGAGGAGAGCGTTTCTAAGCATTGCGTAGTGGATTTCTATTCGTCCGCTAAAGTGAATTGCATGAGTTCCCTAACTATCGGCAATGATAACGAGTTGCCGAGCAAATGCCATAAACGCCGACAAGTGAGCGTTTCGGGTAGGATGAAATCTTTTGGGAAGCCCAAGAGGTTTGCAACCTCGCGCGGGGAAAATCGCCGATAGCCTTTGTCTTGCCATAGATAGGATCCTGATCGGGTGATGGCTTTGCCATAGGATGAGCCGAAACAAGCGGTCTTGGCTTGTGGATCCGCAGGATTTACCCGATCGAGTGATAGGCGGTACTGCTGGTAAATGCGATCATCGAGCCACAGGTCAGGATCTCGGCTACGTGTGATGGAATGATCGAGAAACTCGCTGAGATTCCGGGGCAGGGGAGGGGGTATGGTTTCTTTCAAGGGGGCCTCCATCCAGTTTCGCTCGATTCGCTCTTCGACATGTTCATAGATAGGTCTTTTCCAAGCCAGCAGATAGATCCGCTGCCGACGGGTCGGCCAACCGATCTGGCTTGGGCATCGCTGACACGTTCGGGTTTCATAGCCCGCTTGCGTGAGCACTACTTGCAATTGATTGAATGACTTAGAACGCTCGAAACCGGGCACATTCTCGATCACCAAATATCTTGGACCGAGTTTCGAAGCGAGTTGGATTAAATGGCCAAGTGCCCTTGTTCGTAAATCCTCGTTGTCTTTTCGTTTTCCTTTTTGAGTAAAGGGAGTGCAAGGTGGGCTCATCCACCAGAGTTCAGCTTGGTATTCATCGAGTTGATTTGCTCGCACAGATCCAAGTTCGCAGCAGAGATAGTTTCCTGCGAAGTTACTTGTGTAAACGTATCTGGCGTCTTGATCGATATCCATGGCCGCTTGGACATCAAGCCACGGACAAGCAGCCTTAAGCCCGCCGATACCCGCGAAGAACTCAAGCGTCCGCACGGGCTGCGGCTTGGTGCTCAAGGATTGTCGAGACCAGCGCCGTCCATCCTGTTTGATGGCTTGCACCAAGCCCACTGCCGTTATCGCCGTGGAAGTACTCGTAGAACAGGATGAGGTCTTGCCAGTTGGAATCTTTCCAGTATCGGGGGTCTTGGCCGTGGCATGGACGTCGCCCCTCGGGGTCTTTCAAGAACAGTTGAACCAAACGGCGTTCTATTTCGTCTGCAATCTGTTTGAGGTTACGGTGTTGTCCCGATCCGGTTGGGCATTCCATGGTAAAGCTATCACCGTAGTATTCGTGATAGGATCGCAGAGACGCGACGATCAGATAATTCAGCGGGAACCAGACCGGACCTCTCCAGTTGCTGTTTCCACCGAACATTCCCGAGTTGCTTTCCCCTGGTACATAACCCACGGAACTGGTGCCACCGGCATGTTCAAAGACAAATGGTTTATCTCGATGGACAAGGGAGAGGGATCGTATACCAAACGGAGAGAGGAACTCTGACTCATCGAGCATGTAGGTCAAAAGCCGCTTGAGTCTTTCGGTCGACGGGATCGCAAGCAGGCGCATACCTCCTGAGCTAGTGTTTCCTTGGTCACTAGGTTTTTGTTCCAAGTAGGTCATGTACTTGGACATATGAGGCTTATTTTTTAGGAACCAGTCCATTCGACGTTTGAAGCCCGGAAGCTTATCGATGATCTTATCATAGAGGATAACATTTGAGCAAAGCGGGATCAGTCCTACGAGTGACCGAACCTTTAGGGGAATACTCTTACCATCGCGGTAAAGGTGGTCGTAATAGAATCCGTCATGTTCCTCCCATAGTCCGGTACCGTGGAGTGAATTCATGGCCTCGGAAATTGCGACGTAGTGTTCGAAGAACTTACTGGCCATATCCGAATAGGCTTTGGAGTTGTCCGACAATTCCAAGGCCATTTGGAGCATGCATCCGCAGTAGAAGGCCATCCAAGCAGTCGCATCAGCTTGATCGAGAATTCCACCTCCAGGCAGTGGAGCGCTGCGGTCAAAGACTCCGATGTTATCCAATCCGAGGAATCCGCCACTGAAGACGTGCTGGCCGCGTGTGTCTTTGCGGTTCACCCACCAAGTAAAATTCAGCAGTAGTTTCTGGAAGGTTCTAGCGAGGAACTCGCGATCGCCGGATTGCTGGTAAACTTGCCAGCATGCCCAAGCATGAACGGGAGGATTGACGTCGCTCAAGGCCCATTCGTAGGCTGGGATCTGTCCGTTAGGATGCATGTACCATTCGCGAAGAAAAAGTAGCAATTGGGCCTTCGCAAAATCCGGATCGATTCTTGACATGGGGATCATGTGGAAGGCTAGATCCCAAGCAGCATACCAAGGGTATTCCCATTTATCGGGCATGCTGATTACGTCGCGATTGAAAAGATGTTTCCAATCTGCGTTGCGGCCTTGGAATCTGGAAGCTGGTAGTTGTTTGCCTTCTGGATCACCTTGCATCCAAGCGTCGACCACATAATAGTAGAATTGCTTGGTCCAAATCAGACCTGCGTAAGCTTGCCTTGCGACGGTCTTCTCGTCTTGGTTGAGTTCCTCGGGGATGCACGCCTGGTAGTATTCGTCGGCTTCCTTTTTTCGCTCGGCAAATATTTCGTCGAATCGGTTATCGATGGTAGCAAGCGGCACATAGTTTTCGGATGCTTTGCCACCGATAACGGGGATCGCATGGAGCCTATCTTTGTCACCCGAGCTCGTCAGTCGGCATCGTAGAACTGTCGGACGATTCGGGTGAACGATCGTCATGAAATGGGCACCGCACTTGGTTCCGAATGGCTTAGGGTTAACCTTGCTTTTGTCTCCTTGAATGATGTACTCATGGAAGGCGTCTTTAAAATGGCTGCCGCTTGAAAGTGCCCCTGGGTGTCGAACTGTATTGGTTTCGTTCTCGGTAAAAAGCCATTCGGGTTTATCGAGATCTTCGTCTGATTGAACGCGGAACTCTAAATGCCCAAGCGTTTCGTGATCGCAAAAGACCACCCCTGAAGGTTCGTTTTCGGGATAGATGAGTTTCATTCGGGGTTTGGCTGAACAGCCTTCGTGGGTGCAACCCCAAACCCATGAGTTGTGGAACCATAGCTGAGGAAGCAAGTGCAAGACCGCAGGTCTAGAACTGCGATTGAAGACCGTGAGCTTCATCAGGATGTCGTCCGGGGACTCCTTGGCGTATTCGATCTGGCAATCGAAGTAATCATTCTCATCAAAAGCACCTGCGTCGGCCAGTTCAAACTCTGGTTCGAAGCGGGATCGAGAACGATTCGTATCGGTGAGTTTCTCATAGGGGAACCGAGATTGAGGGTACTTGTAGATCCCTTTGGCATACGAGCAAGTCGGGGTTGCATCGAGATAGAAATAAGTTTCCTTGACATCTTCGCCGTGGTTTCCCTCAGGTCCTGAAAGGCCATAGAGGCGTTCTTTGAGGATCGGATCTCGAGTGTTCCAGAAAGCGAATGAAAAACAGAGCCTGCCTTGGCGATCGCAAAGTCCCATCAATCCGTCTTCGCCCCAGCGATAGGCTCGCGAGCGTGCATGATCATGGGGCAGAAAAAACCATGCCTCTTGATTGTCTGAATAGTCCTCTCGTACCGTGCCCCATTGGCGTTCGGAAAGATAGGTTCCCCATCGCTGCCAATTGGCTTGCCGCTTACTCGATTCCTTTAGTCTGGCGTGCTCGGCAGTTGAAGTATGATAGTTCTTGGGGTTCATAGGGCTTGCTGATTTCTTTCGCATTCCAAGTAGTAATCGAGATGGGCAAGTTTGCTTGCAGCCGCTTGATCTAAGACCAACGTAGCATTGGGATGGAATTGGAGGATCGACGCAGGAACCATGGACGTGACCGGGCCTTCGACCGTATCCCTGATGGTCTCGGCTTTATGGGTGCCGGTAGCCAGCAGCAATATCGCACGAGCGTTCATGATGGTGCCGAGTCCCATCGTGATGGCCATTTTGGGCACACGTTCGAGGGACTCAAAGAATCTCGCGTTGTCCTGCCGCGTTTTGGATGTGAGGGTCTTGACGCGAGTGGCCGAGGACAAGGAGGATCCAAGCTCGTTGAATCCGATATGCCCTTCGCTTCCTATACCTAAGATCTGCAAATCGATTCCCCCGGCTTGAGCAATCGCGATCTCATAAGCTTCGGCACTCGCCGGAAGATCCTCGCAAGCGGTGTTAGGAATGTGTGTGTTTTGGGGGAGAATGTCGATGTGCTTAAAGAGATTTTCCTGCATGAAATAGTGGTAGCTTTGAGCGTCCTCGGGAGGCACTCCGCAGTATTCATCGAGATTGAAGGATACGACGTTGCGAAAGGATATCTCACCGGATCGATGACGCTCGATCCATTTTTGGTATAGGCCTAATGGTGTGCTACCGGTTGCCAGTCCTAACACGGTTTTATCTTGGGGCTGGTGCGATGAGGTGCAAGCAAGCCCCAGATATTCGATCGATTCATCGGCTGCAACAACAGCGACATGATCAGGCGATTCGCAGACTACAATGCGCACAAGAACCTCAAGCGAAAACGGGATAGGTAGTCACCGCAGGTGACGGATTGATCTCAACGGGAAGCATCGTATTCTAAATGAATTTTCGAATCCGATACAGAATAGTTGAATTCTTTTCCAGGTCTTAGGCATGGTTCTTGGGGCCTCTACCTATCAGCCACAGGCTGTTTTGCGTTAGACTAATAGGACTCATTGGCGTCCGTGTAGCCTGTAAACGTTCTAGTCCTCTTCAACCCTATCGACTTTTTTTGGTGCCTCTATGCGTCGTGTTTTTCGCTTTGGCCTGCTCGGTAGATCCCTCGCAGGGATCGTCGTTTGTCTACCTGCTGTTGCCCCAGGGGTCTCGATAGGGATCGCAAGCGGGCAGGAGTCTTCAGGCAAACAGGCAAAGATCTATAGCCAACCAAGCATCGCAGCACCGATTCAGGGAGCTACCCAAGGTGCGGTCGATTCCGCAGGTGCCGCACTTCGGGACAAGGCACTTAAAGAAGGTGGACGTCCGTTGTGGATTTGGGGTGACAATGAAAATACGAGGTATATGATTCGCAAGTCATTCGAGGTATCGGGCAAAACCCAAGGCTGGTTGGCTGCCTCGGCCGACAACGGCATGTCGATCGTGCTCAATGGTAAACCCATCGGACAGAGCGAATCATGGGAAGAAGGATTACAAGTCGATATCAGCAACGCTTTGGTCACCGGTAAGAACGAAATTGTTTTTGAGGTTTGGAATGCCGGTGGAGTGGCAGCTTTGGTGGCAAAACTGGCTTGGGTCGATGCCAACGGCAAGGTGCAGACTCTCCCGAGCGATGAAACTTGGGTCGCTGCTCCAAAAGACAAACCAACCGAAAGCAAAGCGGTCAAAGTGATCGCTAAGTATGGCGATTCGCCTTGGGGCAAAGTTCTCGAAGGCTCAGGCGGCGGTTCGTCGAGCGAATTTGCCGTTCCCCCTGGATTTGTCATCGACCAACTGTTCCGTGTTCCCAAAGAGGAACTTGGATCATGGGTCTGTATCACCACCGATCCCAAAGGCCGTTTGATTGTTAGCGATCAAGGTGACAAAGGTTTGTTTCGAGTCACTCCAGCCAAGCCTGGAACGCAAGAGGAGACGAAGGTTGAACGTATTCCTTTGAATATCTCGGCAGCACAAGGCCTCCTCTATGCCTTCGATAGTTTGTACGTGTGCGTCAACGGTGGCATCGGAAGTGGGCTGTATCGCTTAAAGGATACGAACGGGGATGATCAGTACGACGAGATCAAGAAATTGAAAGAGTTTCGCGGAGGCGGTGAACATGGTCCTCACGCTCTAAGGCTATCACCCGACGGCAAATCGATCTATGTTTCCTGCGGTAATCACACGTTGCCTCCGACAGATCGCAAAACCAATGCGCCTCCGCAAACGATGGGTGGAACGCGTAATGAACAACTTACTGCGACCCTTCCGTCGGGTTTCACCAGCAGGATTGTTCCGAGTTGGGACGAGGATCTCCTGCTCCCGCGTCAATGGGATTCCAACGGACACGCTGCCGGTATTTTAGCACCGGGCGGATGGGTTGCTAAAACCGATCCCGAAGGCAAAGAGTGGGAGATGTTCAGCGTTGGGTATCGAAATCAATACGACTTTGATTTTGATTCTGCCGGGGAAATGTTCGTCTACGATGCGGACATGGAATGGGATGTCGGTACACCTTGGTATCGTCCGACCCGTGTGGTGCATGCCACAAGCGGTAGCGAATTCGGATGGCGAAGCGGTACGGGCAAATGGCCTGAGTACTACGCCGACAGTCTGCCAGCTTTGGTCAACATCGGCCCGGGGTCTCCTGTTGGAGTGGAGTTTGGAACGGGGGCGAAATTCCCATCCAAGTATCAAAGGGCGTTGTATATCTGCGACTGGACGTTTGGTACCATGTACGCGATCCACATGGAACCCAACGGAGCATCCTATTCCGCGACCAAAGAAGAATTTGTCTCGCGAACTCCCTTGCCACTGACGGACGTGACGGTTGGAAAAGATGGCCATCTCTATTTCACTGTCGGAGGACGGGGGACTCAGTCGGAGCTCTACCGCGTTCGATACGTTGGGAATGAGTCGACGGCTCCTGCACCTAAGCTTGCCATCAACGAAGCGCATGCTCAGCGGCGGGCCATCGAGGCGTTCCACAATGATCAGCCTAAAGACGATGCAACGATCGCTAAACTTGTTTCTCAGCTCGGCAGTAGTGATCGTCACATTCGCTACGCTGCACGTGTAGCCCTCGAACGGGTTCCTGCATCCAAGTGGCAATCGGAAATTTTGAAAAGCACCGATGCGAATACGGTTCTAACTGGAGTCGTTGGCTTGGCTCGCGTCGGAGAACCCGATATCAAAGAATTGCTCCTCAGGCAGCTTGGAAGTCTCCAACTCTCTTCCCTTTCGGCTTCACAGAGGCTCGATTTGGCACGGGCAGCACAGCTTGTTCTGATTCGTCTAGGAGATGTCGATAATTCCTTCCGAGACTCGTTGCTCGGGGCGATCGAACCCCTTTTCCCCTCTGGCGATGATTTGCTCGATCGGGAATTGGTGATCTTGCTGACCCATTTGCAATCTCCGGTGCTCTCGAAGAAAGCTTTGCCGCTGCTCTCCAAAGAGCGAAAGAAAACCGAGGCCGACTATCGGGAAATCTTGGAACGCAATCGAGGTTACGGTGGGCCGATCGTTGCAATGCTCGAAAACCAACCCGACTTGCAGCAGTTCCATATGGCCTTCTCGATGAGAAATCTCAAAGAGGGTTGGACGGTCGATCAACGCAAAGAGTTCTTTCAGTGGTTTGAAAAGGCGCAAACTTGGAGCGGAGGAAACAGTTACCAAAAATTCCTGATCAACGCCGCCAATGACGCTTACTCATTCTCAAACGACCAAGAACGCTTCGTGCTCGAGGCCCTCGGGGTGCGTAAGCCTGCGGCGTTGCCCAAGACCCTTCCTGAGCCCAAGGGGCCTGGTAAGCCGTACACGACAGAATCCTTGGTGAAATTGGCTTCGGACAACATGAAAGGTCGAAACTTTGAAAACGGTAAGAACATGTATGCCGCAGCCCGCTGCGTGATTTGCCATCGATTCGGAGGGGACGGTGGAGCTACGGGTCCGGATCTGACCCAAGCCGCTGGGCGATTTGCAATTGGCGACCTGATCGATGCAATCGTGCGTCCTAGCCAAGTCATCTCGGATCAGTACAAAACGATGGTCTTGCAAATGGAAGACGGTACGGTTCACACCGGACGTATCGTCAACGATGTTGCCGGCAAGGTGACGATGGTAGTCGATCCAGAAGACGCGACCAAAACAGTCACCCTCGATCGCAAAGACATCGAGCAAGAGAAAACCTCTGCACTCTCTTTGATGCCGGCCGAGCTTATGAACAAACTAAACGAGGACGAAGCGCTCGATCTGATCGCTTACTTGCTCTCACGTGGCAATCCGAATTCCCCGATGTTTAAATCTAATTAACAGCAAGTTTTGGAACGATGACTGAGAAGCAAGAGTTTCGAGTTCTGTTGCAAAAAGAGCAACTCGTATTTTCGTCCGCGCATTTCATAACCTTTGCGGGTGATATTTGCGAATGTTTGCACGGCCACAACTATGGGATCAAAGCCGAGGTTGCCGGAGAACTCGATGAAAATCGTTACGTGATCGATTTCATTGCCTTTCGCGATTCGCTTGCGGAATTGGTCAAGCAACTCGATCACCACATGCTCGTCGCATTGAATCATCCGATGATCCACGTCGAGGAGCAAGACCAAGAAGTAGTCTTGAGGTTTCGGCAAAAACGCTGGGTCTTCCCCAAGGAAGATTGTATGCTGATGCCAATCGTCAATACCACGGCTGAAGAGATCGCCGGATGGATCGCCAGTCAAATGCGGGCAAAACTCTATCCAAAGATCGGCGATCGCTTGAAGTGGATCGAAATCGGAGTCGATGAAAACAACGGGCAGTGGGGCTATTGCCGACTCCCGTGGAACTCCAATTAACACTTAGTCGGATATCGATGCATTATGGTCGCAGTCGAGCAGTACCTTAAGCCCGAGTTGGCCTCGCAGATCAAACGCCTGGATCTGCGTGCCCAGCTTGTGGTCAAAGGCTTCCTGCAGGGGTTGCACGCAAGCCCCTACCATGGCTTTTCGGTCGAGTTCAGCGAGCACCGCCGCTACTCGCATGGCGATGACCCAAAGGATATCGATTGGTTGGCCTATGCTAAAACCGACCGCTATTACGTCAAAAAGTTCGAGTCCGAGACGAACCTGACCGGCTATATCATGATGGATACGAGCCGATCGATGGCTTACACATACCGCCAGCAATTGACCAAGTTCGATTACTGCATCTGTCTTGCCGCTGCCTTGTCCTACTTGATGCTCATGCAGCAAGATCCTGTAGGCTTGGTGACCTTCGATCAAAAAATCAAGGCAAGCATCTATCCGCGATCACGCAGAAGCCAGTTTGCGGCCATTCTTAGCCAGTTGGTCAAGCTCAAGACTTCGGGTAAGACGGAACTGCGTGGCCCGATCCAGCAAATGATGGCGATGCTCAACCATCGATCCCTGATCATGATCATGAGCGATCTGCTAACTGACTCGGAGTCGTCGCTCGATGCGGTTCGGATGCTCAAGCATGCTGGTCATGATGTGATCGTGTTTCATGTGCTCGATGAGGCCGAGGTCCATTTTCCATTCCAAGGGTTGGTGGAACTGAAAGATCCAGAGACCGACGAGATCGTATCGGTCAATGCCGATGACATCGGTCACGAATACAGGGAAAATGTTCGAGCGTTTCGCGAGGATTTGAAATCAAATTTCAGTCAATCGAGAATCGATTATGTACCGCTCGATACGAGTGTTCCTTACGACAAGGCGTTGATGGAATATCTGATCAGTCGAAGGAATCGCTTCTAAGTGGGGCAAGTAGATCGATGACCTTCCTACACGTCTCTGTTCTGGCTGGATGTTTGGCAGCGCTGGCACCGATCCTTTTTCATATGCTCGGGCGAAGGCAGCCAAAGACGCTCGAGTTTCCTGCGATACGCTTTGTGAAAAAGACGGCGGTCGAGGCCCAGCGAGGTTGGTCGGTCAAGCGTTGGATACTCCTTGCGCTCAGAGTCCTGATGGTCTTGTTGCTCGCTGCCGCGCTGGCAGCACCGCGAGTGGCAAGCGGACTCTTTGCGAATAGTTTGCTAGGTGGATTGCTCGCTATTTTGGCCACGCTCGGTTCCCTTGCAGCGATGGTTCTCTGGGGGCGAAAACGAGGATGGGTCGCGATCGCATTCCCCGCGATTCTTGCTTTGGGGCTTTGGATTGGTGCCGGATTCTATGGCTGGGCAGTGCTGAATCGATCCAGTGACACACCACTGGCCAATAACCAAGGACCTGTGTGCGCGGCGATTGTGATCGATACCTCGCCGACGATGGGTTACAAGTACCTGAACCATACGCGGCTTGAGGATGCCAAGGAGATGGCAAGCTGGCTGATGGATCGATTGCCAGTCGGAAGCGAAATCGCGATCATCGGAAGCGACAATGGTGGTCGAGTGAACCAAGATCGTTTGTCTGCCGAAAGGCAACTCGATCGCGTTGCTGTGGATGGCAAAGCTTGCGACTTGATCGAGAGAATCACCCTTGCGGCAGACACTTTGCGCAAGAGCAAACTCGAGCGACGTGAGGTGTATGTCCTGTCGGATATGGGAAAGAATGCTTGGCGAAATGCAGAGAATGCCGACCTGGTTCCCTACATCACAGGCGAAAACGCTGATCCGAGTCTTGAAAAGCAACCACGTATACTTTTGCAAATCATCGATTTGGGAGTTCCCCAAAAGGACATACGCAACTGGTCGCTGGAAAACTTGAGACTCTCGTCCGAAAGCGTGGTGCCCGGCGGAAGTGTTACCTTGCAGGCAGATCTTCGGGCACTCGAAGGGGAGATCAAAGAGCAATTGATGGTCGAACTTGCTGCCGAGCCTGTCGAGAAAAAGGCCTCCTCGGGTCGAGATGGCCAGTGGCAAATCCCAGAAGCAAAGCTGCTCGATCGGCAAGTCGTCCAACCCAATGAGCAGGGATCGGCAAGTGTGCAGATCCCTTGGAAAGATCTTTCAGAGGGAACCAACCACGCGGTCTTGCGGTTGGCTAGGCCAGATCCGCTGGAGATCGATAACGCTTACTATTTGACCATCGAAGCCAGAGAGCAGGGCAAATCGGTAGTCATTTGTGATGATGCCAACGATGGCCAGTTGGTGGCACTGATGCTTGACCCCTCGATCGCGGCAAGTCGAGACAAAGCTTCAGAGGCAACTAACAGCGTCGATGTAGAGCCCAGGGCTAGAATCGGTCAGATCGATCTTTCCAAGTACTCGAGCCTTGTACTATTCAATCCATCCGAATTAACGGGTGACGAAGCCGACCGCATTTCAGGTTGGGTTCGAAATGGAGGCGGCCTACTGATCGTGCTTGGACCGGGTGCTCTCGGGCCGCAGGCACTTAGCAACAACGGACAGGCGATACCACCTGGTAGCACACTCCTGGAAAAAGGGGCTCAAGGAGGGGTGCCTAGTTTGCTTCCAGGGAAAATTCGCGGGATAACCAAATCGGCCATGGATGGCTCGATCACAGTCCTAAGACCCACTCTGGCGAATCATCCGATTTGGAGTATTTTCGAAAGACCTCCAGAGGAGATCCCGTGGGTAAATTATCCAGTTTATCAGCATTGGAACCTGGTCGAACTCGATCCGACCGCTTCGGTGATCGCAAGTTACACGCAAAGCGAGCTTCCGATGATGGTCGAGTCGATACGGGGCTCAGGTCGAATCATCGTCATGACGCTCCCTTATCCGGAGCCTTCGGTCACGGCCAACAAGGGAGCTTGGAGCGAGTTGTTCACCACCAGTTCGGACGCTTGGCCTGGTTTCGCGTTGTTCTTGGGGACAGTCCGTTATTTGGCAACGCAGAACAAGCATCCTTTGAATTACAACGTAGGTACCACGGCTGTTTTGGAGAACAACACCAAAGAGTTTCCAAAGACCTATGAGTTGAGGCAGCCCAGTGGCGAAGAGATTCGCGTCGATGCCGAAGACGATTTGATCACCTATGGTTTCACGCAGCAACCAGGGCATTATCGGCTCCGAGGGATCCGAGCTCGCGGGGTTCTAAGCAGAGGCTTTAGTGTCAACGTCTCTCGCAACGAAGTTTCGCTCGAAGCCGTCGATCGGAGCGTCTTGGAGAAATCTATCGGCGTCGATAATCTCTTGATCGCGAAGGACAAAGAACAAGTACAAAGCTCGATCGGAGAAGGGCGGTACGGGCGGGATTTGACGCCATTTCTTTGGGTGATCCTGGCCATGATGGTGATGGCCGAGCAAACCATGTCGAGTCGATTCTATTCCTCGAAGCAGAATTCGAAACAGAAGGGGAAGTCCTGATGGAATGGACCCTTTCCCCGGTCTTTGGCAGTTACGGCTTGGTCTCGCTGATCGCGATCGGGCTGTTTTTTGTTTGGTTCTTTGTGATCGATTTGCAAGGACTGACTCGGTTCCAGAAGTGGATTTTGAGACTCATTAGGCTGATGCTGATCGCGCTTCTGATGCTTGCGATTCTCAAGCCAGGCGTCAGTTGGACCAAGCAGCGAGAGCCGGAAGGAACAATCGCCGTCTTGATGGATAAATCATCAAGCATGCAACTGAGTTCAGGGGATGGTAAAAAGAGCCGTTGGGATCAGCAGTTAGAGGTATGGAACGGCCTGTGGGGCAACCGCGCGCAACTTGGAAATCAGATCAAACTCGCCCCGTTTGTCTATGACACGCAGTTGCAATCTCTGGGAGATATCGAGGCTTCGGCAACGGCACCTCCGATGCTGCCTCCGAAGGCCGAGGGGGCCAGCACCGATATCGGCGGCCCATTGTCTCAACTAACAAGCACGACGCTGCCGAGTCCTTTGATGGCGGTGATTTGGATGGGCGATGGCTCTCAGACCCTTGCGCCCGCCAAGACCGATCCGCAGCAGGTGGCCAAGCAGTTTGCTAGGCAGGATATCCCGCTGTACTTGGTAGGGATTGGACCTCGGGGGGATAGCGATCAAGCTCGGGATCTGGGGCTCGAAGGGGTTCCCGAGCAACTCGATGCCTATACCAAGAATCAGATTTACGTTCGAGGGATGCTCAAGGCTCGAGGTGTTGCGAATCGCGATGTCACGATCACCATGAAGATCGTCGGTAAGGATGGACTAGCAAGGCTCGCCGAGCAGACGACGGTGCGTCCGACCAAGAGCGATCAAGCCATCTCGTTTCAACTACCCTTGGTTGCACCCGACGAAGGCTCCTATGAGTTGTGGATCGAGGCCAAGCCAGTCGATGGCGAATCGGTCTTAGAGAACAATCGAATGACATCGTATTTGAATGTACGCGGTGGGGGGGCGAGGGTCTTGTTCATCGAGGGTGAGCCGAGGACGGAGTCGAAGTTCATCGCCAATGCACTTCTTGAATCCCCCGACATGCAAGTCGATCGCTTATGGATCGCAAGAGAGCCGATTCAAAAATGGCCGATCGACTTGAGTCAGCGCCTATCCAATGGCGTGTATGACCTATTTATTCTCGGCGATTTAGATTCCGATGCGATTGGTGCTGCGGGTTGCAAGTTGCTTGTTGAGCAAGTACAGCAAGGTGCCGGGATCATCACACTTGGGGGATATTTTGCTTACGGGGCAGGGGGGTGGAACAACACACCACTGGCCGAGGTACTACCGATTCAGATGGGGGCAGCGATTCGTCAGCCGAGAAATGGGCCCATCGAATTGAGGAACCACTACGAAGGTGCAGTGCAGTTTGTACCGGTGGCGATTGACCGTTTGTTGCAGATCGGCGAACCAGGAACGGACTATTCTGCATCATGGAAAGAGATGAAGCCACTGACGGGGGCGAATCGGTGGGGCGGGATCAAGAATGCACCGGGGGTGAAGGTCTTGGCCACAAGCGATTCGGGGCAGCCGCTCATGGTCAACGGCATTGCCGGTAATGGACGGGTGATGAGTTTGGCTTTTGATTCCACGTTTCAATGGCTTAGGCAGGGCAAGAGCAAAGAGTTCAAGCAGTTTTGGCGACAGATGGCCCTGTGGGGGTTGAGGCGTGAGGCGGTCGAAGAGGGAATGCAACTGAGTATGGGGCGTCGGCGTTTGTTGTTGCAACAAGGATCCGAGTTGATGATGACTTGGAACCCTGGAAGCAAAGAGGCCAAAATGCCAACGGAAGTAGGTCTTCAGTTATGGAAGTATGAGACTTCGACGCAAGAGGATCAGCCGGCAAGAGAGCAACCCATAGGA
Source organism: Pirellula sp. (assembly GCA_040381975.1). Lineage (GTDB taxonomy): Bacteria > Planctomycetota > Planctomycetia > Pirellulales > Pirellulaceae > JBKCUI01. The sequence continues at coordinate 15,844 of JBEIGI010000038.1, forward strand.
GAGTTTCGTTTCAATCCTAGGGATGCCACGAGCATGAAGATGGCGTTTGATGGCGTCAAGGAACCGGGTCGATACGAATGGAGAGCATCGGCTGCGGGTTCGAAAGGCAATAGGCTCGAGGCAAGGTTGCCGTTTGTGGTGATCGATCAGAGTTTAGAGACGCTTCAGCCGCTACCTGATTGGCAGTTGATGAGTCAGCTAGTGAAACTCAATGAAGATGCAGGTGGTATGTTGGTAAGTCCCGAGCAGACAGGGGATTTAATAAGTCGACTGCTGGAGCGTCGGCGGCAGGCGACCGAGACGGCAGTCGAGACATTTCAATTGGGCGATACAGCACTTGATTCCTGGATCGTTTTTCTATCGATCGCAGGTTTGCTCATCTTGCAATGGGGCTTGCGCAAACGCTGGGGCGTGCCCTAGTTGTGTCACGTTGCATAGCACGGGACTCCAGCCCGGGTCTTAGCTGTACGATTTCCATTATGGGTTCTTCAGGAACTATTGTGGGTAGGTTCTTGAGAAATTATTGTGGCTAGTAGGATACGCTTCCGGCTTTTTTCGTACTCGTACTCAATGAAATGGTACTCGTACTCGAAAAGAACCGTTTGGATTTAGTGGCTTCGAGTACGAGTAGGAGTACGAGCACCGCGTTGCTGAGTACGAGAAACCCAGATTCTCTACCCACAAAAATAACCTGAAGGAACCCTTTATGGCGAATAAACGTGTAAAACGATTTCTCTCAATCGTTTAGCTGTTTGATCTGTGTACTTGGCCATGGGATCGTTTCATCCTATGATAACACTTGCCTCGATCCATAACTTTCCAGAACAGAAGCGATGATTCCCTATGTCCACTGGTGCGTTGTTTGAAACTTTTACTCTTCGTGATCTCGCGCTCCGAAACCGTGTCGTTCTTGCACCGATGACCCGCTCGAGGGCCGGGACTTCGCGCATCGCAAATCGGCTTATGGCCGAATATTATTCCCAAAGATGCTCCGCTGGGTTGCTCATTAGCGAAGCTACGACGATCTCGCCTGAGGCAAACGGTTGGAACGAGTCGCCGGGTATCTACACCGACGCTATGGTAGAAGGCTGGAAGCACACGACCCATGCTGTTCATGAGAAGGGTGGAGTAATTTTTTTGCAGCTTTGGCACATGGGCCGCGCCTCTCACAGTAGCTTCCATGACGGGCAACCGGCCGTGGCTCCCTCGGCGATCAAGATCAACGAAGAGTACATCCATACTCCAACTGGAAAGCAACCGCACGAAGTCCCGAGGGCTTTGGAGACTGTAGAAATTCCTAGGGTCGTCGACGACTACCGCCAAGCCGCCCAGCGGGCGATGTCAGCCGGTTTTGATGGCGTCGAAATCCATGCTGCCAATGGCTACCTCATCGACGAGTTCCTGCAATCGAAAACGAATCATCGTACCGACCAGTACGGAGGCAACATCGAGAACCGTTTTCGTTTTTTGGAGGAAGTCGTCCATTCCGTAACGTCTGTCGTGCCTGTGAATCGAGTCGGCGTTCGGCTTTCACCCAATGGTGTATTTAATGACATGGGATCGCCAGACTACCGGGAGCAATTTACGTTTGTTGCCAGTCAACTCGACCGTTTTGGTCTGGCGTACTTGCATGTCATGGACGGTCTTGCGTTTGGGTTCCACAAGCTTGGTGAACCAATGACTTTGACGGAGTTCCGCAGAGTTTTCGGCGGCCCATTGATTGGCAATTGCGGTTACACCCAAGTGACTGCAGAGACGGCGATTTCAAAGGGGCATGCAGATTTGATCGCCTTTGGACGCCCCTTCATCAGCAATCCCGACCTTGTAGAACGCTTCCGAAACGGCTATCCCTTGGCCGCCGATGCACCCATGTCAGATTGGTACTTACCCACTGGCCCAAAGGGCTACACGGATTATCCGGCAGCCTAAATGCGTAACCTCGGTATCGCGGAAGATAATTCGCAATACAAAATTAATCGATTAAAGGGCCACTGTTGCAAGAACGTAAGGTAGTGGATCTTGCTAAAGATCCCAGCAAGAACGTAAGGTAGTGGATCTTGCTAAAGATCCCAGCGCTTGCAACCACGGCGAATATTCCTAAAAGCCGAAATCAGAGAGCTCGGTTGAATACCTTGCACATTTCCATCGCGAATCATCGGATCGGCCGCGCTGCGTATTTCGGGGAATGTTCGAGCGATAGGATCTTTAGCAAGATCCACTACCGCAAGATCCACTACCGCAAGATCCACTAGTGAAAGATCCTTCCGTAACGACGCCCAGGGTGGCGCTGCGCTCTACCCTGGGCTATCTCATTGCGCCCCGTTGGGGCAATGCATTCGAGGGATTGTTCAATGGATTTCGATGAGAGCCTTGATGACGATTATTCGCTAGAGCGTTTCGATCAAGCAAGTTTCATTGCCTTGGGAATCGATCTGCCAGGGAACCCAAGCAAGTGTGAGGTTCTTGATCTTGGTATCCGCTTTCCGGAGTGGAACCTCGACCGGTTCAAGCACTAGGTTTTCGACCGAGAAGTCGCGTTTGACCCGCTCGATATCAGCCATGCATTCGCGTTCCAAATCGTTTTTCTGCAACACAAGTTCATCAAGGGTCTCTTGGGCCCGCGATATATCGCTCCCTTTGCTTGCCGCATTGGTCAAGTCTCGAACCGCTGACGATGTCCTTGAACCACTTCGAGATTTATTGCCGAGCAAGGCCCCAAAGATCGATGTTCCTAGGTTGACTAGCCCATCCATCCGTTTGGCTTTCGCCTCATCGACAAGCTTATCAACCCTTTGCTGAGCAACGGTGACTTTGCTTTGCAGTGTTCGTAGTTTGTCTTCGTACTTGGCTCTCAATTTCTCCATCTCTTTGTCTCGAGCTTCGCGAGCCAATTGATGTAGCTCCATTCGAGCATCCAATTCACTGCGGCCTGGTGTGGTGTTCTGTTTTAAAGCTTTGCACTGATAGTAGATGCATTTTTCATGACGGAAAAGATATTCGGCGAGCTCTCTTTCCCAGGCTTTGTAGTTCTTGATCTGAAGCAACTCCGCAGGAGGATCGGCAAAGGCGAAATCCCGCTCGGGATCGCTGAATTCAAAGCTCTTTGGTTCGAGCCTCTGAGAATCATCCCAAAGATGCTCGGTAACTTGATCCCCGATAGGTGCGAGGATTTGAAGATCGCTCCAAGTGTCGATGTCGCCTGCGGCGCGAACGAAATGGATACTCGCATTGGCAAACAGCGCAGGTCGATACTCGAGACGGTTGCTCGAACGAAACGCTTTACTCGGGACAAAGTATCGAACATCGATCCCCGAGGGAACGATCGGCGGGCCTGAGTTCTTGCCAGCCACTGCATTGGGCGGCTGTGAAGGATCCACGGGCCTCGGGGTGCCAGGAGTGTTCCCAGCACCTGGCGCGACCGAAGTCTGCGTCGCATTTTTTTTGCTCTGCATCAGACTGCTGATTTCCGGACGGGATAACGGCCCGCGAAGGAACGAGAAGGCCCATCGTGTTTGGAAAATCGTCGGAGCATTGTCGTTGACGTTGTTGAGCAGGAACACTCGCTTTCCTAATGCTGATAGATTCTTGTCCATCGCATTGCGATCGAATGCGCCTCCTTGTTGGAGCGATGCACCCTCGAGCCCATCGAGAACTCGATCTTTGTCCCTCTGGGTTTGCAATCGGCCCAGGAACCAAGTCCCCATGTTCGAGAGACCTTTGTAGTCCAGGTCGACAGGGTTCTGGGTAGCAAGGACGATGCCAAGTCCAAACGCACGCGCTTGCTTGAGCAAGGTCATCATCGGCCCCTTGCTCGGCGGCTTGGCAGCCGGTGGAAAATAGCCGTAGATTTCGTCCATGTAGAAAATGGCCCGAAGAGCACTGGTGCCATTTTGACTTCGCATCCACGAAACCAACTCGTTCAAGAGGATGGTTACAAAAAACATCCTTTCTGAATCATTCAGATGGGCGATCGATATGATCGAGATCTTGGCCGCACCGCTTGGTGTATAAAGCAACGATTCGATATCCAACGCTTGGCCCTGCATCCAACCTGCGAACGACGGAGAGGCCAAGAGGTTGTTGAGCGACATGGCCAATTTGCCTCGGTCGCTGGGGGAAAAGAACGAGTCGATGTCCATGACACCAATCTTTTTGACCGGTGGTGTTTGAATGCATCGAATCAGATTTTCCATCGACAAATCTTGACCCTTGGACCAAACATCCTTGAGGATCGTCGAGAGCAGAATATGCTCCCGGCTCGTCAGCGGATCGGCATTGATCCCCAAGAGTGCTAAAAGACCAGAGACGGCACTCGATATCTGATCGCGGAGTGCTTCGTCGTCCTCAAGAACCTCTCTCGATGGAGCATCGAGGCTACTGAGCACCGTCAGCGGGACACCGACATTACTACCTGGTGTGTAAATGACTTTTTCGACCTGCTGGAGTGTTTTGAGGTACTCGAGGTTCATCTCCCAATCTTTGAGGCCATTGGTCCAGGCATCGGCGGTTTGCGATGCGGTTTTGGTCAGCAATTCCTCATCGGACAGGTTTCCATCTTCATCGCTTCGTTTGGCCAACACCTCGGACTTATCGAGCCAGCGTCGGAAATCATCCGGCTTGAGATCAGGAAAGGTGAGCAATAGGTTCCCGAGGTCCCCTTTGGGGTCGACGCAAATGATCGGGATTCCATCGAGTGCGGCCTCTTCAAGGAGGCTGACACATAGACCTGTCTTGCCGCTACCGGTCATCCCCACGCATAGAGCATGGGTCGTTAGATGCTTGGATTCATAATGAACTTGCGACTCGGTACGTTTTCTGTCTGCAAGGTCATATCGACGACCGAGGTAGAACGATCCGGGTAGATTCATCACGATAGACATAGAAACACTCCATGGGTGTACCAACTGCAATTCCACGAGCCATAGTCTAACGGGCGCGAGAATACTCGTCGACGGTATCTCGCCACCAGTCGTACATGTCGAAAAGCGACTCTCGCAGATTTTCCTTCTGTTTCGCTCGGGAATCCTTCCAAGCTTGGGATTCGAGCAATGTAGTTTTTAGGGCTGGACTATTGCCCCCCAAAAGGCAATCAAGCACATGCTGCTCGACTTGCTGATCGATCCTTGTTTGCCAAAGCAAGTCGAATCCCCAAGGTCGACGATGCGCTGTGACACACAGTGTGACCCGCTTGAGCCGGCTATAGGCTGCGACCCAAAGACGTGACCCATGGGGAAGTTGTTCATACCCATCGACCAGACACAACGGACTTCGATCGAGTTTGGCGATAATCTTGCGCATCGCATCGAGTTTGTTGGTTGATGAATGCAGGACATGAACTTGGCAATCGAGTTGCTGGCTGAGTTGCTTGATGAGAGTCGATTTTCCGCTTCCGTGGGGTCCGACGATGGCCCAACGTTGGATCGAGCGCTTTGGGTTCAAGCCATTTCGTATTTTTTGGGCCAGCGATTCGATGGAATGGTTGTTGTGGAAAAGAAATGGAATATTGCCCGGCTCAAAGTAGCGGCAACAGAAGGGATTCGGTTTCCGGTTCGCAGTCAACCTCGCGGTCATACTTCTCGCGTTATGGTACCTAGATAGAAGGGTTGCTGTGCCATCAGCTCGGTGCCGTCGTTGAGGAAGAATCTGACGCGTACACACCAAGATATCTTTAGCAACTTGCCTTCGTAGGAAACGGGGGAAATAGGAAGCGGGCAAGAGATTTTCTGAGCGATTGACCAATCGATCGCGGCCAACGAATCGCCCGCGAGTCGTTGGAAAAAGTGAACCCCAAGATCTTCGGTGCCTTTGCCTTCGGTCAGCCAGCAGACCGAGCATTCGACGGCAACGATTGAACCTCGATCGACATTAGCAACTCGGTACTCAAAATCGATATTTTCGCCGGGCATGTAGGTCGGCTGCAAGCCGCTTAATCGGATCATGACGCGGCTGTCGGTCGGCTCGACTTGGGTTGCGGGTAAACTATTACGGGAAAACTTCGGGAATACGATGGCCATCGATTTGCCTCTCCGTCGACAACTATTTTCCAATGGATCGCATTATGCTTGCTCTGAAACGAATGCATCGCATCCTCGGGTACACAAAACCGACATTCTAGTCGAAGCGGGTAACCCCAATCGATACGATCCCTACCGTGAGCAGCTATCTCTTGGCTAAAAACCGTCTGCCTCTCGGTTCGCAGATCGGTGCCGAAATGATAAGTGCTCTCCTCTTCGCATTCGAGCCGTACTGCGATTTTTTTTATGACTAATCGTCCGTACTGGACGACTTCCAAGTGATACTCACGCCCGGGCACCAGTGGCAAATCTTCGATCTCCACAGTCGTCGAACCAATCCCAAGGATTCGAATAAACGATCGAAAAAAGAGTCTTGCGGAACGAATCGCGACATAGATCCCAGGTATTAAAAGCAGCAGGAGTTGCCAGGGAATTTGAGAACGAAAGTAGTTCTCTGCGGCCATCACCAAAAAGACGGCAATCATCGCATTCCAAGCCATGGCGAAGATCCCCATGGCAACCAGAGCCCCGTTCTCGGGAATCTGGCTAGGAAGTCTGTAGGACAACCTGGCTCCAGGACTGTCGGTAAATCGCTTGACATCGGGGATACTGGGGGCTAGCGGTGGTCGCTTCGCGATCTGCGAACCGCTAAGCGGTTCGGGGATGATTCCTCTTTGGGCGATGACCTCTCGATGCTCATCGCTTGTGACGACTTTAAGCACGCGGTACCAAAAGCCAACGATTCCGATGACTGCAAAGGACAGACAGACCCCAAGAAACAGCCAAAAGCCATTCCAGATTTTCAGCGGCTGGGTGCTTTGTGACATCAGTTGCCAACTGATGAGGATCGCCGAGAGGAAAACACCGATAAGGAATACCGTCGCAAAAAAGAGGGCTTCGCCTAACGAGCCGATGAACCACCAGCCCGTCATTCGCCCTCCTCTTTTTTTACCCCAGAGCCTGAGCCTTGCTCTCCATTTGGTCTTCATCAGTTCCTATTCATCAAGCAGCTTTTTGATCATGCTTTCGATCTCTTCGGCATTTTGGCTACCCGAGCCGACCTTCACAAGCCTAACGATTCCTTGTTTATCGATCACCACGGCATGGGGAATCCCAGTGACTGAATACCTTTCTTGCATGTCGCTTTTTTCTGGAGTGACCATTGTTCGGTGAGTCAGTTGATGTTTGGCGATGAATTTGCCTAGCATCTGCATCTCATCATCGAGCTCCACAGGTGTCTGGCTTCGAGCGTAATTCTCAGTGCTCTCATCCCATCGCATGTTGTATTGCCGGGTGACTCCAAGAATCGTTAGACCCTTGTCCTTGTAATCTTGGTCAAGATGTTTCAGATGGGGGAACGTAGCGATGCAAGGTCCACACCACACGGCCCAGAAGTCGATTAGCACGACTTTGCCTTTAAGATCTGCAAGCGTTGACAGTGGTTCTCCGTTGATCCATTCCATGGGATCGATCTCGGGTGCGGGTTGACCGATCATTGCCATAAGGCGTTTAGCACCCTCGATGGTTCGTTCCATATTTTTGGAATTCTTCAAGAACCCTTCGACTGCTTTGGTGATATTTGCATCTTCGGATTCGATACCATCGAGGAAGGTCTTCACCGAGTCGAGTGCTTTCAATGCCGAGTCGGGAGCCGATCGAGCGGTGCGACTGATGTAGCCAGAGGCAATGGCAATATAGGCATTGATAACATTGGGGCTGGGGGCCTCCTTGGTCAAACTCTCTGCGAGTTTGGATGATCTCTCAAAAATTTGATCTGCTTGTTGAGCATCTACAGATTGCATTTTGAGGTTCCAAATGCTCAGCATCGTGGTGGCTTTGCTGACGGTCGATCCGTCCTTCTCAAAGATGGACTCGCACTTGGCAATCGTCTCAAGAAGGGCATTCTTGTTGGCTTCCATTTTCGAGGGGGCTTCGAGTTGCATTTTCATGCGAAGCAAGTCGACCAAAAGACGATGATCGGAGGTAAGTTCCTTCTCCGAGAGATTGCTTTTGACGATTTCCAGCGTGCTTGTCACCCATTCGACCGGCAGGTCCTCGTCGATAGAGCGACTCATGGTCGTAGCCAACATTACGGTACTGACCAAGTTCTGGTTGGTGATCTTCCCCTCTTTGGCCAGCGCGATCGCATCGGTACAGGCCTTTTTGAACTGGGCCAACGCTTCCTCTTTTCGGTTGGCTTGCATCAAGAAGGCCGCAATTTGATTGCGACTGGTAATTTGCGTTGCTGGTGGGAGGTCCTTAGACTCGTCAAGGAGTTTTAAAGCTCCATCGAAATCTTTGGCTCCGATCAAATTCTGGATTTCCCTGGCCACTGGTGCCGGTGCGTCCTGAGCAAGACAGGGGGCTGAGAACAGAACCGTCAACGCTAGGGCTAGGAAACGAAATCGCATCGACATCGGTACACCTTGGAAATGAATTTAACGAAGGCTGAATTGAACGTGGGTGAGTTGAGGTGAGGGCTAGTTTATCGCACCTAACGCTGATTTTCCACTGGACGAAAGGATTGGAGCGAAATCCCTTGCGCTTCTTAAACCTTAGGGGGTGCGCGGCCGTCGTCGGGAGTCAGCCGAACCACTTGCCTAGGGGGATCGCAGATGCTGTCGTTCTCGAACGACAATTTCCAAGTCGTTTTGTTCTCGTCCTCCATCGTTTGGATGTCTTCCTCGGGGGCATCGAGCAGGTACATCGTCGTGAGTCTCAAGAGTTGTTCGACATCCACGGGGGAATAAGCCTCCGAAAAGAAGACCGCTTCGATGTCCGGAACGCCAAGCTGTGTATTTCCAACCGTATCCATTAACGTCCACTGCTCGTCGACTCGAAAGAGTCTTGCATTGCTCCAAAGTTCTAGCGCTGGAAGTTCATTGTCGTAGTAGAGTTCGTCGGTTTCGTCGAAAGAAGCCTCATCGCGAAGCACCTCACCTTGCGGATTGAAGTAGCAGATCACCTGAGGGAGTTTGAAGAGGGCTAAGATCACCCAGTGCATTTCCATGAGCTCTTCGGGTGCGTAGTAGTCGCAAGGGATCCAGTCATCGTCCTCGAATTCCTCGTCGCGATCGAGCATGAATGTCGTCCGTACCCGAAGAAACGCTTTGGCCTCTTTGATCGCTTCGCGACCCTCGGGCCAGATCCAAGCCTGCTCTTTGGCTCGATCCAAAGCTCCCGGGCATGTGCTGATGCCGAAACAACCTTCCCTCCAAGCTCGATGAAGCTTGGAGTCGGGTTTGTCATAGTCCAACTCATCGGGCCAAGGTCGATCGACGATGTCGATAACGTATTGCCCAAAGCACTCCTCTCGATATTCCAAGAAGATCGCTGGCCCGCAATGCTCCCAGGTGTCGTCTCCTTCTTCTCGTACCTTGTTGATCGTAAACTCCCCAAGTACCGCCTTGAGTTCATCGATTGTCGGTGCCGACTTCAGTAGCAAGACCATCGTTTCGACGAAAACCCGGCCCTCTTGATCTTGTTGCTCGTCCTGCTGCTCTTCCACGTGTGTTCTTCCTGTTTTTAAATTTCCTTGAACTGCCATGCACCAACTAGGCTATGGGTCTAGCCGACCACAAGCATTTCGTAGATCTTACCAAAAACAAGCATTTGCATGCGCCAACTGGCCGATTCCGACTTGATTCTCCAGGCAATTTTTGAGAAACACATAACGACCACGAGATGGTTTTTCTTTTGTGTTCACTAGTTGAAAGTTTGCTAGCAATCGAGCGTGAGTATGCAAGAGCAGGGTCAAGATTCGATCGCCGAGTCCCAACGGATGCTCGAGCAAGCCGTAGCAGAGTTGAACATTGCAGATTCGAGCGGACTGTCTCTAGGACTCGATCCCTACCCTTTCGAAGATTGGTCAGAGTCGAATCTCTCGAAAACGAACCCATGTTTTGAAGGATCCCCAAGGGCTTTAGGGCTTCCCTCATTTGTCGATTCAAAGACCACCCAAGAGGATCAGAGCCAAGAACTCCGAATCGAGGTTGGAAAACTACAAATCCTCCCCGAGGATCTCTATGCATTAAGGGGTGGGGTTTTGCTTTTGCTCGATACACCAGAGCAACAACTCGCTGATTTGTATGTGGACCAGCATCGATTGGCAAAGGGAGAGGTGCTGTGTCTTGAAGGCCGAATCTGCTTTCGAGTTGTAGAGATTGTCGATCCGAAAGAGAGTCTTCCATGAGCGTTATTGCAGATGCATTGTTTGCCAAACGATGGACTGGTTTCGTGTTGCTTGTAGCAGTATCGATGCCATTTGCTAATGCTCAGCAAGCATCTCGAAGAGGTTCTCCAGAAACGAACGTTCGCCAGGCAAGTGCGGTGATTCCATTGCCAAAGTCGAAATCTGACGGTTTGACTCGCCGGGGTGAGGCTTACACGAACGAACGCAGCGCAAGCCCCACCGGGGCCTCAGGTCTCTTAGGTAGCTTCTTCGCACTTGGTATGGTCTTGGTGGTCTTTTTCGGATTCGTTCTGATTGCCAAGAGAGTTTGGCCAAGTACGTCGGCAGGTAGGATGCCAGGGGACGTTTTTGAAGTGCTTGCAAGTACTGAGTTGCAACCTAAGCAGACTTGGATGCTCATGCGATTTGGAAACAAACTCCTTCTGGTTTGTCAGCAACCAGGCCAGATGCAGCTGATCTCGGAGATTTCTGACCAAGCCGAGATCCAACGCATCGTTTCCTTGTGCGAAAAGCCTCGGTCTTCGGAATCAGCCTCTCGTTCGTTTTCTTGGCAATCCCTCTTCAGCGGCCAGCAGTCGCTGCAGTAGCACGTCCTCCAAAGATCGCTGCGATCTCGGTGGGTTTATTTGTTCCGACTACGACAACCGGTGATAGTACCGATTAGCTGGGTACAAGAAGACGGAGGTTTTCCGCTTAAAAAGTTCAAAAAAAGCGTTTTTTGATCCAAGTTAGCTAAGCTTGGGAAATAAAGCCGGTTTTTTTCGGGATTCTTGTGCCTGCAAACTCTCTTTTGAATGCTATTCCTGTTGAAATTGAGGGAATTTGCTCCGACAATAATCCATCGAAGAAAGATGACGCGACTTACCTGAAGTTGTTCAGCGATAGCATTTTGCGTTTTCAATTCGGCTTGGATTGGTCAGCTCCAACTGCGGGATGAGGTTTGTATGCTTAAGCGACTCCGCCAACGTTTCGACGAGAACGATTCTCAATCCGATTCAGACGAATTTTCCAGTGCAGATTCGAACCAACAGGAATTGGAGAATTCAGCCCATTCCAAGACGCTCAATGAATTCGATCCAGACCAGGATCAAGAGGATGCCGACGACGACGAGGACGAGCACGAAGAATTTGGCGAAGTCTCCTCTTGGTTTGATCGCGATTCGATGGCTTTTCTGCTGAGTATCGGTGCTCACATTTTAGTCGTTGTTGGGTTGGCTTCGATCAGCATTGCAACTCAACCGAATTTGTTGTCGGTTTTTATCGATTCTGCTCCGATTGCCGAGGAGCTAGCCCCACTGGATGTTGTCACGGACATCGCTTACTCCGACACTCCGACCGATGAGTTCGGTGCCGATTCGATCGGATCTGTAGACATGGCATTATCGAGTGCACCTCTGGTTGCTGATGTCTCTGCGGTCGAAGCCTCCGATTTAGACGTCACGATTCCCGATGGAGATGTCAACGTAACGTTCACCGTTGAGAAAGCTGTCGGGCTTACAGAGTCGCCCAAGGCCGTTCGCGGCATGACGGGCGTAGGCACCACTGGCACCGACGGTGCCGTAGACCGAGTGACTTACGAGATTCTTCAATCGCTCGAAGAACGTCCAACGCTAGTCGTCTGGGTTTTCGACAGCAGCATCTCGATGGTAAAACGTCGGCAGGAGATCAGCGATCGCTTTGATCGCATCTACCAACAACTCGGGATCGTTCAATCCGAAAAAGAAAAACGCGAAGGAGCTTCAGAAGTTCCCCCTCTTTTGACATCGATCTTGTCCTTTGGAAGTGAAGTCGAAGTGCTGACCAAGCAACCGACGGATGACTTGGCCGAAATCCGAAGTGCTATCGAAAAGATTGGAAACGAAGGTGGCGACGAGATGGTCTTCCATGCCATAAAGACAGCGGTCGACAAATACAAAACATTCCGAGTCGCCAAAGGCAACAGCCCAGCACGCAATGTCATGCTCCTGGTGGTAACCGATGAGCGTGGAGACGATTTGCAACTCGCTGAAGAAACGATCAAAGCTTGCCGGTTCCAGACGATTCCTTGCTATGTTTTGGGCGTACCTTCTCCGTTTGGTCGCGACAAAGCCTTCATCAAATTCGTCGAGTTCGATCCAGCCTATGCTCAGGTTGAAGACTGGGCAGAGGTCGATCAAGGCCCTGAGACGCTCTACCCCGAGCGAGTCAAGCTTGGCTATCAAGACAACTACATGGAAGAGCCCGTTTTGGATTCAGGCTTTGGTCCCTACGCTCTTTCAAAGCTTTGCTATGAGACCGGAGGGATCTATTTCTCGATCCATCCAAATCGAAAGCTCAATGCCAAAGTAGAGCGGCGTGAAACCGAAGCGTTCGCCTCTCAGATGTCCTACTTTTTCGATCCTGATGTGATGGATCGTTACCGACCAGATTATCTATCAGAATCCGAGTACTTAGCACGCGTTAAGAAGAGTCCGTTGCGTTACGCGGTACTCAATGCAGCTCAATTGTCTCGAGCAGGTACGCTCTCAAAGCCCAAGACGGTTTTCATTAAACGCGACGAGGCATCCTTTACCAAGGAACTGACCGATGCACAGCTTGAATCGGCCCGACTCTACCCAGAGCTCTCCGAAATGTGCTCGATCTTGGCCGAAGGTGAAAAATTTAGAGGCAAAGAGACTTCACCCAGGTGGCTAGCTAGCTATGAGCTTTCCTACGGGACCGCGTTGGCTGCAAAAATCCGAGCCGAGTCCTTCAATGCGATGCTTGCCAAAGCAAAACGCGGCATGAATTTCACCAAGCCAGAAAGCAACACCTGGAATTTAACGCCTAGCGACAAAGTCACCGTCGATAGCAAGCTGGAGAAAGAGGCCAAGCTCGCCAAGGAATTGCTTCAAAACGTCGTCCAGAAGCATGCAGGCACACCCTGGGGAATTCTCGCAGGACGAGAACTAGATCATCCGATCAGTTGGGAGTGGGTTGAATCGACCACCGATCTTAACCCACCGGCTCGCAACCCAGCCAACAGGAACCCGCCGCCACCCAATACACCGCCGATGCCTGATGATGACAAGGCAAAGATGCTCAAGCCACCACCACCGAAACGACCGATTAAAAAGGTTTAAGGCACTCGATTATGGAAGTCATTCAAAAGCAGGTCCTCAGGGCCGTCCGTCGTTTGTTCTTCCACTCTTGGTTGTTTTGGCTCAATTGGGCTTTGTTGGCTTGTTTCAGCCTGTGCTTTTTTGCCCTGCTGGTTCCGAAGATATGGCCTATCGATTGGAATCCCGCGATCCAACGCGATCGTTGGGTCTGGGGATGGTGGATCGGCTCGTCGCTCGTGGCTCTGATCGCTGCGTCTTGGGTATCCTGGCTTCGTCGTCCATCGAACCTTCAGGCCGCCGTTGAAATCGATCGCCGCTATCGCCTTCGCGAACGGTGCTCGAGCGCCCTTGCGATCGGACAAGACCAACGACAATCTCCGGTCGGACAAGCACTCATTGAAGACGCTCAGAAACAGGTTGATCGCATCGATTTGCGAGACCAGTTCCCAGTCCGGCCAGCCCCACAATGGGCTTGGGTCGCTCTCCCTTTAGCAGCTTGCATCGCCCTGTTTTGGGTCCCCGATGCAGAGCCTTCGGCGTCTCAGGCCATGGCAAGCGCGACGGCCAAGCAGTCGACGAATATCAAGAACGCCACCGAACCGATCCTCAAGGCAGTTCAAAAGAAACGTCAGGAAGCAGAAGATCAAGGTGATCTGGCCGCGATCGATGAATACAAGCGAATCGAAGAGCAAATCAAAAGCCTTCAGAACAAACCAGAACTGGAAGCCAAACAGGCGATCGCGGATCTAAACGAAATCAAAAAAGAGCTGCAAAGCAAAAAGGAAGCTCTCGGCGATTCCGATCAAATGAAAAAGGCCCTCGAAACGCTCAAGGATCTCGATAAAGGACCCGCCGAGAACATGGCCAAGGCCCTTCAGAAAGGAGACTTCGAAGAAGCCAAGACAGAGATGGAAAAAATCGTCGATGCACTGAAGTCTGGCAAGATGGAGCCAGGCCAAGCTGACCAACTTCAGAAACAACTCGAACAGATGAAAGATGCTCTGCAAGAAGCCAAAGAGAAGCGAGAAGATCTGATCCAGGAAGCCAAGAACGAACTTAAGAACGCTGAAAAAGAAGGGGATGTTCAAAAGACCGCCTCGTTGCGCAAAAAACTTGAGAAACTCCAAGAAGGAGACAAGATGAATCAAGCCGCCGAGAAACTCCAAGAGCAACTCGATCAGGCTCAGAAGGCCTTGAAGTCAGGCGACAACCAAGCCGCAACCGAAGCAATGCAAGAAATCCAAGATCAGTTGGAGGAACTATCGGGGGATCAGCAAGCTGCCGAAGAACTCGAAAAAATGATGGAGGAAATCGAGGACGCAAAGCAATCGAGCAAGTGCGAAGAGTGCGACGGTGAGGGATGCGAAGAATGCCAAGGCGGAAAGAAACCAGGTGACAAGTCGGGTAAGTCCGGAAAGTCCGGCCAACAAGGAAACAAACAAGGAGACAAGTCCGGCAAGAAGGGTGATAAAAAGGGCAGCGGCCAAGGTGAAGAAGAGGGAGACGATCAGGAAGGAGAGCAAGGACAAAAGGGGAAAGGGAAAGGCAAGGGGAAGGGTAAAGGGAAAAACGAGAACGGAGAGCCCGGCGACGGAGAAGGCGAAGGAACCGGGGCAGGGGATCGTGATGAAAAAGAAGCAGGATTCAAAGAATACGATGCCCAAGTTCGCGACAAGATGCGAAAAGGCGAAATGGTCCCAGGCCAGAAAGTTGGTGGCAAGAACCGAAAGGGATTAACACGCGAAGAGGTTCGCGATGCCGTCAAATCGGCTCAGCCCGATGATCCAGATGCCATCGAGAACATTGAGTTGCCAAAGGCTCAGCGAGATCAACTCCGAGAGTACTTCGACTCCCTTCGTGGAGGCAAGTAGCCTAGCCTATCTGGATTCCGATAGCAGACCTGAGAGCAACCTAACGGCACCCTCGATCGATTCGATACCAATAGCGTGAGGGCCTTGGAACTCAGCATAATCGACAGGGAGCGATAAGCTTCGAAGGAAGTTGTTTAGAGCCCTGCCAGTCGAGATCGGCAAGATCATGTCCTGCCTGCCGTGGCTCTGAAAAACCTGCATGCTCCGAGGTTCTTTTCGGTAAGCTTGGGTCCAGGCCGATTCGCAGATCAAAGCACCCGACCAAGCGATCAAGCCTGCCGGTGAGAGCCTTGTCGAGCGGAGTGCCACATCGACCGATAGCATCGCACCTTGGGAAAAACCACCCATGACCAAGGTTGCTGAGTTCCATTGCTTGTCGCTTAGGCAATCAAGGACGCAATCTTCGAGCTTTGTCCTTGCATGATCGATTCCCGGCGGGATCTCATTCCTGAGTTCATCAAGATTGTCTACCGCGGCAAGCTGGGCCAGCCTTGCCATGTTGATCGGCCACCAAGCCCGTGCGTCAGGCATCCCGTGGGTCTCTTCTAAATCCATCGGGCCGCAGGGGAACAGGAATGCTGGTTTTGCATCTCCCTCGGGAAGCAGTGGGACTAGTTCCTCTGCCAGGGAAACAAGGTCGCGACCGGGGGCTCCGAATCCATGGCACAGCGTTGCAAATACCGCAGGATCCTTGCCACGAGGTGCGATCAAGATCGATTCTAATCCACCCCAGACTTTACGCTCTAAAACCCAGGTGTCTGCGTCGAATCTCATCGGTAGGATTACTTAAGTTCCTTGAAGGCTGTCCAAGCCAGATACCCAAGCATGCCGGCGGCAGCGATAAAGGCGATGTCCATCAACAAGCTGGGGTAGGAAAAAATTCCACCAGAGCCGGCAAAAGACATAATCAGATCGGCAAGGAAAAGAAGGCCGATCAGCCCTGATACAACAAGTCCAAGTAAACACAAGATTTTGGGCATCAATTACCTCGTCGCTCACCAAACAGGCCCGCACGCGTCAGGTTCGAATAATGCATAATACCAAAGGGTCCGGACGCTTGCGTGGAGGAGAGCCATGATCCGGCTTGGGCGAAAAAGCCTTCCTTATTCACCAAAGCCGACGAATCCAATCAGGCAGGCTAGTATAGTTGAGAATTTCTAACTGTCAGCTATCCCAAACGCCTCGAACGATTTTTCTTAAAAAACATTCCCGTCCGAAGTTGTTTGGCGGGAAACTTTGATAAAACCGGAATTTATGGATCCTTGGACGCAATTCAGAGCCCAGATGCCCGTGGCGGAAAAATGGGCGTATTTTGACCACGCGGCTGTCGGGCCGCTTCCGGCTACCGCGGCCCAGGCAATCTCACGATTTGCCCACGACGCCTCGGCAGATGGCGATTTTCATTGGCCGCAATGGTCTGCCTCGGCCTCGAAACTGCGAAGTCATGGTGCAAGGCTTTTAGGTGCCGAAGTCGGAGAAATCGCACTCGTCGGAAACACGACGCTTGGGATCCAAACCGTAGCGTTGGCTTTCCCTTGGAAATCGGGCGACAGCATTGTTTTGCCGAGCAATGAGTTTCCCAGCAACCAGTTACCTTGGATGGCTTTGGAAAATCGGGGCGTGAAGATCAGGTTGGTATCGCCTGAACCCGACGGTTCGATCGATTTGGTTAAGCTTCGAGAGGCGATCGATTCGACCACACGTCTAGTGAGTCTCAGTTGGGTGGGTTATGCGACCGGCCACCGTGTCGATTTGCAGGAGGTTTGTGACATCGCGCATCGCAAGGGAGCTCAGGTCTTTGTTGATGCCATCCAGGGCTTGGGGGTCTTCCCATTGGATACAAACAAAATACCGATCGATTACGCATCCGCCGATGGACACAAATGGATGCTCGGCCCTGAAGGAGCCGGGTTGCTGTATATCCGTCGCTCCAATCTGGATCACTTGCAAACCGCTTTAGCAGGTTGGAACTCACTTGAGGCCAGCCACGAGTTTGTCTGCGGCGGCAAGTCGTTTAAATCATCGGCGGCACGCTATGAAGGTGGATCGGCCAATCACGTCGGGCTACTAGGACTCGAGGCAAGCCTCGGGATGTTGCTCGATTTCGGTTGCCATGACCCACAAAGCGGATTTGCTAATCGTGTGATGCAGTTGGCGGCTCAAGCTCGAGAGAGGCTCCTTTCCGTAGGAGCTCAACTGGCTTGGAAGCCTCTTTCGGACTCCCTAAGCTTGAAGGGACATGCCAGCGGGATTGTTTCCTTTCATGTGCCGGGCAAGGATCCTCAGCAAGTGCGTCGGGAGTTGATGCGTGCAGGAGTGATCCTCAGTGTTCGGCACGATGCTTTGCGTATTGCGCTGCACGCGTACAATGACACCCATGATATCGAGAGAATGGTACAAGCCATCAGGGAGTTGGCATGAAAAAGGTTGTAGTCGGGCTGGGCGAAGTTCTTTGGGATGTGTATTCGGATCAAGCCCTCTTTGGCGGTGCGCCCGCAAATTTTGCTTGCCATGCAGCGAGCTTAGGTGCCGATGCGAGGATCGCCAGTGCAGTGGGGAAAGACGATCTTGGGACGAGGGCTCTCAAGTGGCTTGAGGATCATTCTTTGTCGCAGGAATGGGTTGGTGTGGATCCGGATCATCCCACCGGTAGTGTTCAAGTTTCGCTCGACACTAAGGGCACACCGCAGTACCATTTCGCCTCGAACGTCGCCTGGGATTTTCTTGAGCTCAACCCTCGTTGGCAAAAATTGGCCCAAAGTTGCGATGCGGTTTGTTTTGGTACACTCGCACAGCGAAGTCCAAAGAGTTCTAGAGCTATTTTAGACTTCCTCGATCGGACAGCACCTCAAGCCCTGAGAGTCTTTGACGTGAATCTTAGGCAAGAGTTCTACTCAGCCCAGGTCCTAGTAGAATCGATGCAAAGGGCAAATGTTGTTAAGTTGAACCACGAGGAGCTTCCGATTGTCTCGCGTCTATTGGGCGTGGACATCGGAGGCGAGATCGAGCCGTGTCAACAGCTCATCGATCGCTTTGGACTCCTCGCATTGGCATTGACTCGAGGTGATCAAGGATCTGCGGTATACTTCCAAGGCCAGTGGGATCAACAGCCCGCTTTAGATATTCAGGCCATCGACACTGTCGGGGCTGGTGATGCCTTCTCGGCTGTACTGATCATGGGGATACTCTCTGGCAAGCCACTGAGCGAGATCCATTTGCAAGCGGCCAGGATCGCTGCCTATGTTTGCACCCAAAGAGGTGCAGTCGTACCAATCCCTGAAAGATTACTTTTCTAGGTTCTTATGGAGTCATCGTGGTTGAATTGGATTGCGTTGAATTAAAAGCGGAACGGCGCAAGCCGTCCGGTTGAAAACATTGCGAAATCGCGGACATTCTATGACTCACCGGAATGCTCGCGCACGTCCGCTTACACGGATTCGACGCCTTTGGGCTCGTACTCAATAAAATGGTACTCGGACTCGAAACAAGCGTTGAAGCTAAGGGGCATCCAGTGCGCGCAGCGGGTTTCAATAACAAAGCAGTAGATTTTTGATGATGCAGAATCAATACAAGTACGACGTAATCGTTGTCGGAGCCGGGCATGCGGGTACCGAAGCCGCAGCGGCAGCAGCAAGGCTCGGTGCACGCGTTGCTCTTTTGACCGGAAACCTCGACACCGTAGGTCAAATGAGTTGCAACCCCGCGATCGGCGGCGTCGCCAAAGGCCAAATCGTTCGCGAGATCGATGCACTCGGAGGTTTGATGGGTCAGACCATCGATCGCACCGGAATCCAGTTCCGCCTGCTCAACAGTCGCAAGGGTGCCGCGATGCACTCTCCGAGGGCTCAGGCCGATAAGAAAGCTTATCAATTCGATATCAAACGACAGATCGAAGAGAATCCAAACATCGACCTTCGGCAGGAACTCGTCGAAGATCTACTGACCGAAACCCACGACGGCAAAACGACGGTGCGAGGTGTGCAAGTCCGAGGTGACGCTCATTATCTTGCCGATGCCGTGGTTTTGACAACAGGGACGTTCCTCCAAGCCATCATGCATACTGGAGAAGCCAAGACCGCTGGCGGGAGAGCCGGAGAAGGTACGACATCAGGGATCAGTCAAGCGTTCGCAAGACTGGGATTTCGTGTCGAGCGATTCAAGACCGGTACCCCAGCTAGACTCAATGGACGTACGATCGATTACTCCAAGACCGAGATGCAGCCAGGTGATGATCGCCCCCAAGCTTTCTCGTTTATGACCGACGCTTTACCTGAGCCGCAACTCCCATGTTGGATTACTTATACCAACGAGAGTGTCCACGAACTGATCCGGGCAAACCTCCATCGCGCCCCGATGTATACCGGTCAGATTCGATCCTCAGGACCAAGATACTGTCCTTCGATCGAGGACAAGGTGGTGCGGTTTGCCGATAAAGATCGCCATCAGTTGTTCTTGGAGCCTGAAGGTCGGTCAACTCAAGAAATCTATGTCAATGGAATCTCAACGTCTTTGCCTAGGGATGTCCAAGACCAAATGTTTCGTCTGATCCCAGGTTTAGAGCGTGCCCAAATCATGAGGTATGGCTATGCAGTCGAGTACGATTTTTGCCCACCTGACCAACTCTATCCGTGGCTAGAAACCAAGACCGTGTCGGGTTTGTATTTTGCAGGACAACTCAACGGCACTACCGGCTACGAAGAGGCCGGCGCGCAAGGCCTAGTAGCAGGGGCCAATGCAGCGATGCGTTTGCAGGGTAAATCCGAATTTGTTCTCCAGCGCGATGAGGCTTATATCGGTGTGCTCGTCGACGATCTTGTTACCTGCGGAGTCGATGAACCTTACCGAATGTTCACTAGCCGAGCCGAGTATCGGATGATGCTGCGCCAAGACAACGCGGATCGTCGGCTGACGCATATCGGTTACAAACTCGGTTTGGTTGATGCTGATCGATTCAACCGTTTCTCTGAGAAGCTAGAAAAGATCGAAAGGGCTAAACGAACCGTGGCAAGCCTTCGTATCGGAGACATTCCAGGGGACAAGTACCTGAAGCGCAATGAAGTCACTTGGAGCGAACTACTCGAAAAATTCCCCGAGTCCCTAGCGCAATTCCCTGAGGAGATCGGGCTACAGGTCGAGTACGACATCAAGTACGAAGGGTATGTCGCGCGGCAACAGGTACAAGTCGAACGGCAGCAACGCATGATGGATAAGAAAATCCCAAGCGACTTTGATTATCTCTCGATCGTCAGCTTGAGGAACGAAGCCAAACAAAAATTTACTCGCGTCCGCCCTTTGAATCTTGATCAAGCCTCTCGCATCAGCGGGATCACCCCCGCAGACATATCCCTTGTCCTGTCCTATCTGGAAAATCCTAAACTTCGAAACAGGAAGACCTCGGCAGCAGAAGCGATTGATGGAGAGAGCCAGTGACCGAAAAACAAAATCTGCAGAGGACGTTGCAGAATCCGAGCGATCACGTGCATGATGTGCTCATCGTCGGAGCAGGCCTCGCGGGCCTGACAGCGGCTAGGTTGCTTCATCATGCGGAGCTTGATGTGGTGGTGCTCGAAGCAGACCACCGACCAGGTGGCCGACTCAAAACCGATCGCTTTGATGGCTTCCTGCTGGATCATGGTTTTCAAGTCTATCTGACAAGTTACCAGACCGCTTGCCAATTCATCAATCTTGCGTCACTTAAACTCCGGTCCTTTGAGCCCGGAGCGATGATCCGTTGTGGAAACAGTTGGCACACGTTCAAAGACCCATTTCGCAGTTCTTGGATCAAAATGATTCCTGATGCGATCAAGACGATTTTAAGTCCGATTGCGACGTGGGAAGATTTTTGGATTTTATCTCGGTACAGGCATAGCCTCTTGAAATTGAACTCTTTCGAAGTTCTCGATCGACCGAGCGTGCCAACCCTCGAGCGCCTGAAGGATTTAGGTTTTTCAAAACGCATTATCGAACGATTCTTTCGTCCTTTCCTCGGTGGAATTTTTCTCGATGATCGACTCGATATCGATTCGAGTCGAATGGAGTTTGTGTTTCGTGAAATGGGCCTAGGAACAGCGGCCTTGCCTGAAAACGGTATCCAAGCGATCCCTGATTCGCTGTGCAAAAGTTTGGGGCCAAGCATCATTCGATTCAACTCAACCGTTGCGAAGGTGTTCGATGGTGGTGTCGAGCTGTCCAATGGTGAAAAGGTTTTTGGAAAAAAGGTAGTGGTTGCCGTCGACCCATCGGGAGCCAAGCGTTTGCTTGGTGATCGCTTGCCGATTGCCGATAAACTACCCTTCCGTTCGACGACTTGCTTGTATTTCTCGATGGAGACTGGTGCCGCACCAACGCGTGAACCCATCCTATTTCTCAACGGTAACCTTGGAGCCATAGATGTTCCCATGGATCAAAACCGATCCGAGAGCGTTGTGATCAACCATGTGGCTTTTCCGAGTCTCGTGCAACCCAGCTATGCGCCTAAGGGACAGGTTCTTGCGAGTGTGAACATCAATGCAGCGACTGAGCAAAGAGGGTCTGAGTTGGTTCAGCAGGTTCAGAGGGAGTTGGTTCATTGGTTTGGTTGGACAGTCTCGACTTGGAAGCACCTTCGGACTTACCAAGTGCCTTGCGCGTTTGTGAGTCCAAGTTTACCGGTGTTCGATACGTCGAATCGCGGATTCTTTAGACTGGGAGAGAATCTGTATGCATGCGGTGATTACACACAAAGTTCGAGTATCGAAGGTGCGATACACAGCGGCATGCTTGCAGCGACAGTGATACTAACCAACGGTTCTTCAGGTTAGTTCGTGGGTGGCTCGTAGTGTATTTTATTCAATGAGCCTACCACTGGCTTTATGCCAGTGGAGGCGTAACCTACAGCTACAGGTATTTGTAGCCGCAAGTCATGGCCCCACCGGCGTGAAGCCGGGTGGTGGCCTATGACGTTTTACCCACAATAATTCCCGAAGAGCCTAACCAACCCCCATTCGTAGTCGTGATTGTTTCTCCTTGTATTGTTGTGGATAAAACATCGGTTTTTCCTTGCTCAAAATCGCGGCGTTTTGGCTCAGGTGTTGCCCACAAGGAACTGGTGCGTTGGGTGGAGAAATGAACCGCGTAACCACATCCTAAGGTCAGCAATCGCAATGCTTTTCGGGTAAAATGTGGAACGCACTTCCGACTGCGTTTTCTTGTTGCCCGATAACCCAATGACCGCTTCGCCCTTGACCAATCCCTTTGTCATCAAACTCACCGAGTCCAAGAATCCTGTCGTGATGGAGTTTCGCTGGATCCCACCTGGCTGGTTCCGCATGGGCCAGCGCGGTGAACTATCCCTCGAGGAACCGCCGACCTGGGTGCGAATCACCCAAGGCTTCTACATGGGTGTTCTGCCTGTGACAATCCAGCAGCACAATGCCTTGGTCAGTAAAAAAGATCGCAAAGAGGGGTACAATAAGCGACCCGTCGAGGACATCACTTGGAGGAAATCCAAGGAGCTTTGTCGGATCCTCAACGAGCGCTGCTACAAGCAGCTACAAATCGAAGGTGTGCGGTATGAATGCACGTTGCCGACGGAAGCTCAGTGGGAGTACGCATGCCGCGCGGGTACCGACACAGAAGTGTGCTTCGGGGACGGCATAGGTTCTTATCGGGAGCGAGTCCAGCGAGGCGAATATTTAAGCCAAGACGAACTGATTTGGTACGCCGATAACTGCAACCGCGATGCCCCGCGCGATCCGCATCAAGGCATTCCTAATCCCTTCGGATTGCAGGAATGCCATGGGAATGTTTGGGAGTGGTGCCAAGATCGCTGGGACGAAGTAGCGTACCGTCGGTTCCACAGCGGGATCGATGACGCGCAAGCCCTTGAGCTTTCGGAGTTGCTGGGGAATCACGAAGATGATTCGGAGCTCCGCGAGTACCGTGTCCAACGTGGCGGGTCGTTTAGCTCCGCGGATTGGTACTTCCGCGCGGCGTTTCGCGTCGGGAGCGGGGCCGGGGACGCCGGGTCCTACGGCCTGCGTGTCTGCTTGGTTCCCTTGCCCGACTCAGGCAAACAAGCCACGCGAGCGTCCACCGACGAGTCTGATCAGGCAAGGCGTCAAGCCGCCGCCGATCCAGACGAGCACGGTGACGCGAGCCGGATTTCAAACGCGCCGGCTATGCCGGCGCGCGAATTTTTAGAACTTTCCGGTCCCCCCGTCCCACCCCCTGTCCCCATTCGCTGCATCGAATCCAAGGATGGTGAAACCTGGAGTTCAAACCTCGGCGCGTTGGATTTTTATCAAACAGCGAAGGAAAATCCAACCACCTTTGCCAACGTCACGAAACTGGTCCTCGGCCACGCACACACAACGGAAGATGGCGACGATGACGACAGGATTCATCTTGAATCGTTCCCGACCGATCTTGAATCCCTCTTTCCAAACCTGACCCATCTGTACCTTTGGCAAATCGACTCCCTGACGCAGTTGCCGCGTTTACCTTCCAAGATCCAGGTTCTTGACCTGCGCGGTTGTAGAAATCTGGCCAATTGGGGCGATCAACCTCACATCAAATCCTGGGCTCTGCACCTCGAAGAACTCTTCCTGGACCACACGCAACTGCCAGATCTCGAAATCAGCGACATCCCGACCTTTCCCAACCTGATCGAACTCTCATTTCGAGGATGCGATAAAATCTCAGGGCTCTTCATCAAAGATATGATTGGAGTATGCCCCGCTTTGAGATTTCTTGATCTGTCTGGTTGTCTGCAACTGGTGGAATCCCTGCCGGATTTGCCAAGCGATCTTCGAGTGCTGAATCTCAATGGGTGCTCGAATCTCGAGCGACTTCCAAACGCCTTGCCCTCATCGCTCAGGCGACTTGAGCTCAAGGGTGCCTCGAAACTGCGGCGTTTGCCCTTGATCCCCGCCCGGATGGATCTGCTCGATCTGCGTGAGACGACTTCGCTACGCACGATGCCGACGTTCGAGTGGCACTCGCTGACCGAGCCCCTGCCCAATAGTGATCCGGTACCGATCGAGACTTGGGATCCGAACCAGCGAACTTGGCCCAATAGCCAGTGGATCGTGCAGCACTCGACCCCACGGCCTCGAACCCTCTACCTAAACGGCAGCGGCATCGAGCGTAATCTCGATCTCGAAGGGGACTCCGAGGATGAAAATGTTGCCGTCTCTGTCCATCTAGACCTGCTTGAAAAGGACTTTGTCGCCTACCGCGACATCAAGGTCATTTTGCTGGGAAATGGCCGCTGCGGGAAATCGTCTCTTGCGAGATTACTGCAAAATGGAACGTTCGACGAATTCCAGCCTACGACCCATGGGATCATGCTTTGGAAGTTGACTCAGCAATTAACTCCCATCGCAAACGATCGTTCACCGGATGCCCAATCGCCAACGGCACAATTGAATGTTTGGGACTTTGCAGGCCAAGACCTCTACCATGGTACGCATCGGCTGTTTTTGCAGCACAATGCGATCTATATCGTGTTGGATTCACCCCCCGAGTTGCCAGGGGCCAACGAAGCATCCGATGCAACGGAGCGAGAACAGGAAGAACTCGAACGGGCCTGGGGATTCGGTGACCAACCCCGATCGCCACTTTACTGGCATCGGATGATCGAATCTCTGGGGACCAATCCTCTGACTCAGCAGCCACCTCCAGTGCTTTTTGTCCGTTCCAAGGTCGATCGATACTCGGCCCAAGGGTCTTCAAGGAGTTTCCCCCCGGGGGTCGATGCTGTTTCGATATCGGCCAAATCGATCGCTGAGATCTTAGCCAAAATCGGCAGCCCCAATCCGATGGACTTGGCGTTCGAAACGCTCCAACCCGAGGGGCTCTCGCCGACCGAGCAAGCGTTATTCGCGGAGTTTCAATCGCTTATTCGTTGGATACGGCAGAAAGTCAGGAGTCTTTTGGGGCCGTTTGAGCGCCATCGGATACCCAGGTCCGCGATGGCTGTGGTCGATGAGATCAAAAAGTTGGCTACGGAAAACGATCGAGCTTATGAGCAGCATCAGAAGTCAATCGCTTTTGCTAGTGATCAGCCCTCGGTGTGCCAGTCTCCGAAACCCTACATCTCTGTCGATGAATTCAACGCTTGGGTCAGGCAGCATTGCGAGCATTATTCCCAGCGTCCAGAGGAGTTGTTGAAGCGATTTCACCGAAGCGGGCTTGTTTATTACGATCCGCAGTACCTCGAAAACGACATCGTCATCGACCAGCGCTGGGCGATCCATGGAATTTACGCGTTGTTTGATCGTTCGAGAAACCGAAGTGTGTTGCCTAGTATTCGAAGCGAGATGGGAACCATCGCGTGGAGCGAATTAAGCGAGTGTTGGAGGGGTTATGGGTATTCCGAATCGGCCCATCGATTGTTTGGGAATTTCATGCAGTCTTGCGGGTTATTTTTCGAGTTGCTCACCAAAGAGGAGTCGGTGCGCGACGAGCCGTTGTTGTCATTCCCAAGTTTCTACCCAACACGCAAAGAGCGACTTGATCGGAATAATGATGATCGTCGCCAAATCATTCCCTCTATAGAGAAACTCGATGTACTTAAAGACAGCCAACCTGTAAAGCAGTTCGTTTTCGAATCGATCAGTGAGTCCGAGGTTAGATCGATCCTTTCTGGGCTGGGTGCTCAGTGGAGTCGTTCGCTTCATGGTTACCGCTGGGGGTGCACGATCAAGCGGGCCGAACCAGGGAAATCGGTGTTTTGGATGGATTGGGAGCGGAATCAGGAGGATCAGTACCTGCACCAATTGGTACTGAGATTCTACTATCCGTTGGACGAGGAATTCGTAGCCTGGATTCGCGAAACGTTCGAAACGGAGTTGTGTCGCTCCAAAGGGTGGAGCAAGGAGACTTTTGCCAACCATTGGCCCGTGAGCAGATCGCCTGAGTTCAACGAGATTCGTGGTCCGAGTTTGAGGCGAAGTGACAATGTCGGTCGGTATTTAGGGCTTAGCTATGCTGGTCCCAACTCAGTGGAACATCCCCAGCGGAGGATTGTCGAGGATGAGGATTTCTGGCTCGGCGAAATTCCAAAGCGGTTAGGGGACCGAGTCAAAGATGCGTTGCACGAATTTGGACTGCAGGGAATCCACTTCTACGGCGATGAAGATCGAGAGCGAGTGACTACTGAGTTGATCAACAAGATCGCCAAATCCGATATCGTGATTGCCTTCATCAGTAAAAAATACCTGCATTCGACGTTTTGCATGGTGGAACTTCTGAAGATCTACCAACGAGAACCTGAAGGCAGCTTCCCTAACCACCAAGTCATGTTTGTCGACATACTGCAGTGCTTTGGGATGGACACCAATCCAACGAATTACAGAAGGGAGCGTTTTGACTTAATGGATTGGAAGGCGTATTGGGAAGGAAAGGCCGAAAGTTGGATAGACGAAGCCGTAAAAGGTAGACAACCTGCGTTGGCAATAGATGCAAATTACGAACAACAAATCGTGAATCGATATCTTCAAGAGACATACAGAAGGCATCGCCCTTACTGGGAGTGGTTTTCAGCGATCATGGTACCGGATCGCGAAACCTTGTTGAACTCACTCTTTGAAAGTCTTCAGAATAACAGCTTATCCCACCCAGTTGCCATTCCGAATACAACTTGGAATTTCACAGACCCAGCAAACAATCGGTCGATTGATTCGGAAGTCGAACGCGTTCTTGAGCGACTCAAAGCCCATATTCAAAAGTACCATCGACTTGAAAGCACAGCTCCACCCAGATGAAACCGATCCGTCGATCCTCGAAAAACCGCCGCGCCCATCCCCCTCTTGGCTTATCGTTGCTAGATGTCTGCTATCTCAACCGGTCTGGGACAACGATTCCAGAGCAGTCGGATTCCTGTTGCTATGAGACTTTTCCTCAGCGGCAGGAACTTTATTCGCATCCGGTGGGACAACTCCAATTGCATTGTACAGGTAACTCAAAATATAGTAGGTCTGTAGTTGATCTTTGAGTTTCTCTTGTGAACTAAGCCTCTGATCTTCCCAAGCGACGAGCGTTTCACGACAAAAGACATGCTGTGGGATTCTTAGCGATTTTCCATTGGGCGCACCGGCGGTCACGTAAGTCATCCGCTGCTCTTTTTCGACCCATGAATAGTTTCTCAAGAGCATTTCGCTACTCCAACGATTATGTTCCATAGCGGCTAGCTTATCGATCAGCCGCTCACTTTTCATTAACGCGTCTTCGGTCGGTTTCGGGGATTTCATATCCTTCTCATTCCACTCCTCGCCCGCAAACTGCGGTCGATAGATCTCAGCGTTCTCCCCATTTGGATATTTGAAGGTGATTCGGGTCGTGGGCGTACTATTCTCGGGGCTGTTGGAACGAGTCAGCTCAACAATCGAGCTCCCGCTTTGCTCCGTAGCGATCGCATACTTAATCAATGCATGATCCGCAGCAAAAAGATTGGATATGGTGTCCAAGTAAGACGTATTACGCAGTAAGGCTTCTGGGTAAGGAGCATTTGCTACTGGAATTGGAGGTTCTTCTCCAGCTCCTGTTCTTGATTTTATCTGCTCTAGCGCACGGTCATAACTATTGTTCACCACGTTCGCAAGTTTCGGCCTAAGAGGATCGTTGATGGCTTGCAGCCACGATAAGGTAGTTTACTTTTCGTAATTTCAGCTCGCAAGCAGATCGCTACCCACCCGATCGCAAAGCAAATCGATTAAACTCTGTAGAGCCGTGATGGATTCTTCTTTTTCGAATCCACATACTCTCTCGCCTCGGAGTATACCATGCGAAAAAAAATCGTAGTCGTCGCTGTCGTCCAAGACGAACAAGGGCGGTTTTTACTGACAAGGCATCCCCGCTGGAATGGGCTCTCGCTCCCCATGAACTCCGTCGATTCGCGGAACGATGTTTCTAGTTTTGAAGCGATCCGGGCAGTCGAAGAGGATATCGGTTGCCCTCTACCCGATGCCAGTGCCCATGAACTGGAATTTCTTGTTCACGCCGGCCATTCACCGACCGCAGATGTCGTGACGAGCTATGATTTCCATCTTTACGAAGTCTACGACCCTTGGATTTCCACCCAACGCTCCCTCGACAATCTCGATTCTAAACCCCAATTCCTTTCCCTCAATGAAATCCTTGTCCGCGAAGATGTCGCGTGGGGTACCAAAGCCCTTATCGAAGAGTTCACCTCCTGCTCCAAAGTCGTCGTTCCTATTATCGCTAGGCCAGGTCCGCAAGGAACCGAAGTTCTCCTAGTACAAAATGCATTTTGGAATTTCGAGTTTCTTCCGTCGCGCCGGTGCCGCTCCGATGCTCCCCACGACCAAGTTGTCAAAACCATCCTCCGCGATGATCTCGGATTCCTCGGCGAGATACAACTTGGTACGACCATCGAGGACTTCCATATGGAAGTCTCCTCGAAATACCAGATTGCACACACCCATCATTTGAATTTCTATCAAGTGACGCTAGTTGGAGATTCCGATGAGGAACTCGACCCCACCTTGGCAAATGTCTCTCAAACCGACTCCCTTAATCGCAGACTCAATGGACTAGGCAAAAAATACAGATGGGTGCGAATGGATCATCTGAATGCGAACCACGCTAACGAATCCCCATTGGCTGAACAAGTTGTCCAATCGATAAGGAGGTTAGCTCCCTCTCTGCAGGTTTCCGAGCCCGAGGTTACTATTGTAGCTTCGGTCGCCTTGGTACATCGCGCGGTTGGATCCGAGCGCTGTTTCCTCGCAAGGTTCGACGAAAACAAACGATTAACCTATCTTGGGGGACCGGTAGCTCCGGGCGAAACTTCTGAAGCATGCCTCAAGCGACATTTATTCGAGCAACTAGGGGTGGATTCAGCCACCTTGGAAACCGACGATTCTGCGCAAGTAACCTGCCACTCCTATATCCGCGTCCATGGAGAACCTGGCAGGCTGACCCGTTTGCAACTGACGGCCTTTCCTGTCACCTTATCGGCGACAGCAATTCATCAAACCTATCAGGCTCGGTCAGGATTCCGTTGGCTTTCCGCAAAAGAGGTACGCAACGGCGTAACGGACAATGGACCCGCGATCGATCCGATCTTGCAAGAATTATTGTTCGACGAAAATCTAATTCCACCGGCTCCGAATATCAACCCTATCCGCTACCTAGACTGATCCGACGATCGATCGCGCAAACTGATTGCGCTCGTATTGACGCATCGCACTGTGGATGTCCCGGTTGCGATCCGGAAACTGACCGAGCAACCTGTATTTTTTCTTGGCCTGATCTTCCTGGCCCGACAAATACATCGCTTCAGCCTCGGTCGCTAACATCCAAAAATCAGGATCCAGTGGGTTGAACTTCGCCTGGATCTCTGACAAAACCTCAGCTCCTAGGCTCGTGGACTTGTCCAAACACTTCTTTGCCCCAACGGGATCGTCCTGGGCACTGAGTGTCGCTGCCAAGTACAGGTACAGCGCAGCAAGGTTGATGGCCGGGTAGTAATTCGGTTCCTTATCATAAGCTTGCTGATAGTACTTGATCGCTTCCTTGAAAGATTTCGAAGCTGCAGGATACTGCTTGTTCTCCAAAGCGTTGACACCGTCTTCCTTGCCGACGCGACCTAATCGGCACAGAAGCTCGGATGTCAGATCGAAGTAGGACTCCGCTTCCTGGATCACCGATTTGAATTCCGCCCGTCGATTGGTCTCTAAGAGCAAGACTAAGCGGTCCTCCCACAATGCACCCACGGTGGGAAACCCGTCGGTTAGTCGTTTCAGCAAGCTGTCTGCAATTTGCCAAGTTTTGGGTATTGCTTGACCATCGAGCTTCGATGAGGCGAGCAAGGTTTTTGCAAACGCATGAGGCGCCTGCCATTGGATTAAGGGCACAGTCTTGATCGCCTCAATCGATCGCTCTGGCAAGTCCGCGATTTGCCTCCAACGGTTCTGATCCCATTCGGACAATTCCGCGTACCATTGGGAATCCTGCACGGCGACCGCACCAGAGATCCATGCCGCAAGCCGTTGCCTAGCGGTATATCCATACTCGACCGAGTTTGCCACGTAAAGCATGCTTAGGAATCGATACTCCTGCTCCCAATCTTCACGCCCCATGGCTTTTCCAAGCGTCAAAGCCGCTTGCTGTCGGATTCCAATGATGATCGATCGCAGGCGTTCCAAGGGGGCTTGCACCATCCCATCAAACACGGGTATTGGCGGTGGATTTTGATCCGTCTTCCAAGTTGAGAGTTCAAGTTCGATCACGGCCTTGAAGAAGTCTTTATCTTCTTGAACATTCTCTAAAATCTCGATGATCGCCGGGCCCTTGATCTCATACTCGAGCTTGATCATATCCCAAGCGATCAACTTGTCCGTGCCGGAGAATTCATAATCGAAAACGACTGGAAAATGGGCCGTTTCCTTGAAAAGGCCAACTTGGATGTTCCTCCCGTGTAGATCACCATGGATCCGGCCTCGAGTGAGCGAAGGGATCGAGCTAGCGACTTGCTCTTCGATCGCAGCGACTTGATCCGGATCGTGCTTGGCACGCAGAGGATTGGTCTTACCCTTTGCGGTTTGCTTGTTTGCTTTTGCTCCCTCCACGTAAGCGAACATGCTCATGTACGACTTCGCGACGTCGATTGGGCAAGCCAGCCTTGTTTCGCCGTTGTTATGGGTGCTCTGGAACATCCATTGCCGTGACAGTCGGTTTGCCAATTGGCGAAGATCGCGAAGTTTCTTTTCTTGAGTCCATTTCTCTATCCTTTGCCAGAGGCGGGATTTGGAGATCGGCGTCGACTTGGCGTAGCTGTTGGAATGGGGCGGGTAGCTCAACCCTTGGATTCTTTCTAGGGCCGTGGCATTGGCAATAGTTTCTAGATAGGCACCACGATAGAGGCTCTCATCGAGTCGGATGAAGATCTCTTTGATGCAATTGAGGACTGACTGGTACGTGGGTCGATTGGCTTGGCAAGCCAGCAAAACCGCTTGTTCGAGAGAACGGATATCGGTATCTCCAATGCGTTGCAGAGCGTCTTGATACTCGATCGCTTTCCAGGTTTTCCCCATGGAGTCCATTGCGGTATGTTTGTGATCTTTGACCGACAGCAGCACAGAGTTGTCATGGGAATCGGCCAGGAACGATCCGCTGGGCAAGATCGCTTGATATCCTGAGAGTTCATCGTCGATGGCTTGTTGGTATCCGATTTTGACCACAGCGAACTTGCCCGTCTTGTAAGCGCTCTGTGGGGGCTGACGGCCTCTTCTTGGGCTCTTAGTTTTCGAAGGTTTCGTTGAGTTGCTGGTGCTCGGTGCAGATTCCGTATCGACTGAATTATCGGCGAAAACCTCGATGAACAATGCGTGTTGGGCTTTGGATTGATTGAAACCTCCCTGTCGGTCTTTGACAAAGACGTGTTGGTTGGGGAAGCAATGGGACAGCAGTTCGGTGTAGATAGCAAAGAGTTCATCGTCGAGTTTTTTTAGACGTTGTTTCTCCAGAGCGTTTTGAAGCGACTGCAGAGATCGGCGTGACCAGAAGATCATTGCATGGACTCAGAGCAAGAACAACGATAGCGACATCAGATACGAAGTAAGTTGGTAAGGGAGAGACTTAGATGATACCCAATAAAAGCGGACTTCGCAATTTTTTGGATGCTTTGGGAATCATGGTGGGTGAGTTCCTTGGGCGACCGTTCGTTCTACGCCCGAAGGTTTCGAATAATTTCCGATGGTTAGTTCTAACCGTAGTGGATCTTGCTAAAGATCCCAGTTGAAATCCCCGGCGTAGTGGATCTTGCTAAAGATCCCAGCGGTTGAAACCACCGTTAATGCCTATCGGTGGCGATGGCGTATCTTGCGCATCCAGGATTGCGTTAGTCATGGCCATAGGGTTCGTTAAGACA
>JBEIGI010000039.1:0-47167 GCA_040381975.1 Pirellula sp.
CGACATCCGTAAGAATGGCGGAGGATCGACCGACCTCGGCTATGCCCTCCTCGCGCGCGTGACCGATCGTCCCTATCGCATGAGCTCAAGGCTGGTGTGGCGCAGGAGCGAAGAGTCCGACGAGCTGTTTCGCATGAAGGCAAAGCCGATATGGCGATGGCTGACCATCGTCTTGCCGATCTTCATGCCCGAGTACACGAAGCTCAAGCACGGCGAGGACTTGACCTATGAGTTCGAGGCAACCAGCCGCCCGCGGGTCGAACCGGGCTTCGACGGGCCGTCCTGCCTGCTGATCGGCGACAAGACATTCTCCGCCGCGACGGCTCTGGCCGACGGCGTGCGCACCTACGACCTGATGCTCACGATCGGGCAGCCGACCGGCGGCGTGCCCAACACGCTCGGCGACATCGGGCCGTTCCAACTCCCGAACTCGGGGATCGTCGTGAACTTCAGCCAGAAGATGTTCATCCGTGCGAGCGGCGACGAGACGGATGTGGGCCCCGTGCGGCCGCACATCGAGGTCACCCCTATCCCTGGCCGCGATGCTGCGCTCGAACGCGCGATCCAAGAAATTAGAGAAATGGATAAGGAGCGAAAAGGATTACCATCGCCGGGATGAACGCTGAAGTGCCCTCCATTGGATGCATGGTGGTCACGCTCGCCGCCTACGCAGCGGATGGTGCATGTTGCGATCTGCGTGATGCAGAAGGTAGGCACTTAATCAAACTCTATGTCGCTTTGCCGAAGGATCGCATTGGCAAGAATATTTTCTAAGTGACACCGGAGTCATTGCGATATTACGGAAGCTTAGGCTGCAACCGGCCCCACCATGGCCAGATGCACAACCATAACAGACAACCAACGAAAACGATTGCCCCTGTCACTCCAGGTCCAGGCAGAGGATCGCTCAGCAGCGGTGCAGGATTATTGATTAAGGCATGGACTCCGATCGCGAGGAACAAGTTTCCGGTACGAAGATAGATTGCAGAAAAGAGCAAGCCCATAACGAACTGTCCGATGAGCAACCATTGCCCCTCCGGATTTTTCATGTTGAAAATGATATGGCTGAAGGCAAAGACTCCTTGCGAGAGCAACAACGCGATCAACAGATGCTTCCAACGCTTTGATTCAGGTAGCCAGTGCACGGCAAGCAGCAAACACTGCGGCAAAAGAAAACCGCGAAAGAGAACCTCCTCGAAGGGGCAGTTGCCAAACAATTGGCCAAGCCAATCGCTCAAGGCGAATCGCCAATTCCCGGATCCCCAGGCCGGATTGACCTCGACCGGCTTTGCCATGAGTAGAAAAATTGTGATGTGCAGGATCTGACAAGCGCTCCAAATCAAAACGATCAGCTGGATGGCTGGCCAAAGACGTGTCAGATCGAGTCCTACGTCCTTTGGGCGAAGTCGCCCCAGCCAGAACAAGAAAATAGGGAAAAGGATCAGTTGCAAGGTCAAGCCACACACCAGCGTGCCATCGACAATTCCTCCCGTCGCTGAACTTAGCCAGAGCATTGGTGGAAACCATCTTCCTGCGTTAGGGTACGCGAGAAGCTGAAAGTAAGCGACCAACAACTGCTTGACGACGAGCGCGAGGACGATAAGCCAAACTGCCAATCGCGGTTGGGAACGGATGCGAATCCATGGCCAATCAGTCACGGGTTGATCAGGATAATGGCCAGCTGTCTGCATGGTGGCAAGGGAAAATGATAGCGGGGCAACGTGGTGATCTGGGAATATTCGTATTGATTGACCGAATCTTGCTTTGTAGGTGAAGAATCGCCAAAGCCACCTTTCTCAATCCTTACCGGATGTGACTTTAGCAGGACCAAACGGCGCGATTGACTGTTTTGGCTCAGCGTAAGTAGCATGAACGATTGTAAGGTTTAACTTGGTAAAAAACGGACAAACAGATGCTGAGCGCCTGCCCGATGGATCGTTACGGTGGTCTCTAGCGCTCGGATCTTTCGCAAGATCCACTACGGCCGGTCGTCGCTGCCCGATGGATCGTCACGGTGGTCTCTAGCGCTCGGATCTTTCGCAAGATCCACTACGGTACGTCGTCGTTACCCGATGGATCGTTACGGTGGTCTCTAGCGCTGGGATCTTTCGCAAGATCCACTACGGTTGGACTGACTTGCCCCAACGGGGCAACATGAGATAGCCCAGGGCAGAGCGTAGCACCCGCCCTGGGTGCTTGACGAAGCTCTCTTGTTGGAGTTTTAGGATTTCGATTCGAGCTCCATCTTTAATTGTTGGACTCGATATCGCTTGATCGATCCGATGATACCAACTGCAGAGCCAACGATACCACCACAGACACCGACGATTGCCCCGAGCAAGCCAACCATGGGCCCTTGATTAGGCAACCAAATCATCAACGAGTAAATGGTTCCCAAACAGGCGGGCATCAGCACGACAATCAACCAAAAAAGTGACTTGGTGATCCATTCGCGACGCTCTTGGTAAGCTCGCGCCAACTCCTCCGCACCTTGTGCAACCATCGGCTCGGGCTCCACAAGACTCATTCGAATCATCCAAGGAGCCATCAGCAGCATCGAACCACCGATTCCCGCATAGATTACCAGCAAGGTGATCCAGCCCGTCCAAAGTGGATTGGCCCCGTTTGTTTGAGCCACACCCGTCGATGGCATTTCAAACGGAAAGAGCCCCCGTGCGCCAATCGCGATCAGTGGCAAGAGATAAACACCGATGGCGATGACCCAATGCCAACGCTTAAGCGGACTGCGATGCTGACGGTTGACAAGCGAAGCAGATCTGACGGGATTGCTTGGTGCAACCCCGGAGAGCTTTTGACTCAGCTCGGGGTTTCTAGCGACTAAAGTGGGCATGGCTAGTCGGTGCATTAAAGGAAAAACAAGTGGCCAGATCCAAGTTGCCCAGCTCAAGGTGGGATTGGCCATCGGGCCAAAGAAAAACAAGCCGGCCCAGAGCAACAGCGAAAGTGTCGTAAAAAGGCAAAGCAACTTGAACAGCTTTTGAGCTTCGGTTCTAGCGGCCTCGTCTGGTGGATTGAATTTCGACAAAAGGACAACCGCAAGCGGTGTTAGAAGCAAAACAGGAGTGAATCCGTTGACGATCACTTGCATCAGCAATTCGAAATTTCGGGACATGGTTTAGGCTCCTATTGGTTTTTCCAAATTAGTTCAGCTTGCTTGATGAAGATCGCTTGGATGGACTCCAGCGAAAGTCCCGCGATTTTTGCGTCAGCCAAAGCGCTGGCGAGCGAATTTTCAAGTCGCTGACGCGACTCGCTTTGCGGTCCACGCGTCTTCTCCACCGTGGAAATCACCACCGTCCCTCGTCCCCGACCGCTTGCAAGCAACCCAGCGTCGGTCAGCTCCCGGTAAGCACGAGCGACGGTATTAAGGTTGATTCCCAAGTCTGCTGCGAGTTGTCGAACCGACGGGAGCTCATCTCCAACCCGAAGTTTGCCAAGAGCAATAAGCCCTCGGAGCTCCGAAACGAGCTGATCGTGCAGGGGAACTGGGCTATCGAGTAAGATGGTGATCATGATGTACTAATGTATCATGCTTTGATACTTTAGCAAGCCCGAATCGCGTTTTTTTGTGAAAAACGTTTGTCAGTAGCCTATACTCCTGACCACAAAGGTTCTTGAAGAGCCAAACTTTCCACGAGATACTCGGATCATCAGTCATCCACACCATGCGAATTTTTACGATCTACCCATTGCTTCTATTAACATTCCTTTGCACCGAAGTTGATGCTCAGTCACCGCAAGCTTCGCTGACGAATTTCGTGATCATCCTCAGCGACGATATGGGTATCAGCGACCTGGGTTGCTACGGCGGCGAAATCGAAACTTCGAATCTCGACTCGCTTGCTAAAAACGGACTTCGGTTCTCCCAGTTCTACAACACGGCCCGATGCTGTCCGACTCGCGCAAGTCTGCTGACGGGACTGTATCCACACCAAGCCGGGGTCGGACACATGATGGATAAGAAACCGCTAGCAGGATACCAAGGAGACCTCAATGACTCCTGCCGCACGATCGCTGAAATGCTACGTCCAAGTGGCTATCACAACTACGCGGTAGGCAAATGGCATGTAACCAGACACGCTGGACCCGAAGGCCCAAAGCATAATTGGCCATTGCAACGCGGCTTCGATCGCTTCTACGGTACGATCCATGGAGCCGGCAGTTTCTACGACCCGTCTTCGCTAACCCGCGACAACACTGCCATCTCGCCTTTTGCCGACCCTGAGTATCAACCCAACACTTACTACTACACCAACGCGATTTCTGATCAAGCGACGCGATACATCCAAGATCATCGCAAAGAACATCCCGATCAACCTTTCTTCTTGTATGTCGCCTATACCGCGGCGCACTGGCCCATGCACGCGCTGCCCGAAGACATCGCTCGGTACAAAGGGAAATACGATCATGGTTACGATCCGATCCGTCGTGCTCGGCATGCCAAAGCTGTCGAACTAGGTTTGTTTCCAGCCAACTTGCCACTGACCAGATCCGTCGGAGACTGGGACAAGATTCAGGACAAGCCATGGGAGGCTGCCTGCATGGAAGTCTATGCCGCGATGGTCGATCGTATGGATAAAGGGATCGGTCAGATCGTCGAGGAACTCAAACGCCAAAACATCCTAGGCAACACGCTCATTTGCTACATGCAAGACAACGGCGGATGCGCTGAGGCCATGGGGAGGGGTGGAAACAAAGAGCACCCAGACATCCCACGCCCCGCTGCTCCTACGCTCAAGCCGATGGATCCTTCCGACTTTGCAAAACGCGGAAGTGTGCCTGCCCAAACCCGCGACGGCTATCCGATCCGAATGGGGAAGAACGCTTTTCCTGGCCCTGCCGATACCTATATCGCTTACGGCGAGAATTGGGCCAATGTCTCGAACACTCCCCTTCGTGAGTACAAGCACTGGGTTCACGAAGGCGGAATAAGCACGCCACTGGTTGTTCACTGGCCTGAGGGAATCAAAACGCCAGGAGAATGGTGTCATCAACCGTCCCATTTAATCGATATCGCTGCAACGATCACCGAAATCTCGAAATCCAACTATCCGACAACTGCCACACCATTGGAGGGCAAAAGCCTAGTGCCTGCCTTTGCGAATAAACCGATCGAGCGAGAGGCGATCTATTGGGAGCATGAAGGGAATCGAGCCGTTCGAAAAGGGGACTGGAAGCTTGTCGCTAAACACAACAAACCCTGGGAACTCTACGATATCTCCAAGGATCGAATCGAAGCAAACGATCTGGCCTCGCAGTTCCCTGATAAGGTTTTCGAGATGGCCAATCTCTATGAAGCTTATGCAACGCGCGCCATGGTCGCTCCTTGGCCGCTGCCTGCCAATGCTCCCGATAAATGAGTATCGATAGCTAGTAACGACGCCCGAATAGCGTTGAATTGAAAGCGGAACGGCGCGAGCCGTCCGGTGAAATTTTAAAAATCATAGATATTCCATCAATTACCGAAGTACGTGCGCACTTCCGCATTTCTCAAATTCAACGCCATCGCTTATTAGCCTGGCGGTGTCTCAATCAAGAATACCTTTCCAGGTCGGGGCCCCGTGCTACATCGAACTCGCGATCCGAACGTACAAAGTTTAAAAAATGCGATTAACCGCACTGTTCCTCCGAGGGCAGATGTCGGAGAATACGCCCATGGAGAGCACCCTCAGAATCGACGATTCTAGGTTCCTTAACTAACAATCAAACCACTCAAACCAAACTTTCGATGGAGTTTTCTTGTGACGCGTCTTGCTGATGTTTTCCAAGGTTGCATTCCTGCTTTGATGACCCCCTGCACGAGCAACGGTCAGCCCGACTTCGATGCCTTGGTTCTGAAAGCAAAAGAACTCATCGACCTAGGAATGCGGGCAGTGGTCTACTGCGGATCGATGGGGGATTGGCCCTTGCTCACCGATTCCCAGCGTCAAGAAGGTGTCGCGAGACTCGCCCAAGCTGGTGTCCCGGTCGTTGTGGGAACTGGTGCTCAGAACCCCAAGATTGCAGCCGAGCATGCTGCCCACGCCCAAAAGGTTGGAGCCGCCGGTCTGATGGTGATCCCTCGAGTGCTTTCCCGAGGAACATCGACCTCGGCACAGCGCAGTCACTTTGCCGGAATCCTCTCGGCAGCAAAGAACCTTCCGGCGGTGATCTACAACAGTCCCTATTACGGTTTCCAAACCAAAGCCGACTTGTTCTTCGATCTGCACAAGCAATTTCCAAATCTTGTTGGATTCAAAGAATTCGGTGGTGCCGAATCGCTCAGTTACGCTGCCGAGCATATCACCACTGGAAATCCAAATCTTGCTCTCATGGTCGGGGTCGATACTCAAGTCTTTCACGGTTTTGTTCGCTGCGGTGCCGTCGGGGCCATCACCGGTGTTGGCAACGCTCTACCTAGACAAGTGCTTCGACTGATCGACCTTTGCAAAAAAGCTGCCGCCGGCTGCGTCGAATCCCGCAGGCTCGCTCAAGAACTCGACTCGGCACTCTCAGTGCTATCGAAGTACGATGAAGGACCGGACCTTGTCCTTTACTACAAGCATTTGATGGTTCTGGAAGGAAACCCTCAATACATCCACCACTTCAACACCTCCGACGCGCTTAGCCTCAGTCAGAAAGCATTCCTCGAAGAACAGTGGAAACAATTCAAATCATGGTGGTCCCAGTGGCCAGGATCGAATTGATTGAACCTCTAGAGCTTAATCGTCGCTTGCCAATGCGATAGGATTGTTGGTCTGCAACCGAACCATCTGTTGATAAATCCCAGCCTCTTCGACCAACTCGTCATGGGTTCCCTGCTGGACAATCCGACCCTGATCGAGCACGAGGATGATGTCCGCATTTTGGATCGTACTCAATCGATGTGCGATCACAAACGAAGTCCGTGAACTCAGAAGCATCTTCAGACTTTGTTGGATCGCTTGTTCGCTCTCGCTATCCAAATTGCTGGTCGCTTCATCAAGTATCAGAATTTTCGGGTCGGCCAAGATCGCTCGAGCGATGGCGATCCTTTGTCTTTGACCACCACTGAGCTTGAACCCTCTTTCTCCGATCCTAGTTTGATAACCGTTAGGAGATTTCAGAATGAATTCGTGAGCCGCTGCGGCCTGGGCCGCTTGCTCGATCTGCTGGGAGCTAGCCGATCGATTCCCATAAGCGATATTCTCTGCGATCGTTCCATCGAAAAGGAAAACATCTTGCTCGACGATCCCTAGAAGTTGCCGATAGCTATCGAGTTCGATTTTCTCCAATGGTTGGTTGTCAATCAAAATTGTGCCCGATGTTGGAATGAAGAATCTCGCGATGAGATTGCATAGGGTTGATTTGCCAGCCCCACTTCGCCCTACGATGGCCACCGTTTGACCCGCCTTTGCCACGAAGCGAATCCCGCTGAGCACATCTTGCTGAGATTCCGGATAACGAAAACTCAGATCGATGCACTCGATTCTGCCAAGCACTCGATCCTTGGTCAGTTTGATCAAATCCTTTGCATCTCCGCCGCCGCGACGCTCGATCTCCTGCGCCTCGGTCTCCGTACCCAATAGGTCGAGAATTCGGTCCAAGCCTGCCAGATTGTTCTGAAACTGTACGGCACTTCCTGTTAGCGTCGCGATGGGGCCTAGTAGCATCGCAAGATAAACTAGGAACATCATCAGATCCCCAAGCGTTAATTGGCCTTGGAGGATTTGCCAGCCCCCATAGACCAACAATAGGGTCGAAGCCAAAGGAATAAGAACCTCCCAGATCACTTCAATCAACCTCGTACGCCACCAAACCAGCAAGACCTGCCTCACGGCATAATGGCTCCCTTTTACATACCGCTGGGACTCGCTTCGCTTTCTGCCGAATGTTCGCACGACGCGTATTCCGGAAAACGTCTCGGTTGCATTTCCATCGATCTTTTGACGTGTGGCTCGCAAATCTCGATACAAAGGGCGTATGCGATAGATCCAAGTCCGATGCGTGAAATAAACCACCGGCAGTAAGAGCAAACCAGCAGCCAACAGTCGCCAGTCAACGACCACCAAAACAATAAAGCTTCCAAGAAGCTGCACAATCGCTTGCCAAGGGTTGTAGAGCATACTGAAAATCAAATCGGCGATCCCACCGGCATCCTCCCGAAGCAAACTTGCCGATCCGCCACTCTTGAGCAACTGGACGCGATGCAAAGGCATCTCGAGCATGTGCTCGAAAACCTTCTTGCGAATACCGGTTTGAACCTGATTCACCGCCTTGGTGCATTGCCATCGCCCCCATAGATGCACGCAGGTCCTCAGCAGCGTCAGTGTAGTGACGGCCACGGCGATCCAAATCAGGAGTGTCATGCCCGTGGTTTGCTGGAGCCAAATCGGTGCCCAGGACGGTGGTGATTTCGGCGGAGTCGTCAGCGCATAGTCGATCGCAAACTTGGTTCCCAGCGGAGGTAACAAGCTCAGCAATGTCGATACCGTGAGCGTCCCTAAGCCAATCGCAATCTGAGTTTGGTGCCCAGAAAGAAGTCGCAAAAACTCTCGAAAGAGAGTCCAGAAAGACCGATGCGAACGGGAAACGAGCTTGTCCTTCTCCTCCTTGGACATCGTCGAATGAAACGAGTCATAATCCTCCTTGCGCTTCGATCCGGATTCCCTTATTTGCTTCAAATACTCTCGGAAATCGAATCGACTAGTTGGCATTTGGGATTGGTTTACCGTTCCTGATGAATCTTAATGTCTCTAGGCGAGAATTTCCGTGACAACACGTTGCTTCTCAACGCCGGTCAACTTTTGATCAAGCCCCTGAAATTTGTAGGTGAATCGCTCGTGATCGATTCCCATGCAGTGTAGGATCGTTGCATTAAGGTCGTTGATGTTCACGGGATTTTCGGTGATGTTGTAGCTGAAGTCGTCGGTCTGTCCAAAGGTGATGCCACCTTTGACTCCACCTCCTGCCATCCACATGCAAAAATTTCTCGGATGGTGATCGCGACCGTAATTGTCCCGAGACAAACCTCCTTGGCTGTAAACGGTACGTCCGAATTCTCCACCCCAAACGACTAAGGTGTCTTGGAGCATTCCACGTCGCTTGAGATCCTTGATCAGCGCAGCGATCGGCTGATCGATCTGCTTGCACTGGTTCCCAATTTGACGTGGAAGATCCCCGTGTTGATCCCAGCCTCGGTGAAGGAGTTGCACGACGCGGACACCTCGCTCGACGAGTCTGCGAGCCAATAGGGCACTATGTGCAAACGAACCCGGGTCTCGTACCGCAGGTCCGTACATTTCGAGTGTTTCAGCCGTCTCGGTTTCAATATTCGTTAGCTCGGGAACGCTTGCTTGCATTCGGAAAGCCATTTCGTATTGAGCAATCCGGGTCGCCGTTTCAGGATCCCCGAACTCGCTTTGCGAACCTTGATTCAGCGCCTGCAGTGAATCGAGCATCAAACGCCGATCCTCTCGGGTAACACCAGTCGGGTTCGGTAAATACAAAACTGGATCACCGCTACCTCGCATGGCAACGCCGTTGAATCGGGTCGGAAGAAAGCCGCTTGCCCACATGCGACTAAACAAAGCCTGACCATTGCTGTCTTCTGGGAACTTTGGAGTAAAGACCACAAATGCAGGTAGGTCGTTGTTTTCACTTCCGAGTCCATAAGCTAACCACGAGCCAATGCTCGCTTTGCCAGGAACCTCCGAACCCGTCATGACGAACGTGCATGCCGGATCATGATTGATGGCATTGGTGAAAACCGATTTGATGAGAGCAATATCATCGACCACCTCGCTGGTGAATGGGAACAAGTCAACGTTGGTCCACATTCCGCATTTCCCTTTTTGTTCGTATTTGAACTTCGAGGGTGCAACGGGAAAACGGGACTGACCACTGGTCATGGTCGAAAGACGTTGGCCACCTTGAACACTCGGCGGAAGATCCTTGTCATAGTAATCTTGCAAACCTGGTTTGTAGTCCCAAGTATCTATCTGAGAGGGGGCACCGTTCATGTGCAGATAGATGATCGACTTGGCTCTCGGAGCAAAGTGAGGTAAACCGGGCAGTGCCGGATGGACTTTCTCTTGGGCTGAGGGAGTCTTTCCCATCAATTTTGGCAACTGAGTTTGCGATGCCAAAAGACCTGCGGCGATTGGTCCAAACCGCAGTCCCGAGGCACCGAAAAAATTCCTTCGGTTAAGCCGCATTTGTAGATCGAGGATATCTTTCATGGCATTAATTTCGGGTTAGGGTTTCGTCCATATTGAGGATGGTGCTCGCCAGAAGCGTATAGGTCGCAAGCTCAGCCGGATCAAAATTCTCTGATGGTTTTGACTCACCGATTTGGATCAATTGCTGTGCGTCAGCAGGGTTGGCACGATAGCGTTGCAGGTGCTGATTGACTTGTTTATCGAGCACTTCGAGTTCCCTCGAGCTGGGCTTTCGAGACAGCACGGTCTTGAACATCAATTCGATGCGCTCGGGCACACTCGATTGTCCTGAGCTCAGAATTCGTTGCCCCAGACCTCGAGCAGCTTCGACATGTTGGACATCGTTCAAGAGTTGGAGGGCTTGAAGTGGCGTATTGCTACGCTCGCGTCTTGTGCAAGTTTGTTCGCGGTTGGGTGCATCGAAATTCACCATGAATGGAGGGGGCGCGGTACGTTTGTAGAAGGTATAAAGACTTCTTCGATACAACGCGGAACCTTTGTCTTGCTGATAGGCTCGGGTGTTCGAGCCGACGAATCCTACCGGTTCCCAGATATTGGGTGGCTGGTACGGTTTTACCCCTTTACCTCCGAGCGTTAGGTCGATCACGCCTCCAACAAACAGAGCGTTGTCCCGGATCTGTTCGGCATCGAGGCGCAGTCGGGGGGCTCGAGCAAGCATCCGATTTTCGGGGTCTTTTTCAAGGACATCTGCTGGGATTTTCGAGCTCTGCTTGAAGGTCGCTGAGGTCAACATCAACCGCATGAGCGCCTTGATGTCCCAGTTGGAATCTTCGAATTGGATCGCCAGCCAATCGAGGAGTTCAGGGTGCGAGGGCGTTTCACCTTGAGTCCCGAAATCGCCGCTTGTCTTGACTAAGCCTACACCGAAAACTTGTTGCCAGAATCGATTCACAGCCACGCGTGAGGTCAGCGGGTGTCGAGGTGAGACAAGCCATTTTGCTAGATCTAGGCGTGTGAGTTGTCCAGACTGTGGCTTCTGGATCGCAGGCAGGACCGACAGAACATCGGGTTGGACTTTTTCACCGGGTTGGTTGTACTGCCCACGGAGCATGACAAAGCTTTCGCGAGGCGTAGGATTGTCTTTGTAGATGAAGGTGCTCGGGATTGCGTTATAAAAGTTATCCCGTTGGCCTCGTGTCTGATCGAGTTCGCTGACAACATCGGCCACAACTGGCTTGGTGTCGCTGCAAATGCGTGCAAGGTAGTGCTCCTTGAGTCTTGCAACAGAGGCTGCATCCGGAGCCGGATCGGGTCCTGCTTTAGCGATGTTGTTGAGGTCACCGGGAAGACCTGCGGTATCTTTGCCTTTGGCCGCTTTCCACCAAGCCACAAAGGATCGAAGCGGATCGTTGGCTGGATCACTTACTCCGCTGACACC
Source organism: Pirellula sp. (assembly GCA_040381975.1). Classification (GTDB taxonomy): domain Bacteria; phylum Planctomycetota; class Planctomycetia; order Pirellulales; family Pirellulaceae; genus JBKCUI01. The sequence continues at coordinate 11,599 of JBEIGI010000039.1, forward strand.
GATTTTGTCCCAATAGACGGTGCCTCCGAATTGGGTGGTAGCAAATCCGGTTAGGTTATCGCCTGCGTTTAAGCCGACTTTATCTGCGGAGACTTCCAATCGCACCCACTCACCTGTTTTCGGCAGTGGGCCCATGTGAACTCGCTCGGGGGTGTTGGCAGTTCCCCAAGGAATCGCATCGTATTCTCCCCAGACGGCTCGATGCAACCAACCGTTGCGATGATACTGGAGCATGACCGACTTGGGCGGGTTCGCAGGATCGATAAATACGTGTGCAAACAAAGTGGCTTGAACTGGCACACTGACGGGTACGGTCGAAATGCCCCAAACATCTTGGGACAAACCGGCATCGGATCTTTTCAAAGCTCGTTTTCCGCTGAGCACCTTTTCACCTTGATCCACCGAGACAAACATCGTCGGATGGCCAGGAGATCCTGCTGCATTTCCTCCTGCAGGATAGTCGTCCTCCATCCATAGGATTTCGGACGAAGAGGCTTGAGGTTTGGGATCCGCCAGTGCTGGATCGTTGTAAACGACTTTCGCCACCGATTGATTGAGTTTCGATTGAAGCTCCCCAATTTGTTTGTCGTATTGGGCGAGTTTTGCTTTTTCCTCGTCGGTTTCGAGCTTTAAAACCGGATTGGTAAGCAGTGCGTTGCCATCCATCGCCGGATCTGCAGAGGCGTTAAAAAACGCGTACATCGAATAGAATTCCTTCGTAGGAATCGGATCGAATTTGTGATCATGGCATACTGCACAACCGGCGGTGAGAGCTAGCCAAGTCGAAGCCATGGTGCTGGTCCGATCGACTGCATAGCGATAGTAGTATTCTGCGTCGATCGAACCACCTTCGCTCGTTGTCACGTTGCAACGATTAAAGCCTGTGGCGATGAGCTGATCGATCGTCGGATTTTCCAGAAGGTCTCCGGCAAGTTGCTCGATCGTGAACTGATCGAAGGGGAGATTGCGATTGAAACTCTTAACGACCCAGTCGCGGTAGGCCCACATCTGGCGTTCATTGTCCAAGTGTAATCCGTGGGTATCGGCATAGCGTGCGATGTCGAGCCAGTGACGGGCCATCTCTTCGCCATATCGATTGGATTGCAAATAGCGATCGACCATTTTTTCGTAGTCATCGGCCGATTCATCGGACAAGTACGCCTCCATTTCATCGACCGTTGGAGGCAGCCCCGTGAGGGTGAATGCCACGCGTCGGATGAGCGTTGATTTGCTTGCTTGGTCAGAGAGTTTCCATCGATTGGCTTCCAGGGATTTTCCGATGAAGGCATCGATGGTGTTTTTTCCACCAGCGGTTTGGGGCGGCACATCGGCAACCATGGGCGGCTCGAACGACCAGTGCTTTTGGTATTGTCCACCTTCCTTGATCCATCGTCCCAGAAGCTCAATCTCTGTGGGTGTGAGCTCTTTGTGACTATCCGGGGGAGGCATCTTCACGTCGGGATCCGTGGCGTGGACTCTTTCCCAAAGAAGGCTAGCAGCAAGATCGCCTGGAGCGATTGCGCTTTTTCCATCCCGCTTGAACGTTGCTCCTTCGGCAGTGTCGAGCCTGAGTCCTGCTTCTCGCTTCTTTTCATCGAAGCCATGGCAAGCGAAGCATTTGTCGGCAAGGATGGGCCGGATATCCCGGTTGTAGTTGATCGGGTTTTCTGCACGAAGAGTTTGATTCCCAAGGCAGATTACAGCCGTGCACAGGGCTTGGTAAAACAAGCGATTCATGTTCCGCACCAATCGAGAGGATTCAGGTAGGAAAGAGGGAGGGCGAGCACGTTTGGAATGCCCGTAAAGTCTGAGCAAGTATAACTTATAGCAGGCTTTTCTTCAACGGTCCGTCGTGGTCTCTTGCAACCGGACCAGCAATTCGAGAGCCTTGCCAAATCGTGGCGATTCCTCGAGTGCTTTTAAGCAATGCCGAAGTGCCAACTCCCGGTTTTTACCGGTTTGATCGTAGGCGATCGCTAGCCGGTATTCCAGATCAGCAGGATCGACCGGTTCGAGATTCGATAATGCGTGTAAGGATCGGATGACCTCATAAGGTTGATTGAGATTTTGACCGGCGCTTGCTAGCAATTCCAAAACCGAAGTCTTCATCGGTTGGATTTCGAGCATCGACTTGCAATGGCTCGCAACTGCATCCCAGTTCCCAGTGTCCTGTTCGATCGCTATCAAGCGATCCAGCGGCTCGGTCGTATGTGGATCCAAATTCACCAATTGGATAAGAGCTTCCTTCTCAGATGAGGTGTTGCCCATCTGGCGGTGGATTGAGGCAAGTTTCGTCACTGCGCTCGATGCGGAAGAGTCATTCGGCCAAGCCTCATAGAGTCGTTGTGCTTGCGCAAGGCTTTGAGTCCAATCCTTTTGGCGCATCTGCTGATCGAGTTGCGCATGCTGTGCTTGGTACGAACTTGGATGCTCTTTGAGCCACTCTTGCCATGGAATTTCTTTGGGGATTGGTTCAAACTCCAGTGTAGGGGCAATCGATTGCCCGAAGGCTTTAGCATGCTTTTCAAAAGCTTGATCGAGCCCTTCGACACTTCCAGTTCTTCGAGCGATTGCCTCGGTAATAGGCAAACCATTTTTAAGATCGGCAAGCAGTTTTAAGAGACCTTCGTGACCGAATTGCTCAACCCAGAATTCAACAACAATCGACGCGACGAAGTACGCGTACTGGAGATGTTGCGGCGATTTAGGTGCAAGAAACATTCGGCTCATGCGACTCGGAGGCTCGAATTCGCCTTGGCGAAGCCAATGCACATAGAGTGGATTGGGGGGCTCTCCCCAATTGGCTCGCCGTTGTTTCTCCTCGTAAACGGAGATGCCCTCGGAGAGCCAACGAGGCATTTTGTTCTCGGTAAGATTGAGTGTGATGACGTGGCAATATTCATGCCAGAGAACCGATTTCCAATTGTGTTCGACGTTCAGAGCCGATGGCGAATTGGCTGTGATTACGTTTCCGAAGCAAACGCCGAGGAACCCTTCTCCGCCTGGTAGACCAAAGGTTCGCACAGCAAAATCTCTTTGTTTGGCGAACAACTCGACAATGATCGGCTCCTGCAATCGAGCCTTGTACTTCTCCCCGAGAACTTCCCGTGCCTCTTGAAGAATCTCTACGACTTGGTCCCCGAAAACCTTAGCCTCTGTCGCGTCCATACGGATGATGAATCCAGGTACTTCGATGCTCGTGTACTTTTCGAGTTCGCTCTTTAGGATTTGAAGGTTGTAGGTTGTGACATGGTAAGGGTCTGCTTGCCGGGCGGATTGCACCATTTCCCAGCCTTCTTGTTCGCGTCCGAGCCTCAGGAGATCTTGAGCCAACTGCGTCTTTGCATGGTGGAAATCTTTATCCATCGCCAATGCTCTTTGTTGGTACTGAGCGCCTTCGGCGAATCGATAGTGCATCGACAGATGCTTACCAATCTTGTGATCGACCTGGGGGTTGAGTTTTCTAAGCGATAGCGCGCTGCTACGAAAGTTACCTTCGTCGGCATAATTGCCCTGCAGGTGAGCGATCGCAGCGCGAAGGGCCCACATTTGTGGATCATTCGGGTTGACGGCCTGGGCTTTAGAAAGGATCTCGATTGCTTGAGTGTAGCTCTCTGAGTCCATCAAGGATTCGGCCAGCATACGCAGTGCTCGCAGATGTTTAGGATTGATATCCAGAGCAAGCTGCAGGTAATCACGGGACTTAGCTCGATCTGAATTGCTCCAAGTTTCCGCCGCAAGAACAAGAAGATCGGGATCGTTTTGGGTGAGCTTTAGCGCCTTTTGAATCGCTTCGGCGGCAACCTTAGTGTCTGATTTGTCTAAGGCCATTGAAGCGATTGCCTTAAGTGCTTCCAAATTTTTCGGGTCGGATTTCAAGGCTTGGTCATAGCAGAGCTTCAAGACTTGTTTTGGCTCTTCACCTTGGAGTAAGAAGAACTCGCCGAGCGGGACGAGTTCAGACTTGGTCGAGAACTTCCAAGGGCTGCGTTGGATCTGTAGCGTCAGGTCATCGAGAGCCGTTTTGGCTTCTAGGGAAAGATTATTTTCTTGTAAAATTTTGTAGCCAAGAAGCCTCAGTCGTAGGCTGTCGGAGAACCGCTCTTGCGAAGCTTTGTAGACGGCAAGTGCATCCGAATACCTCCCGACGGTCATTAGGTTGGTCGCCAGGAGTCGAGGCCAAGCTTCGTTCCAGGTTTTCTTGTCCACTTGCTGCTGGGCTAGCTCGATGGCTTTATCATAATCCCCAACCCGCATCGATTCCTCGACGCTGCTCACGTCGGGAAGTTGAGCGACTAGGTGAGTGGAGACAAAAGCCACCAAAAACAGGGCAAAAAGTAGGCTTCGGGTAAGCTTGCTCGTCAAACCACAGAGCATCTTGTTTTTACGCTTTGTGAAAGGATACCCCTTCTGGGGTGGGGCCAAGGATATTCGTTTCGGTATACTATAGCAGTTTTCCAGGTGGAGAACCGGATAAGTATCTGTGTCACTCAGACGATGTTTTAATGGAGGATGGTATGACGAGATTTTTAGGCGGAGTGCTTTTGGCGGTTGCAGTTGCTCTATGTCCAGCTTACGCCGAGGAGTGGAAGTTGGATGCGGAGAAGTCCAAGATTGACTTCGTAGGAAAGAAACCCGATGGAGCGCACAAGGGTGGGTTTAAGAAGTTTACGACGACCGTTAAAGCGGATCTTGAGAATCCCAACAACGGATCTCTCAAATTGGAGATCGATACCGAGAGTCTTTGGTCGGATGATCAAAAGCTAACCGAACACTTGAAGAACCCCGATTTCTTTGATGTTCGTAAGTACCCCAAGATCACCTTCGAGACCACGGGTATTGAGGCATCCAGTGAGGACAACGTCCAACTCATCGGCAAGATGACCATGCTTGGTAAGACCGTCGAGATCAAGGTTCCGTGCAAGGCCGTTATCTCGGAGGGTGCTGCGACGTTGACCACCGAGTTCAAACTGGATCGTACCAAGTTTGGGATGGAGTATGGAAAGGGCAAGATCAACGATCAGGTAGAAATCACTGCATCCCTGGCCTTCAAGCGCCCCTAGTTTCCATTGAACCAGCCACGCCCCCTATCTGATTGCCAATGAATCTTCTTCCTGCTTTCGATCGGGAAGAAGATTTTTATTTTCAGCGTAGCGAATATTCGTTTAACCCGCAGCCAGCGGCGACCTAACGCCTCCCATCCTAGCGCGGGCTTCCATGTTGTTGAAGCCAATCCACGCTCCCTGAGTATTTGGCAATCGCATCGAGATTGAGTTCAATTCCTAATCCGGGTTTATCAGGAATCGCTAAGTAACCCTCTGAATCCAATCGCCACGGGTTCTCGACGATCTGATCGATAAACGGCGAGCCTGTCAAATACTCGACAAATCGCGTGTTAGGTATCGCCGATGCCAAATGCAAGTCCGCCGCAAGTCCCACTGCAGTGTTCCAGCCATGGGGTACAAAATCGACCCCAAAGTCTTGGGCCATCCAAGCGATCCTCCGCTCCTCGCTCAATCCACCCACCTTCGTTACGTCGGGTTGAATTATGTCAAAGGCTCGCTGCGACAACCAAGGCAAAAAACTTTGGCGGCGTGTCAGAACTTCCCCGCCTGAGATTGGAACCGGCGAATGCTCTCGTAGCTTGATGAAATCTTCCAAGGCATCAGGGCACAAGGCCTCTTCGAACCAAACAACATCGTAGTTCTTGAGCATATGGGCTGTTTGTAAAGCCCACTTGTAACCTCGCGCCCAGTAAGCGTCCGAGCCACCTGCATCGACCATCAGAGCACACTCCGAACCGATCGCATCCCTTGCTGCGGCCACGATCGCTTCGTCGGTCTTGGAATCCTTGCGACCAAACGGCCCCCATCCGATCTTGAAAGCTCGAAAGCCTTGCTGCTTGACCTTTAGCAAACTCTCTTGCATACGCTTCGGCTCTTCCATGAGTAGCGATGCATAAGGTTGCACACGGTGCAAATACCTACCACCCAAGAGTCGACTGACCGGTTGCCCTGTAGCTTGCCCCAACAAATCCCAAAGTGCGATATCGATCCCGCTGATCGCATGCGTGATCGATCCACCTCGCCCAAGCCAGAACATGTGTTGGTGCAGTTTTTCACTGACTCGTTCGGGCTCTAATGCGCACTCGCCCTGGGTTAGAGGCACAAGCACATCGAGTGCGGCTTGCACCAATCGATCGTTGGTAAAAACGCTTCCGAGGCCAATGTGCCCTGTGTCGGTATGGACGGCAACGAGGGTGTGAACACAGTCCTCAGGACGTAACTCATTGCTCCATCCACCTTCCGGAGTGGCCCCCCGAAGTCCCGCACACGTGATTTTCGTAATTTTCATCTCAGGCCTTTATCTGGATCATTTAGACTGTTTGCCGACGATAGATTTCGATCTTTGGTACGTACTCGCGAATCTCATCGAGGGGGAAGATCGGTCGCTGGCAGCGCGTATGACCCAGCGATTGCAAATTCGCACTCGATGATCCAGGGGCGTCGATCATCAGCATGGAATTGCACCACTGGGCATACATATGGTGCTGACAATGCGGAGATTTGACAACCACCGCATCGAATTGTTTTGGGTCTTGTCCGTTGGTATAAAAGAACGATCGATCGTAGAGATTCACTCCACGGCTTCCAACAACAATGGTAAAGGGCCCTGTTTCAAGCACCGCAGTCAGGCCCGAATCCCATAACTCCCCAAAGGACTCGCTACGAAAGAGCCCGTCGCTTAGGTGCCGAACACGACACGTCAGTTCGATGGGCTCATACCGACCAGGATCCAAACTACCCCCTAAACGGACGGCTATCTCGGCACCAATCCCCGCTCGATTGGCTTGTTCGGCTGCAACTCGATCCACAATCGGCAGCAGTGTTCTGCCCTGGAAACCGCATTCAATGAGCGCCTTGAGAACCGCATTGCTATCTCCTGAAGCACCAGAGCTCGTCGCATCGGCGGCGTCGACAAGAGCGATCGTTCCTCCAGAGATTTCCGCTTGGAGCGTTTTTTGCATTTGGGACAATGAGATCAAAGGAACCTGCATCTTTTCATGGAAGCTCCAAAACCGGTTCGCATTGCTCAAGGCTAACTCTTGTGCCAAAGACTCGTCATCGTCTGTGACGACAAAGCAGTAAGTACCCAACTCGGGGACATCGGTAAATGGATTGCCAATGAAGATGCCTGATGAAATGCATTTCGGCGTCTCTTCGTGAACCCTTGCAGCCGCCATGCATTGACCAAACAAACCCGTCTCGGTAATGAGCTCGTCACCACGAACCAACGCGGGTATTGGAATTCTTGCTGTTACTGGCTTAGCCCCATCATTGATAATCCGCATCAGCAACCGAGCTGCCCTTGCACCAGTTTCAAAAAAGTCAACGTGAGGATACGTGTGATAAGCAACGATTGCATCGGCATGCTTAAACATCTTTCGCGTCGCGATCCCATGCAGATCCAACGATACGACGATTGGGATCTTTTCTCCCACAAGCGCTCTGGTCTGCTCCAAAAGATATCCTTCCGGATCGCATTCGTTCTCAGAGCACATCGCTCCGTGCATGCAGAAGTAAATACCATCGATGTCACCTTGCGAATATCCATCTCGGATCGCATCGAGGAAGTCTTTGGCTAGTATCAGCCAGTCGCTTTGAGCCAGTGTGCCCCCGGAGGTGATAAAAAATGCACTATAAGTCGGAATCAATTCAACATCTGTTTCACTGTCAAAGATACTCAGTGCACCCGCGATCTCGTTTCGGACAGTCCGGTGGTACTCAAGAATCTGCTGGCCACGTCGGATCCCAAAATCACTAAGCCGACTTAGGTTCGGATTGAAGGTCGATACCTCTTGCTTGCACTCAGCGATCAAAATTCGTTTCGACATGATGATCGATGTCCTTGGGTACGGTGTAAAGGATTGCTATCAAAAGCAGAATAGACGCAAATCCATAGGCGATCGCCGCGTATTGGATCATTCCGGGAAACCCCAAAGTCTCCTTCCATCTTCCGACCAACAATGGAGCAAATCCCGAGAGCAAGGCACCGAAGAGATTTAAAATTCCAACGGCCAGTCCCCGTTGGTCGTTAGGAACTACCTCAAAGGCCGCGGGAAATATATTACCAATCATCCAGCCGCTACAGAATCCATATCCAACCAACAGCACCTGCAATAGCCACATTTCTCGGGTTTGGCCGATTGCAAGCAGTAGCGGTGCACAAAAAGCCATGCTTGCAAGGAGGATCGAAATGCGCCCCGAGCGAAAAAACTTACCCAGCGAATCGGCGATGTAGCCACCAAAGAACAAACCAACGACAGTAGCACCCTGCAAATAAGCCGTCGATACCCAACCGGCTTGCGCCGTGCTGAGTTGGAAGCTCTCCTCTAGATATCTTGCAAGCCAACTGTAGATCATCCATAGCCCGAAAACAAAGAGCGGGAAAGCAACACACAGGATGCAGAATGTCCATGACCGAAAAATTCGAAGTGCAGTGATGATGCCATCAGAAGTATGCAGACCGACCGAGGTGTTGATCCTCGTCTCTTGGCTTCTTGGTAATCGTGACAGGTACCATCCGTAGGGGAGTGCGTAGATTAAACCGAGGATCCCAAGAAGCACAAAGGCAGCACGCCAATACCCTTGCTGAGCCATCCAACCCCCAAAAGAGGCACCTGCAATCACACCTGCGATCTGTGCTGTGGTTAGACTGGCAACCGCACGAGACCTCCACTGCACACGCGTAAGACTTGTAGTCAGGGAGATCGCCGCCGGCATAAACAGTGCTTCGGAGATCCCCATGGCTGCGCGCATCGCAAGCAGCATTCCGGCGGAAATCGAAAGGCCGGTAGCAATCGTAACTAAACTCCAAACAATCAGGCTCCCTACGATCAAATGTCGCTTAGGATACCGATCCGCAAAATATCCAGCGATGGGACAGCCGATGCCATATACCCAGAGAAAAAAGGCACCGGTGAGTCCCAGCTGGGTGTCGCTCATCGATAGATCTGCCTTGAGTACCTTGAACATCGCGAAGACTGCTTGGCGATCACAGTAATTCAAAAAATAAGCGACCCACATCCAAGCGACCAAAACCGCCGTCGAATGAGCGTTAAGGGATTCCTGCGGGCGCTCGTTCACTTAGGATTCCTGGGTGGAAGGTAAGATTCGGCTAGCTCCCGAAATTGAACTAATTGCTGGTCGATCCATCCGTCATCGCGACCGAGCTCCTTGGCGAGAATCGCAGCAACGCTTGGTGCTGCATCGAGCGCCTTGCTTGCTTGCAAAAACAGCAAGCGATCGCGTCTTGCCAAAACATCCTCGACTGTTCTGGCCATCTGATGCCTTGCAGCCCAAACGACATCAACGACCCTCAGCGCGTAACCCTCGATGATTGCGCGACCCATGGCCGGGTCCGAAGCGACCATGGTCGACTTTGGAAGCGTATCTAGCCCGTGCAGTTTCAAGGTCTTCGTAATGCATTTCGCATGGGGCAGTCCTGCCGAAGCCATCGCTCGGTCGACGCAATCCTCTGCCATTTTTCTAGCCGTCGTCCATTTGCCTCCAGTGATCGTCACGAGTCCGGAGGGATCGATGAGAATCGTATGGTCTCGCGAAAGTTTCGATGTGTTGGATCCTTGTGACTTGGCTTTTACCAAAGGTCTTATGCCCACAAAAACGCTCAGAATATCGCTTCGCGTTGGTTTTTTGGTCAAGTACTCTCCAGATGTCTTCAAGAGAAATTCGATTTCCTCTTGCTGCGCGGTCGGTTCGATCAGCGGCTTAGCAATCGGCGTATCGGTTGTCCCCACAACCGTATGATCATGCCAGGGGATCATGAAGATCACGCGACCGTCGCTGGTTTTCGGTACGATGACGGCAGCATTTCCGGGTAAGAAGCTCTTATCGAGCACGATATGAACCCCTTGGCTTGGGGCAATCATGGGTTGGTTCGAAGCATTGTCGGAGATTCGAAGTTCATCGCAAAACGGACCTGTCGCATTGATCACAACTCGAGATTGGACATCGATCGGTTCGTTCCCGAAGGCTTCCGATGCTCCTTCGAGGTCGACTAGGCGTACCCCGATCACTTTACCCGATGAGTCTTTCAGAAGTGTGTCAGCTCGAAGGTAATTGCAGACCACGGCACCATGCTCGGCGGCGGTCTGGACGATATTTAGTAATAGTTGAGCATCATCAAACTGGCCGTCGGAATACAACACTCCATGCCGAGCCATCTGCGGTGCGATCGTGGGAACGAATTCGGTGCACTGCTTGGCATCGAGCCGCTTGGCTTTTGCAAATCCACTTTTACCTGCCAGCCAATCATAGACAACAAAGCCAAGGCTATACCAAACCTTTTCGATCCAGGATTTGCAAGGCACCAAAAAGGACATTTCATGGACAGTGTGTGGAGCATTCTGCCTCAAGAGGCTCCGTTCATGCAAAGCGTCCCGTACCAGACTGATGTTTCCTTGGGCCAAGTACCTGACTCCTCCATGCACCAGCTTGGTCGACCTGCTCGATGTTCCTTTTCCAAAGTCATAGCGATCGATCAGCAGGACCGAAAAACCTCGCGATGCAGCATCGAGTGCAATGCTCGCTCCGGTTGCCCCGGCTCCGATGACGGCAAAGTCCCATAGGGTTTGCGTTTTTAATCGCTCTAGATTACTTCTTCGTTCCATGGACGTAATGATTCCAAACGGAGTTTCGGTTCTTATGAAGATTTTAGCTTCGCTCAATCCAGGCACGCGAGCGATCTAGAGCGTCGGCCCAACGCTCACGGCGTGCGGCTGCTTCCTGGGGCTTCATCGTCGGTTCAAAGCGTCTGTCGGCTTGCCAAATCCTTTCGATTTCAGAATCGCTTTTCCAAAACCCGGTTGCTAAGCCTGCTAGATAAGCTGCACCCAAGCTTGTCGTTTCAATGATCTTTGGCCGAACGACGGGACATTGCATGACATCGGCCTGAAATTGCATGAGCAGATTGTTTGCGCAAGCACCACCATCGACGCGCAACTCGGTCAGTTTACTCGAGGAGTCTTTTTCCATTGCTGTCAGTACATCAGCAACCTGGAACGCGATGCCTTCGAGGGCTGCGCGTGCAAGATGCGCTGAAGTCGTACCACGTGTGATCCCGACGATGGTGCCTCGAGCATAGGCATCCCAGTGGGGAGCTCCCAAACCTGCAAAGGCAGGAACCAGGTAAACTCCATCGCTATCGGGAACTTGGCTGGCCAAGCTTTCCACTTCTGCGGCGGTTTTGATGATTCCAAGACCATCTCTGAGCCACTGAACGGCTGCACCAGCGATGAAGACACTCCCTTCGAGCACGAAGGATTGCTGATTGGGTCGCGACCACCCGACACTTGATAGAAGCTTCTGCGTTGAGGGGATGGGCTTTTGGCCCACATTCATGAGCATAAAGCATCCGGTACCGTAGGTGTTTTTTGCCATACCGACCCGCGTGCAGTTCTGACCAAAGAGTGCAGCTTGCTGATCCCCTGCGATCCCGGCGATGGGAATGCTTGCTCCGAAAAGCTCTGGATCGCTTTGGCTATAGATTTCGCTCGATTGGCATATCTGCGGAAGAACCGATTCGGGGATGTCGAACAGCTTGAGCAACTCTGCATCCCAAGCGAGGTTCGCCAGGTTCATGAGCATGGTACGACTGGCATTGCTCGTATCGGTTTTATGGACTTGTCCTCGTGTCAGATTCCAAAGGAGCCAAGTGTCGATCGTTCCGAACGCCAGTTGGCCGTTTTGAGCCTTTGTCCGAGCCTCGGGGACATTGTCCAAGATCCAGCGGAGTTTTGTTCCAGAGAAATAGGGATCGACGACCAGTCCTGTTTTTTGTGTGATCGCAGAAGCTTGGCCAGATTGCTTGAGTTCATCGCAAGAGTCGGCAGTCCGTCGGTCTTGCCACACGATGGCGTTGTAGATCGGCTGTCCAGTACGGCGATCCCAAACGACGGTTGTTTCTCGTTGATTGGTGATTCCGATTGCCGAAATATCCGACGCATGGAGTTTGCATTCTTGAAGCACTTGGCGTGCAACGGCCAGTTGGGATTCCCAGATTTCGATGGGGTTGTGTTCGACCCAACCGCTCCTAGGAAAAATCTGCTGAAACTCTTTTTGCGCCACGCCCAAAATATCGCCTGCGTGGTTGTAGAGGATCGCGCGAGAGCTCGTGGTTCCTTGGTCGAGTGCTAATACAGCTTGCATGATCAGATGAAAAAACTGGGGGAGGAAGACTCAATCACAATTGCCCCATCCTATCACATTTCCAGGTCCTTCTTTCCCAGAACCGCGCGGTCACCAAATGCGAAACCCCAAAACTATTTCACACCAATCATTTTTTTACCTTCCAATTTTTTTACCTTCCAATTTTTTTGCCTTCCAATTTTTTTGCCGATTTTTTTTCCCTCCAATTTTTTTGCCGACCTATTTTTTTGCCCCGATCCTCCCTCCTGCTCTTTATGTTCCAGTTCCTGCGGGTGGCTTATTCAGGATCCCTTCGACGATCTTTCCTGGTTGGCCATCGAGAAGACTTCCCATGCCACCCGGCCTTGCAAACACAAGCTTGCTTGGTTCGAGCCCAAACAGATACATCAGCGTCGCATGGTAGTCGTAATGATGCACAATGTTTGTTACGGCTTGGTAACCAAAATCATCGGTCTGACCATACACCAACCCCTGCTTGATCCCGCCGCCGGCTAGCCATGTACTAAAGCCATACGTGTTGTGATCCCGACCAACACTCTTCTCGTTTTGAACCACGGGTAAGCGACCCATTTCCCCACCCCAATGCACCAAGGTACTATCGAGCAAACCACGCTGCTTTAGATCCTTGACCAAAGCGGCCGAAGGCTGATCGGTCTTCTTGCAAGCCGCTGGGAGTGCGTCTTTGATGTTGCCATGGTGATCCCACTGCTGGGTCGATGTGTAGATCTGCACGAATCGTACACCCCGTTCGACCAACCGCCGCGCGATCAAACACCGAGTCCCGTACTCCCGCGTCGCATCTTGATCAAGTCCATACATCTGATGGGTCTCTTGCGTTTCCTTGCTGATATCCAGTGCGTCGCGCGCGGCTGTTTGCATCGCTTCGGCCAATTCGTAACTAGCCATCCGAGACTGCAAGTCGACTTCATAAGCACGGCTCGACAAATGCTCAGCATTCAACTGCTTAAGTAGCTCCAAATACGCCTTCTGCGAACGGCCCGCAAGGTGTGGTGGTGGATTGAGATTAAGGATCCGTGGCTCTTGAGGACGTATGACTGTTCCTTGATACATCGACGGCAACCAACCATTCGACCAGCAATCGGTTCCAAGCACGGGCAATCCGCCTGGGTCAGTCAGAACAACAAAAGCTGGTAACTGCTGGCTCTCGCTACCGAGCCCGTAGGTGATCCACGAGCCGAGAACCGGTCGACCTTCCGTGATCCTGCCGTGATGAAGAGCGTAGATCGACTGTCCATGATTATTCACCCCGGTATGCATCGAACGGATCAAAGTGATGTCGTCAGCGATCGAGCCCAAGTGAGGCACTAACTCGCTGAGTTCCATGCCGCATTGCCCATAGTTTTGCCATTTCCAGGGCCCGGCCCATATCTTGGCCGACGACTCGGCAGCATTATCGTACTTAAGCTCTCCAGAGTAGTTCTCGCCACTGCGTTTCTCGATCTCGGGCTTGCGATCAAACAAATCCATGTGGGAGGGGCCTCCCTGCATGAACATCGAGATCATCGCCTTGGTCTGCGGTACCAAATGCGGCTGTTTGGGTTTCAGATCGTATTGGATCGGTTGCAAGGCAGGTTTAGGGGGCTCACCCAGGACCTTTTGCGCCGCGATACCTGCGATCCATAACGTGGCTCCGGCAATCCCCTGCTGAGCCAGGAAGTGGCGTCGCGATGAAGGTGACATGCTCTATAAAGCTCCAGTGCGAGGGGACTTATTAATCGATGTATAGGAAGGCATTCGACGACAGCAACGCTTGACAAAGCAATGCCAATGCTTGCTCGCTCGCCTTTGCTGCATCGAGCGCACCGCCGTTGGGGGCGGTAGGTTGATCGGGATTGGGCTGAGCAAGCACCATTCGCTGTTGATTGAGCCATTGGGTCAATTCGTTTCGACGCGCATCGCTCGGGTCGCTTCCGTAAGCCAATTGCCAAGCTCTTACAACCTGTGCTGCTGGATCCTCGCCGACTTCTCTTGCGACCCGTTTGGCGAAATGTTCGGAGATCCTCACGACGGAACTATTGTTCATGAGCATCAGGGACTGAGTCGCTACAGTGGATTGCGAGCGACGGTCGCAGTTGGGCGAAGTGCCCGCTGGATCGAAAGGATCGATCACACCAAGGGGCATCGATCGACGGATTTGAACGTAGATACTGCGACGATAGGAGTCGGAAACCTCTTCATGTTTTGCAACCAAGATGCCGTTACCGTCCCGAGTCGCTTTGCCGATGATGAATTGCCCAACTTCGTCGGGATTCACGTTGCTCGGAGCACCGTGCATTCTCAACGTCAGCATCCCAGCAGCATCGAGCATCGTATCTCTGAGCGATTCGGCTTGGAGCCGTCGGATATTGGTTCGCCCGAGCCAAATATTCTGTGGATCGGTATCTTGGCCCCCAGAAGGTCTCGTTGAAGAGCGGCGATAAGTTTCCGAGGTTAGTATTTCGCGAGACAGACGCTTTCGACTCCAACCGGTTTGAACCAATTCTTTTGCTAACCAATCGAGTAGTTCTGGGTGCGTGGGACGCTCGCCGAGTATCCCAAGCTCGCCTGGATTCGAAGCGATCGCGCGGCCGAAATGATGCATCCATGTCCGATTCACATAGGAGCGTGTTAGCAACGGATGAACGCCTTGGGTGAGCATCTTCGCAAACTGCAGCCTTCGACCGCTGGTTGCAACACTTGGATCATCGGCAACGATCTTGTCATGCTCCCCGAGGATGCTCAAGCCTCCTGGGTTGATCGGATCCTTGGGTTGCTGAAAATCGCCTCGGTTAAAGAGATAGGTTACTGGGATCTGATTAGGGACTTCTGAGAACCCTGCCAAAAAAACCTCTGCGGGTCGTTTGATTTTTATCTCCGATTGCAGCGTCTCGTATTTTTTGTTGAACTCGTTGATGCGAGCGCCATCGTAGAGCGTCGCGCTTCCACGATCGACGTTGAGGCTCGGAAAATCTCGCATGAGCTTCTGCTGATCCTCGGTTCGTTTATCGGCGGGTGTCGAGCGAGCCAACTTCGCTGCTTCGCGCTGTTCTTCGGGCAGCTTCATCAGTTCCTTTTGAAAAATATCCTCGACGATCCCATCGAGTTCCATAAGCCGCTTGGTTTCGAGTTCCGAGAGTTCCTTGTCGACTTCGGACGCTTTTTGCCGCTCTTGGGAATTCCAAAGATTGACCAGTCGGGCTCCTTTGCCTCTCCAGTTCTTCCAGTCCAATCCAGGTTCAAGCAGTGCGCGGATTCGATAGTAGTCCCGCTGAGAGATCGGGTCGTAGCGATGGTCATGGCACTGAGCACAACCGACGGTCAGCCCCAGAAAAGAGCTCGAAACAATCTTGATCGTGTCGGCAATCACATCGTTTCGGGCGACATTCTGATCCACACCGTTGTGCTCGGTACCGTCTGGAGCTGTCCTCAGAAATCCAGTTGCCGCCAGCATACTCTGTTGATCATAGGAGAGATTCTCCCAAGGTTGGGCAACGAGCTCATCACCAGCGAGCTGCTTGATGACGAACTGATCGTAGGGTTCATCAGAATTCAAACTGTCGATGACATAGTCTCGGAATTGCCAAGCCCATGGTCGCAGGGTGTCTTGTTCACTGTAGCCATCGCTATCGGCATAACCAGCGACATCGAGCCAATGGCGTCCCCAATGTTCTCCATACCGAGGATCCGCAAGGACCCGGTCCACGAGACGCTCGTAGGCATCGACATTCGTGTCGGCGATGAAGGCTGAGCATTCCTCCTGGGTCGGGGCCACTCCTAAAAGATCGAAGCTCAAGCGACGTATCAATGTCAATCGATCCGCATCGGGTGCGATAGGGATCCGATTTGCTGTAAGTTTTTCGAGGATGAAAGCATCGAGCGGGGAGCTAGCCGATGAGGCTTGATCTACGGGTATCTGTGGGACCTTAACTGAAGCGACTGGTTGAAAAAGCCAGTAGTTTCTTTCCTCTTCGGTCCAGTCCTCGGGTGCAGGTGTTTGAGGCTCAGGGCGTTTGGTAAGTGCACCGCCATCGAGCCAACGTCGGAGGATTTCCTTTTGGGCGTCAGGGATCGTCTTACCCCCCGGAGGCATCTCTCCGGCGTCGATGCGTTGAAGCAGAAGGCTATCGGAGGCCGAGCCCGGAACGATGGCTGAGCCCGATTCACCACCGGTTTTCATCAGGTGAACAAGGCGAAGATCGAGTCCGGCTTCGCG
Source organism: Pirellula sp. (assembly GCA_040381975.1). Lineage (GTDB taxonomy): Bacteria > Planctomycetota > Planctomycetia > Pirellulales > Pirellulaceae > JBKCUI01. Next base: position 28,039 of record JBEIGI010000039.1, read on the forward strand.
TTGTTCGGCTTCGCCATGGCAGTGGAAGCAATGGGCTTTGAGGATCCCGCGAGCTTGCGTTTCAAAGTGGATGGGAGACTCTTCCTGGGCTTTTGCCTGAAAAACCCAGGAGATGGAGAAAACCGGCATGACCAAAATCCAGGTCGCCAATTTTTGCAAAAGACCGCTCGGAAGCATAACGACTTGCAGATGGGAGGGGGGTGGGCTGTCGAGGAAGGGCTCCACAGTATAACACGCATTGTCCTGATAACTTGCCCAGAGAACTTGTCCCGGATTCGGCCAGTCCCACCAGGGCTTTGGGTTTCCTGGAAAGGCAGATTTGCAATTTATCTGCGTTTCATCGAGGAAACCTCCCTATTTATTCGAAAAATAGACCTGTTCCGACTGTCGAACAGGGCTTGCAAAATACCTTGAGCTAATTTACATTTCTTGCCCTGTTTTAAAAAAACTGGTTTAAGAACTTTCCATTCCTTTTTTCCCCATGGACTCTACCCTGTACCCCTCGAAATTTCAAAAGGACAAGAAGTTTGCACGGAAGCGAACTCGAGTGAAGGTCAAAATCAAGAAGAAGGATCCTTTGCTCGTCGACGGCAAACGTCCACGTCCGATGTATGTTGATTACAAGGACATCGAGCTTCTGACGAAGCTTGTGAACCGTCATGGACGGATCGTTAGTCGGCGGAAGTCGGGCTGCTCAGCGACGAGCCAGCACGCGGTAGCCGAAGCGATCAAGCGAGCCCGGTTCATGGCCCTTATGCCCTATGTCGGCGAGTAACTCACCGATTTTTACTTGGGATCGACGCGTCGAGTTTGCTGAAACCGACGCTGCTGGCATCGTCCACTTTTCTTCGTTTTTTGTTTACATGGAGCAGGCCGAACACGCCTTGTTCCGTCACTGCGGCTGGACGATCTTCCCCCAAAACCGGGACGACCTACGGGCTCCGCTTTACACTTGGCCACGTGTTCATTGCTCTTGCGATTATAAATCCCCGGCGGTCTTCGAGGATATCTTGTCGATCGATGTTGGTATCGAACGAATTGGATCCAAGAGCATGACTTACCGGCACGTGATTCGTCGCGGCCCACAAGTGATCGCACTGGGGCTAGTCACCTCTGTCTGCAGCAAGATCGATCCGATCACTCATCAGATTTCCAGTTCTGTGATTCCTGACGAGTATCGAAACAAGTTCCAAGAGCTTATCGCTGCCTCGGGTTCTGCTTCTCCATCCATCAACCATTGATACGGCCTCGAGAGCGGTATGCGTTTTCACTCGGTTTGCCTTGCATCGATTGGATATTTGTCTCCGGGTGTTGAGATCACCTCCGATTGGATCGAAGAGCAACTTTTCGAGCAATACCAGCGACTGAAACTCCCCGTTGGAAGACTTGAAGGGATGAGTGGCATCAGCCAGCGACGGATCTGGAGCGATGGGGTTCGACTAAGCGACTGCAGCGTCGCAAGTTGCAGACTCGCTCTGGAATCTTCCGGCCTCGATCCTCGCGATATCGGTTGCTTGATCCATGCAAGTGTATGCCGTGAGTTCCTTGAGCCGGCGACGGCCTGCCGCGTCCACCATCTGCTGGGGATTCCTCCGAACTCGTGGGTCTATGACGTAAGCAATGCTTGCCTGGGGGTTCTAAACGGAGCCGTACAAATTGCACAATTGATCGAATCAGGTTGCATTCAAGCCGGACTGGTCGTTGGCACTGAAGACTCGAGAGGCTTGTTAAAAGCAACCTTGAATCAACTCAAAAATGATTCGCAGCTCACTAGGCAATCCATTAAACCAGCATTCGCCTCACTGACGATCGGTTCCGGAAGCTGTGCTTGGTTGCTCGTCAATTCCAAGTGGTATCGCCAGAGGTTCCCAGGCCAAGGAGCTGATGTCAACGCCGCGGTTGCGATTGCGAGAACCGAGCATCACGGACTTTGTCAAAGCGATACCGATCAAGCTGGGGCTTCGATGCTCCCGACGATGAATACCGACTCGGAGATGCTGCTCGAGGCAGGACTCAGTACGGGTAAGGAAGCGTTCTTGGAGTTGCTCAGTGAACTGGATTGGACTCGATCGAAGATTCAAAGGAGCGTTTGTCACCAGGTTGGAGCGGCCCATCGGCGTCGGATTTTAGAAACGCTCGAGTTGTCTCCTGAGAACGACTACGCAACTTTCAGTCGATGGGGAAATACAGGATCGGTCGCACTTCCGATTGCGCTTGCCCAAGCGATCGAATCGGGCTTCTGGTACCCAGGCGCCCAAGGTGCATTGTTAGGCATCGGATCGGGCGTCAACTCTCTGATGCTCGGTTTGCAAGGCGGCCCGATCGCGGTCAAACACCAAGAAGAATCGACCAGTTCGATTGGTTCTCAGGACTGAATTGTTTTTGTTTTGCGAGGAGTCGATGAAAGCAGCATTCATACGAAAAACCGGCGGTCCTGAGTGCATCGAGATTGGTGAAATCCCGCAACCGCATCTCGACCCTGATGCTGTGCTTGTCCGAGTCCACGCCGTTTCAGTCAACCCAATCGATACCTACATCCGCAACGGAGCGAACTATTGGCCGTTGCCAAACCCTTATGTGGTTGGTTGCGATTTTGCAGGCGAAATCGTCGAGACCGGTAAGCATTGCAAAGACTGGCAAGTAGGACAAAGAGTTTGGGGATCGAATCAAGGACTTATGGGGCGACAAGGGACCTTCTCGCAACTGGCGGCGATCGATCCTCAATGGTTATACCGCTCGCCCGATTCGGTTAGCGATACCGATTTAGCCGCCGTCGCCTTGGTCGGAATCACTGCCCATTTAGGGCTGTTCGATCGCGCTCGGTTGCAATCGGGTGAGACGATTTTTGTCAGGGGCGGAACCGGTGGTGTCGGTGCGATGGTTTTGCAGATGGCAAAGGCCGTTGGTGCTCATGTCGTGACGACGGCAGGGAGTGCCGAGAAAGCCCAGCGGTGTCGCCAGCTCGGTGCCGATCGCGTTATTTTGTACAACGAAGAATCGACAGAAGATGTTTTAGCTTCTGAGTTCTCTGAGGGTGTGGATGTCTTTTGGGAAACGCTTCGAGAACCCAACTTTGATTTCGCAGTCCGTTCGATGGCTCCCAACGGCCGCATGGTCGTTATGGCAGGTCGGGATGCCCGGCCTGAGTTTCCTGTTGGCCCGTTCTATGTCAAAGGCTGTTCGCTTTTCGGTTTTGCCATGTTCAAGGCTTCTCCTAAAGCCCAGCGTCAAGCGGCGGAGGACATCAACCATTGGTTGCAGACAGGACGTTTGCGGGCTCAAATCGACAGAATCATGGAATTAGAACAAGCCGCCGAGGCTCATCGGTTGCAGGAATCCAATACAATTGGCAAGTCCAGTGTGTTGCAAGGCAAGCTTGTTCTGAGGATAAGACACTGAGCAAGCTTGGAATCGAGGGAGCGAATAAATCATGATCGTCAAAGGACTGCGCGAGATTCTCGATTTGCTTTTTCCAAGAGTATGCATGCTTTGCCGGAGTCCTGTTGGCGATGAACAGGCTTCGTGGATATGTTGCGATTGCCAAGGTGATTTGACTCCGATTCTCAATGCATGTGCAAGGTGCGGTGCGCCTCTAGGGGAACCAAGTCCTGTGTCTGTTTCGAGACAGGCAAAGAAGAAGCTGCCGCATTGCGCCTTCTGCAAGGGTCAGCAATGGGACTTTGGGCGGGCTTGGAGCTACACGATCTACGATTCGACAGCCTCCCGTGCGGTGCGTTTGATGAAGGAACCCCATGGAGAGCCGTTGACAAGAAGCATCGGGGATCTGCTTGGACAATGGCTGCATTCGCAGGAGGTATTTAAGCCCGAGGTCTACGATGCGATCGTGCCGATCCCCCAGCATTGGATCAGGCGACTAACCCACAGGTATAATCAAGCCGCAACGCTTGGGGAGCGAGTCGCACATCGTTTGAACATGCGTTGCTCCGAGTCGATTCTTCGCAGGAGCCGATGGACACAAAAACAGGGAATGAAGACCATCAGCGAGCGTCGAGAAAACCTGCTTGAAGCCTTTGAGGTTCCCAAGCCACAGGGTGTCAGATACCGCAGTTTCCTGTTGATCGACGATGTGATGACCTCGGGTGCAACGTTGCAAGAGGCCGCAAGAGCACTTCGTGCAGCAGGTGCAAGGCGCGTCGATGCCGTTGTTTTTGCAAGGGGTGTGAATGCTCCAAAGTTACCTGGAAATGCCAAAACCGTCTATGCCGCCAAAGAAGACTTGACTTTCGACCAAAATATTGGCGCGTCCCAAGGCTTGTCTAGCGAAGAACTCAGACGCAAGATCCATTGATTTTTCAGGGTTTTCTGTTGGTTTTTCGTGAACCATGGGATCGGCGACCCCGTACTAGCGTCCACGGGGATTTCGTTATACTTTCGCCCCTCTGCGGGCAAGGCTCCCGCGACTTACCTTTCAACAACTTACCAAAACGAGTAACGGACGATGGGTGACAAAGCTGCGAATACTCAAGCGATGATTGAGGCAGATGGGTTGTCGAAATTCTATGGGCCATTTGCAGCGGCCCGAGAAATTTCATTTCGAGTCAACCGCGGGGAGCTTGTTGCGTTCCTTGGCCCAAACGGTGCTGGCAAGAGCACGACGATGAAGATGCTCACGGGTTATCTCTCGCCCAGCGAAGGTTCTGCGAGGATCGCCGGCCACGATATGTTTTCGGATCGCATCGCGGGCTCAAAGCACCTCGGTTACTTGCCCGAAAACGGGCCGCTCTATCCCGACATGACACCCTATGCTCTCCTTAATTTTTTCGGGGATGCTCGAGGGATGGAGAAAGGTTACAAATCGTCCAGGATTGAAGCGGTCGTCGAGATGTGCGACCTGAAGTCTGTGTTGCACAAGGCCATCAGCAAGCTCTCGAAGGGCTTTCGTCAACGGGTTGGGATGGCCCAGGCCTTGTTGCACGAGCCCGATGTTCTGATCCTCGATGAGCCCACCGCTGGCCTCGATCCAAATCAGATTCGCGAAGTTCGAAATACGATGCGTCGACTCGGTGAAACCAAAACAATTCTGCTCTCGACCCACATTCTTCAAGAAGTTGAGGCGATGGCAAGCCGCGTGATCATGATCAATGAAGGCCGAAAGGTTTTCGAAGGCTCCGTCGAAGAACTCAAGAAGGTTCGGGGTGATCTGACCGAAGCTTTCCACAAGCTCACCGGCAGCGCAGCCTGATCTTTTTCAGAGTAGTTTGATGACCGATGAGGCGACAACGATTTTTTAGTCGAATCGCCTCGAAGCTAATTTTCCATTGAATCAATCAGTTACTGGTTTGTAGAAGGATATTCGAAAGTGATTCTAAGTGCTCTGATTCGATTGCTTTTGCTCGACATCGTATCGCTTGGTGTCTTGCTCGGGATCATCTTGCTGATGGCTCGGCAACGACCGGTCGCTTACGCGGTACTCAAGCGAAATTTCTACGGATATTTCGCCAATCCAACGGGATACGTTTTTCTCTGCTTGTTCGTGCTGCTTACGAGCATGGCGGCGTTTTGGCCCTACGAGTTCTTCAACTCGAATCTCGGGACGCTAAGCCAACTCAATAAGTGGTTCACCTACATCATGCTGTTCTTCATCCCAGCCATCACGATGAGCATTTGGGCTGACGAACGAAGACAAGGGACCGACGAGCTACTGTTGACCCTTCCTGCAACCGACTTTGACATCGTCATCGGCAAGTACACTGCCGCCGCGGCAATCTACACCGTGTCATTGCTGTTTTCGCAACTCTCGACCTTTGTCGTTCTGGCTGCTTTGACACTCGGCGAGGTCGACACGGGACTCTTCTTTTGCAACTACCTAGGCTACTGGCTGATCGGGCTTGCAATGATCGCCATCGGTATGGTCGCCTCCTTTTTGACGAACAACCTGACGGTGGGCTTCATCCTGGGGGCGCTGTTTAACGCTCCCCTAGCCTTTGCCGCAAGTTCCGACGCCGTCTTTAGTCGTGATGTTTCGAGAGAGATCAAGGCTTTTAGCCTTTCGGAACGATTCGATGATTTTGGACGCGGTGTGATCAGCCTCTCTGGTCTTGGTTTTTTTGTTTTGTTGACGACCCTAGGCTTGTATCTATGCATGATTCTCATCGGCAAGCGTCACTGGAGCAGTGGCAAAAACGGCAACGAAAAACTAGCGCACTACATCCTCCGAGCCTTGTGCCTCGTGGGAATTGTTATTTTCGGTAGCGTGCTATTCAGGAATAAAGACCGACGATACGACGCCACCGAATTGAAAGTCAGCTCGCTGTCGGACGTCACCTCTGGATTGATCCGTGGCATGGGCAAAGAGCGCGACGTGGTCGTTGATGCCTATATCTCGTCCGATGTCCCTGAGATGTATGCCAAGACGAAGTACGAATTGATCAGCCTGCTCAAGGAGTTCGAGTCGACGGCCAAGGGTGCTGGTGTTCCGATGCAAGTTCGGATTTACGATTCGATCTCCCCTTCGAGCGAGGAAGAAAAACAAGCCGAGCAACAATACGGAATCACGCCGCAGATCGTGCGAGTGCGCGAGCGTGGTGCAATCGCCGATCAACCAATCATGTTGGGTGCTGCATTCCGAAGTGGACTTCAAAAAGTGGTTATCCCATTCTTTGAGCCCGGAATCCCGGTCGAATACGAACTAGCCAGATCGCTTACAACGGTTGCGAAACCCGCCCGAAAGAAACTGGGTATCCTCAAAACCGAGGCCAAGATGATGGGAGGAGTCGACATGCGATCCTTCCAGCAAATGCCACAGGAACCCATCGTCGAAGAACTTGGCAAGGAATTTGAACTCATCGACGTCAATCCGGCTTCACCCATCGATGTCGATAGGCTCGATGCGTTGCTTGCCGTTCAGCCTTCTTCACTGGCTCCTGAAGAGATGAACAATTTCATCGCTGCTGTTAAAGCGGGCGTTCCGACGGCAATTTTCGAAGACCCACAGTCGGCGATCAATCCCACGATTCCAGGAACGGGAGACCCGCGACCACCGATGGGTGGAGGAATGTTCGGTGGTGGTGGTCCACAACCCAAGGGTGCAATTCAGCCCCTGTGGGATCTGTTGGAAATCGACGTGCCGGGCCAACCGAGCCCCATGGGCTTTGTCGCTCCGGATCTAGCTTGGCAACAGTACAATCCGTACCCGATCCTTGAATCCATGCAACAGTCCAACGACCTATGGATTTTCATTCGCGAGGAGGCCCCTGGTGGAAAAGATGCCTTCAATCAAGAAAGTGAGATTACCAAGGGTCTCAAGGAACTGATGTTCCTATTTGCTGGAACCCTCAAACAAAAGAACGGAGCCAAGAATCAGTTCACTCCGCTTGTCTCGACGGGAGATTTCGCAGGCACCATGCCCCTGGCGGATCTAAGAGGGATGCAAAGGTCTTCGTTGGATCGAAGCACGGAGATTCGAAACCGACGTGGCAGAACGGTTGGCCAGCAAACAATCGCTGCACTCATCGAGTCGACCAAGCCTGCGGATTCCGGTGCTGAAGATAATGCAACTCCGACCAAGCCACTCAAGGTGGTCTATGTATCGGATCTGGACTGCATGTCCGGTGTCTTTGTGGATATTCGAAAGAACCCATCGCAACTCGAATCGGTTGAATTCCAATTCCAAAACATCACTTTTGTTTTGAACGTCATCGATGTCTTGTGCGGCGAAAACAAGTATCCTGCGATCCGACGTCACGTGCCGACCTACAGCACGCTCAAACTCGTCGAAGCAAGGGCGGACGAACAAAAACGAGAGGAAGCAGAGCTTCAACGAACCGCCAACGAGAATTACAACACAAAGAAGTCCGAGCTCGAAGAGGATAGCAACAAGGCCAAGCGGCAATTCAAGGAAGCCGTCGACAAGCTTCAGCGCGAGGGGGCGATCGATGCCTCTAAGCAACAGGAGTTGATCCAAAGGCTCACCGAGTACCAGATGAAGGAAGCTCAATTGGCCCGAAAACTGGAAGTTGAAGATGAGAAGCTCAAGCGGGAGCGTGATCGCAATATTCGAGAGGCTCGCCGCAACACCGATGATGCGATTCGAAAGACCCAAAACCTCTATAAAACCCTGGCGGTTTTTATTCCTGCGATCCCTCCACTGATCGTCGGCGTGGTCGTTTGGGTCTCTCGACGCCTGAGGGAACGCGAAGGCATCTCGAAAACCCGTTTACGATAATCGAAACAAAAAAACTTAGTTGAAGAATCAAATCCACTTACGGAGAGTTGACACGTGTCTGAATCAGCAAAAACCGGAATTATTGCGGCCCTTGCTGCAGTGACCGCTCTGGCTGCATGGTCTACAACCACTCGAAATTTCACCACGCTTGAGTCCAATGCGTCGGCCAGGGTGAATCAAACACTATTCGAGAAGTTCACCGATCCGCTCGATGCCGCTTCGCTCAAGATCGTTAAGTACAATAACGATGCAGAGCAGTACGAAGAATTCGAGGTAGCCAAAGATAGCCGCTCAGGCGTCTGGACGCTCCCGTCGAATGAGAACTATCCCGCAGATGCCAACAAACAAATGAGCGATGCGGCAAACCTCTTCGTTGGGATGAAAGTTCTCAACGTCGCAAGCGAAAAACGGGACGAACATAAACTCTTTGGGGTGCTCGAACCAGACAAGAAGAAAGAGGCTGAAGGTGGAGAAGGCGTTGGGATGCTTGTTCAGCTTCGAAATTCCAAGGGTGACTCGCTTGTCGATCTGATCATCGGCAAAGAGGACGCGCAGGATAACAAGAAACGCTTCGTTCGTGTACCTACTGAGGATGTCACTTATGTTGCGGAAATAACCACCACACCGCTAAGCACCGACTTCAAACAATGGATCGAGTCCGACTTGCTCAAACTCAGTGCCAACGACATTGAAACCCTGGGGATTAGAAACTATTCCCTCTTACCCACCAACCAAAACACCTTGGAGTTGGTCCCTAACTACGATGCAGACATTGCCTACAACGTCCGCGATGCGAAGTGGAATGCCAAGTCGATGACCGTCTACACAGACAGACGTCCTTCGCCAAAGACTCTCGATGAGAGCGAAGAGCTCAATTCCAACAAACTCAACGAAATGAAAAACGCGTTGGATAACCTTCGCATCGTCAACGTCGCACGAAAGCCCACCGGAGTCGCTGCAGATCTCAAGGGTGAGCAACTAGGCGACGAGACCAAAGCCGCTCTTCAGCGACGCGGGTTCTTTGCTCAACGTAGCCAATCGGGTGATGCCTATGAAATCTTTTCCATGAACGGAGACCTTCAGGTAACCCTCAAGGATGGTGTTCAGTATTTGCTACGATTCGGCAAAGGGGCAGGAGCCAGTTTCGAACCGGAGTCCGAGGAAGCGGGAGAAGATGGACAAAAGAAGGTGTCTATCAACCGATTCTTGATGGTCACCACGCGGGTTGACGATTCCAAGTTCCCAGAGCCTGAATTGGATCGCGTTCCCGAGACCGTCGAAGAGCTCAAAGCTCTTGAAGCGGCCAAAAAAGCTGCGCTGGCCCCGAAGCCCGCGCCCCAAGAGCCCGCACCTAAACCCGAATCTCCACAACCTGAAGAACCTAAACCTGACGAGCCTAAGCCAGAAGAACCCAAGCCTGAAGAGCCCAAGTCAGAAGAGCCTAAACCGGAAGGGCCTAAAGCAGAAGAACCCAAGCAGGATCCTCCTCCAGCCAATACCTCGTCAACAAGCAACACTCGAAGAGGCAAGCTCGTATCCTTTCAAGACCAGGACCAAGCCCCAGCAGCGGCGGCTCAGGATCCAAAGCCTGAGAATCCCGTCCCTCAAGAGCCCGTTAAAGAGCTCACCGATGAGGAATGGAAAGAGCGATTGGAGGCTGAGAAGGAACGTATCAACAAAGAGAACCAACGAAAGATCGATCTTCGCAAGGATCGTTACGAAGCGGCCAAGAAGCGGGTGGCTGAGCTCAATGCGCGATTTGCCGATTGGTATTACATCGTCAGTGACTCGGAGTTCCAGCGGTTGAAGATTGAATTAGGGGATCTGATCACCAAAAAGGGCATTGGATTGCCAAACGCTCCCGGTGCTGGACTGCCGGGGGGTTTGCCAGGGGGCCTGCCAGGGCTTAACATTCCAGGATTGCCCAGGCAGTAATCAATCCTCCCCACACCTACGGCCAACCCAATGCTAGAAGCTAAAAATACCCAACGTGCGGTGGTGCGCATTGGGTATGACGGACGAGTGCATAAACAGTTTCTAGGCCCCAATGCTCAGCAACGTTTCGACAACGAATGCCGAGTCCTGAAATACCTTGAAGAAAAGGCCTGCTTGTTTGTTCCGAGGCTTTTGGACTCGAATAGCGAAACCCTCGAGATCGTGACGAGCAACTGCGGAGCCAGGGTTGAGCATATAAGCGAGGGAAAGATCAAGGAGTTGTTCGCCGAGCTTGAATCCTACGGCGTACGCCATGACGATGCTTTTCTTAGGAACATCACCTACCGATCTTCGGATGGAAGGTTCTGTATCATCGACTTCGAATTTTCGACGATCCTTGACGAGATCCCCCAAGCGAATCCATCCGGGGGCAATAGCAGTGATCAAGAAGCCTCTCGGCAGGCGATGGCCGGCAAACTCCGGGTCAGTTGGAGCGCCTATTCTCACCCGGGGAACTTTCGCAGCAACAACGAAGACCGATACTTGGCGGTGATCTCAAACCATCAAGGGGTTCGGTACTTGGGTAAGGTCGGTTGTGCGACCACAGGCGATGGGGATATGGTCTTTGCAGTGGCAGATGGGATGGGTGGCGAACGCTCAGGGGAGCTTGCTGGCAAGATCGCGATCGATGAATTGACAAGGATGCTTCCCAAGGCTCAATCGCTCAATGATCGTTTCCTGGCTGAGACTTATCCGCAGATACTCAAAGAACTATTCCTTTCGATCCACAAGGAGCTCAGTCGCATCGGTCTGGATGTCCATTGTCGGAACATGGGATCAACCTTTAGCGTGGTCTGGATCCATGGGCGTTTGGCCATGTATGCACATATCGGCGATACGAGGCTCTATCGCTTGGTTCGAGCCGAGGGCGAGAGCACTTATCCTTTGAAAATGGAACAGATTTCCGAGGATCATACTTTTGTCGGCTGGTTGCGTCGCACGGGGCAAATCAACGAGCGGCAAGCGAGGTTTCATCCAAGAAAAAATGTGTTATCCAGGGCACTCGGAGCAGGGCATCAGATTATCGAACCTCAGATAGGTTGTTTCGAGCTTACCGCTGGAGAAAAGTTTGTTCTCTGTACTGACGGCGTGATCGATGGTTTATGGGATCATGCGATCCGGGACATGGTAAGCGATACGGCGGTTCATGAGGAAGACAAATCCGTTGCACAAGGCCTCGTGATGGCTGCTGTGAGTGAGTCGGGTCGAGACAATTCCACGGCGATCATCGTCGAGGCACTCGGCGAGTCACTACTCGATGGCTGTTTGAACTGCTGCGATACCGATGGTTGATCAAAGCGGTTCACGGTAAGTTGCAGACTAATTAGGTGAATCGCTATACTAGACCGCTCTTCTCTTTTAAACTAGCTCGATTGCGAGGTTCGGCCGAGCAATTCTCGCACAGCATTTTCAATATCTGCTTTGCGCATCAACGATTCACCTACGAGCATCGCATCGATATGGTTGTCCTGAAGGTAAAGCGCATCGGTTCGCGATGCGATGCCGCTTTCCCCTACCAAGGTAACTTCCTTAGGGATCTGATTTCGCATCCGAACGACGTGTCCCAAGTCGACTTCAAAGGTGTTCAAATCGCGGTTGTTCACGCCGACAAGAGGAGCTTTGCTGGAGAGTACAAGTGGGAGACTCTCGATATGATGGAACTCCAAAAGCGCCGTCATCTGCAGGTCATGTGTTAGAGATAGCAGGCATTGAAGTTGGTTTTCACTGAGGCATTCGGCGATCAAGAGCACGGCGTCCGCACCGGCTTCTCTTGCCTCCCAAACTTGGTACTCATCAATGATGAAATCTTTTCGTAGAACCGGAATCGAAACCTCTTTGCGCACCTGACGCATGTAATCGAGGTGCCCTTGGAAAAAATGCTCGTCGGTCAGGACGCTCAAGGCTGCAGCGCCTGCGGATTGATAGGCCTTAGCAATCGCGAGCGGATCAAAGTCCTTCCGGATTACCCCTTTGGATGGGCTTGCTTTTTTGACTTCTGCGATCAATCGAATCTCAGGATAGCCCCGAAGTACACCTAAAAAATCGCGCGGCTTTGGAGCATTGGCACACCCTGCTTGCAGATCATGCAGAGGCCGCCTGCGCTTGGCTTGTTCGATCTCTTCGTGCTTCTTGCTTACGATTTTCTGAAGGATCGAGCTCATGCGGGCACCAAATCGGAGTCGAAGACTCGGACTTGCTTCCAATTCGGCTTTTGCTCTTCGATGAACTTCAAATGCTTTGGTTCAGTTTGATACTCGTCATGGGCTTGGCGACTTTCAAAAACGATGTTCAGCACAACATCGTAGCCGTGATCGTTGACGGGTCGGGCAAGATCCCGGTTGAGTGTTCCAACGGAAAAATAGACTGTTCCGGGATGGCCGGTCAGGTACTTGTGGCAGGCCGACAATAGCTCCTGCACCTTGGTCGCCGAGGCATCATGAAGGGTAAAGTAAACCATGTGAGAGAGTTGCTGTTTGGCATCCGTCATTGTTGCGAGCCCCGATAAAATAGAGGAAAATACCACCCCAGTCCGATCTGGAGTCTCCAGGATCGTAGGATAAAGAATTTCCTGAAAAGTGATAGATCCATGCAACGAAGAACCTTTATAAATCAAACGCTGGCAACGACTGCGGCACTTCGAGCCTTTTCGAATCCGGCAGTCCATTCTCAAGAGCCAGCCAAGGAAGACCCCAAGCCGGTGATCCTGGGAGTGATGGGATATAGTCGAGGAAGGGATCTGGCAGAGGAATTGATAAAGATTCCAGGCGTGATCATCAAGTACATCTGTGAGACGGATCGTCAGCGCGGAGAATCGGGCGTTCGAAGGATCGCGGAGGTCGGCGGTAAAGCGGAATTGGTTTCTGACCTAAGGCGTGTATTGGATGATCCAACCGTCGATGCTTTTGTTTGCGCAGCGCCAAATCATTGGCATGGTCCAGCGACCATCCTTGCTTGTAAAGCAGGTAAACATGTCTATGTCGAGAAGCCCGCATCGCATAACCCGCAAGAAGGAGAGTGGATGGTTCAAGCGGCCAACAAATATCAACGATGCGTCCAGGTCGGTAACCAACGCCGTAGCAGCGCCGGTTATCAAGCAGCGATCGCTAAACTCCATTCCGGTGCGATTGGTAAGGTCTACTTAGGCAGGACGTTTTTCAGCCGTATCCGTGGTCCGATCGGAACCGAGGTTGATTCAGTCCCACCGGATTATCTGGATTACGAGATGTGGCAAGGTCCCGCGCCTCGACGACCTTACCGAAAGAATGTGGTTCACTACAACTGGCATTGGTTTTGGAACTGGGGAAACGGAGAACTTGGAAATAACGGCCCACATGGTCTGGATATCTGCCGATGGGGTTTGCAAGTCGATTATCCTACACGAACTGTTTCTTCGGGTGGACGATACCGCTACAACGACGACCAAGAAACTCCCGACACGCATTCGGTAAGTTGGGAATTCGAAGGTGGCAAGCAGATCGAATACCAAGGGTTATCGCACACCAAGCATACGAACGGACCCTTCGTTTCATTCTATGGATACGATGGCTATATGGAGATCGATAGTGACGGCGGTTATCAGATCTTCGACACCGACAACAAACTCGTTGATTCGGCCCCAAAAACCGATTGGGGACAGAAAGACCACGTCGGAAACTTCATCGAAGCTGTCCGAGCCAATGATCCAAGTCGGCTAAGACAACCGATCCTCAGCGGGCATCAAAGCACCCTGCTTTGCCATCTTGGAAATATCGCCCATCGCACCCAGCGAGTCATTCACAGCGATCCGACAAGTGGTCGGATTCTCGATTCAGATGTTCCGCAAGGATTATGGCGTCGTGAGTACGACCCGAAATGGGAAAAACTCATCAGCGAGATCTAATCGCCGTCACCTGCTCCCATTCCTTGGGTAGATCGGTAAGGACTCGATTTCCGTCTTCGGTAACCAGCACGTCGTCTTCAATGCGTACACCACCGAAACCAGGGATGTAGACACCTGGCTCGACGGTTAAAACCATCCCGACTTCCAGCGGTCGCATTTGTCCTTTTCCAAGCCGAACCAACTCATGGATTTCCATGCCAAAGGAGTGTCCGAGTCCATGATTAAAACGCTTCTCAAGTCCAGCTTTTTCTAATGCGAGTCTCGCGACAATATCGATGTCACCCATGAGAGCTCCTGGTCGAATCGCTTTGATCGCCTGTTTCTGAGCGTCGAGTACCGCACGGTACATTTTTTCCAACCGTGCGGGAGGCTTACCCGTGAAAACGAGTCGAGTCAGATCACTCATGTAAGCGTTCTTCTTGGCACCCCAATCGATGAGAGTAAACGAAGATTCACCGAGTCGCTTGCTCGAAGGCCGACCATGAGGCAAAGCGCTTCGCTCCCCGACTCCGACGATCGTCTTAAAGGCAGCCGACTCGGCTCCTAGTTTTCGCATGGCGAATTCGAGTTCGTCGGCTAGATGCTTCTCGGACATGTCGTCTTGCACAAGTAAGCTTGTGGAAAGAAATGCCCTTTGAGCCACATCGATCGACTCTGCAATAAGCGTCAGTTCGACTTGGTCTTTGATTTCCCGCAGGCGCTCGATTGTTCCTGTGCAACTTGCAAGATTCTTCGTGGGGAGTTGCTCTTTGAGTCGCTCCCACTGGGCAAGACTTGTGGTGGATCCTTCCACCCAGATCTCATGATCTTTGCGTTTGCCAATCGCGTCTGCTGCGGCATCGATGATCGTTGTGCTCGGCGGTCGAATCAATAAGTCGATTCCTTTGACCTCCGATTGAATCTGCTCTTGATATCGCCCGTCGCTCAGCAAGAGAACTTCTTTGTTGGTTAGCCACAAGAAACTGTCTTCGCCTGTGAAACCAGTCAGGTAGCTCACATTGTAGGGGGATGTAATTAGAAGGTTCTTAACTCCCTTTTCTTTCATCGCGCGCAAGGCTCTTTCGCGTCGCTTGCTGTAATCAGGAGCGGTTGTTTTCGTCATGATGATCCGTTAGTTGCTTTCGATGTTTGTAGTCTCAAGATGGTCGTGGAGTGCGGTGATCATACGCTCGGAAAAAACTTCGGCGTGCATCAGGAAACGGTTGTCTTCGGTAAGATTCCTCGCGTGGAGTTTTTTGAGATCCTCGGATGTCTCAGCGGACGTCTGCGATTGAGGTTGCTCGGTTGTCGGAGCAATCTTATGCAGTATTCCGTCGAGCATCGCCATGGAGATAGCAGACAGCGTTAAGTAGGGGCAGCATGTGGCTGGCAATTCGCGATAGGTTAAAGAGCGATACCGCGGATCATTGGAAACCGGTTCGACACCGACAAGGCTGTCTTCGACACGATCTGAGAGGATTGGTTTCAAGGATCGACGTTGAAATTCAATAGGCATCCTCGAGGTCGCAGCAATCGCCGAAATCGCTTTGGAGTGCTTGAGCAACCCACCTGCGGCATACCAACCAAGATCGCTTAATCCAAAGCCGCGAGCACCCCCTAGAATAGGCTCATTTCCTTTGACGAAGCTCAATGCACACTTCGTCAGCAATCCAGCTTGGCGGATACCAACGCATCGCAACAAGCAGGTCGATTCGATCAAGCTTCGGAGGACCATTTGCTCATCGCAGGCTTGTATGAGAGGCTTTGCATTTAGCAAAAATACGCTAGACGCAATATCTCCTCGATAGTGCCTTTCGACTCCGAGTCCGGCCTCAGTAGCTAGGTTCAATATTTCCGAGCGCAAAAGAAAGTCTGGATCGTGCAGACCGCCCGCAAAGGAGGTTTGAGGATCCTGGCGAGTCGCCCCGGTTGACTCGCACTGCGCTGAGCGCAAGTCGAATGCTACCGTGGTTGCGATCATGATTTCATCGGCAAGGCCTGCACCACGAAAAGCCTCGGCGGTTCGCGAGGCAATAGCCCGAGGGTCAAACCAAGCATCCTCGCCACTCCAGGCATCTTGGATGGACGCCATAAGCACAAGCGTTGGATCGCTCTGAAGAGGATCCAAGTATTTCGACTCCGCGATCGGTAAGAGGATCCATGGGGTTCGATCCCCTTGTTTTTGGTAATTCAGGCAGGATTCGATCCCAAGGCCAGTTTCAAACATCGATTCACTCAGACCTGAAGCCGGGATCGAAAAATGACGCCAGCGACCCAACCCATCCGGAAAGCGGATGTCGATGGCTTTGACCCCTTTTTCGCGGCAATAAGCCAATACAGCCTTGGGCTTCACGTGCAACCTTCCCTTCAAAATCTTGTCAATTCCAGGCGAACCAGTGGATACCAAGTCTCAACTCACCTCCCCAGTTCGCCTTGGGATAACCAAGCTTAATCCTGTTGAAGTAGCCATCTCGATGCATCATAATGCGGTTCCCGAAAGAAGGAAACCGTTTCAAGTCGTTCTTTACCTGTAACCTTAAAAAGCAACGCAGAAAGCAACAAGGTCACGTCATGGTTCAGACGCGAAGGCAAGATTCCCTCAGGTTCCTTATTTATGCATTTCTTTCGATGGGATTGTCTCTGATCCCAAATACTTTTATTTGGGCACAGTCGGCATCCAAGAACCGTCAGGACGAACGGAGGGAGAATGAGCGTGTCGAGAAAGCCCGCAAGGAATTGGGAAAAACCCAAACGGATCTTAGAAAACTCCAAGGAGAATTGCAGCAAAAGTCTCAGGCCTTCGCGATCGCAAGGGGAGCTTATTTGCAGGCGAAAAAGAAAACGGATACGGCTCTAGAGCAAGCCCAAGAACGGGTGGGAGAAAGCTTGGGGATTCCTGCACAGATGCAGGTCATGCGAGGAGCGAGTCTGGTTCTTCAAGATAAGTCAAAAGAAGTGCTTGAGAAGCTCAAGTCCAATACCACATACACGCAGATTGCCGAGCGTCTCAAGCTTGCCGAGGAGTCGCTCGAAAGCGGTTTGCAGCCCGAGAGCCAATTACCGATCGCGAAGAGTCAAATCGATGAATTGGAGCTTTCGATTGCATCGGACAAAAAAGAGCTTCGGGCGATCGAGGATGCTGCGATCAGTTCGGATCCACAAACGAAGGAAGCCAGAGGGGATCTTCAGGAGGCACAGAGCAAGCTCAAGGAGATGAAGTCCAAGTTGAGCCCATCGCGTATTGAGAACGATTTCGCCTACAAGAAGGCCAAAGCGGAATCGGATCAAGCGTTGAAGAAGATGCGAGCGGCCTCGGCGAGTCTTCAGGCTGCCGAGCTTGCGTTGCGCAAGAAGGCCAACGAAGCGGGTGTTGACTATCAGACTTACATGCGAGCTAGGCAATCCGATGCGGCCGATTCGAATCGAACTAAGCAACCGGCCAAGAAACCGACACCCAAGAAAGCACCACCTAGAAAGCCAACCAAGGCGAAAGCATCTTCGCCAACTGCTTAGCTATCTGCTGATTAAGGCCTATCCTCACCATCCCCGCGTTTCAAAACAACTTGCATCTAGTTCGAATCCTACCCCGTATCTAAAAAACATGCTGTTTTCCCTGTGTAAATCGCACTTCTTGCGAGTTCCTTGGGACTTCCAAAAGCTCCATGCATGTCCATGCGCGGCGCCTGCGGCGTTGCTTTTCGCGTCGCGCAACCCAAATCGAGTCGCCTTTCGAGTCGCGCAGAGCCGCCAAAATACTGGGGTGTTGCATAGCCCGGTTTGGCACCGACACATGTCGGTGGAGGCGGTAGTATTCGAACTAGATGCCTGATGTTTCGACGCGTTGGTGCGGTGAGAATAGGCCGAAACAGCCTATCACTCCATCCATTGATTGATCGGCTCGTAAGTAACTGATATCATTCAACTTCGGATCGAAGCTGGCTTGCGTGATAGGCTACATTGGTGCGGTCTACAGAGTTTAGGCTGATCCGTATAAAAACAAGTTCGGCGATGGAGGGCAGTCCGGTGGATGTCGTGATCGTAGCGTTCGAGGAGTTCACTGACGTGGACGTGTTCTTCATGTGGGATCTGCTCAAGCGGGTCCGGGCCCCCGGGTGGTCCGTCCGTGTCCTCGGCGACCGGCCTCAGCACACGTCCAGCACCGGTCTGCCCGTCCCGATCCACGGCCCGCTGTCGGACGCCAACGCCGCTGACATTGTCCTGTTCACCAGCGGCCCCGGCACCCGCGCTAAGTGCCGGGACGCCGCGTGGCTGGCCCAGTTCCGGCTCGACCCGTCTCGCCAACTTATCGGGTCGATGTGCTCGGGGGCACTCATCCTGGCTGCGCTTGGCCTGCTGGACGGAAAGCCAGCCACCACCTACCCGACGGCCAAGGGGGTGCTGGAGGGGTTTGGTGTGGAGGTGGTCGAACGACCGTTCGTCTCCGAGGGGAACATCGCCACGGCGGCCGGCTGCCTGGCGGTTCAGTATCTGGTGGGTTGGGTAATCGAGCGGGCGGTCGGGCCAGAGGCGCGAGCGGACGTTCTCCGCTCGGTGCAGCCAGTCGGCGAGGGCCTGTCGTTTGCCGAGACCGAGCGGGTGCAGGCGATCTACGCGGGGACAAAGAACGCCGAACCCGGTGCTGCAGCGGACGGCTCCAAAGCGGGCCGCCGCTGATCTATGCCGTTAGGCCGCGCACACGCCGCATCGCCTCGTTGAGCTGGCCATGAGTCCGCAGAATGAGTTGAGAAGATGAAGATCGAGAATATTTCCTTTGCAACAACGGACTGGGAACATGTCGCTCGGACCGAGCACTCGGCGGAGAGTGGGCAAGCGTTTTGGCGCACCCAGCATTTCGGCAACGTTAGAGTGAGAATTGTCGAGTACACGCCGGGCTACGTGTCGGATCACTGGTGCTCAAAAGGCCACATTTTGCTTTGCCTTGAGGGCGAACTAGAGACTGAGCTACAGGACGGTCGAACGTTTCTGCTAAAGCCTGGAATGAGTTATCAGGTCGCGGATGACGCCGAAGCGCATAGGTCTAGGAGTCCGCTCGGAGCGAAGCTGTTTGTTGTCGACTAATGCGCGGCCTA
>JBEIGI010000040.1:0-46176 GCA_040381975.1 Pirellula sp.
ACTGCACCGCCACTGAGAGTAAAACTAGCGAGCCTAATGGTCGTTTGAGTCGGGCTGACAACAACACCCAGTGGATCATCGCTTGCCGATGGAATCAAATCATTTTGCTCGACCGAACCATACATTGCTGCAGTATTAAGATCAATCGTTGAAGAACCTCCACCGTTATCGAAGAAACGCCCATTTTGAGTGCCGTAATCGGTTAGACCCGAAACAACAAACGCGCTTGAACCAGTCCAATTGAAAAGGATATTTCCCGAAACAGTTTCGATAGTTCCAAGAATTGAGGTATCGCTCGGCCCCCGAGTTTCCTGGAGGATGATATCGATAACCGTCGGTGTTCCAACGACAAACGGAGTCCGTTCGACGAGGAGCAATTCGGACACGATGGCTGCTTGGCTCTCAAGAGCCGTAGTACACATCGCACAAAAAGCAAAAACTGCACACAAAATCTTCTTCATGGGGTCCCTCCCTGATTGAAGCGTTACGAACAAAAAATTTACAAGATATCCTTTAGAACAATCGTCTCCGACGATTGCGATTGCTGTTAAAGTTCGTGATGTCGGCACCTGCTGATACCGATCCATTGCCGTCCCAATCCAAGGCGGCATTGTAAGAGAGCTGGGCATTTCTCAAGGCGACTGCGTCAGTTCCATCGACATCACCGTCTCCGTCGCTATCTCCATACATGCGGAAGAATCGATCGGTGGCCACATCGCCAAAGACGTTATCACCGACTAACGCGAAGCCTTCGCCATCGACTTTTGCCGAATCGATGCGAAGGACATAGTTACCATCCGCAAGCGAGTTGCCGTTGCTGGCGGCGAGTGCTCCACCGGCTCGCTTGACGATACCATTGACGATCGTACCATTTGCCACGGAACCGGCATCAAAGGTGATCGTGTAGCTCGAGGAACTTCCGGAAGACGGCGTCACAACGATTTGGCTTTGTGGGATAAAGCTCGACCCAGCAGTAATAAGCCCAATGTTTTCAAGTGAAAATGCATTGGGTTGCAGTGTCACTGGTGATCCGAAGTTAACCACCAAAGAGGTGATGATCGAACGCTGGGCGTTGTTCGAGAAAGAAGCTCCGCTGTTGATCGATGCACCGGTAAACGTAGGGCCGAGAGTAAAACTCCAGTCACTTGGAGCACCCGGCGCGACCGACTCCCAATTTGCAGCGGTGTTTCCGATAGCGGGTCGAATGGTGCTCGGAAGACCTGAGTAGACCGCACCTACCGGTTTGTATCTCGCGGCTACCCCTGTTGGTTTGATGAAAGTCGAACCGGTTGTAAGTCCAGCAGGACGCGAGCTTGTCGATGTACCGATTGCCACACCATAAATAAACGCGGTGGGAGTTAAGGATGCCGTCGAGATCGCTTTGTAAATATAGATCTCATCGTTGTTGTTACCAAGGCCGGGCCCGGCAGGCAAGTCCCAATCGTAAGTCGCAGTCGACACGTCGGCGCCACCCCAGGGGAGCGAAATGATCGTTCCGGCTGGAATCGTTTGGCCCGCTTTGACCGTAAACAAGGCTTCGGCCTCGTTCAAATCGGCGAAGGATGATCCGCCGTCAGAGGCGACCTCGTTGTCACTGACAATAAACCGAGTTCCTCCGACGAGTTCTTTGAGCGTCATGATCACGAACGAATCGTTCGGAGATCCTGAGGTGTTATAACCAAGCACAACGATATCGCCCGGGCCAAGTGGCGTAACCGGGGTAACCGTGAGCTCTTCGTCATCTTGCAGCGGAACGATGGCATTGTTTCCAGCGATGTCCTTAACGACCGCGCCGACGGGCAATTGCAATCGGAGCGTTCCACCCGAGGTGGGTGTTACGACCAAGGTGTAGACACTCGGGCTGACTTGAGTAATCGCTCCTAAGACGACGGTGGCCGTACCTGCGTTGCTAAAGTCATTGATGGACAACGTCGAAGCGTCGATGGCTTCACTAAAAGTAACGGTGTAGGTGACAGCACTTTCGGCAAAGAGAGTACCAGTCGAGTTGTTGGTGATGTTGGTGACCGTAGGTGCAACCGCATCAACCGTTAGCGTGTCGTCATCCAATACTGGTACGACTAAATCGTTACCTGCGACATCCTTGATGGTTCCGATGATTCGGAGCCTTAAGCTATTGCCACTCGTTGGGGTGACTTGAACGGTAAATACACCTGGCGATGTCTCTGTGATGGTTCCAACAGTGATCGTTGAATCACCTGCATTGTCAAAGTCGCTCGCATCGACCGTCGCAGCATCGATGTCTTCGCTAAAGCTAATCGTGTAGGTGACGGTTTGGTTGAGGGCAACGAGATTATCCGAATCGTTATCGACGATGGAGACAACGCTAGGTGGTGTGGTGTCGGCTCCGTCAATTACAGTGACCGTTGTATCGTCGAGCACTGGCACCGCGAGACTGTTTCCCGCTAGATCCTTAATCACCGCACCGGCTGGAATGCGCAGGATGATTGAGCCAGTTGTCGACGGAGTGACCGTCAAAGAAAAGACTTTGGGGCTTAATGCCGTAACGGCACCTACCGAAATGCCGGCCGTCCCTGCGTTGTCAAAATCCGCTGCGCTCACTGTGCTCGCATCGATGTCTTCATTGAAGGTGATCGTGTAGGTGAGCGTATCGCCGACGGCGACCTCGTTGTCGATATCTCCATCGTCGATCGAGGTGACCAAGGGAGGCGTGTTGTCTGGGAACACGTCGACGCCTCGGAATACATAGTTGGCACCAGCGGTTGCAAGCTGCGTTGCACTCGTCGGCGTTGATGCTCCGGTATCAACGATGGAGATCAACCGATTGTTCGGAGTTTCGTTCGTTGTCGCATACAACGTCGCTACTCCATTGGAGAAACTTCCAGACAATCCTCTCAATCCTGCAAAACCAGAACCAGCAGTGCCGCTGAGAGCATTCGAGCCATTGACTAAAAGGGCCCATGAATTGGACCACGATGTGCCATTGAACGTCCATTTCTGAAGCCCCCCACCAGCATCAGTTCGGTCATCGGCGATATAGGCACGATCAAGTTCACCGTTGCCATCGGTATCGAACATCACAAACCCATAGGGACTTGATGTGGCTCCAGTTCTGATTGCTTCAGTTGCACTCTGCCCACCGGTCGTCGGTAATCCAGCCCCCACACTGCGAATTCCTCGGGTTCCAGAACCGGTCGAGAAGTACAACTGTCCGTTATAAATCTCGACGTTACGTGTATTGTTGACGGTGGTGCTTATCTGCGTAAAGGTGCCTGCATTGGCGTACCAGACTCCTGCCGTTGTCCCATTACCATTCCCGGTTGCGTAAAAGGTATTGCTCCCTGTGGCGATTATACTTCTAAAATTGTCTCCACTAAACGGCATGGGTGCTGCTGTTGGAAATGTCGTTCTGGATGCAACGAGCCCATCTTGGCCGATAACCGTTCCAACTTTCGTATTTGTCGTATTGACGCCTGCTGTACCAGCAGCGCTGTTGTAACCGGGTACTGCGACTCGTCCGTCAAAAATGTTGAGATAACCATTGCTTGTGGCCGACCCCGAATCGGTGACTTTATCATCACCGGAACTCGGTAAAATCATGGTTTGAACAGGTGATCCACCAGTTGTTGCGTATTCAATCAAGGATACTTGGAACGCCGCATTACTAAGGGCAGTCGTTCCGTTGCCGATTCGCTCAACGAGCAAATTGCCACCGACAAAAGCGGCAAGTAGCGATCTATCCTCCAGTTTTTCGATCTGACCTCTGAGCCTTAGCCGCAAACTATTTCGTAGGTGATTCCTATCTTTACGACGGTTCCTAGAACTCCACATACTTCCCCTCCTTGGTAGTCTTCGAGTGATTCAGATCCCATTAGGTGGCGAGTAAATCACGTAGATTCCACCCCGGGAAGAAGGCAAGTATACAGGATGAGACCTGAACCGTGCCTATAGTGGCGTTAATATTTCATGATGAAAGTTGGAAATTCCAGTCATGTCTGGAGGGATACTTTTAAAATGGGCTCGTCGGTTATTTGAGTAGAGATTTACTTTGATTTCCCGTACTCGCACCCGAAGCCCCAAGGCTTGTTTTCGAGTGCGAGTACCATTTGGTTGAGTAGGAGTGAATCAAACCGCTTGCTCGCTAGGCAAACTATATGGCGCGCGGTATTCGCGAGTGAGCCACTCATTGGGAGCATCGCTACCGGTGAAGACTTCACCGACCGGATCGATCGACAACTGCTTACCCATCCAAATCGAGTAATCCTTGACCTCGTTGGCTTGTAAGTGTTCTGCTGTGCGTTTCCAAGTTTCAACAACCGATGCGTCGCCACCTTGGGCTTGCAAAGCCCCGTCCACTTCGGCACCTGGGATCTGCTTTCCGAGCCGCAAGGAGATGTTCCCCAGGTGGCACAGGGCGCTGGAAAAATGGCCTTGTTCGATATCTGCATTGAGGGTCTTGTAGTCCCTGCTTCGCATCGCATCGGTGAAGTTCTTGTAGTGACGATCATCACCGCCACCGTTGAACTGTTTCACAGGCTTGCCATCAAGGTCAAAAGCCGTGCCGCTGGCATAGGAGGTCATGACCAAGTAACCCTTGGTGCCTTCGACGATGATGCCTACGTTTGCACCTTTGTAGTCTGGGGTCGGCAAGCCACGGACTTCGAAGATCAGTTTTCGCTGACCGTAGTCATGAACGACGACTTGGGTATTGGCTGTCTCGCCGGCATCTTCGTAACCCACGCGGCCTCCGAAGGACCATACGCGATCGCTCAAGCGATCTTCGCCAAGCGCCCAACGGCATAGATCCATTTGGTGAATCCCTTGGTTACCCAGGTCTCCATTTCCGTATTCCCACTGCCAGTGCCAGTCGTAATGAAATCGCTTACGAGTAAGAGGTAGAATTTTCGCAGGACCAGACCACAGATCGTAATCGACTTCCTTGGGAACCTCATAGGTGCCGCGCGGACCGATCGAGTCGCGACGCTTGTAACATAGTCCACGGGAGATCAGCACCTCACCAATACCTCCTGCGTGCACAAATGCGATCGCTTCACGCATGCCAGGATTCGAGCGGCTCTGTGTTCCAGTTTGTACCATACGCTGATGCTTGCGTGCCGCTTGCACCACGCGGCGTCCTTCGAGCACATTGTGGGACACGGGTTTTTCTACATAAACGTCCTTGCCCGCTTGGATCGCCCAAATGGCACCTAGTGAATGCCAATGGTTGGGAGTGGCGATGCTCACGGCATTGATCGATTTGTCTTCGAGGAGCTTGCGAACATCCTTGACCCAAACGGGTTTCTTGCCGCCTTGTTTCTCGGCTGCTTTTTCACAAGACCTCTGGCCGGCTCTCTCATCGCAATCGCAAATGTGAGTCACGACGCTTCCAGGCTTTCCTGCAAAGCCATCGATGTGGGACTGGCCCCTTCCTCCTGCTCCGACGACGGCCACCTGGATCGTGTCATTAGGACCGATCGAAGGTGGCTGTTGCTGTTGTGGCTCATTGGCCTGAGCTCGCTGGGCTTCGAGGGCCAAAGCAGCAGCGGTGGTGAACATCGTCTGTTCTAGAAAATGGCGGCGAGACAGCGAGCTCATAAGAGGATCCTTGTAGTCGTTAGGTTTCAGGAATCAAAAGACTTCAAGACCTGATTGTAAAGGATTCAAGGTGTATTTGCAGCGCATCGCAACGCTCTAAAGCTGGAAAAAGCACCCTGGTAAAAAGTTGCGAATGGCCTCTACAGATCGAGTCCTAACCAATTAGCCGCATTGACTTTAAAGAGTTTTTCCAAGCGATGAGTCGACCAGCCAAGTTCCCGTCGACAGATTTCATGCATGCGCCCCAGGGTGGCTCCGGAACCAACAAAATGCGTGCGATCTTCGCTGCGCGGAACCCCATCGGCCCCGACATCGACTTTGCGATCCGAGAGTGTGTAGACCCCGGGGGGCAGTCCCGCTGCACTGATCGCATCAGAGATGATCGAGACTCGGTCTTCCCCAAACCAATCAACCCAACTATCGAGCAACCATAGGGGCAGATGAAATGAGTCAGCGATCAACGTCACACGCAGCGAACTTCTCAATGCCAAGACCCGATGGATGATGTTGTCATGCCTTGGGAGCATCGGAGGGCATGCGTTTCCAAGATGGGTAAAAAGGGTCAATCCCGAGTCGATCGCACGACGCAATTGGTCGATCGACGGATCGCAATGTCCAGCAGCTACCAAGATGTTTTGTTTCGCAAGATACTCAATCCCTTTCCCGGATGGATCACGTTCAGGAGCAAGTGTCACTAACTTGAGGCATCCGTCTGCAGCATCGACAAGTCGCTTGAGGTAATCGAGCTCTAGCTCGATCGCATGCTCTCTTGGATGGGCCCCCACATACCCCGTCTGGTCGGATAGAAAAGGACCCTCCAGGTGAATTCCCACTGACTTGCTAGCTGCCTGGGAGTCTTGCATATTGGCTTTGCATAACTTCGCAAGCCTTGAAAGTTTCGCATCGAGCGATTCGATGCTGTCGGTAATGAGCGTCGGCAAGAAGTACTTCGTTCCATCTTGGCCGAGTTGCTCGATGGCTCGATCCCAGTGTGCCTCAGAAAGATCCTTGCAATTGAAATCGATTCCACCAAGGCCATTGATTTGAAGATCAACCCATCCGTCGATTCTAGTCATGATGGAGCTACTCAATGCGGCAATAAAAAAACCGGTCAGTTTAAATAAAACCAACCGGTCTTGATTTTTAGTTTATCACTACCCAACCGACTAAATCAGGTCGCTAGCAAACAGATCGTCGACCAGTTCGCTGACGCTGTCTTCTTGCTCTTCCTCAGCCGAGTAACCTGCTAGCAGGTCATCGACGCTCGATGGATCGACTACCGCCGATTGGATTACCCAGCTAGGGGTTCCACTGCGAGCAAGCCTATTGGACTGAATCTCGATCGGTGGATTGACAGTGCTAGATTCTACTCCGGAATCCGACTGCACAACCGGTGCTAATTGGCCTTCGCCTTCGCCTTCACCGGAGAAGTTAGAACCGTTGATTCGGTTAACAACCCAGAGGATATCCAGAGGTGAGAGGAATCCATCTTCGTTCACGTCGACGTAGAACTTCTCGCCAGAACCTTCTCCTTCGCCACCACCATTGCCCAAGGCACCACCACCGTTGGTGTTGACCTTGTTGACAAGGATTAGTGCATCGATTGGGGAGACGAATCCGTCGTTGTTGACATCGAAGCGGTCCCAAGGATTGGTGTTTCCTTCGCCCCCTGCTCCGCCACTACCGGTGATTACGAGTTCTGCGGGGATGTAGCTGATTTGATCGTAAGGAACCTTGTTCCTTGGATCGCTATAGAGTAGAGAATCATGGAAGGGGCTGATGTCGGCTGGATCAGCGACAAACCGAGCAACTCCAGGGGTGTTGGCCTTCATGCGAATGCTGAATTGAAGCAACTCAGAAGTCCCAAGGGGCGAGGCAGAGTCTTGGAAAGAACCGACTTCGTTGATTAGCCCTGGGATTCGAATATCGCCAGACTTGCCGTTGCTGTAACCATTAGGTCCGGTGGCAAACTCGATCTGGAAGCCGAGGCCGCTTGGTGAGGTTTGAACAGCGACCAAATTTCGATCGTAGAGGATGTCTTGGTAGGCTGCAAAGACACCGCTTTGGGTGTTCGGAACTCGTAGATCTTGGACGAATCCACGAAGTTCAAACTGGCTTCCCGCTGGGATCGAGGTTATCGGCTGGCCGTTGAGATTGAACGCCTTGAGCTGGATCTTCATCTTGTCATTCAAGCTCGTGTCGCCGACCTTGAGTGTCACAGTGGCCGTCGAAGTGAAACCTCGCGAGTCGGCGATCGTGTAGGTGAACTGATCTGAGAAGCCCAAGGAACTGGTGAAGGGGACAAACTGGATTCGATCATCCGATGGATTCGTGGTTCCTCGATTGTCGATCGACACAACGCCGTTGGCTGGCTGGGTGACCGAGGTGATTCGGATTGGCCCAGAAGTCCCAACGATGTCGTTGGCCAAAACGTTGATAAACGATGTGGAATTCAAAAGCAATTCGGCCGTGCTGTCATCAACAGCGAACGGAAGCTCCGTGCCCCTTGGGACAACTTCGATTGTCGAACGCAGATAGCGAACTTGTTCGACTGGAACAGGAGCGTTCGGTGGATTGAACAAAACCACATCGGTATTTGGCGACTCGTTGGCAGGATCACCTGCGAACTCTGCCAAACCTGCCGAGCGGGCGGTGAAGGTCAGGATCGTCATGAGCGATGGATCGGCGAAGCTAAACGGTGGCTTTTCTGCTCCGGTGAAAGCACCAAGAGATTTGATCACACCCGGAACCGAAGCCGATCCAGAGATCCCGTTTCGATAAGGGGTTACTGGCGAGTTCGCGAAATCAAGCGTGGTGTTCGGGCCTGGGCTCGATGGCAGCACGATGTTCGAGCTATAAAGAAGATCGAGGTAAGCTGCGTATACGCCTGGGTTTTGCACCGAGGTTGGTGGGGTTTGCCCAGCACCTCTTTCGGGTCGCAAGTCATAAGTGTAAACATAGACTTGGAACTGATCCCCTTGTGTTACACTGGTGATCGGATTGCCTGACATGTCTCGGAATCCAAAGCTGAATTCAACATTGTCATCGAGCCGGTCACCTTCGAGCGTGTGAACAGTGACCCGCGCGGTCGAGGATTTTCCTTGTCCATCTGTGACCGTGTAGGTGAAGGACTCGGTACCACCAAAGCCTCGGCGTGGGGTGTATCGAAGGCTCAAGCCACCCGATCCGATCGAGATCGAACCACCCTTGTCTGGGTTGCTGAAGTTGGTTACGACCAACGAACCGCCTGCACCTTCGATGTCATTGAGAAGGACATTCAAGGGGAAGGAAACGGCGTTGGTTGGTAGATCAAAGGAATCATCGACGGCAACCGGATCGGTGAACTGCAACGTCACGTTGACAGTGACGTTTGCCGTCTCTCGTTTTCCAGAAGCGAAGACCACCGTGTAGGTGAAGCTGTCTTGACCGAAGAAGCCACGAGGTGGCGTGTATCGAAGGGTATTATTAGGACCGATCGAGATCGTAGCACCTTGCGAGGACGGTCCAGGCAAGACCGCAGTCACGGCGTCCGTCGGTGGTAAGAAATCATTGGCTAGCACATCGAAGATGTTCGCAGTGCTGTTTCGAGCAACCGTGAATGCATCGTTCTGGAGGATGGTTCGAGGGCCGTTGTTGATGGTGTATAGATAGTCTTCGACCTCACCAGCGGCGGCTCGACCCGTAGGCCCGACATCGCGCGTTTGCGAGAGGCGGAATCTGGCGAATCCATTGCTAACTGCGTTGGCAGGAACCGTGAAGGTCACCAGGTTATCGCCCGCAACCGCAGCCAAGTTGGTTACGATTTGCTCGCCTGGATCACCCCAAACGCCGTTGCCGTTGAAGTCGATCCAGCCTTGAACAAACGCTCCAGCACCTGCGGTGTTGGTCACGTTGATTCGGATGATGTTTTGATTATCACCGCGAACCAGCGGTGTTAGCAGTGTCACACCGTCTTCGTCATTGATGACGTTGCCGGAGGTGTTCAGAGGTCCATTAATGTCGTCGCCATTGGCTGACGACGTTGGGCGACCATCGATATCGGCATCCCAATTGGCACCGAGGCGGAAGCCATTAAGCTGACCAGCCGAAGCACCATTGTTGCTTCTCAACGTGGCATAAGGTGAAGGGGCATCGCCCCAGTCGGACGACTCGCGGTTTCCGAAATCGAAACCGCCCAGCGGAGTCGATCCATTATATACAACGGTGTGAAAGCCACTTGCGGGGAATGTCTGAACGTATCCAGGATCAACCACTTCGCGGATCGTGTAGGTTCCGGCTCTCGGTGGGGTTAGCACGTACGAACCGTCGGCTTTGGTCAATGCTGCAGGTTCACCGACATCGGGACGAGCATCGCCATCGAGATCGAGGTAGACATAAACCCCTGAGAGTCCGGGTTCACTCGCATCGCGGATCCCGTCCCCGTTGATATCCAGCCATTTAAAGCCGGTCGCCGCACCAGACGGAGCAAAAGAACCAAAGTTCACCGTGGTCGTCGCTCCAAGGGTGACGCTTACCGTCTTGGCTTCTTCTGATGTATTCGATGCAATCCAACCCGAAGGTCTTACGACTCGGATCACCTGGGATCCACTGGCAGACCTCAGCGTGTATTGGCCATTGGAGCTCGTTGTCGCTCTTGGTTCGCCTGCATCGAGAACCGAGTTGTTGTTCGAGTCGACAAAGACCTGCCATCCAGGAAGGCCAGCTTCGCCAGCATCTTGACGAGAGTTCCTATTCGCATCGTTATAGACTACGCCGGTGATCGTACCACCAACGGTTCCGGTCGACATTCCGAATGCCAACATGTTGGCGCTATCATCGACGCCTCCTCCAAAAGGAATACCTGCCGTCGGCGAGAATTCATCGACGCTGAAAAACAGCGGCTCGTCGTCACGATTACCAAAGATTCCATCCGGACCGGATCCGGAAACAACGAGTGGGTCATAGAACTGATCCATGATCCCAAACTGCGTGTTATTCGGATCTTGGTGAACACCCCCTAGATAGTGACCTGCCTCGTGGGCGATAACCATCGAAAGCATTTCAGCGAAAAGGTCGGACCTCGATACATTGCCAGCGATCGGAACAATCGTCGGATCGATGGTATCGGCAACCAGGATGTCAAGCATGACCAACCCGCTCTCCTCGCGACCGAAGTTACCCACGTCAACCGATTGAGCGATTCCCAAAAGACCTGTATCAGGATCGAGTCCGATGTCTGCTTGGGTGCCTCCGACCAACACTCTTGAAACGTTCGGCTGTCCCCATAAATCGGGCGAGTCGAAGCTAGAGATCAGTTGAATATCAAATTCACCTGGGTTCCCAGTCGAGCCGAAGAATCCATTGTTCGAGCGAGCGGCAAGCGAAGTCCGCATCTTCTGCTCGAGCCGAGTCATCACATTGCGTGCAACGGCTGGCGCATCGGCAGTGGTTAATCCGAGTTGAGGCAAAATCCTCGACATTGGAGGGATACGCAAGGTTCCCGGAGGGACGCCGAGTCCCGTTAGATTGAGTGTCTCTGCGCGGGTGAAGGAACCGTCAAAGTCAACGTACAGAATCTGCTTGGTTCCGATAGGATCCCTCTCAAATGCAGATCGCTGGACACGAAGGTTCAGCACATAAGATCCAACGCCGTCAGCAACTCTCAAATAATACCTGCCCGTCTGATTGATGACGTAGGGCAGGGTTGTGTTACCGTCGGTGTAAAGAGGGGACGAAGGAGGATACGCCGTGCCACCCAAAAATCGTCCTTGAGCGAAAAGCAACTCTTGTGCGTTGGCATCCAGAAGT
Source organism: Pirellula sp. (assembly GCA_040381975.1). GTDB lineage: Bacteria > Planctomycetota > Planctomycetia > Pirellulales > Pirellulaceae > JBKCUI01. The sequence goes on from JBEIGI010000040.1 coordinate 11,362, forward strand.
GCCATCGTGGGTCGCTGGCCAGTCACTGCGACCAAACGGGTATCAAGAATATCGCCTTTCCTAAGATCCAATGCGAAGTAGTCTTCGTCGAGAACACTCGAAAAGACCCCTGATAGATTCACCGGTTGACTCGATGAGAGTGGTAGCAGCTGTGCCCTAGCCACCGAGTTGTTTAGCTCGACTTCGCTGATCGATAGCGGATTGTTCGACTCGCCAGAGCCTGAAGTGCCCGAGCCTCCAGTACCACCTGAACCAAAGCCCGAGATTTTGTTTCCGGCACGAATGTAGGATTCCTCACCCTTGAAAAACATTCGCGCCAGTTGGCTCTCGACCGTTGGCGAAAAGTCGCCGGCCATTAATTCGCGATTCTCAAGCTTTTCGAAAAGCCGCGAACGCTTGGCGACCTTTTTCGAAGAACGATTTCGCAATGCACTCTTTGGACTAGATGGCTTGTTCGACTTCACCATGGGATCCCCGATTGAGGAACGATAAGGAATTTCAGCATGCCCTCGACGCGTCAAACCCACACATCAATGGAGGGAACGGCGCACCCGTAGCCGTCGACAGGCGGCCTCCATCCTAGTTGGAGGGTCTTGCCTGTCAACAAAACAGACCGAGACGTATGATTCAGTTCGTCGGCGGAAAGTTCCGAAGCGACGCACATTTAAACCGCTTGCCGGAAAAGTCCTAGAGATTGTGCCGTTAGAACCCGAACTTTCTACCAACGAATCCGCTGGGTTTGCAACCTAGGTAAATTTTTCCGCCGTTGACGATCAGGGGGTTTTCGGACACATTTTCCACCTCGATTCTCTCTTTGCAATTAGCCAGACTTCTAAGGCAGAAATTTATGGATTCCTATCTAAACACCGTCGAGTTGGCAAAGTCCCAAGGTCAAATCACCGAATCGGCGGCCAAAAATATCGCCGACTGGCTTATCCAGTCTCGGTACGCAGAGTACCGCCCAGAACTCATCGAACATATACAGAGATCGGACTGGAAAAAACTCGACGATGCCTTTTGGACCGTTATTCCTTTTGGTACCGGGGGTAGGCGTGGTCGGATGTACCCGATTGGATCCAATGCCATCAACGACAGAACCATAGGAGAGAGCGCACAGGGGTTGGCCGATTACATCCTGAGCCAGAAACAAACTGGGATTCTCTCCTGCGCGATCGCTTATGACACACGTCACCGCTCTCGTCATTTTGCTGAACTTTGCGCATCGATCATGGTTGCCAACGGTTTCCAAGTCGTATTCTTGGACGGCTACCGAGCCACTCCTCAACTTTCCTACGCAGTGCGGCTCTTCGGTTGCAGTTGTGGCATCATGGTCACCGCATCCCATAACCCCCCCAGCGACAATGCCGTCAAAGTCTATTGGTCGACTGGTGGCCAGGTACTCCCGCCACACGACGAAAAAATCATCCAGTCCGTCTTGCAGGTAGAGCAGATTCAAAAAGTCGACTTCGCCCAAGCCATCGCTGAACATAAAGTCCGATTTGTAACTCAAGAGGTTGATCAGAAGTTTCAGCAAGCGGCACTCAAGCACGCTTGGAATGGTTCCAGGGACGCAAAGATTGTCTATTCCCCGCTGCATGGCGTTGGGGGATTCGTCGTCCCCGATTTGCTTCGGGCCGCAGGGTTTAGCCAAGTCGTCGAGTATGGCCCTGAATCGACTCCAGATGGGGATTTTCCAAATGTGCCAGGGCACGTTAGCAACCCAGAAAATCCAGCCGTCTTTGATGCGATGGTCAAGCATGCCAAGTCGATCGGTGCCAATTTAGCTCTGGCGACCGATCCTGACTGCGATCGTATGGGGTGTTCTTGTCCAGTGACCCTCGAGCCCAATAGTCCTTGGGCTACGATCAATGGCAACCAACTAGGAGTGCTCCTGACCGATTACGTCATTTCAAAACGCAAACAACTTGGGGATCTCCCCAAAGATGCCTATGTGATCAAGACATTGGTGACCACCGAGATGACTCGTCGTGTGGCCGAGTCCTATGGGGTTCGGTGCGAAGGCAACATCCATGTCGGTTTCAAATGGATCGCAGGTTTGATCGATGCATGCGGTCCTGAAGGATTTATTTTTGGAACCGAAGAATCTCATGGATACCTCATAGGAACTTATGCTCGCGATAAAGACGGTGCCGTCGCATGCTTGCTGATGGCTCAACTTGCCGCCGATCTCAAAGCAGCTGGGAAATCATTGCACCAACGCCTCGACGAGCTGATGATCCAGCATGGTGTGTACATCGAAGATTTGATCAATGTGCAAATGGAAGGCAGTCAGGGAATGACCGACATGAAAAAACTCATGGAGAAGCTTCGATCCTCTCCCCCGGTATCGATCGCAGGACTCCCCATTTTGGCCGTTCGGGACTACCAAAGCCTAACGCGAAAAACCACTTCTGGTGCAACTGAAGCGATCGATGCACCCAAAAGCAACATGCTGATGTTGGAACTTGGCAACTCCGATGGTTCCCCGAGTGGCAATGCGATCGCTGTGAGGCCCTCGGGAACCGAACCGAAAATCAAATTCTACCTCTTTGGCCATGAAAACCTAACAACAGCCTCATCCGAGGCACTTTCGCGAGCCAAGGCAATAGTAACCGAGCGATTGCAAGCCATGAAAAAAGAGTTGGCAAGCGTCGCCGTTCGTGGGTAGTCAGAAGGTGTACAATGAGTCCGTGTCGGGTCGTCGACATTCAAAGAATTCCGGAAAGCTCACCACCGAGAATCACGCGCGGTAGTTATGACAGGCAATCCATCGGACGATGATTTGAAGGAGGAATTCGATGAAATCCTTCTGGAGTTTCTGCGCAAGCACGATGCAGGCCAGCCTGTTGACCGCCAAGAGTTCCTGCGCAAGTACCCTGAGTATCGCCAGCAACTCGAAGGATTCCTCGAGACTGCCGATTGGATCGAGCAGATGGCTGGCCCGACCCTTGGGGATCTGACGCCTGAGGAGACCAGTGCTCCGAGAGTACTCGCCGATCCGCCTGAGGATAAGTCGCTAGGCAGTCCCGATCCTGCCCAAGAGTACGACCCGAATGCAGCCACCATCGACTTGCCAAAAGGACGAGTTCAAGCAAGCGATGAGGTCGACTTTAGTCTTTCCGAAGTCGCCGGATCGAACAGCGATGTGGCCGAATTTCCCGCGCTCGATAACACCCAAGCAGCCTTGCCTTGTCGATTCGGTGACTACATCCTTCAGCGCGTTTTGGGCCGTGGTGGAATGGGTGTGGTGTACTTGGCCACCCAGACGGCTTTGAAACGCCAGGTTGCAGTCAAGATGATCCGCTCAGGGGCTTTGGCAAGCAACGAGGAAGTCGAGCGGTTTTACAGTGAAGCTCGAAGCGTCGCGAAACTCACCCATCCGAGTATCGTAACGATCTATCACTGTGGGGAGAGTAACGGGCACCATTACTTTTCGATGGACTATATCCCCGGAACCGACCTCTCACGAAAACTCGCCGATGGCCCTTTGGAGGCCAAGCAGGCCGTTAAGTATGTGATGGATGTTGCAAGGGCCATCGACTATGCCCACTCTCACGGCGTTGTTCATAGAGATCTTAAGCCCGCCAACGTTTTGATCGATGAAACCGACCACGTCGTGATTACCGACTTTGGACTCGCCAAGCAAATGGGCGCCGAGCAGGGACTCACCGCAACCGGCGCTACTCTAGGGACCCCTAGCTACATGTCCCCCGAACAAGCCTCTGGCAAGAACGAGGCCCAAGGCGTCGCGACCGATGTTTATGCCATGGGTGCAATCCTCTATGCATTGCTAACGGGCAAACCGCCCTTCCAAGCCGAGTCGGTCATGCAGACAATCATGCAGGTGATCCATCGACCTGCGCCACTGATTCGTCAGCAGCAATCCAACCTCCATGTCGATCTCGAAACGATTGTCGGAAAATGCTTGGAAAAATCTCCAAGCCTTCGATACGCCTCAGCGGGGCAATTGGCCGACGACCTCGAGCGATTCCTCAATGGACATCCCATCGAAGCGCGACCTCCGTCGTTGGCAAGAAGATTTCGGTTCTGGTTCTCCAATATCCCGATCGTCGCGGCATTGACAGGTGTCAGACATGTCGAACCGAGTCGATCGCAACGATGGGCGCAGAATATCTTTTTGACAGGGGCCGCTAGTCTGTTGGCCCTGGCCCTACTTGGAAATGGCATCTGGGATACGTTTCGCGACAAGAGTCTTCCGAATCGAATCACCATCGCATCGGGCTCTCCAGGCGGAATGTACTATGATTTAGCTGGAAAGATCTCCGATCGAATGAAGACCGGTAGTGGTCGCGAACCGACCGTGACCTCCACGAGCGGATCGGTCGAGAATCTCAAGCAACTATTAGACAAACATGCCGATATCGCGCTGATGCAAGAATCGACCGTTCGAGCCGATCAAGTCGCGGTGGTTGCACCGCTGTTTTTCGAGCCCATCCACATCCTTATTCCAAAGGATTCCAAGATCCAATCGATCCTGGATCTCAAAGGCCAAGCCGTGGTGCTTGGAAGCAAAGACTCCGGAACTCGCCAAGCTGCTTTGAAGCTACTGAAGTACTTTGGCATCTCCGAAAAAGAAATCGATGTGGTCGAAAGCGACTGGAACTCGCAAGGCATCCGAGCAAGAAAACTCCCGATGTTTGCGGTCATTAAGGCCGAGCAACCGAGCCTCACGGAGTTGCTTACTTCAGGAGAATACCGGCTCCTGTCGATCGATGATGCTCCGAAAATGACGCTAGCCGAACCAATGTTTCGTCTCTATCAGTTCAGCCCAGGAGCTTATCGCGGTAGCATTGCCGAGCCTGTCAGTTCACTTGCAACAGCGGCGTTGCTTGTTGTGCGACGCGATGCCCCCTCGCGATTGGTCGAGGAATGCTTAATGGCCTTGTATCAATCCGACGCTCTTGCCGATGGATTGATCGCAAAAGAAATGGCCGCTGAGTGGCAAGGTTTACCTTACCATCCGGCGGCCCGTCGTTATTTCGAGAAATTTCAACGCGACTAGCTTCTAGAAATCAAACCATCGCAACGGGACGCTCGATTTCGAGCTGATCGCAAACCCGATCGATCAACTGGTCGATCGTGAATGGTTTTTGCATGAAGTCGTTCGCACCGGCAGAGCGAAGATCCGAAATTTTGTCGGCTTCGACCATCCCGGAGATGCATAGGATCTTGACGGTATCCATCGTGCGATCGGAACGAACTCTTTGGCAAACTTCCCGCCCATTGATATCAGGGAGCATCACATCGAGGACGACCAAATCGGGTCGGAACTCCTTGACCTGCATCCCGGCATCAAAGCCGTTGTTTGCGGTTCGGATTTCAAAGCGACCATCGCGCTCAAAGCCGTCTCGCATCAAGTCGACCAGATCTTGATCATCGTCGACGATCAAGAGTTTCTTTCTACCGCTCTCTAAAGCATCGGTAGGGATTCCGTTGTCCTTCATAAAGACAAACAGATGGTCTCTAGGAATCCGTCGAAAGCGACTCCCAGGTACTCGGAATCCTTTCAAGGTTCCGTTGTCAAAGCAACGGATAATCGTCTGCTGGCTCACCTTGCAAATCTTGGCAGCCTCGCCTGTCGTAAAGACTGTTTTTGTATTGGACATGGAACTCAACCATCCTTGTTGAACACTCAACCTAAAGCCGCTTGGCAGGTCTATCCTGTAACGCTCGCCAAGACTGCCGACTTTACCGAACTTGCCCTGGCACGGTCGGAGAATAGCGAACTTTTGGAAGACGGGTCAAGATGGATTCAAGGACGTAACTCAAAGAGTTTCCGAAGGCTGGGCGGTTCCCGAAAATGGGAACCGTAGGTCAAATACATGGTTCAGCGGGCTTTGGAACCCCTGGAGTTCTTTCGACTACTGCACAACCTGAACTTTTCCATGATTATCGCAATGGCCATTATGCTGGTGATGCAAATGACCATCGACTAGGTAGTCGATGTGATCGCCATGGGGCACAGCAGGATGCCCGCAGCCCGGACCATGCACATGGTCGGAACTGTGAGCCTCGCAAGCATGACCACCGGTGCACGAGTCAGGATTTTGACCTGAAACTTCAAGCACATGCTCCTCGACTTGGCCCTCGCTCGTCGGATGGTGCATGTGCCCGTCGTGCAGATAGTCGACGTGACCGTTGTGCTCCAGGGCCGTGTGTCCGCAGTTTTTCCCGTGCACATGGTCATGGTTTTCGTGATGGTGAGTCATTCTCAGTTTTCTCCAGTTTCTTGGTTTGAACAAACAGAATCGTCGGCTTCGCTCCCGTGAGCCAAACCGTTTTCAATAAGCAATGCGATGTGATTGTCTGCAAGTGAGTAGTAAATGTGCTTGCCCTCGCGGCGGGTCTTCACCAACCGCTCGGACCGCAGGAGCTTAAGTCGCTGTGAAATCGCAGGCAAATTGTCTTGCAAACGCTCCGTCAGCTCCGTGACGCACATCTCACGCTTGGCCAACAGAGCCAAGAGTTGCAAACGACTAGGATCTCCCAAAGCTCGGAAGATCGCAGCCGCATGCTGGCAGAGCTTCACTTCGAGCAGGGGAATCTTGATCGACTCGGCCGAATGCGGCTCGTTCGAACAGTCCTGATCGACCTGCTTAACCCCTTTTTGCTTGACCAATGGTTCTGCTCTCTTCGGTGTGAAGGACCCTTTTGAGCCCCTGAATCCCCAAACATTCAATCACTTGAACATTCAATCACTTGATTGATCGATAAGATTCTAGGACAGTTGACGGAACTGTCAAGTGTTTAGACGTTCTAAGACGACAATAAGACGACAAGGTGTCGAACGTTAGCAATCGATCAGCCGCAGGGTGCCGACTAGGTTTTCCTTGACATGAGGATTGCATTTCGTAGGATCTACCAAATGTCCATCCAGCCAGATTCTTTTCCGGAGAGACTCACAATGAGCCGCAGACGAACTTTCAGCCGTTACGGTTTTACACTCGTAGAACTGTTAGTCGTGATCGCCATCATTGGAGTTCTGGTGGGACTGCTCCTGCCCGCAGTTCAAGCTGCCCGCGAGGCGGCCCGACGTATGTCCTGCGGAAACAACATCCGCCAAATCGCCTTGGGTTGCATCAACCACGAATCGGCTCGCAAACAGTATCCAGGCAGCGTTGGCCAAGCCAACAACGTCAGAGATATCATGGTAGATCCACAACCTGCCTATAACGTAAATACCTCTGTCTCACAGGTCTCCTGGATGACCAATCTCCTGCCCTACATCGAAGGAGACATCCTGTTTCGCTCTTTTAATCCGCTTTTCGATGTGACCAACGATACTCGAAACACAGGTGGTCTCATCTCTCCGACCCAAGGCTCGAACACTTGGCTCGCAAAACAAACAGTCTCGTTATACCGATGCCCTAGTGATACAAGTCCAGTTGTCATGGATGGCCGTGCACAGCGGTCCGGTAACGGTCAGTCTTACGCGGTGACGAGCTACAAAGGTGTCGCCGGTTCAAACTGGACTTGGGGCGCTCCGGCCTACCGAACCGTTGGAGACAGCTTCTTCGGCTCCGATCCCTACTTCAAGAACAATGGCAATGGTCTTGGAAACGGCAATGGGATCCTCTTTGCCGGCTACCTTGGCCGAGGTCCTTCACCGTTGGTCAACCAGTTCGGTGTGCCTTGCAACACACAAGTCGCGGCGATCAAGGATGGTTTAAGCAATACCTTTATGGTCGGTGAATCCGTGGGTGCATGGACAATGCACAACTGGTGGTTCTGGTTCAACGGAAGCGTCGCTACGGTTGCGATTCCGTTAAACGCCAGTTCTGTTTGCTCGGCCGGACAAGGATTTCCTTTCCGAAAGGGACTCGAGCTTTGCGCGGCTGATTGGGAAAACAACTATGGATTCACTAGCGATCACGCCGTAGGTGGTAATTTCGCTGCTGCTGACGGTAGTGTTCGCTTCGTTTCCAACACGATCGATCTAGCGGTCTATCGAGCGTTGGGTGGTATGGCCGAAGGCTACGTCGCAGGAATGCCAGATTAGTTCCAATGGCTATCTGGGGAAGTCATCAATAGTAAGCAGCGTAGCAAGCGGGTAGCCCGCTTGCTCAATGGCCTCGCGGCCCCCTTCCAATCGATCGATCACGCCGTAGATCCCAAGCACCTTCATCCCAAATTCGCTTGCCGACTGGGCTGCCTTCAGCGCACTGCCACCGCTGGTGATGACATCCTCGACAATCACGCACGTCATTCCTTCTTGAACCGGCCCTTCGACGAGCTTCCCCGTGCCATGTGTCTTGGCTTCTTTGCGGACCATGAAACCCAAGAGCCCTAGCCCTCGCTGTCCTGCGTGAACAACGATCGAAGCTGTGATAGGATCGGCGCCGATGGCCAATCCTCCAACCGAGTCAGGAAGCTTTTGGCCAGATTTTTCGAGGATCAAATCGAGCAGGCCGGCTGCGATCCAGTTGGCACCCTGGGGATGCAAAGTGACCTTGCGGCAGTCGAGATAGAATGAGGCTTGTTTGCCACTTGCAAGGGTGAAGTTACCAAACTGCAAGGCGTGCTTTCGCACCAGAGCCTTGAGTTGCTCTTTGTCGTATTGCATAGGGATCGCTGGGTGCTTTGTTGTTTTTGGGACTTAGCGTCGGACGGAGACTTCGCATCCGCGCCCGAGCATACCAAAAACATCTGCTGCATCCAGCGGAGATAGACTGATGCAACCGAGATTTGTCGATCCACCCTCAAGGGCCGACGATCCGTGAATGCAGAGTTCGTCTCCCAGATCGATCCAATATCCTCCGAAGGGATTTCGGGGATCCTTGGCAGGGATTTGCATGCCGTTGGCCGAGTAGTAGTTTCTATCCTTTTGTTTGTCTTGCACCTCGTAGACTCCGGGCCTTGGTGACGGCTCATTACCAAAGCTCACCGGATAACGACCCGCGTAGAGATCACCCAAAAACAGAGTCATTTCGCTTTTCTCCATGACGATCTCGGCTCGGAATGGGCCTTGCAAAACCTTCAATTTGCGATCTGGGGCCAAGCTTGATTGTTCGTCGAGCCCATTGATTTTTGCGAGGATAGAAACCGGGACTTGGCATGTCTTGGCCACTTGCTCCAAGGTCTCACCTGGATTGACTACGTAGGGAACATCCAACAAATGCCGCTGAGAAAAGATCACTTCGCGAGCAAGAGCATCCAAAAGGTCGACCAGATCGCTGTGCTGTTCTTGGGTCAGATCCTGCGCTCCGTAGAAGACTGACAAAGTGGCAAGCGCCTCTTTGAGGTTTCCGGAGTTGGCCTGATCCAACGCCATGCGCTTGGCATTGGCAAACGACTTGCCACTTGCTGATGTCGGCATGCGAGGTTGCGTTGCTTGCTCCATCGTTTTGGCCTGGCCGTGCAGAGTCTGTAGATCCAATACTGGCACATCGTTTACGGGTGTAATGCCCGACGCCTTCGCAACGCCTGTATCGGCTTGAGGAAAATTCGATTTAGGCAACAGACTACTAGCAGGTGGCACGAGCGAAGTCGACTTAGGCAACTCGGGCGCTGGCAACGCTGGTGGCTCGATCGCCGGGGGTTGTACTTTGGGAAGCTCCAAAGACGGGACCTCGGGGAGTTCAGGCAAATTTCCCGAAGGAGCCGATGGGATCGACAGCGGAGGATTGCTCAAGGCCGGATTGCTAGGGGGCGCAGGAGGAGAAAAACTTGGATTGGGGTTTTTCGCAAATGCTTCAAAGGCATTGCTCGCCCCCGATGCAGTGTTGCTCGGTGAGTTGACCAAAGGCGCAGAGACCGGTTCGGGCAAAGCGATCTCGGGACCAAGATCATCTAGACCTACCAATTCTTGGAACGCGGGATTTAGTTCAGGCTCTCGGTGGTTTAGCGCGATGTAACCGCCATAGAGCACAAAAAGCAACAAAACGACAACGACTGCGGTTTTGATCGTTTGCACTGCGGTCCTCCTGACCGTGGGTGTAGTCGAAATCCATCAAGGCGAATCAATCGATTCATGGCAAAAATGCCAACGAACCTCGTCGGATGCTAGATTGGCTTAATCCTCCAAGTCAACCTCAATTTTTCCATCCTCTTCACGAACCCGATAGGTTCTGAGCATGGCTTGGCAAGTCGTTGCATTGTTTCCCGTTTGCAAATCGTAAGTCCAACCGTGCCAGGGACATTGGATTTTGCCCTCGCAGAGTTTGCCCTTTGCCAGTGGACCGCCTTGGTGCATACAAACCCCATCCAACGCATAGAGAAGTCCCCGATGGCGAAACACGGCAATGACATTTCCATCCCAAATCACTTCGATTCCTTGGCCCTCGACCAACGAATCGCTAGAAGCAACGCTACGAAATGCCATGGATCGTTAACCTTCTTTGAGGATATTGAGGGAATTTAGTGGGTCAACTCTGCGGCCAACACTCCGGAAATCTATACGATTCCCCAGGCGAACCATAGATTGGCTCGATGCAAATCCAGTTTCCTTAGTACAATTTCGAACGTCCTTATTGTAAATTCTCCATGTTATTTCCACAGAACCCGTCCCCATGAGGTTCTCACTTCAACCGAGCATTTCCGGAGTGCCACTGATGCTTTCTCGCTGTTTCGAGCTGGCAAGACCTATCGTGCTGCTAGCCCTAGGATCCTGTATGAGTCTTAACGCAATCGGATTTGCAGACGAAAAGATGCCTGAAAAAATTACCACCGTCGAAGGAATCACCGAGTACTCGCTGGACAATGGCCTAAAGATCTTGCTGTTCCAAGATCGCAGTCAGCCCAAGGTAACTGTCAATTGCACGATCTTCGTCGGCTCGCGCCATGAAGGATACGGCGAGGCCGGCATGGCTCACCTTCTAGAGCACATGCTCTTCAAAGGAACCGAACTGAATCCAGATATCCCCAAGGCCCTTAAGGATCGCGGTGCGGATTTCAACGGAACCACATGGCTCGATCGCACCAATTACTACGAAACACTTCCTGCCAACGATGACAATCTTGAGTTTGCGATCCGCTTAGAAGCCGACCGATTGGTCAATAGCAAGATCCTCGGCGAAGACCTTCAAAAAGAGTTCTCAGTCGTTCGTAGCGAATTTGAGCAAGGAGAGAACAACCCCGTTGGTGTTCTGCAACAACGCATGTACTCGACAGCTTACCAATGGCACAACTATGGCAAGTCCACCATAGGCAATCGCAGTGACATCGAACGTGTGCCTGTCGATAGCCTGCGAGGTTTCTACCGCAAGTACTATCGCCCCGACAATGCCATGCTGATCGTGGCGGGAAACTTTGACCAAGAGAAAGCTCTGGCTTGGATTCAAAAATACTTCGGCGTATTGGCTAGGCCCAAAACTCCACTTGCTCAGACCTACACCGTTGAGCCCGCTCAAGATGGCGATCGTATCACCACTGTTCGCCGAGTCGCAGACACTCAGTACATCGGTGCGGTTTACCATATCCCAGCCGGCTCCGATCCCCTTTTCCCAGCCGTCGAAATACTCTCTGCGGTTCTTACCGATGTGCCTAGCGGTCGACTCTACAAAGCCATGGTCGAAACCAAACAAGCCACGTTTGTCGCCGCCGATGCACCTTCGCTCCACGATCCTGGTTTGCTAACCATTTTGGCACAGGTTCCGAAAGAAAACTCGATCGACGAAGCTCGTAAAACGATGCTCGATACCCTCGAAAACTTGGTCGATAACCCCATTAGCGATGCCGAGGTCGATCGGGTTCGAAGGCAATTGCTCAACCAACGAGAGTTGCTCTCTGCCAAGACGCAATCCCTAGCGATCGCCCTGAGTGACTGGGCTGCTCAAGGGGACTGGCGACTTTACTTTCTCTTTCGGGACAATCTGGAAAAGACCACCGCTGCTGATGTCCAACAAGTCGCCCAACGTTTCCTGGTTCGAAATAATCGCACCGTCGGTATCTTTGAACCAGTCTCGGCCTCCCAAAGAATCGAGGTTCCCGATCGACCTAACCTCGAGCCCATGCTCTCAGGCTACATCGGACGCGAAGCAGCCAGTGAAGGCGAAGCTTTCGAGCCGACCCCAAGAAACATCGAGTCTAGGCTAATCAAAGGCAAACTCAAGTCCGGGGTTCCCTTCGCCATGCTCCCCAAAAAGACTCGAGGTAGCACAGTCAATGTCACACTCAATCTTCGATTCGGCGACGAAGACACCCTTAAAGGCAAATCGACGGCAATCGAACTTCTAGGCCCAATCTTGTCCCGTGGCACTGCGAAGATGCCTCTCCAAGAATTCAACGATAAGCTCGATGAACTCAAAGCCAACCTGAGCGTCCAATCGGTTCGCCAAGTCTTGAACGTCAACATCGAAACCAAACGCGAAACACTTTTAGAAGTGCTCGATGTTGTCCGAGAGATGCTTCGAGAGCCTAGTTTCGACCCCAATGAATTTGAACTGCTGAAATCTCAAACGATTACTGAACTCGAAAGCCAACTTCAAGACCCACAACTGCTGGCCATGCGGACAGTCACCAGGGCCCTGAACCCTTACCCGCGAGGCGACATTCGCTACGATGCGACCGTCGAAGAGGAACTCGAAGACATCAAAGCTCTCAAGCTCGATGACGTGAAGTCCCTCCACGCTAAATTTCTTTCGGGTACTCAAGGTGAAGTTTCTGTGGTCGGTGATTTCAATCCAATCGAAGTGGAAGAAAAGCTTTCGAGTATTTTGGCAAACTGGAAGTCCAACATCCCCTACCAGCGTGCTGCGGTATCCCCTACCCTCGATCTGCAGTTGCCTCTGAAATCGATTGAAACACCCGACAAAGCCAACTCGGTCTACTTTGCATCTCAGCAGTATGCCATGCGGGATGACGATCCAAACTATCCAGCACTCGTTATGGGCAACTACATCCTCGGGGGCGGAACCCTTTCATCGCGCCTCGGGGATCGCGTTCGGCAACAGGAAGGGCTCTCCTACGGCGTTGCAAGCATGCTCCGGGCGAACCCGATCGATGAGTTTGCATCCCTAAGCGTCGTTGCTATCGCCAACCCTGCGAATCGCAATAAACTCGTTGAGACGATCGATGAAGAAATTAGAAAGATCGTTAAGAGTGGAGTCGAGGACAAGGAACTCTCTAGTGGCATCCAAGGTTTCTTGCAAAGCCAGCAACTCAATCGTGCTCGCGATGGTGCGTTGGCTAACATGCTCGCGGGCAATCTATTTGCAGGTCGCGATATGACCTACTACGAAAAACTCGAAGGGAAAATCGCAAATCTCGACGTTGAAACCGTCAACGACGCGATCGCAGAGTACATCGACCCCGACAAATTCATCATCGCAACAGCCGGGGATTTCGCAAAACCTACACCTGCGAAACCCAACTCGGATCCCGGGACTAAACCTTAACCGAAATAGGGTATGCATCGAGTCCTCGAATCGATCCTCCGGGATTGGCCTATCGATCGTTGGAGCAACTCAACGATCGTGCTTGCTGTAAGCGGAGGTCCCGACAGCGTTGCGATGCTTCGGGCCATCCACACGATCATTCAGCAATCACATCCAACCCCGAACACTCGACTGGTCGTTGCTCATCTGAACCATAGACTCCGGGGAGACCAAAGCGATCTCGATGAGTCCTTCGTCAAGCAACTAGCTTGCGAACTCAAACTCGATGCGATCGCAGATACGCTACCGCAGTCGGCCGAGTCGACCGGTGAGGCCCAGTGGCGCAAGGCACGGATACGTTTCTTGAAGGATGTTGCCAAGCGATACCAAGCCGATTGGATCGCTACAGGGGCAACCGCCGACGATAGCGTCGAAACCATGCTTCATCATCTGCTCCGAGGCTCCGGGCCCGCTGGTTTGGCAGGCATACGCCTTGAAAGAAAACTCTCCGAGCAACTTACCCTTGTCCACCCATTGGTCGGACTATGGAAGTCCGAACTGATCGCGTACTTGGACTCACTCGGCCAAGAGTATCGGATGGACAACTCCAATCTTTGCAACGAATTCACTCGCAACCGAATCCGCAATGAGTGCCTACCCTACCTAGAAGCATTCACCGGATGCAATCAACTCAAAGAGCGACTTCGAACGACTTGCGAACTGATTCGGCAAGAACATCAAGTCATCGAGAACTTGGCCCAGCAGTGGTTGGAATCGTCGGCGATGGTGTGGGGACAGGATCATATCGACGTTGAATCCAGAACATTTGCTGACTTGCCTTGGCCAGTGCTCCAGTGCGGTCTTGTTGGCATCTGGCATCGCATGGGCTGGCCTTTGCAGCAGATCAGTTTTCGGCACTGGGATCGAGTTCGCAAGTGGATCGACTCAGCAAAGGATTCCAATCATCCAACGCGGATGCAACTCCCCGGTTCGATCGAACTGAAAATTGCCCGCCGCAAGCTGATAATTCGAAAATCAAACTAGCAAGTCCCTTGCTTAGGTGCTCCGCATCGCAAGATGCTTGCGCCAATGCTCATTATCGAGTTTGGGGTAATCGAGCCTAAGGTGGACTCCTCGCGACTCCCGTCGAGACAATGCCGCTTGGGTCATCATCAATCCGACGGTCAACATGTTTTGAAGTTCCCAGCCTTCGATCCCATCGGGACGGTGCGCCAAAACGTAACTGCTATAACGAATCAGTTGTTCGAGTGCCTCTTCGAGACGTTCTTTCTTGCGGTGCACTCCGACGTGCCTCCACATCACCGATCGCACTGAATTGCGAATATCCGCCAAATCGATATCCTCCGAGTCGGTGCGTTTGGCATCGTAACGAATCGGAAGAGCACTCAGGGTAATCGTCGAGTCCTCCAGGGCTGCGTTGGATGCACCCCGACCGGCAACCGCGCCGTAAACCAAGCCTTCGAGCAAACTGTTGGAGGCCAATCGATTCGCACCGTGGAGACCACTAGAACTCACCTCGCCAGCGGCCCACAGGCCCGGTAGGCTCGTTCGAGCGTACTGATCGACAAGTGCCCCGCCTATCATGTAATGCGCACCTGGCCGCACCGGTATCGGATCCTTGGTGATATCCAAACCAAAGCTATGGCAGACCTTGGCAATCCCAGGGAATCGCTGCCGAACATGCTCGGGGTCCAAGTGGGCTAATGTCAAATAAACACAGGCCGATTGGGTTTTGTCCATCTGAGCAACGATCGACTTGCTGACCACATCGCGAGGAGCAAGCTCGAGTCGCGAATCGTAGTCCTTCATGAATCGATAACCATGGGAATCGACCAGATAGGCTCCTTCACCTCGCACAGCCTCGGTGATGAGCGTTCGAGAACTGCCGGCAATGTAAAGCACGGTGGGGTGAAACTGCATGAACTCCATGTCCCGCATCAAGGCTCCTGCTCGAAACGCGATCGCATGCCCATCGCCGGTGGCAACCCTTGGATTGGTCGATTCGCGGAAGACTTGGCCGCACCCCCCCGTACACAGAATCGTCTGCTTGGACCAAATCAGTACCGCTGGTCTTTGTTGGATCGAAACCACCGCACCGCAACACTGACCATCATAGGTCAGCAGATCCATCGTGTAAGCTTCCTCGCATATTTCAACGTTGGGAAGGCTCCTGGTGTGTTGGATCATCGCTCGCATGATTTCTTTGCCCGTCGCATCTCCAAGGGCATGGATGATCCGTTGGTGGGAATGACCACCTTCACGTCCCAAGACCAATGCTCCATCGATTTGATCGAAACGAGTACCCCATCGAATCAGCTCCGCGACCCGATCTGGAGCCTCTCTTACGACCATCTCGACGGTGCTCGGATCGCACAAATCACAGCCTGCAACGAGCGTGTCTTGGATGTGATTGTCAAAGCGGTCCTCGGGGTCCCATACACTGGCAATCCCACCTTGCGCATAAGCACTGTTGGACTCCTCGACTTTGTCCTTGGTCAAAATCATCGTGCGTAGCGAAGGATCGACTTCCTGAGCCGCTCGCATCCCCGCCAACCCACCACCGATGATCAGCACATCCGTGAAGTAATGGCCCATGCGCTTCGGCTCAATAGGCACTAAATACCGTGGCACCAACTTGGTCCAATCGGCAGTGATCAACTCATTGTGAAGCATAGATTATTTCTTCGACCAATCGGCCTACCGGTATTTGTCGTCTTGATCATCCAAGTCTTCGTCGGAATCAGAATCCGGACGTAGTGGATCGTCTGGATCAAAAAAGAAGTCGTCCAAACCCATCGGCAAACTGTTTCCGCCAAGAGCCTGACGCTTCCGTTCGGCAAGAGCTGCCAAATCAAGAGCCTCGTCACCCAAACAAGCCACGACGGCTTCCTTCCAAGCTTGATCCTTCGAAAGCGGATGCCCTGAATCCTGAGCCGCCAAGCGCTTGATGGCATAACGCAAAACATTGATCCCATCGCGAGCCGAGAAATCGAGCTTCAGCGAGTGCGCCTGTTGGAGAAAATCGACGGTTAGCTCCAGAATATCCGCCTCTCCAAAAGGCAAATGGTACTGAAGGATCGCCAGCTCATCTTTGCGATTTGGAAAACCGACCTGCAACGTAGGTTGCAACCTGCTGAGGATATAGTCAGGTATCTCGTAGGTTGAATCGTCTTGATTCATCGTCACCGCAGCGCGGAAATCCTGGTGCGCCGAAATCGAGATCCCAGCAACAATCGATTCTACGTAGCGTCGTTGATCAAACAATGGAGCCAACGAAGCCCACGACTTTTCGTTCATCCGATTTCCTTCGTCCAAGACGCATACACCACCTCGTATCATGGCCGTAACGAGGGCCGAAGCGTGGTAAGCAATCTTGCCATTGCTGGCCAAGACCGGTGTGACAAGCAAATCCTCTGGACGAGTATCGGCAGTGCACTGAAAAATATAAAGTTCTTGTTGCCTCGCACTCGCAGCGGCCATCGCCAATGCCGTTTTGCCAACGCCCGGCACACCGACGAGCCTAGGAGTCAGAGGCAAATCACTCGGTGCAACCGTCAGCCAGCAGGCCGCAAGTTGTCGAAGCGGTTCAGCTTGGCCAATCCACCGTGACGGATTCTTTACTGGATTGGCGAGCGTCAGCGAGACTCCGTCGATCGTAACGGATTGACTCATCGATTTCTTTCTTAATTTGTACTTATAAATCTTTTCGGGCGAGGCCATCAAGCCACCTCGAAGGCTTCGGCAACCATTATAGCAGGGGGTCTATCGAAGATCCTTAGCACCCTGTGGCAAAGTGTCGAAACGACTCGCAAAAACCGCAACGATAAATAACCTTCTACCGATTTGTCGTTTGTCCTAGCACTTTCCAAAGCGCACCGTGCACCGACGGGCTCATCGGCATCGCACCAACCATCCTCAGGTTCCGTCTGATGTGGTCGCTTCAGTGTTTGCACCCTAGGATTGCAGCAGTCCCGATTTGCGTTTTTGGCTGAGTCATCGGGCGTGCTCGGCCTTTAACGTGGGACCAATCCCCGCTTGCTGGTTATCGGGCGTCTCCGGCAACGCGGGGTTTTTTTTATTGGAATGAATTTGCGATTTCGATCCCAAGTCTTTTCATTTTTTTATACAGTGTCGTTCGGTTGATCCCCAATCGCGCGGCCGTGGCCTGTCTGTTCCATCCATGGGCCTCAAGTGCCCCAAGGACTATCTCTCGTTCGGGTCGAACCAGAGCATCTTCAAGGTCCTTGTACTTTTCAGACCAGCCAAACCGAGATTCGGTTGGAGCCAAGTGATTGCTCGACAGAGCCTTTTGCGGGCTCAGCAATCGCTCGACCTCTTGCGATTCGATCCTGCTACCGATCGACACGAGCACGGCTCGCTGGATGGTATTTTCTAACTCCCGAATGTTTCCAGGCCATGAGTACTCGAGCATGGCTCGGTAAGCCCCCGGACTAAATCCATCGATCTGGCGGTCAAACTCCAGGCAGGCTTGGGCCAGGAAGCCGTCAGCTAGCTCTCGAAGATCCTCAAGCCGCTGTCGAAGAGGTGGCAATTCGATAGGAACCACATGGATTCGGTAGAACAAGTCCTCGCGAAATCGCCCCATCGCAACAGCCTGCCTGAGATCTTCGTTGGTTGCAAAGATCATTCGCGCATCGGTCGTTATGGTCTGGTTGCTTCCTAGAGCTTCAAATTGCCGAGATTGCAAAACCCTAAGGAGTCGTACTTGCATGGCCATCGAAGCCGTTGTGATTTCGTCAAGGAACAGCGTTCCTCCTTGTGCATATTGGAATTTACCGAGTTTACTTTGCATCGCCCCGGTGAAAGCTCCAGCGCTATGACCAAAAAGTTCGCTCTCCAAGAGAGGTTCAGGAATCGCCCCACAAGCCACTTCGACAAACGGACCGCTTTGTCCTCTAGAGAGTTGATGGATCGTTTTGGCGAGTTTGCTTTTACCCGTTCCAGGCTCACCCGTGATCAAAACGCTCGCTTTGGTGTCTGCGATCCGATCGACCAAATCAAAAACCTCTTGCATCTTACTTCCCATGCCAAACCATAGGTCTTGGCAGGGCACCTGGGCTTTGGGCACCGGGGCTTTGGCCCGCTGGTCAAGTGCCTCGGACAATCGCCGATCCTCTTTGGCCAAGTGTTGTTCGCCAAGCACCCGTTGAATCGTGGAAGTCAAGTGCTCATCGTCCAGCGGTTTGCATAAAACCTGCATGGCTCCGGCTCGGGTCGCTTGCATCTCCAAGTCGGTACTCAGATACCCTGTCATTGCCAACCTGTAACAATCGGGCTGGAGCTCTTTGGTTACGCGTAAAATTTCTAAACCGCAACCTTCGTCCAAACGTAGATCTGTCAAAAGCAGATCGATCGGGCAATTCGACAGCTTGGTTCGAGCCTGCATGAGATTGCCTGCTGTGAAAATCTGGAAACCCTCATGTTCGAGCCACATTCGGGTCGCTTCGATCAACAAACGGTCGTCATCGACCAACAGTATCGTCCCAAGGGGAGCTTGGTGCTTGGTTCTAGATTCCCTGAGGTTCGCGGTGTTCATGTGTGATCCGATAAAGAAACAGTCAGAATCTCGACTCGTCTTGGACGATTCTCCGAAACTTGCCCTAGAACCCTAGGTTGTAAAAAAGCAACAAGTAGCGTTATGGGGCGTTGCGTGAAGGCAACAGGCGAGTTTTCGTTAAGTTTTCCCCCTCAAAATCCCCCCAAGTGTCTCAATCCGAAGGCCCCACTGGCACCTAGGCTTGCACCGAGATTATCCTGGGGAATGATGAAACGACAGAAATCCTTCCTCCATCGATCGAGTTCAACGTGTTTCCGAATTTTTGGCCACCCTCTAGCGGACTCAGGACACCGGGTTCGGCATGGATAGCGAGTTTCCTTGCGTTGGTCTTGGCATTGCTTGTCCCGGCCCTTTTATTGCTCGGAGGCTTTGCCATCGACCTGATGGGCTGGGAGCATCAGAGGGTCGAGCAATCGTTCGAGCAGGGGTCGCAGGTGCTTATCGATACCGCAAGCCAAATCACCTCCATTGGTCCTTTCCGCTTTCCGTACAGCAATCTTCCATTTTGGAATTTGCTCTCTTCATTCAAAGCCCTAGGCTTGGTAGGTCTCTTAGGAGTCGGGCTTGCGATCATGAGCCTTTTGAATTGGCTACAGCGCAGGGCGGGTGTTCAAAGTGCTCTCGATACCGAAGAGCAAGTGCATCAACGACTATTCCATCACTCAGGTGCCCTGGCTATCGAACGGGGCCTGTCGGCCCAAGCCGGTCTGTTGCAGTCTTTCCACGAACAAACTATTCCCGCCATGCGCATGGCGATCATCAACTGGTTGCAAGTCTATCCAAAGCACTTTCTCCAAATTGGCCTGCTTGTGCTCCTTGCCCTGCTGATCCATCCCCTGCTGACGATCGCTGCGCTGATCGCAGCTTGGATCGTCCGCAACGTTTACCTATGGCAACAAGCGGGCCAGATCAAGCAGCGTTGGGTCGAACAACAAAGATGGGCGGCGGCACATGAACAGTTAGGAGCCGTTGCGCAATCCGCCCCCCTGATGGCCACGATCCACGATTCTCGTGAAACCCTCGATCACTATCGATCGAACATGATGACCTACCGAAATGCTGCTAGCCAAGTACTAGGCTTTGATAAGGCCAAGTTACCATTGGTGCCACTGAGTCTAGCAGCATTTGGAACAGGTTTGGTTTTCCTGCTTGCTCTGGGCATGCTCGATCCGCGTAAACACCTCTCGATCGGAGCGGGCTTCGTTTGGACAGCAAGCATTTGCGCAGCGATCTACAGCGGCTATCGCATCGCATCCGCGAGATATTCAGTCTCCAAAGCAACACCCAAACTCACGCAGATTCACCAGTACCTTGGCATACAGGCCAAGCCTTCTTCTCCGGCCACAAAAACGCTTTCGAAAAACCTATCCCGAGGCGTTTCTGCCGAACACGTGACGCTCCAAGCAGGCAACAACCAAAAACTCCTCGACGATGTCTCTGCGACTTTCAAGCCAGGTCAACTCACTGCGATCATCTCCTCGGATCCCTTTCTCTCGAAAGCCTTGGTCGAAATGATCCTGGGATTTGGACAGCCCGTAAGCGGTAGGCTGATGTTCGACGAGGTTGATTCGAAGGATCTTTCGAGCGAATCAATCCGACAGCACTGCCTCTGGATTGCACCCAATGGACCCTTGGTCACCGGAACCATCGAGGACAACCTGTGGCTTGGATTGCAGCGCGATGCGACGGTCGACTTAAGAGAAATCACGCAACTTGCCCGAGTCAGTGAAGCGGTACTGGAACTGCCCGATGGTCTGCAGACTCTTGTTAGCTTCAATGAACAACGACTCTCGCCAGACCTCATGTTTCGTCTTGGAATCGCTCGAGCATTCCTAAAAAAACCAAGCATCATCGTGGCCGAGGAACCCTCGGGTAGCCAAGCAGGCATCGAGGCTGAAACGACTCGGGCTCTCATTGAAGCCCGCAACCATTCTTGCATCGTGCTGGTCTTACCCAACCGACTATCGACCCTGCGGGCAGCAGACCAAGTCGTCGTGCTGCACAATCGCAAAGTCGCTGATGTCGGTACGCACAATGAACTATTGGAACGAAGCGAATTGTATCGCCATTGGAACTACGTTCACTTCGCTCCAGTGATCAAGTGATTGGGATTGCCTCTTATTCAAAGAGTCTACCACTGGCTTTTTGCCAAATGGCGTTGACTTAAAAGCGGAACGGCGCGAGCCGTCCGGTGAAAAACAGTTCGAAATTGACGACATTCCGTCTTTTACCGAAGTCCTTGCGCACATCTGCCACACTAATCCAACGCCACTCGACGTTATGCCAGTGGAGGCGTAACTTCCAGCTACTCAGAGCTCACCCGTGCCGCATCGTTCCTCTTGATCACCAACGGGCGACGATCCGAGCCAAACTCCATGTGGCAATCGAGCCAAACGCCGACCGTTGCGTCTTTAGGAATAGTGATCTTTGCCGTCACCGTATTGCCTGTGCGTTGAATCGAATCTGCCTCATACGGCCCAATCTGTAACCAAGTCGGTGCTCCCTCGGGTATTGGGCGTCGGGCTTGCGTTGGATCAAAGTCGATGTGGATCTCATGCGACTTACCCTGGACAAGGTTTCCTGGGCGGACCGAGGTGATAATCTTCCCATACTTGTCGCCTGGTTGCGTGTTATCTTCGATGGGCCCGGTTCTCATACGCCCAGCATTACGACGAAATTCGCGATTGTTCGTCGGTTCGACCTCTCCGGCATAGCCACCCAAAATGTAAGGAAATCGATTCGGTGTCACATGGTAGTGATAGCCTCGCAATGAATCGCTATGTCCGTTGCAAGCGTCCAGAGCTTGCTCTCCGTCAAGTTCCATCGCCATCTTGTTGTCCGATTCGTAAGGTCCATACAACGGATAGCCATCGAACGCAAATCCGATGATCGGCGAATGCGACTTGCCGTCGTCGACGAAAGGGGACTTCACGCATGTTGGATACTTGTGGTAATGATAAACCCCGGTTTGCTGCGGGTGACCACAACACGAATCGAGCCATACTTCGTCATAGCCTGCAACCGCATTGCGTCCCTCCATCTCGAAGGGGTTGAAAAAAACCACACCATTGAGGGACATGCCTACAGGTCCCATCGGCAATCGAGTGATCGTTTCACTCTTGCGAGGAACCAAAGGCAATCGGAAAGTGAAGTCCTGGACGCTGATCGTATTGGGATTATCGCTGTTGGGAAAGATTGCTGTCGGATGATTTGGATAGCCTTGGCTCTTAATGATCAAATGCTTCTGATCATGAGAGATCTGTAGATTAGCAACGCCATCCTTGTTCGAGTCCTTGCAATGGTAGGAAAACAGATCGAGCCATCGCCCCGCATCGCGGTAGTAATAAGTCTTTGGCTCGGCCTTCGAGACATACCAAAATCCACCAATCGACTCGACTTGTTCCTCTTGAATCTCAACCGATTGCGTATTGAGCGAGATCTCTTGACCCTCCGCCACGGCCTGACAAGTCCAAAGCAATCCAAAGACCAATGTGCAAGCCAACTTGGCTCGAAGCATGCGGGTAATGCCAATCCAATCCATACGATCACTCCAACTACTTACCAAAAGACTCAGGCGGCCAAACAGCGTAGTATCCTAACCCAAGGAATTCAAATAGGTTACGATACAGCTAATCAAAAATAATGGTTTTATCGCGGGAGTATTGGATCGTGCTAAAAACGAGTGTCAAAGTCTTCTGGGTAATCATTTTTAGTCTTGGGTTTCAAACAATATCGTTGCTTTGTATCGCTCAGGAGGAATCGACCAAGGATGCTCCAATCAAGGATGCGGTCGATCGACTCACTCGCAAGAATCTCCAAGCGATCCGTGAAACGATAGAAAAGTACGCTCAAGAGCGTCAGGCAATTAGCCCCAGTGGGCCGTATCGAACCGTGAGAGCCAACCTCCATGTCCACTCGGAACTGTCGCACGACTCGAGAGGCAAGATCGACGACATCGTCGCTGCAGCCAAACAAGCTGGTACCGAAGTGCTCTTGTTTACCGAACACCCCTCCAAAGAGAAAGACTTTTTCGAGGACGGCCATCGAGGCCTCCGCGACGGAGTCTTACTTATCCCAGGCGCTGAAATGAAGGGTATGTTGGTTTATCCAACGATGAGTTTGCGTCCATTTGAAAGCGCCGATTCTCAGCAAACTACACAAATCGTACGCAACCGAGGGGGACATGTCTTTCTCTCCCACTTAGAAGAACGCATGGACTGGCAAATCCAAGGACTTACAGGCGTTGAAATCTACAACACGCACGCAGACTTCAAAAAGCAAAAACGGATGATTGATTCGATGAAGAATCCTCTGTGGCTAATCAAGACCGCCGAGCTGATCGACAAGTATCCGCAGGAGTCTTTTTCAGCCCTGCAAACTTATCCCGACGATTATCTGGCGCGATGGGATCAGCTTTGTTTGATCGCGCCACACACAGGCGTAGCAGCCAACGATGCACACCAGAATGTCGGAGTCCGAATCATATTGGGTGAAGATAGCAAGGTGGTCGTAACCGATGCACTGGGCGAGGAATTGCTCAGGCTCGAGCGACTGCTAGTGGCTCCTTTGCTTAAGATCCCACAAGAGGCCAAACCTGGCGATGTTCTTTTGAAACTGCAATTGGATCCCTATCGGTACAGTTTAAGGCATGCAGGGACGCACCTGCTTGTCAGCGAGCTTACCCAAGAGGCCGTATGGAACGCCTTGGATGAGGGAAGAAGCTTTGTGGCTTTCGATTGGATCGCCGACTCGAAAGGGTTTGATGTCTGGCTCGAACATCAGCAAACGCGTCATGAAATTGGTTCGCGTTTGGATTGGGAGTTCCTCAAAAACAAAGAGGACTTGAAGTTGGTTGGCCAGTCACCGCTGAAAGCAAAGTGGAAGATCTATCGGACGTTAGCACAGTCGCAGGGCGAACTTGTTTATGAAGGTGACCATCATAACCTCAGTTGGCAGATCCCCGGTCCGGGCAACTACCGGGTCGAACTGTGGCTTGAGTTATTAAACCAGCCTCACTGCTGGATCTTAACGAGCCCTTTCTACATTCAGCCGTAATGGTCGATCAACAAGTCGCTTAACGAAGTGTTTTCTCGAAGAGAGCCAGCATTCTTTCCCAAGCTCGCTCAGACTGATCCTTGTTGTACACCCGCGTGTCAGGTGGACACCATCCATGAGCTGCTGGGTAGACTTCGATCTCCGCCGATAGCTTGGCCGACGCAAAGGATTCCTTCAATACTTCCTTAGACTCCGGATCCCTCTGATCGTCATTCTCAGCGACAGCGATTAGGAACCCCGCCTTCATCTTAGGAATAAGCAGGTGCGGACTCTCAGGCTCCTTGGTCACCAAACCACCCCCATGGAATGAGCAGCCTGCTCCAATACGATCGGGGACCGTTGCCGCCGTTCGCATCACGATCGGCCCGCCCATACAATATCCGATCGTTCCTATCTTTTTGTTTTTGTCGACCTGGGGTTGGGAATCAAGCCATGCAACAAATGCTGCCGCATCGGCCTGATGTGTCTTCGCACTTAGCGAACGGGCCAAAGGTACGACTTCCTGAATCGGTGTGCTGGCCCCTTGCGGTGCCGTCGGTGCCTTCTTGGTACGATAAAAAGGATTCACGACCAAAACACTATAACCAGACTCCGCAAGCCGCTTAGCCATCTGACGAAACGCAGGTCGCAAACCAAATATGTCTGGCCAGACCAAGACTGCCGCATGGGACCCCGTCTCAGGCGTCACAAAAAAAGCGTCACATTCTCCATCGGCAGTCTTGATCGTGACGTCTTGCTCGCTGACTTTCAATCCCTTGGAATCTTGAGGAAAGAAAATCGCAGCGCTCATCCCTAGGGCCGCCAACGCTCCTAAATCCCTACGCGAGTACTTCTTGATGTCTTCTTCAAAATGATCTTGATCACACATGCTTGGAACCCTTGAGGGAGTGGTTAGTGATTAGTGATTAGTGATTAGTTAGGTTGGATTGAAGAGGTAAGGTCGTTCCTGAATCCAGTTAAGAGAAAAATTATAGCACAGATGTTTCTGCTGATGGATTCCAAGCCCAATTCAACCCTAGGACAACTTGGGTTATCCTATGCGTGCAATCGCCTTTAAGCATCCGATGTCTAATCTGAAACGAACCTATGAAAATCCAAGAGATCCGTGTCTATCAAGTCGACCTGCCACTTCACGAGGTGACCTACAAATGGAGCGGTGGAAAATCAGTCACCGTCTTCGACTCGACCGTCGTCGCGATAGTTACCGATTCGGGCCTAGTTGGATGGGGGGAGTCTTGCCCGCTTGGCCCAGCGTATCTCCCTTCCTACGCTTCGGGCGTTCGGGCCGGGTTGGCCGAACTTGCGCCCCAACTTATCGGCCAAAATCCAACGCAAATCGACAAGCTCAATCGCTACATGGATGCGGCTCTCAAAGGACACCCCTACGTCAAATCCCCAATCGATGTGGCTTGCTGGGATCTGCTCGGACAACAAGCTGGTCTCCCTGTGTGCACTCTCTTAGGCGGTCGCTACGGCGATGATTTCCATCTCTACCGCGCGATCTCCCAAGAGTCTCCTGAACAAATGGCCTCGAATGTCACCGACTACCGAGCTCAAGGCTACCGACGGTTCCAACTCAAAGTCGGCGGCGATCCCGATGTCGATATCGAAAGAATCCACGCGGTGCGCGCAGCACTGCATCCGACCGATCGACTCGTCGCCGATGCCAATACCGGTTGGACACAACATGAAGCCGTACGCGTCTGCCGAGGAGTCAAGAACCTCGATGTTTACATCGAACAACCTTGCGTCACTTACGAGGAATGCCTCGCAGTCCGAAGACAAACAGACCACCCTTTTGTGCTCGATGAAAATATTGATGGACTTGAAACTCTCATTCGCGGCCGACGCGATCTGGCCATGGATGTAGTCAATCTTAAGATCAGTAAATTCGGCGGATTGACCAAGATCCGTCAAGCGCGCGACCTGTGCGTCTCGATGGGAATCGCTATGACGATCGAAGACACCTGGGGAGGCGATATCGTTACGGCTGCAATCGCTCACCTTGCCCATAGCACACCGACGGAACTCCTATTTACCAGTACCGACTTCAACAGCTATGTTACGGTAAGCATCGCCGACGGAGCCCCCCAACGCACCAATGGACGACTCGCTGCTAGCACCCAACCAGGTCTAGGCGTAGTACCCAAAATGGATGTCTTGGGTAAGCCGACGGCAGTCTATCGCTAGGTGGTTCGTATGGGGTGATTAATGTGAGTATCGATGTCTTGATCGTTGGACTCGGAGGGGTTGGCTCGGCGGCTTGTTATGCTCTTGCAAAACAAGGCTACCGAGTCGTTGGGATCGATCAATTTGATCCACCCCACTCGATGGGTAGCTCACATGGCGACACTCGCATTATCCGCAAAAACGTCGTCGTTGTCGCAGGTCTATCTGGCCACGGATTCAAGTTCACTTCTGTACTTGGTCAAATCGCAAGCGAACTTGCTATCAAAGGCAGTTCAGAACTCGATGTCGATTTTCTAAGCATGCGACGTTTCCTTGACTCTGGCGACCATCATTGGTGACTATGAGTCAAAATCGCCAAAGGATCAAGCTTACGGGACGACTGCAGGGCGTGGGATTACGACCCTTGGTCTGGCGGATTGCCAACTCCATGGAAATTACCGGTTGGGTCAGCAACGACGCCCAAGGTGTATGCATCGAAGTCCAAGGTGCAAAGGTGGACTTAGAGCAATTCATCTTGAATCTGCGAAAGCAACTGCCTGAGTCTGCTCGGATCGATTCGGAGCAGATCGATGACATCCCTATTGAGCGTGTCGAAACAGGCCAAGAGGAGGGGTTTGCGATCCTAAATAGCCAAGGGCAAGGCCACACTTTGTGCGATGCCTTGCCAGACATGGCTCCTTGCGAAAACTGCATTCGCGAGCTTTTTGATCCTGCGAACCGCAGATATCTCTATCCGATGATCAGTTGCACTCAGTGCGGACCGCGTTACTCGATCCAAACCAGCGTACCTTTTGATCGCGAACGAACGACATTGGATCGTTTTCCCTTATGCAACAAGTGCGATAGCGAATACTCCGATCCTGAGAATAGGCGTTTCCATTCGCAAACGATCGGATGCTTTGAGTGCGGTCCGAGTTGGACATGGAGCGAGATGAATTCGCATGCAATCCATAGCACGAATAGTGACAGAGTCGAATTCATACTCGAACGGTTCGTACAGATCCTGCTAGCCGATGGAATTGTTCTTGTAAAAGGTGTTGGCGGTTTCCAACTCCTCTGCGATGCAAAAAGCCAACATGCTGCGCAAAGGATCCGGAACATCAAGAATCGGGAGCATAAACCCTTCGCACTCATGGTCGAATCAATCGCCCAAGCCGTAGAGATTGCTGAATTCTCCGGTGCGGCCCACGTCGCCTTGCAACAATCCCACCGACCTATCGTTGTCGGTTCTCGTAAACCTGTAGATCGCACTTGGCGAGCGAACTTTGGACGATGGATCTCTGATTTAGATTCCTCCCTCGGGATTATGCTCCCGAATAGTCCGATGTTGCATCTGCTTGCTCGTCGCTTCGGTCGGCCGATTGTCATCACGTCGGCGAATCGTTCGAGTGAGCCGATGATGATCGATGACAATCAAGCCATCGAGCAATTCGGAGATCTAGTCGATGCGATCTTGATGCATGACCGACAGATCGTCGAACCTTTGGACGATCCGGTTGCGATCGATACACGCGTTGGGCTTATTCCGATACGTTTGGGACGGGGCAATACTCCTTACCGACTGACCACCTATTCTTCCAGACCAAGTTCGAAATCCGCAGTGGCATTGGGCGGAGATCTCAAGGCAGCTTGGGGTATGTCCTATGGACACGGTCTTTATCTGATGCAACAGCTTGGAGACGCTTCCCATCCGGCGGTCCTTGCGCGCATCGAGGAATCGATTCAAAAGATTTTGCAGAGCGATTTGCCTGCCGAGTCGATCATGGTCGACATGCATCCTCTTTACGAAACAACGAAGCTAGGTAAGCGACTGGCTAGGAGTCCTAGCGAAGGATCACCTGGTGTCCTGTGTGAATCGATCCAGCATCATGCGACCCACCTAGCGTCGCTTGCCATCGATGCGGGGATCCGCGATGAGGATGGGTTGATCGGCTTTGTCTTCGACGGAACAGGGTATGGAACCGACGGAGCGATTTGGGGAGGGGAGTTTCTGAGTATACGAGGAAGCGAATTTTCCAGACTGGGGCATTTGCGACCCTTTCGTTTGCCCGCAGGAGATGTCGCCGCCAAATACCCATGGCGTACGGCATTGGCTATGGTTCTCGATGCGGGGCTTAAGATCGATGATCTACAAGCTTGCGGTGATTGGACGACCAGTTCCCCTTGGGGCTTGCTCGAGGAGTCCGAACAGTCGATGCTCGTGGATCTTTTTGATGCTCCGAGTTTTTCGATTCCCACCAGTAGTATCGGACGATTCCTCGACGGTATTGCATCCCTACTGGGTTTGGTCCATGCCAATCATTATGAAGGCCACGCTGCGATGATGCTTGAGGACTTGGCGACAACTTACAAACGCGAGCAAGATACGGTAGGGTATCGTTTTGCCGTGCAAGTCCAACGCGGGGTGATCGAGTTCGATGGCCGCCCGGTGGTGCGACGCTTGATTGAGGATCTGCGATGTGGAACAAACCCAACGCAGATGGCTTTTGGTATCCATGCATCGATTGCAACCATGATGGTCGATGCTCTGAAACTTCTACCTAAGGAGTTAGGTGAAAACCAATTGGTTGGACTCAGTGGCGGAGTGTTTCAAAATCGCCTTCTCGTCGAGTTGGCCGTCGATTCACTTGAGCGTGCCGGCCATCGTGTTTGTTTACACAGGCACATACCGCCGAATGACTCAGGCTTAGCCATTGGCCAACTGCGATCCGTCTGATCTGTCTGATCCGTCCGATCTGTCTGATCACTCCGATTTTGCTTCTGCTGGTTTGAGAGTCGGGTTACCTTCGAGTGGTCTGCGGGGAATTTTCTCGTCCCGCATTGCGGCTTGGTAGGCGAACGTTGCAATAATGACCGACGATTGCTTGGCATCCTCTTCGATGAGCCGCTCGTAGACGTCCATGCTCGAATGGTGCGTGCGCGTATCGTATTCGATGGGGTCTTGGATGAATTGAAATCCTGGCAACCCGATCCCGGTGAAGGATTGATGGTCGGTACCACCGGTATTGGCTGCCGTCACCGTGGATGCTCCATAGTCAGCGAAGGGGGCTAACCAAGCTCGGAAAATCGGACGGGCGGCTTCGTTTCCTTGCAAGTAGATTCCCCGAATTTTGCCCGCTCCGTTGTCGAGGTTGAAGTACGTCGAGAGTCTCTCATATTCGGGTTTATACTCGAGGACTGCACCTCTAGGGCCACCTTCGCCACCACCACGCTGCGGGCTTTGCAACGTTCCGAAGTGCTCCGATACATAAGCTCTCGAACCCAATAGTCCTTGCTCTTCGCCTGTCCAAAGGGCGATACGGATCGTGCGTTTGGGTGTCACACCGATCGACTTGAGGATTCGCATCGCTTCCATCATCACGCCACAACCGATCGCGTTGTCGGTTGCACCGGTACCAGAGTGCCATGAGTCAAAGTGAGCTCCGATCATGACGACTTCGTCCTTGAGCTCACTGCCGGGGATCTCGGCGATGATATTGAAGCAGTTGTTGTCGCCATCATGGTAGGTCGATTCGATGTCGATCTCCAGTTGTGGCACAACCCCTTTTTGAACCATGCGAACCAAGCGGTTGTAGTGTTCAGCGGCCACGACCATCTGCGGCAAAATCGGGGGTGAATCGACCGTCCAAGGCCTTGCGCCTCGGGACATCGGACCACCTTCGCCGGGGCTGCGAATCTCGCGCTGCGGATCAGCCCTTCGGGGCATGGTGGCCGAAGCGACAAAGACCGTACCGCCGTCCCCTCGTCCAGCTTCTAAAACCACCGCTGCTCCTTCGTCGTAGCACATTTGCCATTTGTCGGTCGTTAAGCTACTACCGATTCCAGGTGCGTTGTTTCGCCTAGGAGGTTGACCCTCGGCTGCACCACCGGATGGCGGTGTAGGGGTACCAGCACTAGGGGTGGTGGGGTTCAAGCCACCTGCGGGTGCTCCGGGTTCGACTCCAGGTGGCCTGCGGCGCCGTGAGCCTCCAACCTCTGCGTTCGCAAGATTCAATAGTTCGCTATCGGTTTGCCTTGCTCCTGGTGGATCAAACCACGGCTTAAGCTCGCGTGGTGGGCTGAGCAGCACGATCGCGCGACCGAGTTTGCCTCGATACTTCTCAAGCTCTTCGGGGGTGTTAGCATCCAAATAGATAGGTTCTCCTCGAACCGTCGTCGGAGTGCTTGGGGTCCAAGCTTTTGGGTAGGCGATAAGAGAGAAAAAATTCGGTGCAGTAACGTTGGCTCGGTAGGACTGAAGCGACCAGCCTCGACCGAAGGGCCCCCAGGGTTCCAAATGAGCATTTTCAAGGCCGTACTCTTCGAGTCGCTTCTTGGCCCACTCGCCAGCAACTCTTGTTTCGGGAGCTCCGGTCAATCGAGGTCCGGAAACATCGGTTAAGTAGCTAATCGTCTCCATCACCTTGGATCGCTCCATCCCCTCCTGCTTGATCTTATCGACAATCTCGGTGTTGACCGATTCGTTTTGGGCGGACGAAAATTCGCAGGTTCCACCAAAGACAGGCCATACCAGCAAACCAAAACAAATTCTATGGAGCATGGATCGATGCTTGAGCATATTCAAATCAATCATGAAAAAGTGGAGTGAAGGCGGAGTTGATTCCCTCTGGGTAAGTAGCCTCTAAGTATAACTCAAATCATCAAGTGAGAAGTAGCACGGGGCTCTGACCCGTGGCCGTACTCAGCAACGCGGTACTCGTAGTATCTCCGATATCTACCCACAGAGGAATAGTACGGTTAAGCTCTTTTATAGAACTTTGTACGTTCCGAACGCACTGTAGAACGTTTACTCGTGGCTACTCGAAGCCCCTAAATCCAAACGGTTCTTTTCGAGTACGAGTAGCCGATCGAGATCATCATCGCTTAGAGCAGGGCCGTGCGGTGGCTAACGCTAGCCCGGAGACTTTCAGTTCAGGAAGATTGAATGGTAGCATGCGCCCTGCGCAGATGCAGTTACTTAGAATCCACGAGCGTGGACGAATGATCTCGGCGTCGACAATGCCACCATCGCTACGTTCGATCGTGATGGACAGATTGGCCCAGGTGGCTTGGTCGGATCTTGTTATTAGCGAATATCAGCGGTTCGGAAAAAAGACCGCTAATGGACACTGATGAACGCTAATGGATTACTTCGTGGGTTCGGTTCCGAGTTAGTCGAACATCCAATCGAACATGGTCTACTCCCAACTTTCTCAAATCTACTCTCTAGCCGCGAAGCGGCTTGTCGAGTTCTCGAAAGCATTTTTCAGGAATGTCTTGCAGCGCCGGATGGGTACGCAGTATAGAAGACGGAAAGGAAGTATCAGTCACCTGCTTCCGACTTTAGCTCTTCAAGCAATGCAGTTGTGCCGTGCAGTTGTGTCCATTCGTTGATATACTTCCAATCTAGGCTATTTGCGGAAACGGTAAGAACATTGACGATGTCATCCAAGTCTTTTCGCCGTGCCCACCGTAATTTCTGAATGATCAGATCTTCTGCCGTTTGAATGTAAGCCACTCTATCGAGCTCTGGTAGAGCGATTTTTGTCCGACGACCGAATCGGACTCGATGGTGGGGATCATTACTCAATCGAAAAAGTTCTATGTCGAATCCCGTCGGCAAAAAGTGGATCAAGTTGCGATGCGATCCTGTAAATATTTCGAACGAAAGTTGCGGATCAAGTTTGAAATCTGGTCCCAGTTTCGAAGCACAATCGAGCAAGTTTCGCTCGCCAAGATCGATGACAAAATCTGCATCCGCGCTTGCTCTTGGAACGCCATAGACATTGCACGACAGCGCTCCTACAAGCATATACTCGATCCCCAGTTCCTCCAAACAAGAAATTACTTGGGCCACCGCTTGTTCGCTATTCACATCTGCTCCATAGAATCGACGGTACGATAGATGTTCTTTTCCTGCTGTTGACGTTGCAGCTTCAAAATTCGTCGAAATTCGATTTCTACCTCGTCGTTAGACAATTCAGGCGACCTGGCTCTAATTCCGGCGAGCATTCGATTCCGAACCACTTCGAACAACTCAAACCCCATGTGAAATCGAGCCGCCGGCGTCATCGAACGTGCTTGGATCGCTTTGTCCCTTTCAATTGGATCAATCATAAACATCGACCTTCCCTAAGTATTTCAGTTATTTGATTTTTGAACAATCTACGCGAGAAGTCCGTTGGAAAGCAACCGAATGCTAAAGGTTTTGTGGCTTTTTCACTCGTGTAGAGAACGAGAGCTCCGTGTTTACTCTGGGGGCCACGAAAAGAGAACGCGGCAGTGTGGGCCGACGAAACGCGAAATGCGCTGGAATCCGTCGAAAACCGGGATAGAAACGAAAAACGCCCAGCGATCGAGTTATCGTCGCTGGGCGCTGGCGTCTGCATCAGTACTTTCCAGACTTGATTCGGCTCCAAAGGATGTTATTCCCTTCGATCATGCTCTCGTCTGTGTACCGTTTTCTAATAACTTTAATCAAATCTTTGACGAACTCTTTCGTATGAGTACCGGCATGCCCGGGCGTCGAGGCGAATAGATTTGCTACGCCATCGATGAGGCCAGCCTTCTCAACTCTGATAATTTCTCCCAGTTGCTTAGGTGCCCAACTCCAACCGTTCTTAGAAATGATGTGAGCAGCCTGCCACCCTCTCATGGCCTCTTCGCCGTACTCTGCGATCATAGCACATCGAGCTGGCGTAGCATTATGCACTACCAGACCCAGCTCGCCGACTTGGTAGACGTGCTCGCCGTGGACTTCGATATTGTAGACCGGCTGGGAGACTCGCGAAAGCTTAACGGACAAGACCAGGCCAGAGGCTTTAGGCGGGAGGCTAGAGGGAAAACCCAATCCGAAAGATTCAGTATCGCAGCATAGTCTCTCGCCTTGGGTTAGCTCAGCTAGTGGCACCCATGATTGCCGATCCACTGATCAGATCGGGTGGATCGTTGTGCCAGTGATGGTTTCCACAGTGCCGTCGGCACCGAGCACAAGGTAGTAGGCACACTCCGCTGTGCCGTCAGCCAGGGTACGATGTGCACTTGATTAAATACTGCGGACGGCACATGGAATGTGCCTGCTACTATGAGCCTTCGCCACCTGCGATCGGAGGACAGTCGTCGATGGCAGTGACTAACGCTAGCCCAGAGACTTCCAGTTCAGGAAGATTGAATGGTAGCATGCGCCCTGCGCAGATGCAGTTACTTAGAATCCACGAGCGTGGACGAATGATTTCAGCGTCGACAATGCCACCATCGCTACGCTCGACGGTGATGGATAACTTGGCCCAAGTGGCTTAGTCGGGCTCAGATATCAGCGTTTATCAGCGGTTGAAGAAATCAAACCGCTAATGGACGCTGATGAACGCTAATGGACAATCACATGGTCTACTTTCAACTCTCTCAAATCTACTCTCTAGCCGCGAAGCGGCTCGCCGAGTTCTCGAACGCTTTTTTCCAGAATGTTCTGCAGCGCCGGATCGCAGCACTTCCGAGTCAGCCGATCACGATATTAGTGCAAACTCCGGAGCCTGCAAAAAAATAGATTCACCAAGGGAAAGACCCTGTATTGATGGCAAATGAGTTGCTAAGCCACGACTAGCGATTGACAAGGGGCTAGGGCAATTGCCGAGCAAGATCTGGATCGCGGGAGTGGAGTGACAGCCACACGATCGATTCGACTTGGTCTGCGATCGTATCCACGGAACCGTCCAACCTCAAGATATTCACAAGTCCTGGGTGTTGACTGCGAGCGGTCGCGGCAAAGTTGCTTTGGATCGGGGAAAGGATGCACGGCATCCCCATTCTTTTCAGTTTCGATTCGCTGATCGTGAGGGTCAACATTCCACACGCCGTAATGCCATCGCCGACATCGTAGGAATTGGGCCCGCCCGGGTGCGCGGCAGTGATGCTCGAACCTGCCATCCCAAGTCCCCAAACCCCTCTGGAATCGATCGGCGAGATGCCGGCGCGGATTTCGTCGATCGCAACGATGTTCGAAAGCCCGCTCGGAAACGCACTCAGGCGAAACGAGACATTGAACCCCCCGATACCGCTCCCCCATACCTTGCTCGCGGTACGTTGCAAATCGTTGGTGTCGGCTTCGAAACCAAGCGGGCAATTGCCTGCTGTACTGATACAAGCCCGATTGACTCCCATATTGAAGCCGTAGTTTCCGCGAGCGTAGGTATGTCCGTTCGTCCCAGATAATGCCGCGCGTTCGAAGGGAACGTCATTGAACCCGTCGCTTGGGCATTTCAGCGTGGAGATCGCCACGGTACGGAAGGGTTTGTTGACCACATGGTCGATCGTGTGATCCTGGCGAAAGGAGTTGTACAGACTCTGCTGTTCAAGATACGGCAACAACATAATCGCCCAGTTCACTTTTAATCGATCCAAAGACGGATCTGTCCCGAGCGCCACATGATCGATGGTACCTATCGGCAGAATCCCTCCTCCTTGCGACTCACCTTTGCCGTCCCAAATCATGCTCGGCGGCAACCACTTGTGCGCAGACTCATACGCATGCAACGCCAAACCGATTTGCCTCAGATTGTTTTGGCACTGCATCCGCCTCGCCGCCTCGCGCGCCGACTGAACGGCTGGAAGCAGGAGACCAACAAGGACGCCAAGAATCGCCATGACGACTAGCAATTCAAC